>JAABSX010000029.1 GCA_011390205.1 Microscillaceae bacterium | reverse complement strand
CAAGAAAACTTACCGAAGGAATGGCTTTCTTGGCTAAGGAAGAATAAAACCACGCTAAACCATGGGCGCTTTTACCTGCCTTCTTTTGAACAGGCTCATCTGCTGCCAAAAGATAGATTTGCTTTGCCTGATAAAAGAAATTTTTGAATAGTAATATGCGTACAGATGTCCAGTCAAAAGGTGTTTGTGCATAAAACCGCTCCACACTGCGTAAAGCCATCATTCCTAAGCGACCGATGGAACGAGTGGTAACAGGTCTAGATAATTGTAAAATCGTAGTGATAATTTGAGAAAATCATAGATATTTGCGTTGGAAAGAATTGGTCTTAAAACCAAGAGTGTTTCTGTTAAATTTGGCATTTCTTTTAGGTTAATCCTCGGAAAATTTCCCTAAGAAATGCCTCTTTTTTTATCGCACAAATTTATATTTGGCGGTCATATTAATTTTAGTAGAGGTATAAAAAAGAAAAATCATGGTAGAGATTCACAAAAAAGAAGACAAGTTTATTTTTGAAATCAAAGGAATGCACAAACTCTGGGCTTTTAAAAGTCAGTTAGAGATTCCGAAAGCACATATCTTAAAAGTACACCGAGATTTCTCAGTGATTAGTGAATGGAAGGGCTTCAGAATGCCAGGGACTTATGTGCCTTACCTCATCACTGCGGGCACTTTTTATGCTGCAGACGGGAAGACCTTTTGGGATGTGATGAACAAAGAAAAAAGCATCATCGTAGAGTTAAAAGATGAAGACTATCAGCAGCTTATTGTAGAGGTAGAGAATCCAGAGGAGGCAATGTTTTTGTTTTCTGAGGCATAAGCCGTCTGTGTGTAGTTTTGACAATACCTTGACAAATCCAAAAATGTATAGCAATTAAGGCATTTGAATAAATTTTAATTTGAGTAATTCACAAAATACTGAGGGAGCTTCGGCTATCCGTAACATTGAGCCTCAGCGAGAGTTGGTTTTATATTTTAGACAAGGGCAGATAATGCTCCTCCATGATGCACCCCTGCACTGCCTGCTGTGGGTTTGTGAGGGCTTCATCAGTATTGCAGATTTTCGTCTGAGCCTAGAGAAAGCCATGCAGATTACAGAGAAGCACCAAGTAAGGGCTTGGATTTTGGGGCTTGAAAACGCCTCCTTATCATCTTCAGATAATTATTTTACGCCTGCCATCATGGCTCAAATAATCAAAGAAGGGCTTCAAAAGCTGCTTCTTGTGGTCAATAATTCTATTTTTGACAATGAGGAACTTCTTCGCTTAGACAAGAAAAAAGTCAGTGAACGTGATTTTATTGCCTATTTTTCAAGCACAGAAAAAGCATGGCAATGTCTGGCAAAAGGGCACTAATCAAACCAAACTCGCAAGGCTGCCTGTAGGAGGTGCTTGGTGATTTCCAACAAAAAAATTAGCAATTAAAAGAATTTAGATTTTTTACGGTCAAATTATTCTTTATTTTTGGAAATAAGAAAGATGCACCAAATTTGAGTGCCTTAATTCACAAAACATGAAAGTCAAAATCATCAATGAATCCCCCTTTGAACTTCCCTCTTATGCCACTGAAGGCTCAGCAGGGATGGATATTCGGGCAAATTTAGAAGAACCTATGGTACTCAAGCCCTTAGAGAGAATTGCCATTCCTACGGGACTCTCCTTAAAACTCCCCGACGGATACGAAGCACAGATACGCCCACGCAGCGGTCTGGCCCTCAAGTATGGCATCACAGTATTGAATGCTCCTGGTACGATTGATTCTGACTATACGGGTGAAATTAGAATATTGCTGGTTAATTACTCCACAGAGGCATTTAAAATTCATCCAGGAGAGCGGATTGCACAGATGGTGGTCAGTAAATATGAAAAAGTAAGCTGGGAGGTAGCTCAAGACCTCGCCGAAACTGAAAGAGGGGCAGGCGGTTTTGGCAGCACGGGCACTGCCTAGCAGAAATGTATTCAGACAGACCAGAGGAATCTGTTTGTACGAGCCTCTTCTCCCTAAAATAACAAACTACACATACACTTAAACTTTTTAGAACCGTACTTAAAATTTAGAAAACTATGAAAATTATTATCCCTATGGCAGGCCGTGGCACACGCCTTCGCCCACATACACTGACTGTCCCTAAGCCCCTTATCCCTATTGCAGGCAAGCCCATTGTGCACCGCTTGGTAGAAGACTTGGCAAAACTATGCCCCGAAGCAGTAGAAGAAGTGGCTTTTATCATAGGCAGAGATTTTGGCAAAGAAGTAGAGCAGCAACTGCACCAAATCGGCAAGCAAATCGGTGCAAAAGCAAGCATTTATTACCAAGATGAAAAGCTAGGAACTGCCCACGCCATTCAGTGTGCAAAAGATTCTATGGACGGAAAACTGATTGTCGCCTTTGCAGACACACTTTTCAGGGCTGATTTTAAAATAGATGCTGAAGCTGAGGGTGTTATCTGGGTGCAAAAGGTAGAAGACCCCAGTGCATTTGGTGTGGTGAAGTATGACCAAGACAATGTCATCACTGATTTTGTGGAGAAGCCAAGCACTTTTGTGTCTGACCTTGCCATCATTGGTATTTATTATTTTAAAGACGGAGCTTATCTCCGTGACGAAATCCAGTATTTGATAGACAATGACATCAAAGACAGGGGAGAATACCAGATTACGGATGCCCTAGAAAACATGAAAAACAAAGGCACAAAATTCTTGACAGGGCAGGTCAATGAGTGGCTAGACTGTGGCAACAAAGATGTAACCATACAAACCAATCACCGTTATTTAGAGTTTATCCAAGACCAAAGCCTTGTCTCTGCAAGTGCCAAACTACACAACTCTGTGATCATACAGCCAGCTTTTATAGGAGAAAATGTAGAGATACATAACAGTATCATAGGGCCTCACGTTTCTATAGGAGAGAATACAAAAATTACGGATTCTATCATTAAAGATTCCATCATACAACAAAATACGGTCATCGCTCATGCACACCTTCACAATTCCATGGTCGGTAATTTTGTACATTATGAAGGTAAAAGCCAAGACTTAAGCTTGGGCGATTACAACCAATTGAAAGCATAAATTGAATAGATTATGAAACTATATTCCAAAGCTACTCTCATAACCTGGGCATTTTGCCTAGGTTTGATTGTTTTAAACACTTGCCCTCTTCAAGCCCAAAAAAAGAAAAATAAAACAAGCAAGGAGAGACTATCCCCAAAACAAGCACAGGCGGAGGCTGAGTATTATTTTATAGAAGGAATGAAGTTTTTTAGCCTAGAAAATTACCCCAAAGCACTCTCTACCTTTGAGCACGCACATAGTTTTGTAGAAAAAGCACCTGCCATTGATTTTAAAATTGCCGAAACCCACGCAAGGCTAGACAATCTCTACGAGGCAGAGGTCTATGCCCAAAAAGCCTTAGATGAAGACAAGTCCAACCCTTATTTTTATATCTTATTGGCAAAAATATACGAGCGGCAAGCAAAAATAACCCAAGCAACACAGATCTATCAAAAAATGATAGATGCCAAAATAGGAAACAGTGCCTATTATTATGACCTTGCCAACCTCTACGAAAGAAACAATGAAGCACAAAAAGCCATCAATACTTTTGACCAACTCGAAAAAGAATACGGCCCCGATGAGCAAATCACACACCGAAAACAACAAATCTACCTCCAGCTAGGGCAGGCAGATAAGGCAATCAAAGAGGGGGAAAAACTACTCGCAGCCGAACCACAAAACCCCAGACATGCCATCTCACTCTCCGAAATGCTTATCGCCAATAAACAAAGCGAGGCGGCCCTTCCTATCTTAGAAGAAGCCGCCAAAAAGGAGAGCCTTGACCCACGTGTCTATCTGCTATTGGCTATGATTTACCGAGAAAAAGGAGAAACACAAAAGTTTATTGAGCAACTTAAAATTGCCTTTGCCAGCCCCGAACTGCCCGCAGAAGACAAAGTGAAGACGATGCTAGATTACCTGCAGCAAGACAAAGAAAAAGCTCCCAATGAGCAATACACGCAGCTTGCAAAGCAAATTATACAGACACAGCCCAGCAGCGCCACAGCTTATGTACTCTATGCTGATATGCTCGTGAGGCAAAACCAACAAAAGCAAGCCAAAGAACAATACCTCAAAGCCACTCAAATAGACCCCAACATTCACCCCAAAATATGGCAACAGATTCTTGCCATTGAGTCAGAAAATAGCAACTTTGACAGCCTAACCATACACGCAGAAGAAGCCCTAGAGCTGCACCCCAACCAAGCCCTCTTCTGGCTTTACTTAGGCATGGGGCAGCTAGGAAAAGGAAACTATAACCCCGCCATTGAAGCCCTAGAAGAAGGCAAAAGAATGGCATTTAACCAAGATGAACTTAAGCTCGACTTTATGTCTATGCTAGGAGATGCCTATCAGGCTATACAGCAGTATGAAGAATCCAATGCTGCTTACGAAGAAGCCCTCGCCCTTGACCCCAATCACCCAAGAACACTCAATAATTACAGCTATTACCTCGCAATCCGAAAAGAAAAGCTATCCAAAGCCAAAGAAATGGCAGAAAGACTGGTAGAAAACGAACCCGAAAATGCGACTTACTTAGATACGTATGCTTGGGTGCTCTATGCCCAAAAAGACTATAAAAAAGCCAAAAAGACGCTAGAAAAAGCCTTGCAGTTTACACAAAGTGGGGCAGTCATAGAGCATTATGGAGATGTGATTTTTCAACTAGGAGATGTAGAACATGCCCTAGAGCAGTGGCAAAAAGCAAAATTAAAGGGGGGGACTTCTAAAAATTTAGACAAAAAAATAAGCAACAAACAACTTTATGAATAAGCAAATCACAGAATTTAGACCACCCCATCACAATATACCTTGCCGGGCTTATGCCCGGTTATTTTTTGGGGCATGGATGTTTGTCTTGTTCATCAGCTGCCAAAAACCCCCTGCTTCATTGGGTAGTGCCTCAGATTTTACTTATTTAGATACCAAATTTAAGCTAGAATACAAAAACACAGCACAGCAATTCAGTGCCAAAGTAAAGCTAAGAATGAAGCGTGATAGCCTTATCTGGGCTTCTATCACGGGGCCCGTAGGCATTGAGGGCATACGCACACAGATTACAAAAGACTCTATCTACCTCATAGACCGCATCAATAAACAATACCTAGAATCTGACTTAGATACCCTCACCCGACTCCTCAAATTTGAGATTGACTACAAACTCATGCAGGCGATTTTATTGGGCGATATGCCCCTCCCACGCTATGATGCCGAGCAGGTCAGCACCGAAGGCAAATTCCTCAAAATCACCCAAGAAAAAGAAGGAATAGAGATTGTTAATTTTGTAAACTCAAAAATCGGAAAGTTAGACAAGCTCCAACTCCTTGACCTCGCCTCAGGAAATCGACTAGAAATACAATTCTTAAATTACCGAAAAAAACAGGGAAATTGGTTTCCACAAAAAGGACTCATAGAAGTCAGCTACAAAGATAAAAATACCCAAGAAATACAAAAAACAAACGTAATCATCCTCCATAGCAAAACTACACTCGGGCAAAAGCCTATCTCATTCCCTTTTTCTGTACCCTCTAAATACCGCAACTAAAAACGTAACTTTGATGAAAATTCTTGGATTTTAGTACTTTTGGAAGAATTATCATACTATTTGACAATTCCTATGTAATTTAAACCCAAACTGACGGAGATGCAAAAAGTCTATCTCAAAACACAAAATAATCTACATACAGTTCATTGATTTTTAACAAAAACCTATTAATTCACAAAATTAAACCTATCATTTATGAAAAAAATATTAGTCCCCACTGATTTCTCTACACATGCACAGACTGCCCTCAATGCTGCTTTTAGGTTTGCTAAAAAATACGAAGCCGAAGTAGATATCCTGCACGTGATTTCTTCTCTTGGAGGGCAAATCATGGCACCCGAGCCAGAAGAGGTAAACGAAATATTAGAGAAATCATACATCGAGTCTATTCAAGAGAATACCTTAGAGATGATTCAGTCTTATATCAAAAAAATAGCTTTCCCCGAAGCCCAATACAAAATCATCATCGAAACAGGCAATATCTTCAAAAAAATAAAGTCGTATGTAAAAGACCATCAGATTGACCTGATTATGATGGGAACACACGGCACACGTACCCTCGAAGAAATATGGGTAGGCTCTAACACCGAAAAGGTCGTTCGCCTTGCCTCTTGCCCCGTACTTGCCATCAAAGAAAATGCCCCTGATTTTGACAGCTTTGACAATATCCTCTTCCCTAGCACACTCCGTGATGGGCAAATAGAAGCACTCCAGCGGATGGGTGCATTCGCAAATATTTTTGGAGGAAAAATCCACCTACTTTACGTAAACTCTTCCTTCGGATTCTTAGACAAAGAAGAAATTCTGGAAAGACAAGAAAAATTCGTGGAAAAAGCAGGACTGAGTGAGGTAGTCTTGCACCAAACCAATGCCCGCACCGAAGACGCTGGCATCCTAAATATGGCAAAATACCTCAAAGTAGATTTAATAGCATTGCAAAGCTCACAACGAAAAGGCATTGCACACTTCTTCTTAGGAAGCACCGCCGAAGATGTGGTCAATCAAGCACAAGTCCCTGTACTGACTTTTGGGATAAGCAAAGAGGCCTAAAAACACCCATACATTGCAAAGCCTATGTCAAAAACCACCTCTAACAGATTTTAAAATTTCTCAGGGGTGGTTTTTTGGCGTATAAAATCTTAGAGACCCAAGAAATCTCCCATACTCTTTTGTAACAGCAGTGAGTAAGGTAAATATGTCCTAATTATTTAATTAAATCTTCAAAAAGTAATATTTTGAACAAAGTGATTTTCTTAGAGAAGACAAAAACCAATATTTTTCAAAAAATCAATAACCATTACTTTATAAAATGACTCATAGTCATTAATTTTACACCAAGTTTACAAAATAGTGTATTCATAGTTCTCATAACAACAATTAAAAAAAGTCCTCAATAAGACCCATTCATAGTTCATACTTAAAATGAAATAACATGCTCAATAAATATAGTCAAAGAATCACACAAGACGAAAGCCAACCTGCCTCCCAAGCCATGCTTTATGCCTTAGGGCTAGAAGAAGCAGACCTTTTAAAACCGCAAGTAGGAATCGTCAGTATGGGCTATGAAGGAAATCCATGCAATATGCACCTCAACGACCTTGCTAAACACGTAAAATCAGGCGTGCAAGAGGCAGGTGATTTAGGACTGATTTTTCATACCATTGGTGTGAGTGATGGCATCTCTAATGGCACAGAAGGCATGCGTTTTTCATTACCCTCTCGTGATATTATTGCAGACTCCATAGAAACTGTCGTAGAAGCACAATGGTATGATGCAGTCATCGCCATTGCAGGTTGTGATAAAAACATGCCAGGTTCTCTCATGGCATTCGGGAGGCTCAACCGCCCCGCCATTATGGTCTATGGAGGCACGATTCACCCAGGACACCACGAGGGCAAAAAACTAGACATTGTCTCTGCCTTTGAGGTGCTGGGTGAAAAATTTGCAGGAAAAATTACGCCCGAAGATTTTAAAAGCATCATCAAAAAAGCCTGCCCAGGAGCAGGTGCTTGCGGAGGGATGTACACCGCCAACACCATGGCTTCTGCCATAGAAGCACTGGGCATGAGCTTGCCCTACAGCTCTTCTAACCCTGCCATTAGCCCTCAAAAAATCAATGAATGCCATCAGATAGGGGCAGCCATGCACCATCTTTTAGAAAAAGATTTAAAACCCAAAGACATCGTTACAAGAAAATCCTTTGAAAATGCCATCACCCTAGTGATGGCACTCGGAGGATCTACCAATGCTGTGCTGCACTTCTTGGCCATGGCAAAAGCCTTTGACATAGACTGGGCAATGGATGATTTTCAAGAAATAAGCAATAAAACGCCTTTCTTGGCTGATTTAAAACCCAGCGGGCAGTATGTCATGGAAGACCTGCACCAAGTAGGAGGCACTCCTGCCGTCATGAAATATCTCTTTGAAAAAGGCTACTTGCATGGAGACTGTCTGACCGTAACAGGCAAAACCATTGCCGAAAACTTAGAAGAGGTTACTTCACTCACCAAAGGGCAGCAAATCATTATGCCCGTAGAAAAACCAATTAAAGAAACAGGGCATATCCAAATCTTAAAGGGTAATCTAGCCGAGGGAGGCAGTGTGGCCAAAATCACAGGCAAAGAAGGGCTGAGATTTGAAGGGAAAGCCCGTGTCTATAATGGTGAATTTGAAATGATTAAAGGCGTAGAAAATGGAGAAATCCAAGCAGGAGAGGTCATTGTGATTCGTTACGAAGGCCCCAAAGGTGCACCAGGAATGCCCGAAATGCTCAAACCTACCTCTGCCGTCATGGGTGCAGGCTTGGGCAAAGATGTGGCATTGATTACAGACGGACGCTTTTCAGGCGGCTCGCACGGCTTTGTAGTGGGGCATATCACCCCCGAAGCCCAAGCAGGTGGTATGCTTGCTTTAGTAGAAAATGGCGATTTAATCATCATAGATGCAGAAACTAACCGAATAGACGTGCAACTAAGTGAGGAAGAAATCCAAAAAAGGAAACTTCAATGGAAAGCCCCAGCACTCAAAGCCACTCAAGGAATTTTGTATAAATATGCCAAGTCCGTTTCTTCGGCTTCAGAGGGCTGTGTAACGGATTAGCAGCCCCTAGCCCCCTAATTCCCGAACGGAGAATTTTAATGAAAAGAGGTATTTTTTTCGCTGTCATTTCGTAAAAAATCCGAAGGTGTGCCGAAAGACTACATCGTAAAGCAAATGTCTAAAACATGACAAAACAATTTCTGCTATTTCCTTAGATGAACCTGTATTGCTGGAAAAACAAAAAAAAGGAAGGCAAAATGCCCTCCTCTTTTCGGTAGATTACTACGAATATTCAATTAAAAAGCGATGGTAATACTTTCTTTGGAATCTCTGGCTTTTCCATTTTTAGAAGCAGCCGTCCATTTTCCTGCGGTCAGTTGTAGCAGTCTGAGGGCTTCTGCATCACATTCTCGGCTGAGAGATTGTATAATTTTAATATCTGTGAGCGTACCATCTGCTTTGATGGTAAAAGACAGCCACACCTTTCCGCTGATTCCTTCTTTCTGGGCTTTGACCGGAATCTTCAAGTTGGCTTTGATAAAGGTCATGAGGTCATTTCCTTGCTCATCAAAGGTAGCTTGGCTTTCAGCATCTTCTTTGGGTTTTTCTTCTTCATCCACCCATATTTCTACCTCTATATCTTCCATTATTTGGATGTCGTGTTGCTCTTTTTTGAGTGTAGGTTGGCTCATTTGTTTTCGCCTCCTTACATTTCCTGAATAACTTCCATTTGTATGGTATGATTGTGTGGGGGCATAGAATACATTGTTATTACCTATTGCGGCATCACTCACACCCTCAGGCAGAGGGAGTGGCTGTGTTACGGTGGTGCTTTTGCCCTCTGCATTACGTGCCTCTGGGTCAATGGCGATGAAGGAAGTATAAGCCGTGAGGAGGTTGTATTTTAGCCCAAGTTGGGTTACTTGTGCTATTCTTTCTTTGTTGGCAGGGTCAGCCTGTATCATTTGTGCTACTTGTGAGGCGCTGGGGTCTCCCCAGTAGTTGATAGAAAGGCGGTTGTAATCATCCAAAGTTTCTATTTTTTTCCTTGCCCAGAGGTATCTGAGTGCTTGGTTATTGCTTTTGTCGGCATCGGCTACTTTGATGACTTGCTTGTAGGGTTTGTTGCCCGAAAGCCCTGTGAGCGTGATCGTGCCCTGCGGATTTCCTTTGTATTTACCATAAATGACGATGGGTCTTTCTGCAAACACATCCGGGATGCTCACCTGGGCAATGTCATAGACATCAAAGCCATTGTAAGTAAGCTGTATATTGGTCAGTACAGGATTTTGGATATAATTTCTAAATTTTTCGGCAATCGCAGGAGCTTCTTGAGGGCTGGTGATGATGAAAGGCTCACCCATTCCTACCTTTGCCATTCCTTCTATGAGGTATCTATTGACCGCTGAGCCTATACCGAAGGCGAAGAGATTGGCTTGGTTAAGGTTATCACGGATAAGGTCAAAAGCTTCTCTTTCTACACTTACATAGCCATCTGTGATGACCACAAAAGTGCGAGAGAAGTCTTTGGTTTCTTTGAAAGCAAGTGCATTTTGAAGGGCAGGCATCAGCCTTGTGCCACCGCCACCACCTTGCTGGTCTATCACTTTGATGGCTTTGTTGATATTATCTTGGGTAGCAGGCATAGATTCGGGGGAGAGCATTTGGTTGCTACTCTCAAAAAGCATCACATTGAATCGGTCTGTGGGTCTTAGCTTGCCAATCAGTTCGCGGAGGAGTTTTTTAGAAATATCTAGCGGAAAGCCATTCATAGATCCAGATACATCTATGATAAAGACATACTCACGTGGAGGGATTTGCTCATTGGTAGGAGCTTTGGGAGGCTGCATCATCAGCAAAAAGAATTTTTCTGCTTGGGCATCTTCGTAGCTTTTCAGTTCGCCACTTGCCACGGCATTTTCACCTTCATAAAGCAATAATCCCGACTGAATCTGCCCTCCTGTGAGTCTGTATCTGAGGATGTAATCTTTGTTTCCTGCGTATTTTTCAGAATTTTTAAGGCTGATGGCGGCGGTATTTTTGCCTGCATACTTGATATCTACCTCATGGGTGCTGCAGGTAACTTGCTGGATAGGCATGCCTGCATTGAGTGTGGTGCTGAGGTTAAAAGTATAGTTGGGTTTTTCGCCCTCGTGTAGGTAAGGATTTTTGACCCATTGCTCATTGTCAAGTGCTTCATTTTCAGGGGTTTCTGAATATCTTGGCCCCACTACAGTAGGGTAAGCAAATTCATAGACGCCTTCACTCGGCACGAGCAATTCTGTGTAGCGAAGCTCTACCGTGATAGAATCCCCTGGGAGGATATTGGCGACATTCATCTGGAATACGTTGGGGTTTTGCTGCTCGAGGAGAGAGGCAGTTTTGCCCTCTTGTTTGGCTTGCTCATAGTCTTCTCGGGCTTTTTTACGCTCTTCTATTTTGGCAAAAAGTTTTCGCTCGCCGATGGTCATGCTCATCCCATAGACGGCTGCCTTGGTAGAGCCAGGGAATACATAAATGGCCTCGAGGGTGTTTTCACCTTGATTGACATAGACTTGCTTCACTTTCACATCGGCTATCACGCCCGCAATGCTCACCTCTGCGGAGGTATGTTTGAGGGGCATCTGGTCTGTGCCTTGTTGGCTACTTTTCACCAAGAAATAAGGTGAAAGGGTCTTGTCTGTCTTGGTCTGGGTGTAGCCTAATGTTGCCCAGAAGATGAGGAGAGGGAGGATAAGTAATTTTTTCATGCGTTCTAATTTTTTGGGTTTGTATAGGCTTACCCTCTTTTTCTTAGAACATTACAAAAAAATATTTTTTTTATAAGGTGGACGTTTTTTCTCTTCAAAAATGCCGCTTTTTTGTGGGTGAAGTATTCTTCTAGCTATCATTACTTGGGTAGTTCATAATAGACTTTGTTCATAATTTTCCAGTCATTCCCAAATTTATACAAAGCCAAAAAATCAATGTATCTGACCTGCCCACCCACCAAAAACTCAATTTTGGCAGAGGCCACTGTCTCTACCACATCTATTCTCAGAAAATTAACCGAAACCCTGCTTTGTGCTGAGGGAGGATATTTTCCTTGATTTTTCTTTTCTTGGACTAGTGCCACCCACTCAGCAATGGGCAGTATCCTCAAACTTTGGTCTGCTCGCAGACCCAAAAGCTGAAAACCTTCATGAAAACCCTGACGCATAGCCGTGGTATCTCCTAGATTATAAATGGCATCAATGTAAGATGCTTGGATGACTTGCTGGATGGCTGCCCTCTCTATAGAGTCTTGAGGACTAAGGCTCTGCCCAGACAAATCGCCCAAAGAAAATAAAAAGGAGCAAGCTGTAAATAATCTAATTAGGTGTTTCATCATAAAAGTAATTTGAGAAAAATACAAATTTGATTTACAAAAATCAACCCACAGAGGCAGAAAGTGTTTTGTCTGTATTCAAAAACTTATATATTTGCTATTATAGAGATTTTCATATAAATTAAAGTCTAAATCCTATAAAAAGTTGATAAATCTAAAATTAACCTCCAAAATAAATGTCTAATACTACTATCTTACGCAATGGTACTTTTTTTGACGGCACAGGCAGTCAAGGGCGTATCACGGATGTACTCATCCAAGATGGCAAAATAGCCGAAATAGGGCAAATCCCACCTATAGAAAACGCCCATGAAATAGATGCCAAAGGCTGCTGGGTCATGCCAGGCTTTCTGGATATCCACACACATTATGACGCAGAGGTAGAGGTGATGCCAGGCTTGGAAGAATCAGTAAGGCATGGCACCACCACGGTTGTCTTCGGAAATTGCTCCCTCTCAAGCGCCATAGGTTCAGAGCAAGAGATGTTAGAGCTTTTTAGCCGTGTAGAAAACATGCCCACAGATATATTGCGGGCTTGGCTCAAAGACAAAGTTACTTGGAAAACTACCGCAGAATATTATGAGCATTTAGATACCTTGCCCGTGGGGCCTAATATTGCCAGTTTCATCGGTCATTCTAATGTCCGAATCTCTGCCATGGGTTTTGAGCGAAGCCTCAGAATACGCAAAGCAGAGGAGCAGGAGCTCAAAAAAATGGATAAAATCGTGGCAGAAGCCATGGAAGCAGGCTATCTAGGCTTGTCTATTGATATGCTGCCTTTCCATAGAATTTTAGGAGAATACAAAGCAGAATTTAAGGGGATTTCTGTGCCCTCGCAGCAAGCCAGTGTCAAAGAATACCGCCGCCTCGCCAATATTGTCCGCCGCTTTGACCGTGTGCTGCAGGCCACCCCCAATGCTGTAGATAAAAAATCAGTCTTGCATCTCTTAAGAATGAGTGCAGGAATTTTCCAAAAGCCTCTCAAAACCACCATTGTAGCTGCTTTAGACGTAAAATCTGACAAAAAAATCCACTTACTCGCCACTACGCTTGCCGAAGTAGCCAACAATCTGCTAGGAGCTAACATAAGGTGGCAAGCGCTTGCAGAACCCTTCTTAAACTATGCAGACGGCCCTATTACGCCTCTTTTCGAGGAGTTTCCTTCGGCAGTCAAAGCCATTGGGGCGAGCCACGAAGAACGCAAAATGCTTTTTGCAGATGCTGAATTTCGTAAATGGTTTAAAAAAGACTGGAACCATGGCGGTGCATCGGTTTTCCCCCGCCGCTTAGATGATATGTGGATAGAAAAATCACCCGTAGCAAAGCATATCGGAAAATCTTTTGCCCAAATTGCACAAGAAGAAGGCAAAGATGCCCTAGAGTACTTTATGGATTTGATGGCAAAATATGATACCCAAATCCGCTGGTACAGTGCCGTAGCCAATCACCGCCCCAAACAAAGACTTCGCTTGCTCTCGCACCGCACCACCATCCCAGGCTTCAATGATTCAGGGGCACACAATGTCAATATGGCCTTTCAGGATGGTTCGCTGCAAGTTTTGCGGCAGGCACAAGCCAACCCTGATGTGCTGCCCATAGAAAAAGCCATCTACAGACTCACCAAAATGGCAGCAGACTGGCTAGGCTTAGATGCTGGCTCACTGACCAAGGGCAAACGTGCCGATGTGGTCATCATTGACCCAGAAAAGCTCAAAACTAACCTCGGAAGCCCCATTGAAGATTATGACTCTAGACTAGGAGGAGCTATGCGGCTAGTCAAACGCTCTGATGGCATTGTACGCCATGTGCTGATTGGTGGAGAGGAAGTATTTAATGAAAAAGGCTTTCATCAGCAGCTTGGGCAGAAAAAATTTGGGCGACTTTTGCGCTCTCAGTTCTGACATATTTTGTCTTAAAAAAGATTTAAAGGTGAAAAACTTTCGGGCTACAAGTCAGTTTTTCACCTTTTTAGTAAAAATAGCTTCATTACAGACCAAGTAGATGAATTTTCGGATACATCAAATAACTATTTCCTGTTGTATAGCCTTGTAGATTTGCTTCGTTGTCTGAAGGTATTTTATTTTTCAAAAAATAATCAATCAAGAAATCAGCTTCTCAAGCACCCAGCCCTACTACTTCCTGCCCTTGTCTTTGTGATATGCTTAATGATTAGACATTGATTTGCCTTTTGCAAGGTAAATGTAATTTTTTGAGTGCTGTTATATAGAAAAAATGCCCGAAAAGACAGATAAGTAGGTTCTCACCCATAAAGCACATCCAATAAGAGGTAAGTATATTTGTATTTATAATACTTTTTATTGCTTCCCAATTCTTAAAATACTTGTAATAAAGCGGCATAAGTACCACGAGAAATTTACAACCTTTTGTGCTGAGGTCGTTATGTAGAGGTAGAAACATTCATAAAATTTATTTAAAAACATTTTTCAACAGATTGCATTATCTTAAATCTTAATTCTATGCAAAAGACACGATTTTTACTCTTGGGCTTGCTGTACTTGCTATGCCCTTATCTTTCCCTAAAAGCTGCCGTCTATAATATCCCTGATGGTGATGTAGCTGCACTGATTGCGGCAATGGAAGATGCTAATACAAATGGAGATGCGATAAATACCATCAATCTAGCCCCAAATGGCATTTATGTAGTCAATGCAGCAGGCTTTGTCGGCTCAGAGGGCTTTACAAATAATGGAAACGAAGGAGCTATTGCATTCCCAAGAATACTCAATGGCTACAAACTAATTATCAATGGAAATGGGGCAGTCATAAGAAGGCCTAATACAGCACCTCAATTTCGTTTTTTCTTGACTCAATTCCAAGCAAACTTTGAAATAAATAATCTTACTCTCGAGGGAGGAAAAATTAATAGAGGTGGTGGTGCTTTATTTATTTCTTTTAAAAGTAGTGTGGCAATTAATAATTGTAGATTTATAAATAATGAAACTACACAGGATTATGGTGGAGCCATAAAAATCAGAAGTCGTTGTTTTGTAAGAATAACTAACTCTGAGTTATTTGACAATCATAGTTATAATAATGGGGGGGCTGTTTATAATACGTTATCTGACTTAGATATTCAAAATACGACCTTTGTCGGTAATAGCACATTACGCTCAGGAGGAGGTATGTACATTGATGGCGCAAGAGGAGATAATGGCAATATTGAGATCAATCTCTGTTTATTTGAAGACAATAGGTCAGGAATGAACGGAATTGGAGGCGGTGGAGGTGGGCTTTACCTGTATCTGTATAATCGTAATACATCAACAGTAAGCAATTGTACTTTTAAAAATAATAAAGCACTAGGACAGAATGGCTATGGTGGGGGGCTTGACTATTCTAGTGAAACATTGGTTTCTCCTGATGCAGATTATCCTTATACTGGCGGTAATAATGAAACATTCATGTTATTGAGTAACTCTTTGTTTCAAGGAAATATTTGTACCTATTTAGGGGGAGGAGCTATTTTTGGTACTGGAGAAGCTGATATGATTAATTGTACTTTTTTTGGAAATACAGCAGAAAGGTTAAATGGTACTGGAGCAACTGGCGGAGGGATTTTTATAAATAGGCTCAATCTTGACATTAATAACTGCACAATTGCATACAACACATCTGGAGGTCATGGAGGTGGGATAGCATCTAATCCACAACAAACAAATACGATAACATTAAGCAACTCTATAATTGCATACAATATAGCACGAAATAATGGTAGTACAAATCAGATTAAGAAAAACTGCAATCGGCTGTTTACGGGTAGTAACAATATTCAGTTTCCTGAGGTGCTAGATTGGAACACAAATGACAACTACTGCACTTCAGGCATTCTCGTAGCTGATCCACTTTTAGGACCTCTGCAAGACAATGGCGGGCCTACCCTTACCATGGCATTGCTGCCTGGAAGCCCAGCCATAGATGCGGGCGGGAGTTTTGCTTTGACTCCCTCTACCGACCAGCGTGGGGTAGCCATAGAAGGAGGGGCAAGAGACATTGGTGCTTTTGAGTTTAGTACAGTAGGGGTAGTAGTGAACACGCCTAGTAACCTTACGGCGGTCTCGATAAGCCAAACAGCAATGAACCTCACTTGGGGCGACAATTCTACCAATGAGCAAGGTTTCGAATTGCAACGCTCAGAGGGCGATATTTTTAATTTTGAGCCTATTACTACGCTTTTCCCCAATACTACTACTTACCAAGACGCCAACCTTCAGCCCAGTACTACCTATTATTACCGTATCAGGGCTATCGGCGGAGAAAGTGTAGAATGGAGCAACCTCACAGGAGCAACCACGACTACGGACAAGGCTTGTGACAATACTCCCCACAAACCCATAATAATGACCAATCCTACTGCCATAGTAGGCGATGGTACTCCAGCAAGCTGTAACCAAGCCGCCTTGCAAGCTGCCCTCAATACAGGTGGAAGAATTGTTTGTAATTGCGGTCCTGATGCCCTCAGCATTACGCTTACACAAGAACTCAACGTTACACAAAACAATACTGTATTTGATGGAGGCGGTAGGGTAACGCTGAGTGGCAATAACCAAGTACGCATTTTTAATGTGCGTGAAGGCATAGATTTTACCTTGCAACAGACCCGACTTATCAATGGACGTGCGCCAGGGGCTGGCGGATTGTTTGTAGAGAGTGGAGGAGCTATTTTGATAGGCAGTGGTACCACAGGCAACGGTGGTGGGCTGGTTAAGATTCTCCATTGTGATTTTGAAAACAACAGCATTACCAACATCAACACCGCAGAGCGCGCAGGCGGGGCAATTTATGCCTACAGACTAAGAAACCTAGTGATTTCAGAATCTAATTTTACAGGCAATACAGCCAATGACGGTGGAGCGATTGGAGGCTTGGGCAGCCAAGTAACGCTCATCAATAGCACCTTTACCAACAACGAAGCTGCGGGTGTAGAGGCATTTCTTTCGGGAGTAGGTGGTGCGATTTACCTAGATGGCATAGATTTATGGGATTTGGCAGACAACCAAGACCATCATTTTTCTATTTGCGGAAGTACCTTCACGGGCAATCGTGGCAAACACGAAGGCGGTGCTTTGTATATGGCCATTTCTGATTCCAAACGCAATCAATTCAGGGTAGATAGGTCTAGCTTTATCAACAACCAACTCATTAGCCCTGACAATGGCAATGGAGGAGCTATTTTTCACGTAGAAGACGACTACGCCAACAACAGTGATGACCCTACCGAAAACTTTATCATCAGCAATTCTACTTTTATCAACAACCGTTCACAAAGACAGGGCGGTGCTGTTTGGACCATCACAGGTGGGGGTGCACGCATTGAGAATTGTACTTTTGAAGGCAATCAAGTACTAAGACCTGGCGGTTCTTTGGGCGGTGCATTGGCAATATCAAGTGCAGGTTATGGAGGAAACTTCTTACTCAACAACAACACCTTTGCCAACAATCGCTCAGCCCACTTTGCAGGAGCAGTTTTTGGGGGGGCTAACAATACCCTCAATATTAGGAATACTATTTTTTCCAACAATACCTCTGATTTTGAATGGGAAGGACATCAATTGGCAGGCCCTGCCACAATGGTAGGCGAGGCAAATATTCAATTTCCAGCAAATAGATGGAATGGCACAGCCGATAACCCCGTACCAGGTCGCCTTGAACCCATTACAGACCCAATGCTTTCACCCATCACACTGAATGGCGGTTTTATGCAGACCATGGCATTGCAAGAAGGTAGCCCCGCCATAGATGCTGCTGTGAACGGCACAGCTACTGACCAAAGAGGATTGCTTGCTGTGAATGCCCGTGATATTGGTGCATATGAATTTGGCGCGGTATTCAGTGATGCACCCGTTATTTTGAGTTTTGACCCTATTGTGGGTAACTTAGGAAGTGAGGTTACCATTACAGGCTTTGGCTTCACAGGCGTAACTGCTGTAGCTTTTAATTTTAATTTCACAACAGAATTTACAGTATTGGACGACCAGACCATTGTGGCAACTGTTCCAGATTTTGCGACTACAGGCAAAATTAGTGTCAGCAATTCATTTGGCACGGGTTTCAGCGAAGACGATTTTGTGGTGGTAATTCCTTTGCCTACCATTCTTGCTTTTACGCCTACTTCGGGTACGGCATCGGCAGTGATCACGATTACAGGCACAGGATTTACAGGCACAACAGAGCTGCTTTTTAATGGTGTATTTGCTGCCAATTTTACAATCATTGATGATGAAACCATCGAGGCAGTAGTACCCACCAATGCCACTACAGGCAAAATTAGCCTTACTACAGGCGGAGGTGCTGCAGAAAGTGCAGATGATTTTGTGGTTACACCTAGCATTGCCAGTTTTAATCCAATGTTTGGGCGTGAAGGCACAGAGGTACTCATTCAAGGTACAAATCTAACAGGTACTACTTCAGTAAAATTTGATGGGGTAGAAGCAAGTGCATTTACAGTAGAAAATAGTACTACGGTTCGTGCTACAGTAGCCATAACTACCCCAGAAGGAGCAGCACCGATTGTCATCAAGGCTGGCGATGCCAATGACTATGCAAGTCTGGACAACTTTAGGCTCTTACCTGCACCTAGCATTACCAACATAAACCCTGACACAGGCGTAAACACTGACCCTGTTGCGATTACAGGTACAAATTTCATAGAAGTACAAGAGGTGCAATTCAATGGTGCAAATGCTGATTTTGCAGTCATAGATGCTCAAAGCATCATCGCTTATGTGCCAGCAGCGGCTACTACAGGTGTGATAAGTGTGAGCACGCCAGGAGGCACTGCCACAAGTGCTGTATTTACGGTGATTCCTACTATTTCATCGTTTTTGCCTATCTCAGGAGGGCTAGGTACAGAAGTTACCGTATTTGGTACTAACCTTGGCAATATCACTTCTATTACTGTTGGAGGTGTCAATACTACTTTTAATCTTATAAATGCTACTTCCGTAAGACTGACCATAGGGGCTGGAGCAACTGGCGAAATCATCATTGCCACTCCTGATGGAATAGCTACCAGTGAAGAGGTATTTACCTTTTTTGATGCCCCTACCATTACAGGCATAGCCGCTAGCCCTGGGCCAGAAGCAAGTGTCAATGATGTAATTACCATTACTGGCACTAACTTTACAGAGGCTACTGAGCTCATCATCAATGGATTAAGTGTCTTAGATTTTGCTGTGAATGGAGATGGGACAGTGATTACTTTTAACTTACCTGCCGATGTTACCTCAGGGCAAATCACCGTAGTGGGGCAGGGCGGAACGGTTACTTCGGCAGCTACACTCACAGTAAGGCCTAGCATTTTTAGTTTTACACCTACGAGTGGAACAACAGGTACGCAAGTGAGCATAGAAGGGGCAAACTTTACTGGGGCAAGTGCAGTCAGTTTTAATGGTACGGCTGCTACTGGCTTTAATGTAGTCAATGCCACTCGAATTACTGCCATTGTAGCTGCTGGCACGAGTACAGGGCAAATATCAGTTACTGTAGGTGGGCAAACTGCCACGAGTGCCGATAATTTTGAATTTATTAATGCACCAACCATCACGAATGTAAATCCTACTACTGCTTTAGTTGGGGGAGAAATCACCATTACAGGTTCAGGATTTATGGCAGGAAGAACTACCATAGCTTTCAATGGTACAAATGCCATTAACTTTACTGTAGTTGATGCCAATACCATTACAGTAACTGTACCTTTGGGCGCAAGTTCAGGTTTATTAATAGTAACTACTGCAGGAGGCAGTGCAAGCGAAAACTTTATGGTTACACCTCCTTTGCCTACCATTCTAAGTTTTACACCTGCTGAAGGCGTGATTGAGACAGTGGTGAGCATTAGCGGTACTAACTTGGCTACCACGACAGAAGTGCGTTTTTTTAATGACGTATTGGCACAGAATATCACCATTACTGATAACCTTATCAGTGCTGTAGTACCCCTTGGGGCAGTTACAGGGCCTATTACTTTGATAACCACGAGTGGCAATGTAAACACCACTACCAACTTTACAGTGATTCCTCCACCACCACCCGTAATTACGAGCTTTACGCCTATGAGTGCGGCTGTAGGCAGTGAAGTTACGATATTTGGAGATAATCTGACGACTGCTACCTCTGTAACTTTTAATGGCATAGAGGCTACTTTCACAGTAATTAATGATGGTAGAATCATCGCAACCGTACCCAATACTACCACAGGACTTATTGCAGTAATTACTCCAGGGGGAGGGGCTACAAGTACAGATAATTTTATCGTGCCTTTTGTCTGGACAGGTAATCAAAGTACGGCTTGGCAAGAACCACTCAATTGGAGTCCGAATGTAGTCCCCAATGGGCTTGCCATTGATGCTTTAATTCCGAATGTAGCCAATGACCCCGTCATAGACAATACGACTGCCTTGCTGCGCAATATTACCCTACAAAATGGTGCACGTCTTACAATCAATCCTACTGGGGTGTTAGACCTTGCAGGCACTATCACCAATCAAGGTACTGTTACAGCCAATGGAACAATATCTTTTAGCGGAAATACCTTGCAAATTATACCCGCAAGCATTACTCAATTTAATAATTTGACAGTAAATAACCCTCAAAATATACGTTTGGCAGCCAATATCGAAGTGAGTGGTCAAATTAATTTCATTCAAGGCAATCTTCAATTGAATGGGAAAATCATAGATTTAGGCACTACAGGAATGTTGGTGAATGAATCCGAGACAAGCCATATCACAGGCAATACAGGCTCGGTAGTGGCAGTCAGGACAGGGGCTAATAATTTTTTGAATGGAGGTATGAATGTAGCCAATCTAGGGGCAAATATCACCATTCCTACCAAGCCAGGCTTGGCAGGCATCACCATCAGGCGAGGGCATACACGCAGAGGAGATTTGAACTTAGGCATTGAGCGGTATTATGTCATCTCTCCTGCTGGAGCTACTACAGACCTAAATGCAACTTTGGTCTTTAACTATTTAGATACTGAACTTGCCGAACTGCTGGAAGATAACCTTATCCTCTACCGATACAGTGGCACTAATTGGGATGAGCGAACAGGTATATTTCGCAATGCAGCTACCAATCAAATCACCTTGGAGTCTATCTCTCAGTTTTCGGAGTGGACAGCAGGAGATGTAAGCATGCCTTTGCCCCTCACCTTGCTCTCATTTGAAGCTGAGCGAAGAAATGCACAAAATGTCAAGCTTACTTGGAGAACCTTGATTGAGCATAGTATTTCTCATTATGAAATACAGAAAAGCAGTGAGGGTCAAGTTTTTCAGACCATTGGGCAGGCAGACCCCCAAGCAAATGAGGGTGCTCCCCATGAGTATATTTTTATGGATTGGGATGCAGAAGAGGCTGCTTATTATCGGTTGAAATTTATAGAAAATAGTGGCACAGATAGCAGCAGCCCAGTGGTGTATATAGGGGTAGAAAATGAGCTACTTCGCATGGATATTTTTCCGAACCCTACTACGGAGCATGTACAAATCCGTTTGCCCAAGGAAAAAATAATGCAGTTAAGGCTTATCTCTGAAAGTGGAAAAGTTATATTTTCTGCAAGTGGCAAGCTGGTAGATTTGGAAGCCAAGATGAATCAACTCTTGGCATCTGTACCCCATGGTTTGTATATTTTGCAAGCCAAAGATGCTTTGCATCGTTATGAGACAAAACTGATAAAACAGTAATTTACGCAAGGATATTCTGTAAAGACACAAGTTTAAAGGAAGGATAGAAAGGATGATTTAGTCATTTTTTCTATCCTTTTATTTTTTATATCTCTCCTTTTATTTGCTAATCATCGCTGCTGCCAGCTCGCCCGTTTCTATGGCTCCCTCCATAAAACCTTGCCACTCAGCAATATGCTCTCCTGCGAAGTAAATGTTTTTAAAAGGTTTGGCTATCATCTCTTTAGTATCAAATGATTGATTGAGTGTATAGATGGCATACGCCCCTTTGCTATACTGGTCTTCTCCCCAATAATAGCTGACTGCTTTTTCAGCCAGCGAAGCTACTTTGCCAAAAGCTGGCTCTAATACCTCACAAAGCGTATTTATTTTTTGTTGCTCATTCATTTTAGAGATGACATACGCCTTATCCCCAATGGCATACGAAGTCAGGCAACCTTTAGTACCCGCTTGGTTTTTGGTAGTATGAAAATAATATTGCCCTACGCCATCTGTCAGAATATCAAGACCCTCATTTTTCCAAAAACGCTCCCGAAATAAAATCGAGGTCTTGATAATGCGAGCATAAATAAGAGAATCTAAAGCTTCTATTTTTTTGCTAGAAAAAGCAGGTTGAAAATCAATCTGATGCAAGGCTTGCACGGGCAAAGTACAAATTACTTTATCAGCTTCCCATTTAGTGCCGTTTTGGCAAGTAACCGTTACGGTACGCCCTTGCTGAGATACTGAGCTCACGAGATGCCCTATTTTAATATTTTCCAAGCCTATTCTTTGAGTAAACGCTTTGACTAATTCGCTGTTGCCTCCTTCAATCTTAAAATCCATTTCGTTTTTGGGGCTTGAGTAAGCATACTCAGCCAAAGCACTATAGGCAGAGACAAAGCGGATGCTTTCTCCATAATCGGTGCTGTGAGCCAATTCTAAGATTTCTAAATCTTCTTCACTCACGCCCATTTTACGCAAAAACTGCCACCAGTTGATTTTATCTAAATCCTTGAGCTGTTTTTTGTTATATTCTTTAAAATCAGTGAGTAGTTGTTGGTATTTATTTTCCCATGTTTTATTGTGTTCCCAAGTATTAGGGGGGCTGTATTGATGATTGAGGATAAGCCCCGTATCAAACTGATGATTGTTAAGTTTTAAGCCAAATTCCTTGCAATAACCAATGATTTTTGGGTGAGATTCACCCACCCATTCTGCTCCAAGCTCTACGGTCATTTTAGAAGATTCATCTATGGTATGCGTAAAAACTCGTCCTCCTATCCGATTGCGTGCTTCTAAGACTACTACATCTAATCCACTTTGCTTGAGCTGATAGGCAGCCGTCAGACCTGATAGGCCTGCTCCGAGTATGATTACTTTTTTGGGTTTAAAAATGAAAGCAGGGCTAGAAAATGCCATCGTGCTTCCTGCGACAATGATTCCTGTCTGTTGGATAAACTTTCGACGATTGAGCATAGTATTGAGGTTTAATTTTAACTTTATCTAAAATATTTTTGGAGTTATGAATTTCTATTTTGAATACCTCAAGGTAAGATTTTTTTTTGGAAAAATAATCATGTGTAAAAATAAAATAGTTGAAATGAGCTTTTTTGTAAAGTATGATTCTTTAAATAGAAACAAGAAGGTGTGGTTTTGGAATTAAAGATAGTATCTTGCACTAGGTACGGTCAAACTATCTAATGACCTTGACTTCTACTCAACAAACAGGGCGGCTTATGAAAAGTATCTAACTTCCTTTGCACTGTTCTTTTTTTAGCCACAAATGTATTAAATTTGTAAAACTATGTTGTATCTAAAAATCTTTAAATCAACATATTTCAGATTGAAACTCTATTTAACAAAAAAATAAAGAAATGATAGAAACACCTACCTCCACACTGAAAGACACTCAAATCTTTGACCTTATCAATGAAGAAAAAACCCGACAGATGCGTGGCATTGAGCTGATTGCCTCTGAAAATTTCGCCTCCGAATCTGTGATGCACGCTGCAGGCTCCGTCCTGACTAATAAATATGCCGAAGGGCTTCCTGGTAAGAGATACTACGGAGGCTGTGAGGTGGTAGATCAAATAGAGCAGCTCGCCATAGACCGAGCCAAGGCTCTCTTCGGGGCTACTTGGGCAAATGTGCAGCCACATTCTGGTGCACAAGCCAATGCTGCCGTGATGCTTGCCATCTTAGAGGCTGGTGATAAAATCTTGGGCTTTGACCTTGCCCATGGAGGACACCTGACACACGGCTCACCTGTTAATTTCTCGGGAAAACTCTACCAACCTAATTTTTATGGGGTAGAGCCTGATTCGGGGCTGATTGACTGGGACAAGGTGGAGCAAAAAGCACTTGCTGTAAAGCCTAAACTCCTGATTTGTGGTGCTTCTGCCTATTCTCGTGATTGGGATTATGCCCGCCTCCGAAGCATCGCTGACCAAGTAGGAGCTTTGCTGCTGGCGGATATTTCGCACCCTTCTGGGCTCATTGCCAAAGGATTATTGAATGATCCTCTGGAGCATTGCCACATCGTAACTACCACCACCCACAAAACCCTCCGAGGCCCTCGTGGAGGAATGATTATGATGCGTGAAGATTTTGAAAATCCTTTTGGAATCAAAACACCCAAGGGCGAGCTACGCATGATGTCTGCCCTCTTAGATAGTGGCGTATTCCCTGGTACTCAAGGAGGCCCTCTAGAACATATCATCGCTGCCAAAGCTGTGGCTTATGGTGAAGCCTTAGAAGATAGCTTTCTTGCTTATACAGTCCAAGTACAGAAAAATGCTCAAGCAATGGCAAAGGCATTCATAGACAAAGGCTACCAAATCATCTCAGGGGGTACAGATAACCACTTGATGCTCATAGACTTACGCTCCAAAAATCTTACTGGAAAAATCGCCGAAAATACACTTATCAAAGCAGACATTACCATCAATAAAAACATGGTACCTTTTGATGACAAATCTCCTTTTGTAACTTCAGGAATGCGTCTAGGCACAGCAGCCATCACTACTCGTGGGCTTTTGGAAAGTGATATGGAGCAAATCGTAACTTACATAGATACTGTATTGATGAATCACAGTGATGAGTCAAAAATCAGTACAGTCCGTAAAGAAATCAATGAATGGATGCAATCTTATCCTTTATTTAAAGCTTAAAAAAATATGCCCTTAGATCAAATTACGAACGAAGACCTAGAAAAACACCTTAAAGACCCTGATGCCGAAGATATAGAGGCATCAGAGATGTCTTTTTTAGACCATCTCGAGCAGTTACGTTGGCACTTAATCCGAGGGCTTGCAGCTGTAGTGGTGTTTATGGTCATTGCCTTTATAAATGGTCCGTGGGTTTTTCATCATATCATTCTTGCACCAGCACGCCCTGATTTCTGGACTTATAAACAAATGTGTGCGGCTGCAGATTGGCTCAACTCTCCTGCACTGTGTATAGATTCTATGAATTTTATTATTCAGAACCGCACTTTGAGTGGTCAGTTTATGATGCACATCACGGCATCGGTGATGATTGGCTTGGTCTGTGCTTTTCCATATGTTTTTTGGGAGCTTTGGCGGTTTATTAGGCCAGGGCTGTATAAAAAAGAGCAAAAAGCAGCACGTGGTGCATCGGTTTATGTGAGTTTTTTATTCTTGTTAGGTGTGTTTTTTGGGTATTACATTGTAGCACCTTTGTCTATCAATTTTTTATCAAGCTATCAGATAGACCCCAGCATTCAGAATGAGATTGACATTACTTCTTATGTTTCTACATTGCTTACTTTGGTGCTTGCCTGTGCTTTCTTGTTTCAACTTCCCATTGTGGTATTTTTCTTGGCAAGAGTAGGCTTGATTTCACCGAAATTTATGCGTACCTACCGCCGCCATGCCATTGTGATTATCTTGGTGATTTCGGCGATTATCACACCACCTGATGTATTTAGTCAGGTATTGATTTCCATTCCTTTGAGCTTGCTGTATGAGTTAAGCATCGGGATAGCAGCAAGGGTAGAAAAGAAATACTTCAAAGAAGCAGCAAAAGCCTAGCATCTATACACCAAGACAATGACCAACAGGCTGTAATATTTATTTTTCATAAAACAATACCCAAGAAAAAGGGTCGCCCCGATGTATCCATCTATGAAGCGACCCTTTGTTTTTTTTACGGTATTATCAGCTTTGCTTGTGTCTTCACAGCCGAGCGCAAATTGTTTTATTCTTTGCCATTGTAAACACGCACCACAAACACAAAATCTTTCAACAAATCAATCTGTTCGGGGCGTTTTAAAAACTGTATGTGGCTACTTTTAGGAATCAAGATAGGAGGCATATCTGTATTTAGTGCTAAGGAATCTAGATCAGCCTTTAAATGCTTTACCTTTACCGCAAAAGCAGCTCCATCCATTGCCAAGTGCTTGCCTACCACGATGCCGATGAGATTCCCTTGAGCATCCAAAAGAGGCCCACCACTGTTGCCTGGATTTACAGGAATAGAGATTTGATAAGTAAGTGTATCTCCTCTGTAGCCTGATTGGGCACTGATAGAGCCTTCTCCATAGACCATTTCTTGGCGTGGGTAGGCAAGCGTAAATACATCTTCACCTAGGTTTGCCTCCTCACCTCTTATGGTATAGGGCAGCTCCGCAAAACCAATGAAATCAGGGTCTGTGATACGTAAGACAGCCAAATCTTTGGCAGGGTCACTGTAAATATTCTCTACCTTGAAGCTCAAAGAAGTCTTGTCTTTTGTAGATTCTACATAAATAGAGTCTGCATCTTTGACCACGTGATAGTTTGTAACAAGGTATCCATTACTAGAAATCACAAAGGCAGTTGCGCCATATTCTCTGACAGGCTTAGGGTCTTGGCTTATTTTCTGGTCTTTTGCCAATTTTTCTTGTTTTTGTTTTACCTTGTTGATGTCTCTTCGGAGTGATAAGAAATAACTTTTTTGCTTCTGCTCTATGGAGCGGACACTGTCATCTAAGACCCAAATAGTGGTAAAAATAGCAAGAATGGCTACTGAGGCAGCTACGAGCAGATTAGGACTGTATTTTTTTAGGGTCAAGAAAAATTGTCTCGGCTGAGGTTTAGCTACTTGTGAAGTAACACTCAGTATGGTAGTTTTGGTCATTTCTTGGTGAAAGCTTTCTAGCTGTGCACTCAGGTTTTTTCTACGCTGATAAGATTCTAATCCATCAAAGAGTACTCGGTAGTCATCCACTTCTTTTTGAAGCTCAGGATGCACCTCGAGTTGTTGTTCAAATGCTGCTCTCTGTATCTCATCCAGGTTTTGGGACAAGTAATCTTCAATTTGCTGTATAAATATGGGCTTGTCTTCTTTCATGACCGTATTTTCATTTTTAGGCAGATTTGTGTTTTAAACTTCTATAAGTAGTTATACAGAATTAGTATATATTATTTTACGATTTAATGTATTGATAATCAATAATCATCTTAAATTATCCATTTATTTATGTTTCTATATTGATTACAATTTTTTCTGAGTAAAGTTACTTTTTATGCTTTAAAACTGTAATCTTTAAAGAATAATTTCTTTAGGCGCTGTAGGCATTTGTATTTTTGAGTTTTGGCATTGTCAGTACCCGTGTAGCCCATCTTCTCAGCGATTTCTTGCATAGAGTGTTTATGAATATAGAAATCTTTCAAAATAGTCTGGCAAGGCTCTCCGATTTGCTCGAGTGCCTGCTCCATTTGTCTGAATCTTTCTTCCCCCTCATGTATGTTTTCAGTTTCAGCCTCCGAAAAATCCACAAAATCCTCATAATCGGTAATTTTACCTACATAGCGGTTTTTCTCAGATAATCTTTTGAACCAAAGCCGCCTTGCTACTGAGTATAAGAAAGTTTTAACCAAACAGTTTAGCTGAAAGGCTGGGTTTTGTATTTTTTCATAAAAAACAATGATACTTTCTTGATAAACATCCTTTGCCTCAGTATCTGTCCCGCTGTTATTTAACACAAAATGTGCAATACTGGGATAATTGTCTTTATAAAGCTTTTTCAAAGCCCCAGAATCTCCCTGCCGAATCTGCTCTACCCACTTTAACTCAAAATGATATTCGCTTTCACTCATATTTATGTTTTAAGAAACCTAAAATCACATAGCCCTTTAAAAACTACGTGCAATTTAGTGAGATTCTTAAAATCTACCATTTATTCTAAAAAGTCTTAAACGTAACCCAAAAACTTTTTTTTATTTTTTTTTAATTCAGTGGTTTACCTTTCTTGACTTCTAGTATAAAGGGCATCTAAAAATCACTTAATTTAATTTTTATTTTTATGAAAAAGTTAATTTTATTATTCGCCCTTTTCGGATTCTTAACATTCACTACTGCTTGTGGCGGTGGCGAAACTACTGAAGGTACTGAAACTGAAGAGCCTACAACTGAGGAAACTACAGAAGAAACTACTGAAGAAACTACTGAGCCTGCTGAAGTAGAAGCGGTAGAAGAAGACACTACAGTAAAATCAGAAACTGAAACTCCAGTAGAAGAAGTTAAATAGTAATTACTCTTTAATTTATTCTAGGGTTTCTTAACTCTATAAAAAAAGCCTGTCTCACTTATGTGGGATAGGTTTTTTTTGTGATGTACTGCACTGTGCAAGAGTGATGCTATTACAGTGGTAAATTCTAAGAACTTTGGTTAATATTTATGAAAAACACTCGTTATGCCTAGAAATCATCCCAACACAAATACGCCAATAGCAATGAAAATACATTTTGATGCTTCTCGATATCTTCCGTTTTGTTTCGTTTTTTTATTACTAATACCGGGGGCTACTTCTTATGGTTTTGCCCAGAAAAAAAAAGACCAGCATCTCAAAAAAACAGAAAATGACGAAGGTGTTTTAGAATTAGATGAACAAGAACTTTTTAATGAAGACCAACCTAACCTAAGATTTGAGCTAAGTGATGAAGAAGCAAAACTTGCCAAAGAAGAGGAAAAACAAAGCAAAAGAAGAAAAACGAGCAAAAAGAAAAGAATTTATTTTGACATCAAAACCAAGGGAGGTTTTACCAAAACAGGCTCTAGCAGCATCACTGTAGAGGTTTTTAGAATGATTGAAGATAGCTACCTCATCAAAGACCCCTACCAAAAAGAAATCTACTACTATGATACCAAAGCCAAAAGAATCAAACAAGATTCTTACGATGACTTCAGAGCAAAAGTCAAAAAAGGCCTAAGTGCCTATCTGCTACACGGGCAATACCAAAAATATAGAGACCAAGAACTCCGTGAAGAAGGCTACTACTATAAAGGCCTAAAACACGACCGATGGACGGAGTTGAACAGTAAGGGGGTTTTGCTAGAAAAAATTACTTTTCATTTAGGATACCCCGAAAGTGCTCAAATCACTTACTATGATGCCGCCGAAAAAAAACCAAAAGAGATTATTCCCGTTGTCTATGACAGGAAAGAAGGGAAGTATTACAGGTTCCACGAAAATGGTGTGCTGGCTGAATCTGGTGATTACCAAAATAACCACAAAGTAGGTACTTGGCGTGAATGGCACGAAAACCGAGCAAGAAAACAAGACACCCAATACCCTCAAAAATGGTGGGATGAAAAAGAACCCATCTTGCTCAGAAAATGGACCGAAAAGGGAGTCATGACTTATGACATAGACCGTGGAGGTGAAATCAAATAAACAAGCCAAAGCAACACTAGCCCACTTCTCCATGCTGGATTTTAGGAGCATAAAACCCTAATTTTGAACCATTTAAGGCTAATTTTGATTATCAAAGCAGTCAAAAAATAAAATTACCAAAGAAATGTTCAAAAATATATTCAAATCAAATACCCAAGATACCAAAGCAACAGGCATACAATGGAAAGCCCTCAACGACGCCGCTACGCTTCAGGAAATCAAAGAAATCTCCCAAACAAAAAAGGTCATGATTTTTAAGCACAGTACACGCTGTTCTATCAGTGCTTCTGCCCTCAACCGCTTAGAACGTAACTGGAAGCAAGAAGAAATGACTGAGCTACAGCCTTATTTCTTGGATTTAATCCAATACAGAAATATTTCAAATCAGGTAGCACAAGACTTCGGCATCACGCATCAGTCTCCGCAAGCCCTCATTATCTCAGAAGGAAAAGTCATTTATGATAACTCACACATGGGCATAGACTATGAGGAGATAAAATCTGTACTCAAAGGTTAAACACCAAAAAACAATTATATAAACTAAGCATGCACTTCATCGGAAGGCTATGCTTGGCTTATGTATAAAAAATAGCCTTTAATTTCAGTTTTTGAATAATTTTTACTACATTAGGCTACTAAAGAAACATACTTAATTGCTGAATTAAACTTTTGAAAAATGTCAAACCCTACTTTATCTACTCCTGATACCGCCTCTTTAGAAAAAGAAGTAAAAAGAGTCTTCAAAGCTCAAAAACAATTTGCGCTGCAGCTCAGAGAAAGCACTGCCAATGAGCGTATCGCAAAACTCAAAAAACTCAAAGCCCTTATTCTGCACTACAGACCTCAAATCCATGAGGCAGTCTATAAAGATTTTAAAAAATCTTCGGCAGAAGCAGATTTGGGCGAAATCTTCGGTGTGCTTGCCACCATCACCCACACCATTAAACATTTAAAAAAATGGATGAAGCCCAAGCGTGTGCCTACCCCCCTCAACATGCTGGGCTCTAGCTCTAAGGTATATTTTGAGCCAAAGGGTGTTACGCTGATTATCTCTCCTTGGAATTATCCATTCCAACTTGCCATAGACCCACTATTGTATGCCATTGCTGCAGGCAATACTGCTATTATCAAGCCCTCAGAGATGACCCCAAATACTTCTGCACTTATCAAAAAAATAATCAACGAAGTCTTTGATGAGAAAGAAGTAGCCGTGCTAGAAGGAGATGCCACCATCGCCCAGCTCCTACTCAAAGAACCTTTTGACCATATTTTCTTCACGGGTAGCCCTATGTTGGGCAAAATCGTCATGGAGGCAGCCGCCAAACACCTCACCTCTGTAACATTAGAACTTGGTGGAAAATCACCGACCATCGTAGATGAAACCACTGACATTAAGGATGCAGCCCAAAAAATAGTCTGGGGCAAGTTCATGAACTGCGGTCAGACCTGCATAGCACCTGATTATGTGCTTGTGCAAGAGAATATCCAAGAGGAACTCATCTCCGAAATCAAAGAAAATATCAAAAAACTCTACGGACAGGAAGGAAGCGTACCTATAGAAGAATCACCTGATTATACCCGAATCGTCAATCAAAGACACTTCAGCAGAATCAAAGGCTTGCTAGAAGATGCCATAGAAAAAGGGGCAAAAATACTGGATGGTGCTCAGATGAATGAAAATGATAACTTCATAGCACCTACCATTCTGACAGATGTGAATGACAATATGCAGATTATGCACGAAGAAATCTTTGGGCCTATCTTACCGATTCAGTCTTTCAAAGCACTCAAAGAGGCCACCGATTACGTCAATACCAAGCCCAAGCCTTTGGCTCTCTACTGCTTTAGCAAAAGCAAAAAAAACCAAGAGTTTGTGATTAAAAACACCTCAGCAGGTGGCTCGGCTATCAATGAAACCCTTGCCCATATCTCTAACCCTGACCTGCCTTTTGGAGGGGTAAATAACAGTGGAATAGGCAAAACACACGGGCATTATGGCTTTTTGGCTTTTAGCAATGAGCGTGCAGTCTTGCACCAACGCATCGGCTGGACTACCCTCAAGATGCTCTACCCGCCTTATACAGATAAGAAGAAAAAAACCATCAATAGTTTCAGTAAATTTGTGTAAGTAACTCATAATCAAATTATTAAGATAGCTTCTCAAAGACCTAAATATCTTTGAGAAGCTTTTTTTGTGGGCTTACATTTTCTATAAATCTATGCCCCCTGCTTAGCCAATGTAAATCTATGGGTGAATAGTCATTGAAATAAGTCTGGGTATTGAGTAAAATATTTCTTACAAGCATCCAGTCAAGTATCCCACTACAAGTTTCTTATCCTCTAAGATTTGGGTTATATTAGCAGAAAAGATTGTATTTATTTTATTTTCAATTCACCCTTAAAAATATATCCTTATGAAATCCATTGTATTACAAGAAAATCCAGACGAAAAATTAGTATTCAAAGATAGCCCTACTCCAGCACTCAAAGCAGGGGAAGCCCTTATCAAAATCAAAGCTGCGGCACTCAATCACCGTGACCAATGGTGCAGACTCGGGATGTATCCAGGCCTGCGGTTTCCTTCTATCTTAGGCTCAGATGGCTGTGGTGTGGTAGAAAAAGTAGCCGATGATGCAGACCAAAGCTGGGTGGGCAAAGAAGTAATTATGAACCCCAACGTAAACTGGGGAGATGACCCCGAATTTCAGGGCTATAATTATTCTATCTTAGGCATGCCCACCAATGGTACACTTTCAGAGCACCTTGCCCTGCCTGCGCACCGCCTACACAGCAAGCCCGCACACCTAAGTGCAGAACAAGCGGCAGCCATTCCCTTGGGAGGTCTGACGGCTTTCAGGGCTGTCTTCGGAAAAGGCAAAGTCAAAAAAGGCGACAAGGTACTCATCACAGGCATAGGTGGTGGTGTGGCCTTGTTTGCCTTGCAGTTTTGTGTGGCAGCAGGGGCAAAGGTCTATGTAAGCTCAGGAAGCGATGAAAAAATAGCCCGAGCCAAAGAATTAGGTGCTGCCGAAGGCTTTAATTACAAAACCGAAAAATGGTACAAAGCCGCCCAGAAGTTAGAGCCACTAGGCTTCAATACCATTATAGACAGTGCTGCAGGGCCTGATTTTGGAGAAGTAGCAAAGATGATTGCCCCTGCAGGTTCTTTAGTAATCTATGGTACTACAGCAGGCACACCCTCACCCATTAACATTCCTCGTTTGTTTTTTTCTCAGGCAAGCATCAAAGGAACAACCATGGGCAATGACCAAGAATTTGGAGAAATGATTGAATTTGTAAACCACCACAAAATTGAACCCATCATAAGTTCTATCCGCCCCATAGAAGAAGCCATCTCTGCTTTTGATGAGATGGAAGCAGGAGGGCAGTTTGGTAAATTGGTCATCAAAATAGCATAAATAATAGATTTTAAATAGTGCCTTGAGGCAGGTGTGCTGCTTTCCTAGAAAGTGCCATGTCTGCCCCACTAAATAAAATGAACTCTTAAGCGTTTAAGGTAAAAACAATTTTTGTGAAGGTCTTTTTTACCCTCATTAAAAATCACTCGCTTCATTTTATGATAAGTCAATGAAAACATATCCAGTTCTTATGTTAGTTTGTGTACTGTCTATCCTTAATAGCACTGCTCAAGACCAGACCCAAGCCCACACATACAATTATACGCAGCCAATCTACAGAGATATAAAAAAGGCGAGCAAAGAACCTGAGAAAGTCATCAGACTTGACCTCAGCAACCAAAAGCTAAGCGAGGTGCCAGGAGAAATCCTTCTTTTTAAAAATCTACAAGAGCTCAACCTTAACAACAATCAAATCACCCTTGTGCCTGGAAAAGTGGCAGCACTCAAGCAGCTCAAAATCTTGCGACTTTCTAATAATCCCATAGAATCGTTTCCTGAGGAGCTAGATACCTTAGATAATTTACAAATACTGGAGCTGAAATCTCTTCGACTCACTGCCATCCCTCAGAGCATCTTCGGGATGAGTAACCTACGGACACTCCAGCTAGACAATAACCTCCTGACACAGCTCTCTGATAGCATTGCCTTGCTGGAGAATCTCCGAGAGCTTTCCATTACCCATAATCGGCTAGACAGCCTCCCCCAAACACTTGGCAATGGGCTCGAAATACTTATATTGAGCCATAATCGGATTAAAAATATCCCAAAAAAAATACAGCAACTTACACAGCTAAAAAAACTATGGATAGACTATAACCAGCTTCAGACACTCCCCGACGAAATCACGAGGTTAGAAAAAATACAAGAAATGTATATAGCCCACAATCAACTAAAGCAACTCCCAGATGACTGGAAAAAACTAAAAAGTATTGAAAAATTAGATATTTCTTATAATCTACTCTCGAGTATGCCTGCCAATTTTAAGAGTATGGCAAAACTCAATAACCTGAATCTGGAGCATAACCAACTCAACAGCCTGCCCGAAACCCTACATACACTGGCAGGACTGCAATACCTTGATGTATCTGACAATGCACTCAGCACACTGCCCCAAAATTTAGAAAAACTCCAAAATTTAGTCTTCTTAGACCTCGGACAAAATCAACTTGAATCTTGGGAAAGCCGCCTTTGTTTGCTCCATTCGCTAAAAGTCCTTTATCTAGGGAGAAATAAAATACAGGCACTCAGCCCTGATTTTGGGCGAATGGCTGAACTCACTGTGCTAGATTTAAGTGATAACCAACTCAGCGAGCTGCCTCCTAGCCTCTGGCTACTCAAAAACTTGAAAGCCTTGGTCATCAAAAAAAACCAACTAAAGACACTTGACTTCGGGCAAGAGCTTATGAAGTATTTGTACTCCTTAGATTTGAGCCATAACCAACTTCGCAGCCTTGATTTTTCTTCTCTTGTAGAACTCAGAAGTGTATTTATGGGCAATAATCAACTCAGCGAATTACCTCAAAACATCAAAATGCTGAAACATCTTCAAGAAATTTATGTAGAAAATAATCAGATTACAGCCATTGATATTTCATCCGATGAGCTCCCCGAATTAGAGAAAATAAACCTACAAGGAAACGCTCTCCAAAAAGATAACATAGATAAAATCAGAAAAGACTTTTTAAAAGTCTCAGTTATTTTTTAGCATTGCAGATTGATTTTAACAAAGCAAGCACCATCCATGATAATCAAACAAAATTTTTCTCTGAGGCCTTATAATACCTTTGGAATAGATGCCAAATCTCGCTATTTTGCTACTTTTGAGTGTATAGAAGATTTGGTGAAAATCAAAGAAACGCTTCCTGATGAGCCTTTACTTATCTTGGGAGGAGGCAGCAACATATTGTTTGTGCAAGATTTTGAAGGGCTGACACTCAAAAACGAAATCAAAGGCATTCAAAAAATAAAAGAAGACCCGCAACACGTCTGGCTCAGAGTAGGGGCAGGCGAAAACTGGCATGAGTTTGTGTGCTACTGCCTACAAAAACAATACGCTGGGGTAGAAAACCTGTCTCTCATCCCTGGTACTGTAGGGGCAGCACCTATGCAAAACATTGGTGCTTATGGCGTAGAAATAAAAGAAGTCATACACTCCGTAGAAGCCATTCACAGAGATACACAGCAGCAAATAACCCTCAATAATCAAGACTGTGCCTTCGGATACAGAGAGAGCATCTTTAAAAATAAATACAAATACCAGTATATCATACACCATGTTACTTTTAGACTTTCCAAAAAACCTACCTTTAGGGTGGAATATGGTGCTATCCAAGAAATCCTCAAGCAAAAAAACATACAAACTCTCAGCATACAAGCCGTCAGTGAGGTAATCTGTGAGATTAGAAAAAGCAAACTGCCAGACCCTGCCAAAATAGGAAATGGGGGAAGCTTCTTCAAAAATCCTGAAATAAGCCCAGCACATTTTGAATCAATCAAGGCAAGGTTTGAGCACGTCCCTGCATATCCTAGCCCAGAAGGTCTGGTCAAAGTGCCCGCAGGATGGCTCATAGAGCAAGCTGGCTGGAAAGGTAAAAAAGAAGGAAAAGCTGGGGTACACGAAAAACAAGCCCTCGTATTAGTCAATCTAGGAAATGCCCAAGGCAAAGACATTTTAGCACTCTCTCAAAAAATACAGGACTCCGTAAATGAACTATTTGAAGTAAAATTATCACCAGAAATTAATATTATTCCCTGAAAAGTTACATGCTACCAAATGCCTTCATTTTTTTACTGAGAATGATTCTTTTAGATTTGATGATATTAATAAATCAAAATACAATGATATATAAGGTTCTGTACATCAGTCTTTTTCTTATGATAAACCTTGGGCTACATGCCCAGACCCCCTACCAAGTGGAGAAACTCTGGAATATACAGTTCAAACTTCCACAAAACAGCATAGGAAAAGCCAACGCTAAAAAAGCACATTACTGGATAGAAACACGTGGGCAATCACTGCATGATTATGAACTATGTTTTTACAAATCACAGCCCAGACAACTCAAACAAAAGACAGAGAGTATATTAGAAGAAATCCCTGATGATGCCATCAACCCAAGTCAAAAAACAGAAATTATCAATGACAGAAAATGGATTACCAGAGAACAACATCACATAAAAGTTCAGTTCATAGAGTTTGAAAACAAGTACTCCGCAGTTATTTTCACCTTTGAGTGGGAAAAACAAGCATATGTTGGCTGGATATGTAGTAGAAACAAAAGCACAAAAGAGCTGCTTCACATGACACTCTCTTCCATACAGCCCAACTGAGTCAATATTTTAGTCTCATTAAGACCTGGCATTTTTGAGAAGATGTCAGGCCTGTATCTCTGTATCTAAGCAAGGCTAAGGAAGAATAGCTTCTATGGGTACCGTAGTGCTGACTATCTGCCCTTGCACATCAAATTGCAATCTTACTTTAGAAACCCTTGGCAAAATTTCACCTGCATGTGTATCTTGCTCGGCTTTATTTTCTAAGGCCTCCTTCACAAATCTAGGTACTTCTTGCCGTATTTCATTGATGATGCCGTTTAGTGTGCTTTCTCCTGATTGGAGAGATTCTATAGACCTTTCATGATTTACTCTAAAAAGCATTTGCTCAAACTGGTCTAAAAAAGCGATTTCTAATTGTATTTTTAACATTGTAATATTTTTTTAATATGCGCAGTATATTTATCAGAAGTGCAAAACAAATGTAATTTAATGCTTTTGCCAAAAGAAACCATACTGAGTACAGGCAACAACTAAGTGGATGCTCTAATTTGCCAATGTATTGATTAATGATACATTGTCTAAAGAATAGCATCCACCAAATACGTGTGGGCAAATATCATTGTGTGATATAAAAAGTAGTGTGGTTTCATTTTGAGCAGCTCCTTAAAAGCCACCTCTGAACCCGATGTGAAAATCACACTAGATAATCAGCCCACCATCCGCTACATAAACGCCTCCTGTGCAGTAAGAAGATGCCTCTGAGGCTAAAAATAAAGCAAGCCCGACCATTTCTTCTGGCTCTGCAATGCGGTTAATCGGAATCATAGGCAAAACTGAGGTAAGCACACGCTCATCTTTCCAGAGGGCTTCGCTCATTTTGGTGCGGATAAGCCCTGGGCAGATGGCATTGACCCTGATGCCGTCCTTGCCCCAGTCTCTTGCCAGTACTTGGGTCAAAGAAATGGCAGCCGATTTACTGACACTGTAGATGCCCGTGCGGTGGTCGGGGCGAATACCAGCTACACTACTGATGTTAATCACTCGGCCTTTATTTTTTTTCAATTCAGGATACACCATTTTGCCAAGCATAAACATGCCTTTCAGATTTACCTCTATGATTTTATCAAAGGCTGCATCAGTTGTATTGACCACAGGGCCGAAGGCGGGGTTGGTAGCTGCATTGTTGATGACAATGTCTATCCGCCCGAAGGTCTTCATGGCAATATCTACCAAGTTTTGGAGCTGTTCGCTGTCTCCATTGTGTGCTGCCACGGCAAGGACCTCTATCCCTTCTTCTTTTAATTGTACAGCTACTTCATCTACGGCGTCTTGTTTGCGGCTAGAGATGACCACCTTGGCACCTGCTTGCCCTAACCCTCTTGCAATGGCTTCACCGATTCCTTTGCTTGCACCTGTGATAATGGCTACTTGACCATCTAATTTAAATTTATCTAAAATATTCATAATTAAGTGTTTATTTATTTTTGTACTCTGATAGATAACTATCTGGGTGATAAAGATATAAAAAAACCTACACAACATGTTGCTTTCCTCAAAATAATCTTATTTGCATAAAATCTTACAAAGCAGCGAATCTTATGGATTAGCTGCTGCCTATGGCACGATTTTGCATTTATAAACAGCATAACATCTTCTATCAAATTAGTATGAGCGCAACAGTGGGAAAAATCATTCACATAAAAGATTGGCAGTATCAAAGACAGCATCCAGAGGTTATCACTTGGGAGAATCACAAAAACCTGCGTATAAAGCTAAGGGCCGTATTGGCCGTATTGGGCTTTGCTGCTATTATTACTGACCTTATCTGGCTTAAATTTTTTTTTATCGCCTTTTTCGGGATTGTGGCACTTTTTCCTCTATTCCTGAGCTGTTTTATCTATGCCAATATGTATGTAGAGCTAAACCCCCCAAAGGGCTACCTCCTTATTTCAAAGCAAAATAAATTCTACGACAAGGTGCTTAAAATATCCCTCAAAGGAATCACTGCACTAGAAGAAAACGTAAACGACAATAAAAAGACAAAAAATTATTTATTACTTCACCTCAAAAATGGAGAAAGCTACAGACTTGCATTGCCAAAAAATGAAACGCAAACAGACACATTCAAGCAAAGCATCATCAGACATTTAGGACTGGGATTTCAGAGTAAGAGCCTTCAAAAATTTGTTTCTTAAATCATTGACTTTAGTGGCTTGGATTGCTTTTCTGAAAAAAAATAGCTAAATTCAAACCTAAGAATATCCCAAAATAAGTCTATGCCCATCAATCGAAATGCACTCCTACGCTACCGCACCATAGACCAGTGCCTGCAAAACAAATACCGAAAATGGACTCTAGATGACCTCGTAGAGGCTTGCTCACAAGCACTCTACGAGTATGAAGGCATAGACAAGGGAGTCAGCAAACGTACTATCCAGATGGATATACAACTCATGAGAAGTGAAAAACTGGGCTATGAAGCGCCCATTATTGTAGTAAATAAAAAATATTACACTTACCAAGACCCTGCTTACTCTATCACCAATATCCCTCTTACTGCCCAAGACTTAGGCAGACTTCACGAAGTAGTAGAGATACTCAAACAATTCAAAGCCTTTACCCACTTTCAAGATTTGGCTGGAATGGTACAAAAGCTAGAAGATAAAATCAGTACTGCACAGGCAAAGCGAGAGCCTATCATTGATTTTGAAAAAAACGAAGACCTGCAAGGCTTGGCATACCTAGAGCCACTTTACAAAGCAATTACCGAAAAAAAAACCATTCAAATCACTTATCAATCTTTCAAAGCAAAAAAAGCAAGTACATTTTTGTTTTACCCCTATCTGCTCAAAGAATACCGAAACAGGTGGTTTGTGTTAGGCATCAGACAAAATCACCGCCTCATACAAACCCTTGCCCTTGACCGTATCCAAATATTTGACATTGGCTACGATCCATTTAAAACCTATGAAGGCGACAAAGCATTGATTGATTATTTTCAGGATGTAATCGGAGTTACAGTATCTCTCCACCTGCCACCCCAAGAGGTTGTCTTGTTTGTCAATACAAAAAATGCCCCCTATGTACTCACCAAACCACTGCATCACTCCCAAAAACTATTAGAAAAAAAATCAGAAGGAATTATCATCTCTCTCAATGTGCAGATAAATTATGAACTAGAAAGGGAAATACTGGGCTTTGGTGAGATGATGCACGTCATAGCACCCGAAAGCCTCAAGTACAACATCAAAAAAAGAATCAAAGCCTCTCTCAAGACATACGCAGATGAGATTGACCTAGAAGGCCTCTAACTTTGCACCACAGCACTTTTTAATCAATGACATTGCAAAGCAAAGAAATAAATATATCTTGAACCATAAACTTACAATAAATGGTCAGTTTTTTAAAGAAAAGAATCCAAAGTTTTGTATTTGCAGGGCAAGGCTTAAGCTACTTATTTAAGACACAAAGTAATGCCAAAATACACCTTTTTACGGCTATTTTGGTGATATACTTGAGTTTTTTACTTGGGCTAAACATCCTTGAATGGTGTCTTGTCTGCTTATCTATAGGCATGGTAATGGCTGCGGAAAGTTTTAATACTGCCCTAGAGAGTTTGGTAGATTTGGTTACACCAGAATATCACCCTCTTGCAAAAATCACCAAAGACACCGCAAGTGCCGCCGTACTTATCCTTGCATTCACAGCCCTTTCTATAGCCTGCCTTATCTTTTTGCCCAAACTATGGGCCGTATTGGTTTAGAGCTTGGTGGGGTGCATCACGAGCGCCTCCCCTTTAATCACTTGCTTGCCCGTAGTTTTGTCAGTGATAGATGTGCTTACTGTAGCACGGTGCTTCTCTGAGTCTATTTCCTTGATTTCAAAAGTAGCTTCATAATCTGTCTCTATAAGCATTGGTCTTAAAAAATCCATGCTCTGCTTAAGGTAAATAGTCCCTTCCCCTGGAAAAAGCATTCCAAAAACTTTTGAAAATACACTTGCACCCAAAAACCCATGCATAATTGGTTGTTTAAAAATAGTCGTGGCAGCATAATCTTTGTCTAGGTGCAGTGGATTTTCGTCTCCAGTCAATGCCGCAAAACGTACTACTTCTGCTTGTGTAAAGCGAAATGTATGGGAATAAGTATCATTTATTTGAATCATATAACAACCTTAAAATATTGGTAAAATGCAATTATAACTATAATCTTATTATTTGTAAAAATAATGATAATTTTGACAAAAACTAAACGAAATCGATTGCATGCATCTTCAAAAGTAAAAATAATTTATGAATTATTCACAAAAATTTCATATATTAAGAAGCGCTACTTAAATTTGTACTAATTTAAAAATAACTCAAAATATGGACAGCACTCAGAATTTTATTGATGCCTGGATGAATACCCAGAGTAAGCTAGTAGATAACCTAGTAGATACCTCTAAAAAAATACAAGAATCAATCAAAAAGAATGAGATTGTAGGAAAATCAGTAGAGATGTATAGTAATTGGTTTGACAAACAACGCTCTCTGACCGACTCTATGCTCAACATGCTCAATGTACAAGGAGATACTGAATCTAAAGGCAAGGCCTCTCTTAAAAATTGGGTAGAAATTCAGATGGAATTGAGCAAAAAGTGGGCTGAACTACTCAGCAGTGGCTCTTCAAAAATCCCAAAAAATCTCATGGACACTACTGGGCAAATGTCAAATATGCAAAATATGTATGCCGAATGGCAAAATATGTATGGAAATCTGTTCTCAACTAAACCTTCTATCCCTTATTTTATGCAATCTTTCGGACAAACCCCCAACTTCAGTAACCTACACCAGCTCATCGATAATACACGCACCTACATGAAGATGTTTGAAATGTGGCAGCCCATCTACAAAATGGTACAGAGCAACTCCGTGGGGCTTGACTCACTCAACAAAATGCTCGACATGGATAAATACCAAGAAATATTGGGCAGTATCTTCCAATTTGCTGACCAAAGTAAGTCTCATAACTTCTTGAACATGATACAGCAACTCAGCGAAATGACAATGCACACACTCAACATCAACAGTGAGCGTACCTCTTTCATGGATAATATTCAGCAGTTTGTGCCAAATGCTAACTTCTCTACACTCTCTCAGATTAGCCAGCAATTCAATGAACAATTCCAAAAAATGATTCACCCCCATTTTATGACTGTGCCTGCAAGCCCCGAAAAAGAAATGGCTGGACTAATGATGGATATACAGACACGCTACACCCGATATTATATCAAATCTAGCGAAATGCAAAACACCATCTATGTAGCAGGGCAAAAAGCCATGGAAGTAGCCGTGCAAGAAGTCATGCAAAAAGCACAAAAAGGCAATGAAGCCATTGGTTTTGACGAGTTTTATAATACTTGGGTAGGCACCATGGAAGAAGAAATCATCAGCCTCTTCGGGGGAGATACTTACTCTAAATTGCAGGGTGATTTACTCAAAATTGGCCTAGAAATCAAAGCAAAAATGGACTCTCTCATGGAGCAAATCCTAGCACCTCTGCCCCTTGTGCCCCGCTCTGAAATTGATGAGCTAAACTCTACTATCTATGAATTGAAAAATAAGGTAAGAAGCCTCGAACAAAAAATAAATAAAAATCACGAAGAAGAGAAAGCATAGCTTTTCTTGATTTTTACATCAAAATAGCCTAACTAATTATTGCCCAATCACCTAAATCACTGATTACTATGTACGAGAACTTTAATATCATGGGAAGCTTGCTCGAAAAGCTGAATGAAACAAGCCAAAAAATTCAGAAAAGCGCACAAATCATGGGGCAAATCGGGAAAATAGAAGTAGGAACTACCCCTAAAGAACTGGTATGGGAAATGGACAAGGTCAGACTTTTTAGATATAAGCGCAGCAGCTCTGCCAACATCAGCACTCCGCTTGTCATCTCTTATGCCTTGATTAATCGCTATGACATGCTTGACCTCCAGCCTGACCGTAGCCTCATACTCAACCTGCTCAACCTTGGACTTGATATCTATGTCATAGACACAGGATACCCTACCCGCAATGAGCGCTACCTGACTATGAATGATTACATCAATGTCTATATCAATGGTGCCGTAGAGTATGTCAGGGCGGCTCACCAGATTTCGAAAGTAAACCTCATGGGAATATGCCAAGGTGGCACTTTTTCTTTGATTTACTCAGCCATACACCCCCAAAAAGTAAAAAACCTCATCACACTTGTTACACCTGTGGATTTTTCTAAAAATGATGGCTTACTCTACAAATGGGCAAGAGACCTAGATGTAGATGCCGTAGTAGAGGGCTTCGGAGGGCTTATCCCTGGTACATTCTTAGATTCAGGCTTTCAGCTGCTTAAACCTATGCTTAAAGTTAGAAAACAAAAAAATCTGACTGATATGCTAGATAATCAAGACAAGCTCCTGAACTTTTACCGAATGGAAAAATGGATTAATGACTTGCCTGACCAAGCAGGAGAAACTTACAGACAGTTTATCAAGGATTTATACCAACAAAATAAACTCGTGAAGGGCGATCTCATCATCGGTGAGCATCAGGTAAATCTCAAAAATATTACTATGCCCATACTCACTATCTATGCCTCCGAAGATCACCTTGTGCCTCCTAGCTCCACAAAGCCACTCAATGAACTTATAGGCTCCGAAGACAAGCAACTCTATGAGTTTCCTGGAGGACACATCGGCGTATTTACAGGCAAACGCTCTCAAAAAGAACTTGCCCCTACCATCCATCAATGGTTTACAGAGAGAGATGCCCAAAGCACGCCAAAAGAAGAGTCCAAGGCAGTACAGTTTAGAAAAGAGCCTCATATTACTCCCTCAAAAGAAAGTATAGCGACCGAGAAAGTGCAAAGTGAAAGCACAGAATCTAGTAGCCCTGAGATAATAGGAAGGGTGGCCTCTCAAAAAGATGACTTACAAGAAATCAAAGGCATAGGACCTTCATTGGCAGCAAAACTCAATGAAATAGGCATCTCTACTTTTGAGCAAATTGCTAAACTCAATGAGGAAGAACTCAAGAATATCAGTGAATTGGTAAATTTTGCCTACACACGCATTCAAAAAAATCAATGGATAGAGCAGGCAAAATCATTACTGAAAGATTCATAACTGACTCAAGCTCAAGATAAAAACTTGCCCTGAAAAAACATCCTCTACGAATTTATTTTTAGGGCAAGTTTTTGTAAGAATGAAGCCCACACTAAAAACTCAACCTTTGAATATCTCTATCCTTAATCCAATTCAGGTACTTTTTTAATCTCGCCGCTTCTTGAAGTTTCTCAACCGTATTGTAAGATTTAGCCAACTCAGCATTGCTGTAGATATGGTGTATTGTTTTATGGCAAGGCTGGCAAAGGTTAGCAGTAGCTCCGTGTTTTCCTCCTTTTTGCTTAGGTGTAAGATGATGCCGAGATATTTTTTCTACTTCTCGCTGACACAATTCACATTCAGGCATTTATTTTTTTTATCGTAAAACCATTTTACACACGCTTAATTATACGAGTCTACATAAAAAAAGTGATAGATGGATTTGTTTTCATAAGAAGTCTTCTCATTTTTGTGGGCAAGCGCCGCAAGCAAGGTTTGCACAGCAATACCCAATTTATACATTAAGTTTTACAAAAAATGAACATACTCGAGACCATAGTAGCCCACAAAAAGAAAGAAGTCGCTCTCAGAAAGCTGGCACTCTCAAGCAAAGATTTAGAAAAATCACCTTACTTTGAGCAGCATACTTTATCACTCAAAGAAAGCCTGAAAGCTCACGACTCCTCAGGCATCATTGCAGAATTTAAGCGAAAATCACCTTCTAAAGGTTGGATTCATGAGCAGGCAAACGCAACTCAGGTAACCCAAGGATATGAGCAAGCAGGAGCAGCAGGCTTGTCAGTGCTGACTGATGTATCTTTTTTTGGTGCAAAAGAAGAAGATTTTGCCGAAGTCAGAAAGCGTCTAACACTTCCAATGCTCAGAAAAGATTTTATGATAGAAGAATACCAAATCTTAGAGGCAAAATCTATGGGTGCAGATGTGATTTTGCTCATAGCTGCTTGTCTAAGTTCTGAGGTATTACATCAGTTGGCAAAACTTGCCCACAGTCTAGGTTTGGAAGTATTGCTAGAAGTCCACAGTGCCGAAGAGCTAGAGCCCAACATACACGAATACATTGACTTGGTGGGTGTGAATAATCGGAATCTAAAGACATTTGAAGTAGATATAAACACCTCTCTTATTTTAGCTTCTAAAATTCCTGGGCATATTGTGAAAATCTCTGAAAGTGGACTTAGCCAAATTGATACCCTACATCAGCTACGTGCTGCAGGTTTTGAGGGGTTCTTAATGGGAGAAAACTTTATGAAAAACACCGTTCCGGGAGATGCTTGTACAGCATTTATTAAATCACTCAAAAATCCTAAGAGATAAATCTAACTGAGGACAAAGCATAAAAAAAGCCAATAAAAGTTGGCTTTTTTTATTTGTCTATCAATACTTATTTACCAAAGCTGCCACCCCTAGACCTAGAAGAAGAGCCACTAGATCGAGAAGAAGTACGGCTTGTACGTGAAGACGAGCTACGAGAATACCTTGAAGGATTGCTTCTCACCTTTTGACGAAAAGATGAAAGCTTACTCTGCTGCTGTTTTCTCTGGAAAAAATTAGGGTTAGACGCCCTCGTAGAAGGGCTGTTAGTGCCATAAGTATTTCGTCCTGTGCCATAGTAGGGGGCATTACGAGTGCTTGGGCTATTGCGATATGAGCGATAGCCTGTATAAGAACTTCTATAAGTGGGCCTTGACATCATGTTAAACATACTGCTCATAAACATATACTGACCATAAAATGCCCAAAAAGAATTTCCACTACTGTCGTTGCGCCACTGTCCGTAGTTGTTATTGCCCACATATCCATTGAACCCTGGAGGAGAGGGAACTTTGTGTACTTTCCCATCAGGGCTTTTGGAGGCAAGTTCTAACCCCATGTTATCTAAGTTTTCTGCAAAAAACACTTCATCCACCTGTTTCCAGTCTGTAACCACAGGAGCAGAGGTGCTGTCAGTAGTATTTTTTGTAACCTTGTATTTGTGTTGATACACATCAGTACCTGTGCTATCATTGACTTGCATGTCATGCAAGATGACAGAGAAAGTCTTCTCATTGCTCATATCACGCACCATTTTGTCTACAGGGCTAGGCTCTGCATACTTGGGCTTACTCTCACAGGCCAATAAAAAAAGTGTGAGTAGAGTAAAGACGAAACTAATATTTTTCATAGTTTAATATTTTGTTGTTTTATAATTTAATAAACACACAGAAGGTGATTTATATTCCAAAGATAGATTTATTTTTAGGGCATAATAATAGATGAGAAGTCATACTCACTCACTACTAGCCCTGAGGAGGCTTCAAAATCTTCTTCACCCCACTGCTCTATGCTGAGTATTTTTTCTTGGTTACGGTCAAAATATGTCCAAGAAATCAGCTCTGCCCAGCTATCTGTTTCTACATTTCGGTAATGCCCCATGCTTTCTGACTTTCTAAAATAGGTCTCTCCCTGATAATTTACTTTCATAGGGGGGACTTCCTTTTTTAAGATTACCGAAACCACATCCTCCTCGATGTCTTGAATAACAATTTTGCGAGTAACACTTAAAAACAGCTCATCATCATCTTCTACAGATAAGAAGATGGTATCATCTGCTATCGAGAGTTGAAACTCATCACTGAAGAAATTATCACCCCAATCATACTCAAAAACAGCCCTTACCTCCCAAGTTTCAAGTTCGTAGTCCACAAAAGCACCTTTAATCAGGTCTCGGACAGTTACTTGTGTAGGGTCGTATAAGCGTTTCGTTTCTTCTTTTTTCTTTTTGAACCAGCTAAACGCCATAAATAAGTTATTTAGTTAATTTAATACACCCAAAATACAAAATAATCTACACAAAAATAAAAAAAGTGTGAATTTTCCTCTAGCTTTCAAGTCGTTTTCTGAGATCAATTTTATCTACACGCTTTATAAGCCTCTTACACTATGTCTGAATCCATTGAATACAACGAAAAACAAATCCAAAAAATGGAGCAACTCCTCAAAAGCAAAGATACAAATCATGTAAAACTTGCTTTGCAAATGCTTCTCAACAAAAAAATACCACTTTTGCTATACCCTGCACTACAGCAGCACAGCCTTTTATGCCTTATAAATCATATTCTAGAGCCCTTGTATGCCATCAAGACACTTGACTTAGCCAAAAAAAATATTGACAGCCTACCTCCAGCAGTTTCTAAACTCACACACCTAGAAGAGCTAAGCATGTATAGTAATCATATCCGCGAATTTCCGACAGCCATCTTGGCACTGCAAAATCTCCAAAAAATTTCTCTTAGCCAAAACCCACTAGAATTTATTCCCAATGAAATTCGATTACTAAAAATGCTTACTCATCTACACTGTAACAGGGCAAAGATTCAAGAACTCCCCAAAAGTCTTTTTGAGATTACCAGCCTAGAAGTCATTAATATGCATTCAAATAATATACAAGTTATCCCAAAAGAAATAGAGAATTTATGTAATCTAGGATATCTTATGCTTGGCAATAACCGTATTGAAAGTCTGCCTGAAGAAATAGGAAGTTTAGAAAATTTAAAAAATTTAGACTTAGAAAACAATGAGATCAAAATACTGCCCAAAGCAGTAGCACATCTAAAGTCTTTGCGTTCATTAAGCTTGCTCAATAATAAAATCTCCGAACTTACTTCGAGTATTTCTGACTTAAAAAGGCTTCAAACACTTAATTTAGAAAACAATCAACTCCGACAGCTTCCTGAGCAACTTGGCAGGCTAGAAGGGCTTGCTGTGTTGAGAATCAATGGAAATAAGTTAGAATCTTTGCCCGAATCTATAGGCATGCTCAAGAATCTTCAAGAACTTAACCTCTATAAAAATCAACTTACCAAGATTCCTGACAGCATCTCAGGACTCAGTAACAACCTCAACAAACTAAATATCATGAGTAATCCGCTTTCTAAATCAGAAAGGCAAAAACTAGATAGCCTGTTACCAAATACTAGGATATACAGCTAATAAAATAAAGATTTTCTTTACAAGCCTATGCGTATCAAGATTTCGTACCCAATGATTGATACATTTCTGAGAGAAGAGGCTAAATCACATCGGAATGAAAATTTTCTTTATAACATTTTCTGGCATTAAGAGATAATTCTTGACACAATCCATCAGATATGTTGTAAATCTTTTCCAATGCCTCACTGGCTTCCTTGACATTGCTCACAATCATGCCTGCTTTGTAATATTATATGTAGGCATGAATAGGTATATTCTTGCTTATAATCACAAGCTTACCCATTGCCAGTGCTTCTACTACACTGTAGCTAAAACCCTCGTAACGAGATAGTTACATATGTACATGACATTCTGACAGTATTTTTTGCTTCTCTACCTCCTCCAAAAAACCTAAAATAAAGACTTGCTCATCTTGTTTCAGACCGAGTCTAGTAAGTATTCTATGCACATTGTCCAGTTCTGCTGTTTGATATGGTCCTATGATTTGCATATTCATGGCATCAAGATTATCTTTCAAGAATAGATGCAAAGCCTCTAATGACAGGTCTATGCCTTTTTGATAAATATCAAATCATCCTATGAAACAAATAGTCTTTGAGCTGTCATGCTTTGGATACAGCTTGAGCAAAAGCGAGGGCTCTAAGATGAAATTAAGTACAGTATTGACATGATTGTTGGTATATCTTCTGATATATTTGCATGCCAATCGAGTAATAGCGTGGATGATACTGGCTTTTTTTAAAATATACCTTTCAGTAGTATAGAGTAGAAGCCTCTTAAGAAACAGTCTCTTCTGCATACTTTCAGGACTATATGAATCATGAGGTGTAAAAATATAAGAGATTTTGTGTTTGTTTAGAAGATAAGCAAATGCAAAATTTTCTAACTTAAAAACACTGTGGATGTTAAAAATAGGGTTATTTGAAGAAATTTTTTTAAGCCAATGTTGAAATTTGGTAGGGAAAAACAATTGGTACTTTACTTTTCCGAATATATGAATATGGGGTTCTACGATTTGGTGTTGATACCCTTCTTTGTCATCTAAATCAAAATTGATAAAGTGGATGGTTAAATCTTGCTTAAGTGTTTGTGCAGTTCTATACAAAAAATCATTGACACCATTGCCTGTATTTTTTTGTATAAACCATATTGGTATAGGTTTGTCATTTCATCATAATACATAAAAAAAGCCAAGATTGTTTAAAATCTTGGCTTATAATACTTACCTGGCATTGACCTACTCTTCCACCTTTGAC
>JAABSX010000028.1 GCA_011390205.1 Microscillaceae bacterium | reverse complement strand
ACTAAACGCTCGTCCATCTGGAGTTTGACGTAATCCTGTAAAAATAGGACTCCCATCTGGCATAGTGTGTCTAGTTTTAACTTTTTGATTTTTACGTGAAAACTGATATAAAGCTTCATCCAATTGCCCTCTAACTTTAATTGATTTTAGCTCCCCTGCGTTTACTAAACCTATTAATTGTTCTACTACATAATCTTCAAGTGACCCTTCATTACCAGTTGGTAAATCAAAATCGATAGAGTTCATCACTTCTGGTTGCCCAAATTGATTATATATAATATTACCTGTTTTAAACTTCCCACCTTTAATTGGAGTACCGTAATTACGGGCTTCATTGGGATTATTAAGTTTAAATATTTTAACTGTAAATGGAGTGCTCGATTCGTAAAATCCCTTATCCGCATGGAAAACTTTCGTTAATAAAACTTCAACTTGACCTTCGGAATCTCCTGATATTGGTACTTGATAAGTTTTACGTAATTGATAGAATCCTCTTTGTTCACTCACTCCTTCACCGATACGGACTACTTGCCAACCATCTCCAATTAAACGCTCAAATTCAGCACTGCTTGCGGGGTCAGATAACATTCCAGCAAATAATGAATCATACTCCTTAGTATCTACTAATTTACGAGTACCTTTTCCACCACTAATTATAACTCGGTTCGGTACTTCTTTTATATCACCACTGGTAGCTACACTTTCTCCTACATTTGTCGTATCAGTTAATAATTTATGCAAACCCTGCGCTTCTAATTGCTCGGCAAGTTGTTCGATTATAGTTACAATATCATTGCCTGTTTTTTGACTTTCAGGTTTTAAAGTTTTATGTGTACCATCTTTAATTTTTTTGTGAGTTGCTGTATGGGTTTTATTTTTATTTAAGTAATTCAGCGCATCATTAAACAATCTATGCCCAGTGTAAGATACCACACCGATTACACCATCTTCATCTAAATACTGTAAAGTTTGAGACACTGATAAATCTCCAAACATACCATATGAAAACCCATCAATTTGAGGGTATTTTATTTTATTTAATTTATTGTTTATAGAGCTAATCGTACTTACATTAGAATTGACAGGGTTTAATTTAGGAGCGTTTATTTGAATCCAAGTTGATTTAGACCAATTAATTCTAAGTAAATTGGTAGCAAATTTATCTAACTGTGTATCAGATTTTAGTTTTATTTTAGCTCCTTTGTACGATTTATCATTGTTTAATTCTTCAACCTTTGCTCTAAGCATATCTCTAAACGCACTGACCAACATTGCTTCGGTCTTATTATAAGATAAATACTCTTCAATGAAATCCCGTAAAGCTAATGTACGTTCTGGATTACCGGACGCAACTAAACTCATAATAGATTTAGTGTGCAATCGTAATGCAGTTCTACCTTTAAACTTGCCGGACGTAATCACTTCCACCCGTGTAAGTACAATTGTATTTTCACGAGATGGTTGTGCTTGACGTATTTTGTTAATCGTGTCAGATATAGTTGTGGTCTTTTTGTTATTCCAAAATATTCTACGCTGTTTATCTGCCCGAACTACTGTACGTTTAAGCATTGTACCATTGCTAAGTGCTAATTTTTGAGCAAGTCTTACATTTTGGTTTGTACTTTTAAAATCACTAGCTTGGGGTAGTTGATTTAATATTTGACCATCGATTGCATCAATTTCAGCCTGTGATAACTTACGCCATCCTACCATTCTATTTGTACTACTTTCTGTTACACTAACTTCAATATATTCTCCCGGAATTGTACTTGCCATAGGAAAACTATATACGACTTCATTTTCTTTGAATGTATATTGGTAATCATAATAAACTAAATCGACTTCATTTTTAGTTTCATCAGGTTTACCTACTTGTTCAACTATATTATCTGAGGTATTGCTGGCTGCTAAAAGTTGGCGGTATGGGCTTCGTTTATTTTTTCTTTCCTTAGTAGTTGCTTGATTATGTTCCTCCTTAGTACAGTTTGCCTGAAGGAGTACTTCTAATCTATTGTTGAGTAAGCAATATGTCTGATTGTCTCGTCCTTTTACTGTTTTGACAAAATTAATTTTCCCCTTCAGTATTTGGCTAAGTTCGGGGTATTTTGGTGGAAGGTAAGCTTGGGTTTCTCGGTAATTTTTTAGGAAGATACTTTGCGCTTTTTCATAGCCATATTGCTCCCATAGATAGAGCCACTTCCTAATATCTTTTTTATATTTTCTTCTTATATTAACTTTCTGATTGACTACTAAGCCCGTTACTTGCTGTTGTTGGGTTTGTACTCTGATGGAGTGTTTACTCCAGTTGATATCAAAACCTTCCTGTTCTAAGATTTGTGTGAGCTCCTTTCTAAAAAGGGTTTTACTTTTAAATAGAGGCTTGTTTGCCGAAAATGTGATATCATCTACATACCTGCTGTATTTGGCATCAAACTTATCAGCGAGTATTGTCATTTTTTCGTCCATTTGTTGGCTAACTATATTACTAAATACTGGTGAGGAAGGTGCACCTTGCGGTAAGACCCAAAATTCTAATGGTGGAATCGTGTCCGCTAGATTTGTGCTAGTGTAAGGCACGAAGCAAAGTGAGCAGAAGAGTTCTTTAATCCATTGTTTATCTTCTTGTAGTGAGATTGGTTCTTGTTTCAATGCCTGCATTGCTTTACTAGCATTGATTTCACTAAAAAAGTCTTTGAGGTCAAGATTATACACAAATGCTTGTTGAGTGTGTATTGTTGCATTATCTATGATAGATTTCCCCCAGACAAAACCTTGTGCGGCGGGGTTAGGCGAGTAAACTGATTGTAATAATAAGCTGATTGCTTTTTGAATAACCTTTAGTTCTGGACTCGGAGATTGTATAAGGCGGAATTTTGTTTTTTTTTGTTGTATTGTAAAAAAATAATAGGCATCTCGGATATACTCAGGTGAGGCAATGTGCTCAAAATGCTTAGTTTGAATATTGCCATGAATTTTGAATGTTTGCAGTACTTCATTGAGTAATTCCCTAAACTCGTCTACTGTATTTAACTGTTGTAGTTTGCGAAGAAAAATGTTTGATACAGGTGTTGTTGAATATTGATAAGTAGAGTACATTTTGATTAGGTTTAATCTTAGTAGTATGTAAACAGCATACTTTTTTAAAGGTATTTAATAATCTTAAAAATACCTAAAACTTGTGTCATTTCAAGTAAAAATATACAGAACATCTTTGACTACCCAATTCGAAGAACCGATGAGTGCTCAGTGACTTATAAATATCATCGATTTAAAAAGGCTATACTATATTGAGTTACTTGACATTTTAGTAGCAGCTTGTATTACATAGAGGTAGTTTAAAGTATTTAGGTGATATAGAGTGCGAGATGGTAGAATATAAAGAAATGTTGGCTCTTGTCTGTATAGGGGGTAGTTGTGTGGGGTAAACCCTAGAACTATGTTGCCTACTTTTTATTAGTAAGTAGGTAAAGGTGTGCCGATTTTCTGCTAAGCAGACAACAGACCTAGTTTTAGTTATACATCTGAGCCAACATTCGGCACAAATGTAAAAATTTTATTTTAATAAATGCAATAGATGCCTGAAGTTAGCGGGTTAATTGCACTAGACAGAGTAATTTTGTGATAATCAAGTAGTTATGATTAAATATAATTATACCTTTTGAGTCGTAAATTGCTAATAATCAGTATATCAATTATCTTCCTACGTTTAGCCTGTGAATTTAGTGATGAGGCTAGAAACGACCCAGTGTTTACCTACCTACTCATCCAGTATCCCAGCCTTACAAAATAAAAAATCATTTACTCTAATCCTTGCCGAGGCTTGAACAGATTCGGGACTGTAAGTGCTTAGGTATTACGAGTTGACACTGCTAAATAATCAAACTTAACACCTGAATCCAACCCACTGATTATCGGGCATCTACAGATTTTTATCGTTAATTCGCTGTTAAGTGAAAATAAGCCACAACGATTATACGATAATTACAGTAAAAAACATTATATCTCGGGAAAGGAACTATTTTTGTGCATTTCTTTTCGGAGAGTGTATTTTGACTTTCTTTTAAATATTAAAAATATGAACATTCACAGTACCAAATTAATTTTTTGCTTTTTGATTATTTGCCTTATTGGGCAATATGCACAAGCACAAAACATCACTGTTTCTAATTATTACAAAGAGGACAGAGACGGAGACGGCGTGCCCGATGTCAGAGACCAATGCCCAGATACAGACAAAAACCTCAATGGGCAGGAGTTTGTCGTCAATGTAGATGGCAAGGAGTACACCATCAAAATCGTAGATTTAAAAGCTAATTTTGAGCTACGTCGCCGCCGTATTTTGGTAGAGATTAGCCGTTTAGACAAAGAAAACAGGGCAATGCTCCGAGAGGTCAATAATAAACCTGAAAAACTCTCTGCCGAGCAACAACAACAAAAAGCGCTCAATGATAGCCTCATGACCCAAAAAAGAGGGCTGCTTTCTAACCTTGCCTACGAAGGCAAAATAGAGGTAAATGGAAAAACAGAAGTCATAGAAGTTATGATAGGTGTAGATGAATGGGGCTGCCTGCCAGACCGTGACCGTGATGGAATCCCTGATTTGGTAGATAAATGCCCTGATAACCCTGGCATACCTAGGTACTTTGGCTGTAATGACCGTGATGGAGATACCGTGCTAGACCACGAAGATGACTGCCCCGATGAGCCAGGCCTTGTAGAACTCAAAGGATGCCCAGATAAAGGACTTGGAGACCGTGACAACGACGGCACCATTGATAGAGATGACCTTTGCCCTGATGTGTTTGGCCCCAAAGAAAATAAAGGATGCCCTGAACTGGTTTCTAAAGAAGAAAAGAAAATCATAGATGCAGCAAGCAAGGTGCTTTTTGACTCAGGAAAAGCCACGCTGCGCCCAGAGTCGTTTGGAATTTTAGATGAGCTGGCAACACTTATTCTAAAACTCAATGAAAAATACGACAAACTAAAAATAAGCCTAGAAGGGCACACAGACACAGATGGCACAAGCGAATCTAACTTGGAGCTATCCCGCAACCGCTCACGGACTGTCAAGGAGTACCTCATCAGCAAAGGAATCAATCTCAAAATAGCCACCGCAGGCTATGGTGAGGAAAGGCTCAAAGTGCCAGTAGAGCGCAGCCCTGCTGATAAGCAAGCCAACCGCCGTGTAGAAATCGCCATTACCAATGAGGAGTAATCTCTGTATTTTATAGATGTCTTCAATCAAAAATCCCTTTCAAGTATTTGACTACTTTGAAAGGGATTTTTTTGGAAGATAGACCGCTATTAAGAATATCTATTGCGGATTTTGCCGCTGATGATAGACAGCCTTGATGATGACCTTTATATCTTCTATGCTGTAAATCACCTTATAAAAACCACACTCTACAAACAAATGGGGGATTTTTTCATTCCGAAGCAATGGCTCAACAGTGCCATGGATATGTGATTGGCTGAGGTTCTTTGTTTTCTCTAGAATCATCTCTAGTACTTGCTTGCCTTGCCCCTGAGCATTGGCAGAGATACGGCGATAAATATTTTCTAAATCTTGTTGGGCCTCCTCTGTCCAGAATACATCTTTTAAATTTCCCATTTTAATACTCCTTCCTCCTGTAAATATCTCTGTGATACCATGCGCTGCTCCACTATACAAAGATTGGCAGCATTTATTTTTTTGTAAAAATTAGTAACAGACAAAGGCTTAAGCTGCTGGTCGTCAGGGTCTTCTATCATAAGATTTTGAACACCTTCTGTATCCTGTAGCATTGCCGTGATGCTATCTAGGTATTCGGGGGAGACTTCAAATGTAACTCTAATCATATTTTGTAAGATTTATGAAAGTATGAAATGTTTAGATTTTAAATTTAAGGAAAAGATGCTTATATTCAAACTTTCGTGCATCAAAACACAAACACACACCATAAAAATACAGTTTTAAACTAGTTTGAAGGAAGAACTATTGGCATATTTCTCCAAAAAACAGTTTAAATACATATTATTAAAGATGAATATCATGACCAATGTTTCACATTCTTCCTATTCTACCAAAACAGACAAGCCAGCACCCACGGATGAAGATGTATTTATCTCAAAGATTAAGGGGCTTTTAGAAAGTGAGGAAGAAAAAAACCTAGAAATTGCTTTTCAACTCTTAGCAGGGCTGTCTGATTGGCAAACTTTGGCAGGCTTTTGTGTAGGGCTTGCGTGGCTACATCCTAGCCAAATGATTAGAGAAAAAGCAGCGTACTTTGTGCAGACCAAGCTCTCAAAAGAGGTGCAGGCTTGGTATGAGACATATGCTCCAAACATCCCCAAAGATGAGCTAGAGTCTTCTGTTTTTTTAGAGAATATTCAGAAAAATACACACCTAAACATCCAAGACCTCACTACACTGCTCATAAGGCATAAAAAATTAGGTGTAAAATATGCCATCGAAGAGGACATATTGCCTCCAAAAGAAGTTTTGATGATGCTTATCAATGGAGCAGAATGGCTCTCACTCGAAAACAAACACCTCAAAGTGCTACCCCCAGAGATTGGAGATTTTACGCAGCTACATACGCTTAATATCAGTGGAAATGATTTTACACAACTTCCCACAGAAATCTGCCAGCTTAAAAATTTAGACATGCTGTACTTCAGCCGTACACCCCTTAGCCGATATACATTGAAGCAACTTCAGCAGGACTTTCCCCACATCTTTGCCAAAAAATACTACATGAAAGCCATCAGTTATCTCGATGAGCGAAACTACCACGATGCATTGCAAAGTATTGATAAATCTCTCAAACTAAACCCTCATTCGGGCAATGCGCTTCATGCCAAGGGGCTTGTTTTCCAAAAAACAGATTGTATTGAGGAGTCTATCAAATGGTTTGAGAAGGCACTCACTTTGTGTGGGCAAGACCCTCAGATATGGGCAAGCCTTACATTAAGTTTTTTAGAAATCGAGGAAGCCGAAAAAGCCGTGGAAGCAGCTCAAGAGGGCATTAAGATGCTTACCCAGCATAGACAAAGCAATACCAACTGGTTAGATATTTTGTATTTATACAAGGGGCAAGCATTTGCGCTGCTTGGTAGATTTGAGGAGGCACACAAAAGCTTAGACCAAAGCCTTAAGAAAAATCCAGATACGGGTGCAGTTTGGTATCAAAAAGCAAGAACTTTTGCGATGCAGTCTGAGCCTCTAGAAGTACGGAATTGCCTACAAAAAGCCATACAGCTTAACCGAAGGTTTTTGAGAGAAGCCAACCAAGAAAAAATATTTAGGCCTTTTAGGCAAGAGCTTCAAGCAATATTCATCCGCTAGGGGGCATCATTGTGAGACCTCTGCCACTATCTCATAATCTTGTCTTGTACCAAACATGGTAGATTGAAAGCCTTTGACCCTGTAGTGCTGTAGCTGTGCTTGCTGCGCTGTGTCAAGTCTAAAAGTAAGCAAGGCGTTTCGTTCAGAGGCGTAGAGCCAGTTTTTCTTTTGATAAAAAATCCGAATAGAATCGGGCTGCCCTGCCTGACGATAATAAATCTCCATTTTGCGTGTGGGCAGTGTTTTACTTTTGGCAGTATAGCTTACTTTCTTGTACTTTGCTTCTTGGAGGGAGTCTATTTTATACTGCCCGATATATACAGAGCGGTGAAGGCTCGTCTCACTGAATAGCCTTAGCTCTCTTGTCCAGTCAAGTTTGCTTGTTTTTTTGTGCATAGGAGGATCTTCATCTAAGGCTATTTTTTTGACCATAGGCTGGAGAGAATCCAGCAACATTGCCTGTTTTTCCAAAAAAACTTTTAGATTAAAATAGGGAGAATCACTCAAAGCCTCCGAAGAATCAGCCCCACAGGCTGACAGGCTGAGTAAAAACAAACCAAAAAACCAGTACAACAAAGGGGAGTATAATTTCATAAAATATTCTATCATTACTTTGCCTAAACCCATGGGCTGCTATTTGGTTTACAGACATTGTTACAAAAAACCAATGGACCTGTCCAGCATCTCAAAATTAGTCTATGTAGCTATTTAATATAAACCATTAATAAACAAACATTTACAAACGAATACTAAAAACTTACAAGCTGCCAAAAGCGTTCATCTTGGGGTGTGAAATAAGTCTTTTTATTTCACTTCTTCTAAAAAAACTTACTTTACTCAACTTTATCGCAGATAATTGTTTTATTTTATCGAAAGTTGGGATAACTCACCACAAGATTAATCAAAATAACTGCTTAAACACATTTAGTTTGTATTATTTTTTGTGTAAAAAAACTGATAATTGGCATATTAGCACATTTACTTATGACATTTAGGAAGCGCATCACTCTATTTATTTTTATTCTGGCAGGGATAAACATTCAGCTATCTGCCCAATGCCTCAGGATAGACAGCTTGCAAGCAGCACTTGCAAAAAGTCGTGGGCAAGCAAGGATCGATGTACTCAATAGACTTTCAGAAGAATATCGAAAAACTGGAAAAAACGAACAGGCTTTCCAAATAGCAAACAATGCCATCAACTATGCCGTCAAAATCCAATCTCCGCTAGGAGAAGCCCAAGCACACATTAACAGAGCCTTGACAAGCTACCAAGAAAACCAAAATGCTGAGCAAGTCAGGGAGTCTTTCAGAAAAGCAGCCTCTATCTACAGAGCCCGTAAAAAAACAGAAGACCTCGCCAATGTCTATGAGATGTACGGACATTTTTTTCAAGAAACCTCCTATGTATCCAATGACTATTTAGACTCTGCCCTGACCTACTATAAAAATGCCATAGAATATTATGAACAAATCAAAAATGACAACAAAGCCTCTGAGGTAGCTGGGTTTGTTTCGGAGGTTTATTTTGAAAAAAATGATGAATCCAAAGCCCTATTCTATGCCAAAAAATCATTTATAGATACAGACACAAAGTTTAGCAAGGCATACATCATCAAAACAGCCCTCGAGACACAGGCATCTGCCCAAGCTATGTTTATTTATTTTTTGATGGGCGGATTGCTACTGATGGCTGTGCTGGCTGTATTGCTTATAAGAGGAGTATTACAGACAAGAAAAGCCAACAGACTCTTAGAAGAGCAAAAGCAAGACCTTATCCAAAAACACAAAGAAATCAATGCACAAAAAGATGAAATCCAAAAACAAAAACAAAAAATAGAACAAGATGCCCAAAAACTCAAACAAAGTAATGAGGAAATGAACCGCCTCAACAGAAGCATCATGCTGCAGCAGCACGAAATAGAAATGAGTAACCAAGAGCTAGGAGAAAAAAATGAAGAACTCAAACAGCAGCAAGAGGAAATCCTTACACAAAGAGATAACCTGAGCCAACAAGCCGAAGAACTCGAAGTACAAAAAGACGAACTTCAAAAATCTTATAAAACCATTACGATACTCAGCCGAATAGGGCAAAGCATCACTTCTAGTCTTAATTTTAAAGATATTTTTGATACACTCTACGGGTATATCAATGAAATCATGCCCGCAGACGGATTCAGAGTATGTGAATACCACCCCGAAAAACAAGAAATAGAGTATAAATTTAACAACGAAAATCAAAAAAATAAACCACTCATCAGGGTCTCTACCAATGAAACCACCAACCCCGCAGTCTGGTGTATTAAACACAGACGCTCCATACTTGTCAGAAGAAAATCTGATTTCGAACAGTTTGAGGGCTTAGATGCCTACTCTATCAATCCTATTTTTAAATCAATGATTTACTTCCCATTGTTCAGAGATGAAAATGTCATCGGAGCCATAGGAGTCTATCACAAACAAGAAGATATCTATAACCACAGACACATAGATATGATTAAAACCTTGGCTTCTTATACCACCATCGCCATCACCAATGCCGAAACCTACGAAATACTCAATGCAGCACAAGCGCAGCTCGTAGAATCAGAAAAAATGGCGGCACTCGGAGGGCTTGTCGCAGGAGTCGCCCATGAAATCAATACGCCCGTGGGCGTTTGTGTAACGGCCGCCTCACGCCTTGAGACCAAAACCAACGGATTCATAGACCTCTTCGCAGAGGGGAAAATGAAAAAATCAGATCTCAAAGAATACCTAGATACTGCCAAAGAAGGAAATAAAATACTCATGACCAATCTCAGGCGTGCCGCTGATTTGGTGCAGAGTTTCAAGAGCATCGCTGTGGAGCAGACCAGTGAGAGTAGAAGAACCTTTAACCTCAAAACGTACCTTGAGGAGACAATCCTCTCTCTCAAACCTGAATTTAAAAACAAACCATTCCAAATAGAATTAGACGCTGAAGATGTAGAGATTACAAGCTATCCTGGTCCTTTCTCACAGATTATTACCAACTTAGTGATGAACTCCCTCATCCATGGCTTTAAAAATAAAGACAGCGGAGTGATTAAAATCAAAACACGCATACAAAACAAACAGGCCCTCATGACCTATACTGATAATGGCAATGGAATGACCCCTGAAGTGTTAGAAAGATTGTATGAACCCTTCTTCACCACCAACCGTGATGGAGGTGGCTCAGGGCTAGGTATGAATATTGTCTATAACCTTACAGCACAAAAACTAGGAGGAAAAATGGCTGCCAAAAGCCAGCCAGGACAAGGTGTACACTTTACTTTTGAGTTTCCGCTAGAATTACCTGAGCTAAAAATACCTGCTGTCTAAAAATTAAAAATAGACCAAATCACATAATAAGATTGAAAAATCTAAATATCAAAAATAAATAAAGCCATATATTTGTATCATTAAACTAGGTTACTAGAATATAAACAACACGCAATTGCCATGATGAATGAAGATGAAGACGATGACTTCTTGTTTGCAGATGAAGAAGATGATGAGATACTCTTTGACAGTGATGACAAAACTGATACTATAACAGCCTCAGCCAAAGAAGGCTGGAAAGTGATGATTGTAGATGATGAAGAAGAAATACACAGCGTAACGCAGTTTGCATTGGGTGACTATGAGTACCAAGGCAAAAAACTGCAATTCTTGCACGCCTACACGGGCAGAGAAGCCATAGAAATGCTAGAAAAAAATGACAATGTAGCACTTATACTTTTAGATGTAGTCATGGAAACCCATGACGCAGGGCTGCACACCGTCCAAAAAATCAGAAACGAACTCCAAAATCATTTTATCAGAATTATTATGCGCACGGGGCAGCCAGGGCAAGCACCCGAAGAAGAGGTCATACTTAAATATGATATCAATGATTATAAAAATAAAACAGAACTGACCGACAAAAAACTCTTCACGACCATCACCACAAGCTTGCGCTCTTATGCTGATATTATGGAGATAGAGTCTTTTAGACAAAATCTTGAGAAAAAAGTAGAAGAACGCACCGCAGAGGTAGTCAAGGCAAAAGATTTTATAGAACAAATCAACAAAGATATCACCTCTAGTATCAATTATGCCAAAAGAATCCAAGAGGCAATGCTGCCTCCTCTTGAGCATATCAAAAGGCTTATCCCTGATTTATTTATTTATTTTAAACCTCGAAACATCGTCAGTGGTGATTTTTATTGGTTTGCAGAAAGAGATGGCAAAGTGTTTATCTCTGCCATTGATTGCACAGGACATGGCGTGCCAGGAGCTTTTATGTCTTTGGTAGGAGATGCCCACCTCAACCAAATCGTTAATGCAGATGCCATCACTAGCCCCGATATCATCCTCAATAAACTACACCTGAGGGTCAGGCAATCTCTCAAACAAGCCGAAACACTCAACAGAGATGGCATGGATATGGCTCTCTGTGCCATAGACCCCTACCGCAAAATAGTAGAATTTGCAGGGGCTAAAAACCATGTGGTCTATATACAAGACAATGAGGTAAAACAAATCAAAGGTGACCGCACACCCATAGGTGGCGAGCAGCGTGAGCCACAGCGTATATTTCAGAAACACATCATTCCAGTAGATAAACCTACTACTTTTTATATGTTTTCGGATGGATTCCCTGACCAGTTCGGAGGGCCAGAAGACCGTAAATTTATGGTCTCAAGGCTCAGAAAATTGTTCTTGGAGATTCACCAAAAACCCTTTGAAGAGCAGCACGAAATCTTGTCAGAAACATTTGAAAACTGGAAGGGAGATGACCAAAAACAAACTGATGATGTCATCATTATTGGGTTTAGGCTTCATTTATAAGCCCAGAAAATGTCTCTTAAAAAAATTTACTCAGCCTCCAGATACACAAGGCTTAAAACAAGGAAGCCCTCGCTTTTTTAGTGAGATACCCACATGAGGGCTTCCCATATAAATACTTAGCCAAGCATAACACACCAAAAAACAGGCTGTTATGCCAAATAGATTCGCACTAAAAAATTACAATTACCTCCCCGTAAATATGCCCAACTTCGAAGATTTTAAACTCAACAAACAGCTCATGCAAGCCATAGAAGCCCTTGGATACCAAGAGCCCAGCCCCATTCAAGAGAAGGCAATCCCGCTGGCACTTGCTGGGCATGATGTGATGGGCGTAGCACAAACAGGCACAGGCAAAACGGCTGCCTTTGTGCTGCCTATTCTGATGAAACTAAGGTATGCCCAAGGTTTTTTGCCCCGTGCCTTGATTCTGGCACCCACACGTGAGCTTGCCATTCAGATAGACAGTGCCATAGAAGAGCTGAGTAAATTTACAGACCTACGCCACACCGTACTCTATGGAGGGGTAGGCACTAAAGCACAAATAGAAGCCCTAGAAGCTGGTTTAGACATCATCACTGCCACTCCAGGCAGGCTCATGGATTTATACCTTGATGAGCATCTGATGTTTAAAGAACTGAATACACTTGTGCTAGATGAGGCAGATAAAATGATGGATATGGGCTTTATGCCCCAAATCCGAAAACTACTCGAGGTCATTCCTGTCAAAAGACAAAATCTACTATTCTCTGCCACAATGCCCGAAAAAGTACTGAGGCTTTCCGAAGAATTTCTCGAATACCCGATGATGGTAGAGGTCAGCCCTCAATCTACTACTGCCGAAACCGTAACGCAGGTAAAATATGCCTTGCCTAACTTACGCACCAAAATCGCCTTGTTAGAATTGTTTTTGCAAAATGCTGAGGAATTTTACAGAGTCATTGTCTTCACAAGGTCTAGGCAGAACGCCAACAATGTCTATAAATATCTCTGCCGAAAAACGAATGAAGAAGAAATCAGGGTAATCCATGCCAACAAAGACCAAAACACACGCATCAATGCCATGGAAGCCTTCAAGGCGGGGGATGTTCGGATATTGGTTTCTACAGATGTAGCCGCCCGAGGGATTGATGCCTCTATGGTGAGCCACGTGATTAACTTTGATGTGCCTATTTTGTATGAGGAGTATGTCCACCGAATAGGCCGCACAGGCAGGGCAAAGCAAAGCGGAACTGCCATCACTTTTTATACAGAAGCCGAAGAATACCATTTACAAAAGATAGAAAAACTCATCAGTATGGAGATTCCTGAGCAGCCCCTGCCCGATGGAGTCGAAATCCACAAGACTCCCTTTGAAGAGGCTCAGGCAATGGCTAGAGAGATTGACAACCAAAAAAGAAGAGAAAATCCTGACTTTAAAGGGGCTTTTCACGAAAAAAAGGCAAGCAATATAGCCCCGAAAAGAAAACCCAACAAAAACCAAAAATCAGGCACAGGAGCAAGTCCTAAGAAAAAAAAGAAAAGATAAAACGCCTCTAAACAAAGGCTCTCATTTTTTGGAAAGCACCTTTGTTTTTCGAAAAGTGCCAAGGCTATTCTGTGCTTCTTGCTTTCAAGAAGCACAGAATAATGTTTTAATGTGCCTCAAGCCAGTTTTTGCCCGTACCCATCCCCACTTCCATAGGTACTTCTAAGGGCATGGCATTTTTCATAAGCTCCTCTACGGCAGGTTTTAAGATGGCGAGTTCTTCTTTAGGCACTTCAAAAACCAATTCATCATGTACTTGCAAAATCATACGGCTTTTGAGCTTATTTTTTTGGATGTATTCATGAATCTTAATCATTGCCAATTTAATCATGTCAGCAGCACTGCCTTGGATGGGTGCATTGATGGCATTGCGTTCGGCGTTTCCTCGCTCTACTTGGTTGCCAGAGTTAATGCCTCGGAGGTAACGGCGGCGACCTAAAAGCGTCTCTACAAATTCATTTTTTTGTGCATCTTTGATGACATTGTCCATGTATTGTTTTACTGCAGGAAACTCTTCAAAATAAGCCTGAATGATTTCGCTTGCCTCCGAGCGAGGAATATTGAGCCTTTGCGAAAGCCCAAAGGCAGAAATGCCATAGATAATCCCGAAGTTGGCAGTTTTGGCTTTGCTACGCATCGTGCTATCTACTTCTTCTAGTGGCACTTTGTAAATTTTGCTGGCAGTAGTAGCGTGAATGTCTCGCCCATTTTTGAAAGCCTCTATCATCGTTTCATCCTTGCTAAAAGCCGCCATGATGCGTAGCTCTATCTGCGAGTAATCTGCTGAAAGCAAGACGTGTTCATCATCTTTGGCTACGAAGGCTTTTCTGATAAGTCTTCCTTTTTCGGTACGAATGGGTATATTTTGCAAATTAGGATTGGCAGAACTCAGTCTGCCTGTAGCGGCCACGGCTTGGTGGTAGCTGGTATGGATTCTGCCATCTTTGGGGCTACACATTTCGGGCAAGGGGTCCACATAGGTATTTTTGAGTTTGACAAGTTCACGAAAATCCAATACTTGAGCTACTATTTCGTGTTTGTCTGCCAGTCTTACCAAGATTTCTTCTCCTGTGGCATACTGCCCCGTTTTGGTTTTTTTGGGTTTGTCTTCTATTTTTAATTTATCAAACAAGATTTCCCCTAGTTGTTTGGGGGAGGCAATGTTAAACTCTTCGCCTGCTTGCTCATAGATTTTCTTTTCTAGGGCTTCTATATCTATGGCAAGTTCTCCTGAGATTTCATTCAGAATCTGCGTATCTAAGGCGATTCCTGTGCTTTCCATCCCTGCCAAGACAGAAATGAGTGGCGTTTCTAGTTCGTAAAATACTTTTTCTAGAGGAGATTCATCTTTTGTATCTGATTGAATGTTTTTCAAGATAGGCTCTAAATAGTGCTTCAGTTGCAAAGTAATATCCGCATCTTCACCTGCATATTCCACTACTTCTTCTATTTCTACCTCTCTCATGTTGCCTTGTTTTACTCCTTTTTTACCGATGAGTTCTTCTATTTTTTGAGGAATATAATGGAGGTAATTCTCGGCAAGGATGTCCATTCCGTGGCGTTGATCAGGCTCTATGAGGTAGTGAGCGAGCATCGTATCAAAGAATTTTCCTTTGAGGGTGATGCCGTAGTTTTGGAGTACCGTAAAATCATACTTCAAGTTTTGCCCTATTTTAAGGATATTTTCATTTTCTAGCACAGGCTTGAACTCCTCTGCGATGGCTTTTGCCTCGCTTGGGTCTTCGGGGATAGGCACATAATAAGCTTCATTGGCACAGGTAGAAAAGGCAAGACCTACCAGTTGGGCAAGGTGGGCATCAATATTATCGGTTTCGGTATCTACGCAAAATTCTTTTTGGGAATCAAGGTGTTTGATAAGTTTTTGGCGAAGTGCTGGGCTGTCTATTTTATAATAATGATGTACCGTGTTGGCAAGTGTGCCTTTGGGCTGGGCTGCCAGCATAGGCTCGGGCAAGGCAGGAGCAGAAGAAAAAGCCTCTACTGAGGCCACAGGGGTAGGACTTGCAAATAAATCTACTTGATTGGGGTTTGTTTTTTTTACTTTTCGGGCAGGTGCGGCAGCAGCATTGCCTGCACTGGCAGCCCCAAAAAGCCTTTTTTTCAAGGTTCTAAATTCCAACTCATCAAAAATAGCCTCTACTTTGGCAGTATCAAAGGGGATGTATTTGAGGGCTTCAGGGTCAAAATCGATGGGGGTATCGATATCGATGCGGGCTAATTTTTTAGAAAGCAAGGCTTGTGCTTTGTTTTCTTCTACCCTTTCTTTGAGTTTTCCTTTGAGCTTATCGGTATTTTCGAGTAGATTTTCTATGCTTCCAAATTCTGCCAAAAGCTTCACAGCGGTTTTTGCACCTACACCAGGGATGCCCGGGATATTGTCCACACTGTCACCTTGCAGCCCTAAAATATCAATGACTTGCTCGGTTCTTTCTATCTCAAATTTTTTCAAGACTTCAGGAATCCCCCAGACAGAATAACCATCTCCCATAAAATCAGGCTTAAACAAAAATACTTTTTCGCTCACGAGCTGGGCATAATCTTTATCAGGTGTAAGCATATAGACCTCAAAATCTTCTGCTGCTTCTGCTTTTTTGGCGAGTGTGCCTATGATGTCATCGGCTTCATAGCCAGGGGCTACAAGACAAGGAATGTTAAAAGCCTCTACCATTTTGTAGATATACGGAATGGCAGAAGTGATTTCCTCAGGTTGTTCTTGGCGATTGGCTTTGTATTCTTTGTATTCTACGTGTCTAAAAGTAGGGGCTGCCGTATCAAAAGCCACACCTATATGTGTGGGTTTTTCTTCTTGAAGTACTTTGAGCAGGGTATTGGTAAAGCCCAGCACTGAGCCTGTATTAAAGCCTTTGGAGTTAATGCGGGGGTTTTTACTAAAGGCAAAATGTGCTCTGTAAATCAAAGCCATTGCGTCAAAAAGAAATAATTTATTCATGGTTTATTGTGTTTTCTGAGCGTAAAGTGATTTTATTTAAGTGAATGTACCAATTTGGTAATGTGCTAATAGCAAAGCACCGTGCTTTACTTATACAAAGTAAATACGAACTACTTGTAGAAGTCTTTTCAAACTATGAAAAAGTCGGTTTTTTTCATAGTTTGAAAAATAATGTGTGGCTGCACACCTTTCATATACTCCGAAGCCTTGTTATTAAAAACTCATTTACTGAGTCATTACACACTTCAGTCTATACAAAGACAAGTCATTGCCTGAATACTCCCTAGCTTGCCCAGCTATCTCTGTCTAAGCTTCTGTATTGGATGGCCTCTGCGAGGTGTTCGGGCAGAATATCTTTCGCTCCTGCCAAATCGGCGATGGTGCGAGCCACTTTCAGGATGCGGTCATAGGCACGTGCAGAGAGTCCTAACCGCTCCATGGCTCTTTTGAGCATGTTTTTGCCTGCAGTGTTGATTTCACAGATTTTCTTGACCATCTGGGGCGGCATCATGGCATTGGAATAAATATCGCTGTATTCTTTGAATCTCTCTGTCTGTATCTCGCGGGCTTTGATGACTCTTTCTCTGATTTCTTGGCTGCTTTCGTTTTTGCGTAGGGCGGTCATCTCATCAAAAGATACGGGTGTAACCTCCACGTGCAGGTCTATCCTATCTAGCAGTGGGCCGCTGATTCTGTTGAGGTATCGCTGTACGATGCCCGCTCCGCAGACACACTCTTTTTCGGGATGGTTATAGTAGCCGCAGGGGCAGGGGTTCATGCTGGTGATGAGCATAAAGTTGGCAGGAAAATCAAGAGAAATCTTGGCACGAGCGATGGTTACACGGCGGTCTTCTAAGGGCTGACGCATCACTTCTAGCACCGTACGCTTAAATTCGGGCAGCTCATCCAAAAATAATACACCATTGTGTGCCAGAGAAATCTCGCCAGGCTGAGGAATTCCGCCCCCGCCCACGAGTGCTACATCACTGATGGTGTGGTGGGGTGCACGGAAAGGCCTGAGATTGACCAGAGAAGTATTTGAGCCTAACTTGCCAGCTACAGAGTGAATCTTGGTGGTCTCGAGGGCTTCTTGGAGAGTAAGAGGAGGCAAGATAGAAGGCAGTCTTTTGGCGAGCATGGTCTTGCCTGCTCCTGGTGGGCCTATCATAATCACATTGTGCCCCCCTGCGGCAGCGATTTCTAAGGCCCTCTTGATATTTTCTTGGCCTTGCACATCTGCAAAGTCAGAGGGGTAGCTATCTAGGTTTTCAAAAAAAAGTTCCCTAGTATTGCTTTCTAGGGGTTTGATGTCTAAATCACCTGAGATGAATAAGATGGCATCTTCAAAGGTTTTCACGCCGATAACGTCTAAGTTATTCACAATGGCAGCTTCGGAGGCGTTTTCTTCAGGCAAGATAAATCCTTTGAAGCCTCTTTTGCGGGCTTCTATGGCGATGGGCAATACGCCTTTGATAGGGCGTAAGACGCCGTCTAGAGAAAGCTCCCCCATGATGATGTATTCTTCTAGTCTGGGGTTATCAAGCTGCCCTGATGCCGACAAGATGCCCAGGGCAATGGGTAAGTCATAGGCAGCTCCTTCTTTTCGGATATCAGCGGGAGCGAGATTGACTACTATTTTTTGGCGTGGGTACCGGTATCCGAGGTGTTTGATGGCTGATTCCACACGTTGTTGGCTTTCTTTGACGGCATTGTCTGGCAGACCTACCATAAAGAATTTAGTGCCTTGCATGACGTTTGCTTCTATGGTAACTACTGAGGCATCTATGCCATAGACAGCGCTTCCGAAAGTTTTAGCTAGCATATCTTATTTTTTTTGAATAATAGACCAACCAAATTTAAGATAAAATATTGAGAAATGTGTAGATTGTGTTTAAAAGTTAGCCCTTGACGGTATTTTGAGCTTGGCTTTATTTTTCACTAATTACGAAGTACATATCTACATCTCCTTTATTTTTGGCTGGCAGCTTGCCCCTGTATTCGCAGACGAATAGGTCTTTAATCAGTTTGTAGGTAGCTCCTGAGATATTGACCATGTTAGGCACGCCTGAGCTTTCCATACGGGCGGCAGTATTGACGGTGTCTCCCCAGATGTCATAGGCAAATTTCTTTGTGCCTACCACCCCTGCTACGAGTGGGCCTGTGTTGATGCCAAGGCGTAGCTCCCAATAAGGTTCGCCTCTGGCTTCACGTTCTTTTCTGAGGTTCTGCATAAATGCCTGAATCTCTAGCCCAGCCCTGACAGCATCTATGTGGTTGGTGTTGTTTTCAATGGGGATTCCGCCTGCACACATATAAGCATCTCCGATGGTTTTTATTTTTTCGAGCCCATATTTTTCACAGATTTGGTCAAAAGCGCCGAAGCATTTGTCTAATTCTCTGATTACTTCTGTGGGGTTCATGTGTTCGGTAGCCACGGTAAATCCTTTAAAATCGGTAAAGAGTACGGAGACCATTTCGTAAGATTTTGGGGTGGCAGTTCCTTTTTCTTTGAGTTCGTAGGCTACGGTTTGGGGTAGGATATTGAGCAGTAGTTTTTCTGATTCTTCTTTTTCTAGTTCTATAATATCTCTTTGTGCTTCTATTTCCTCATTTTGTTGTTTGATTTCTTCGTTCATTTCCATGAGGCTATCACGTTGTTTTTCTATTTCTTTCTTTTGTGCTTCTAGGTTTGTGTTTTGTTGTTGTATTTTATCATTTTGTGCGGTGAGGAGTTTGTTTTTGTGTCTATTTTTATAATAAAAAATCAGAATAAATATGATAACAAGTACGAAGAATCCAAGCACAGCAAGGAAAGCAAAGATTCGTGTAGCATTTTGAGCATCTTTTTCGGCGGCTTCTGCTTTTGCTTCTGCATTTCTTTTATCGGCTTCTGCTTTTGCTTTTTCGGCTTGTGCAGCTTTCCTATCAGCTTCAGCTTTTTGTTTTTCAGCTTTTTGTTTTTCTGTTTCAGCTTCTGCTTTTGCTTTTTCAGCTTTTTGTTTTTCAGCTTCTGCTTCTGCTTTTGCTTTTTCTGCCATTGCTTTTTGCTGTAGTATGATGGCATTGGCGGCATCGGCTCTGGCAGTTGCGGCTTCTGCTTGTGCTTTTTGTCTATCAGACTCAGCCTTTTGAGCCAAGGCTCTTTGGGCTTCAGCATCTGCTTTGAGTCTTTTTGCTTGTTCTTCCTTTGCTTCTTGTGTGAGAGCTTGTTCTAGTTCATCACTTGCAATGTCTTTGTATTTAGTTTGTTTTTGTTGTTGTTTGATAGCATCTACGGTGAGTTCACTTTGGATAAGGTAGATAGAATCTTTGTATCTAGAGAGTTTTCTGAAGTCAGCAATTTTTTCGTGCACATCTGCCAAGATTTCGTAGCTGGTCTGCATTTCGGGTTTTGCATTGATAATTTTTGCATTTTTGAGTGCTTGGTTTGCTATGATTCGTGCTTCGGAGTAGTCATTTCGGTAATAGTGAAGCTTTGCGATGAGGTTTTGCGTTCGGGCAATTTCAAGTGTATTCTGTTGTTTTTTTCTTTGGTTAAGCACTTCTTGCAGGTGCTTGAGGGCTTGTTCTTGGTTTCCTAAGCTTTGCTCTATTACGCCTAGGTTGAGGAGTGTGATGAGTCTATTTTCCTCTATATTTTTGTCTTGTTTCGCTAGTATTGTAGCTTTTTCTATGTATTTGAGTGCACTTTTGAGTGTATCAGCGGCTACGTTTCGGTTGTTTCGTTTGATTTCTCTACTGGCGATGAGTCTGTTGGTATAAGCGAGGTTATTCCAAGCGGAGGCAAGTCTTTGTGGAGATTTCTGACGGTTTTCTATTTCTAGTATTTTTTTTCTGTAGTCAAAAGCCGTATCAAGTTTTCCAATTTCTGGGTGAGTGTAGGCATTGGCTATTTCGCCGAGTATTTTGACTTCTTTTTGGTTGTTATTTTCTTTTTGTATGATGGGGAGTGCTTGCAAATAATATTGGATAGCTTCTTTGAGGTATGCATCTCCACTTTTGAAGAAGGACTCTGCGATATACACCAAGATTTCAGATTTTTTTTCTTCTACCTTTGTTTGGGCATAGGCATCAAAGAAGTATTCTCTTGCCTTGTCATTTACGCTGAGGCTATCAAAGAAGAGGGCAATTTCTAGGTAAAGTTCTTCTGACTTTAGACTTCTTTTTTCTTTTCCCCACTGTCTTTCGGCTTTGATGTAGCTTTTAAGTGCGTTTTCTACATCATTTTTTACACGATACATGCGAGCCTCAGTGATGAGTTCTCTTGTACTTTTGGAGGTATCCTGCACATTGGAGGTATCTTGTCCAAAGCCTTGCAGGCTAAACATAAGCAGCAAGAGGAATAATATGTAGGTATTAGGTATTTTCATTGATGGCTATCAGTTTTGATAGGATAAACACAAACATATAGATTTTCTATAATTTAATTTTTTTATGGGTATTGCTATATTTTTGGGTAACTATTCAAAGTTAGTTTTCATTATGATTGTGATGTAACTTATTGATGGTCAAGATATTAAATGACGATTAATTATCAATTTTGCATCGTCTATTTACTTTAGTGTTAGTTGTTTTTAGTTTAAAAGCTTATGGTCAGTGATGTATAAATGGATCTTCCTGCACGCCCAGGGAGTGTATTGACGACCCTCCTGACAAACTCTGGATAGTAAATAGGCTTGTCTAAGAGGTTGGTGGCATAGATACTCATTCTCACTTGTGTCATAGAAATATCATCGGGTACTTTTACTTTTAATATTTTGTTCAGGTCTAAGTTGAGCTTTGCTGTCAAGAAATTAAAAGCCCCTGGCGCAGGGTTTTGAAGGTTTTGTGCCACTTCCAAATTTCTTCCTTTGCCCATAAAAGTATTAAAGACACCTAGAGAGATGCCTGCTTGTTTCCAGTGATAGAAAGCCCCTAACTTTGCCATGAGTTCGGGCATAAGTGTATAGTTTTGTGTTTTAGAATCGTCTTTAGTATTGGTGAGCTCATTATTTTGGCTAGTTAGTGAGCCTGAGATAAAGAAATGAGGTTCAGGGGCAAATTTAAATTCTAGCTCCACGCCTTGTAGTTCAAGCGTGTTTGCGTTTTCGTAGGTGGCTGGCTGGTTGTTGATGGCTGCGGTCTGAAATATCAAATCTCTTTGTAAGCTATTAAAATAAGTAACAAATATTTGTATTTTTTCTTTGGTATAAAAGCCCTGTATATCAAAGGTAGTTACTCTTTCGGGTAGCAAAAAAGGTTTTCCCACCAATACTGACTCATCTTGGAGGTTGTTTTCGGCTTCAAAAGCTGCACGGAACGCCTGCCCATAGAGTAGTTTTAGCCCTATATTTTTATTAAAGTCTGTGATAAGCCCCAGCCTCGGCACAAAATCTCCTTTGATATTAGAAGGCTTGTTAAACTGTGCCCCTGCGGTCAGTTTCATCTTAAATTTGTTTTTGAAAGGTAGCCTGTAGTCTATCTGTGTGTATGCATTGTACCAAAGTTTATTGTATTCACCTACTCCTCTGTTTACATCATCTCCTATCTCTGCTTTGCCTGATTGGATATATCCTGAAGAGCCTATGACCACATCTAGATTGGGGAGTAGGGCATAAAACCCTGTAGCTTCTAAGAGTAAATCTTCGCTTTTGCCCACAAAATCACCTGAGGGGTTAGAGAAGCGTGTGCGCATGGCATTGTAAGTGGCATTGGTGGAGATATCGAATTTATCACTCACTTTAAAACGGTATCCTACATCAAAAAAAGCCCTGATGGTGTTAATAGACCTGTTTCTGATGCCTGTACCTATGCTGTTGTTGGGTAAGACTCCCGTGCTTGCTTGTGAGCTATAATTGACGAATGAGTTGATATTCAGTTCGTTATACTTTAAGTTAATCATTCCGCCGAGGTTGGTTTGGGAAGCATCATAGTTGAGGGGGCTGCCATCTTCTCCTGTTGCTTCATGTTGCCATCCTTCTTGCCCAAAATAACGCATAGAAGAGGTTACTTTGAGTCTGTCTTTTATTTTGGTATTGAGTGCCTGAAAGCTATAGGTACCAAAAGAGCCGTAATCAAAGTCCACTTGGGTTTCATCTTGCAGAATATCTTTTGTGATGATGTTGATAACTCCTGAGTAGGCATTGGTGCCGTATAGCACTGATCCTGGTCCTCTGATGACCTCTATATTCTCAATGGCTTTCAAGGGCAAAGCCAAGTAAATGGGGTAGTCTATTCCTCCAAAAAGATTTTCACGGGTAGGGCGGCCATTGAGCAAAATCAGCACGTGGTTGTTGTAGGGAGTGGATAAATCTCCTCTGATGCTCAGCACATTGTTAGGGGCAAAATAAGAACCTACCGAATACACGCTTGCCACCCTTTCTAGTACTTCTAGCAGGTTATTGGCTCCAAAAAGTTCTATTTCTTTGGAGGTGATGACACTAATTACACCAGGAGCGTCATAGATACTTTCTAAGCTTTTAGAAGCAATACTGACGTTTTGGTTTAATAAATCTTCTGATGATACAGGCGCCATATCATCTACTCCGAGGCGCTCGCTCTCCTGTGCCGTAAGTGATAAAGGCAGAACCAGTATCCAAAAGCCTAATGACAGAATAGTTTGTATGGTATGCTTCATATTAGCGACAAAAATTGGTTTTGGACATATTCCACAAAAAATCTTTTCTGTAGAATACATCTTGATGTTACGTTTTTGAGTCTTAATTGGGTCAAAAAAATAATTTAATGATAAATTTACTACTGTCTAGGTAACCCAAAAAACCATACCTTACCTTGATTTCAACAAAGTAATGAAATAGTATTACATACAAATTTATTAAATTCTTTGATTATCAGTACATATTTCGGGCAAATCATGTAGATTTAACAAAATAATTTACATTTCTTTTTGGTCTCTATTGAGTTTGTAAATCACTGAGAGTGCGCTATTGATGCCTGTATGTAGGGCGGTCTCTATCCAGCCACTAGACCAGCCCACACAATCACCTGCCAGGTATACCCCTACATCTGGGTGTGTGTCATAGTCAGAGATTTTGGAGCCATCAGATTTGAATTTGCCTTGTGAAAATAAAGTAACATCATCAATATTAAAGCCAGGCACGGGCATTTTGAAAGAGCCATTATAGCCTGGAGCTTCTTCCCAAGAGAAGCATACGGGCTCTTCTACCATTTGCTCTCTGATCATCTTGACTGTCTCGGGGCTGTATATTTTCTCTAATTCACGGAGTACATTTTCTACCTTTCCGTGGTCATCAAAGGCATCAAATTTAATGGCAGTGATTCCAAGGGTGTAGCTCAGGCAGATAACACCTGATTGAGTATCTTCAAAATCAAACAGATACAAGTGTGTGAGTGGTTCATCTGTGACGGTGCAAGAGATAAGCTCAGGGTATTTTTTCCAGAAAGCAGTCTTTGTACGGATACAGATACGCCCTCCAGGGATGAGGTAAGTGTTTCGGATGGCATTCCAGACTTCTTCCGAGAAAGTAGGTCTATTAATCTTGATGCTCATCTCTAAGTTGCGAGGCGTACAAGTAACAATGACTGTTTCGTATTTATCCAGCCTTCCCTCTGCATCTGTGAGGTAAATGCCCTCTTCGGTGGTTTCTATCTCTACGACTCCCTTTCGGGTTTGACCATAGTTGAGTGCCTTGACTGATGTCTTTCCCCAGAAGTCTGTTTCTACCTCTGTATCCCAGAACTGAAGCGGTATTTGCTCTATTCCTCCGATGACTTCTTCTACCTCTCCCCACCATTTGGCTACCATAATTCGGAGTGGCTCAGTGAAGCTAACTTGATGATAAAATGGGCCAAAACCTGCTCCTCCTGCACCTATTGAGCCAAAGCTATCAATTAGACTTTTAGACCAGCCTGCTTCATGTAAGACTTGGTAAATACTTTTATGCTCATATTTTTTGATGAGTGCTTGCCATTTTTTTGAAAACTCTACGGGTTTATCTTTAAGTGAATCGAGTGATTCCATAATAGGATTAATAAGAGCATCCCAGTGCTGTACTACAGATTGTATCTCTTCTGGAAGCTCACCACCTGCTGGCACATCATAGCGCTTGCGGTCAAAATAAATCACTGTGGGTACTTTGAGCGGAGAGGGAAAAGAGCGTCTCCGCACTCCAAAACGATTCATGTACCACTGAATGGTATCGTGGAATGTAGGCACACGCATGGCACCTATTTCAGTATATGCTTTTGGGTCTTTCTCAAAGCGGTGGGTATATGTACGCCCTCCGATACGCTCTGAGGCCTCATAGACCACGGGTCTTAGCCCTACTCTCATCAGCTCATAGGCTGCACAAAGCCCTGCACACCCCGCCCCGATGATGGCAACTTCTTTGCCATGGTTGATGGGGTGTAACTTATCGATGCCCTCTTTGCTTGCAATGAGCGGGATATAGTCAAAAGGATTTTCAGGAAAAGTATTGGGGTTAAAGGTATTGACATCAAAAATCACCTCTTTATCAGAGATAAGCCCTTTTGTTTGCCATTCTTGGATGTGTTGTTCTTTCATATCAGAAAGCAGATTAAATGTTTAAGTAAAGTTGATAAGACAAACAAACAAACTCTAGCAGTTTGTTTGTTTTGATATGTTATTGCTTTTTGCAATTTTAAGCATTTTTTTTAAAAATAAACATCATAATTACTGTTTAATTATCTACTAAATCCAAACTTGTCATGTGTATTTTGGTGAAAGTTATCAATTTTTAATCAGAAGTGGTAATTTACTTCAAGGTATTGTTTATCAGTATGTTAGCTTGAGTGATAATCGTCTATAACTCATCTCAGGGGATGTGCACAGGCCATGAATGATGAATAGGTGTATGAAGTTTTTGTTTATTGTGGTGAAGTATTTACTTAAACACAAAAATCTGAAAGTCTTTTGCAATAATAATAATTTCTATCCATAAAGATACGCTGACATGATTCTTAGCGTATTCTAATAGGTTATCCGTTCTCATCATTCACTAAAGCAATAAAAATGACAAATCACTTTATAATTTACGTGTACTTTACACTATCTGCTCTAGGTCTTTCAAATGGCATACAAAATAATGAGCCACAGAATACTTTACATATTTTAATTAAAGGCATAGACTCTGACCAAGGGCAAGTAATGATAGCAATATATGACAGCGAAAAAGGATATATGGACATAGAAAAGGCTTACTTTAAGAAAAGTATACCCATTAGAAACAAGGTGAGCAGGCTTTCTATTCCGAATATGCCCTCTGGAAGCTACGCAGTCGTGTGCTTTCATGATAGAAATACCAACCAAAAGTTAGACAAAAATGCTTTTGGTATTCCCAAAGAAGGCTACGGGTTTTCAAATGATGCCAAAGGTAATTTTGGACCTCCAAAGTTTGAAAAAAGTAGCTTTAAGTTGAGTGAAAGCACACAATCTATCACGATTAATATGGTCTATTGGTAAATTTAAAAAAACTTTAGAAGTTTGAATTGTGTTTCTTACTTAACAATAAACAAGAGATAATCATGTCTAAAATAAAATCAAAACCAGAAGTGGGTAAAATCAAAAGAGTATCGGAGGTCTTAAAAGCCATCGCTCACCCTACTAGACTCAATATACTAGAAGCACTAGACCTGCACAAGAGGCTGACCGTAAATGAGCTGATGCAGCTCACAGATACCACACAATCACTGTTATCCAATCATTTAATTAAAATGAAAGACAAGGGCGTACTAAAATCTGAGAGGGACGGCAAGAACATCTATTATGAGTTAGTAGATGAGCATTTGCTCAATATATTTACTTGCATAGAGGAGTGCCACCTTATATCTTAGGATACATCCTTTTTTATGTTTTGGGGCTTTGAAGGCTGCCAGGTGGGCGCACATTTTTTGATACGATAGAAAAATCTTGAAGCATAGACTCAAACAGCTTTTCAAAATGAGGGATAGCATCTTTATCATCCGAATAATAAATATTCATGTTGCCTCGGTCAGTATCTTCAAAGAAATTTTTTGCTTGCTTATTTAAATATGTGCAGGTGTTTGTTATTTCTTCCTTTAATTTTTCTTTACTCATCACATCATGGTCACTCAGTATGTCTATGATGATGCTCTCTGAAAGTGCTTGTTCATCATTTTTGAGATAATAAAGTGCCAGTGATATTTGTAAGCCCCTGATGCCATTGCTAAATTTTTTGCCTTTAAGAGAGGTTTCTTCATAGCTATCAGAGAGGTTATCAATCTTAAGGAAATAGCCCAGAATCTTTTTTTTAATATTAATATCTAGCCCTTGTATGCTCATCTCTACAAGAATACGCTTAAACTCCCACGTAAATACATCTACCAAGAAGCTAAAGGGTTTTTCTTTACGGCTGTGTTGGTATATTTCATTGATGTAAAAATTAAGATAGCCACAGCTGCGGTCTATCAGCTCTGTATCTTTATAACCTACAATGTAACGGATAAACTCACTGTAATGAAAAATAGCATTGTAGAGGTTACGTGCCTCTCTGTTTTTGAGCCCATGCTTGATACCAAACCTTATCAGGGTGTTAAATCGGATAAGTACTACATTGATAAGGTCATTGTCTTGGTTTTCTATGGCGACACGCCCACACTCTGAAAGCTCAAAGGCACACAAAGATGCCAAATCAAACTCTTCGTCTTCTATCAGTTTGATGTAAGCATTGCCCAGCAGTCTAAACCCTTTTTGCTCATAAAAAGTGCGTGTTTTTTGCATTTCATCAAACTGCCCTATCATTGTTTTAAAAGAAACATCTTGGCGGATTTGCTCACTGATGTGAAAGAAATTAGGACAATGTGCTTTCAATACATTTTTAATACTGATATATGTCTGAATAGAAAGGCTAATTTTATTCATAATATCTCCTTTAGGCTCTTTAAAAGACACATATTCCAGTAAATCATCTAACTGATTAAGTGTCTCAAACATCTCAAACTGATACTTGTGGTGCAGCCTCTGATAGCGTTTAACTTTTTTGTAATTCTTTTTATCCTGCTGTTCGTTTTCATCCTGAATGCTTAATAGCCCTTTTGAGGCCATATAAGAGAGTCTGTTAATACGCTGTATATTGTTTTTGTAGATTTTAGTGATTACGTTGCTGGTCTTGGTATATCTCAGAATGTAAAGCACATAAGGCACTGCAAGCAGCAGAGCCAGCGGAAGCATAAAGTAGGTATTCAGAAGGGCATCACTGAGGGCATTATTGAGCTCTTGAGGGCTGACTTTGGGTTTTTCGGAACTATTAAGTGTAGTGAGCTGAAGCAATAAATTATGCACTGCCCCCACGATAATGTACCAAATGTACCAGAGGCTGGTTTTGTCACCTGTATAAAGGTCTATCAGCTTTGGAGTACTCTGTGAGGCTACCGAGATAACGATAATCAGCGTGCCGAGCACCAGCCCTAAAAGGCTTAGCCAAGCCTCAGGTGCAAAGGATATCCAGTTGCCATCTTTGAGCAAGCCCTGAGGGTTATTGATATGGCCTTTAATGAAACTATCAAAAATCAGATGATAAAATAAAAAATCAGCTGTCCAAACAAGGAGAACTACTGATAGCAAAATGATGGGAGACTCATAGCTTCTGAGCAAACCCAATGATATAATATCCCAAAACTTTCTTCTCATGCCATTAAAAAAAACACATAAACACTGTTAACAAGTATGATAAAGCATATTTTAGGTCAAAAAGTTACGCTAAGACTCAAAAATATAGTTTATCTTTCAAATTTAGTAAATAAATCGTATATCTCACATTAAAACCAAATGCTTGCCAAAAAGACATAAATCCTGCACTCTTCAAGGTTTCTTTCTTTTCTTAGAGGAGTCATTGATGTTTGTATGGAGTAATTTATTGTGATGTATCTGCACATATATTCTTGGATATCCTGCAAAGATAAGTGTAAATATAGATAAAATGAGATGATAAGTAAATGGGCAATCAACAATTATTTAATATCCTGAATATCGAAAACTTACACCAAATTAATCATCTGAGTTAATTTTGAGTCATGGCACAGCCCTGTCTGATAAGCCACAAACAATAAATAGTGAGCTGTCTGATGGAATTATTGAAAACCAGTTTCTGACACAAATACACTGATAAAAACCAATCATTCCATAAAAATGACATAAAAACAGCTTCTTACTTTGCTCAGAAATAAACGAAAGCGAAAGACGTTTTGAATGTATGACCAGAATGTACTAAAAATTAGATGCAAGTAACACAAAATGAAAACAAAAAAAACATACCTATTTTGTATTGCTTTGATATGCATTCAGACAGGATTTGCACAAACCCAAACAGATACGTTGCAAGCCCTTAAAAATATAGATCAGATATGCGCCATTGTCAAAGACAACATCGAGCGAAAAGAGTTTTTGGTCAATGAATTTAAAATCAATGCCAATTACCTCAATAAACATCTGCCCGAAATATTCCAATATATCCAGAAGTATTACTACACCTTTGCCCCTCAAAAAGAAAAACAGCATACAGCCCTGCTGCGTGCCGTTACGCTCACAAAAGAAAAGGAAGGGCTTGTGATTTACAGAGAATTTATCTTTGATGTCCAAAAAAAACTCGTCTTCTACGCTGAAAAAGCCCGAAGAGACCATTCAAACCCCCACAGTCTTAGAAGAATCTACTTTGAGAATGAAAACATCTTGCACACAATTCAAGATACAGATGCCATCACAGAGCTTCAGATAGATTTGAGTGCGTACCTGCCCAAGTCCTTGCCCGCCGAAGCAAAAAAAATACAAAAAAAATTTGAAGAGCAGTTTGCTGGCAAAAGAGAATATTAGGGTAGAAAACCACCATTCATGGCAAAATAATTGTCTGATAAGGTCTTGTAAGCAATCACTCAAAATGAATGTATCTCATTGTTTTAATGTAAGCTATTGATAATCAAGGTGTTAATTTATTTTCAGTTTTAAACCCTTTATTTGCTCAATAGCTCTAAAATTAAAAAAAAAACCATGCAAGAAAAAATTATAGACGAACTCAAAAAACTAGAAACAACACAAGACATAGAGATTCTCTATGCCTGTGAATCAGGAAGCCGTGCTTGGGGCTTTCCATCTCCAGACAGTGATTATGATGTAAGGTTTATCTACGTGCAATCTCCCAAACGTTACCTTTCTATCTATGACCGAAAAGATGCCATAGATTTGTTTTTGGCAGAAGAGTTGGACTTTATAGGCTGGGATGTCCGCAAGGCTTTGCGTTTGTTTCATAAATCCAATGCCTCCCCTTTTGAGTGGATGCAATCTCCCATTATCTATAAGGAGCATCCCGTTTTTATGAAAAAACTGAGAGAGCTTGCCAAAGATTATTTCTCGGCAAGGGCAGCACTGCACCATTATGTCGGAATCGCCAAGCATACTTACTTGGGGCACTTGCAAGGTGAGAAAGTCAAGATAAAAAAATATTTTTATGCACTCCGTCCTCTTTTTTGTGCCATCTGGGTGCTAGAGCACCAGACACACCCCCCGATTCAGTTTAAAGACCTGTTCTCTGTGGTGCAGCAAGACAAAGACCTCATAGAAAACCTAGAAGGGCTCCTCACCCGCAAGGCGAATAGCTACGAAACTGACGAAATCACTCCTATTCCTTTTTTTCAGGATTTTATAGAACAAAAACTCGGCGAATTTGAAGATACCTTCCACGATTTCAATAAAACCAAACCTGATGCCGAGCCACTCAATGATTTATTCAGGGAGGTAGTGATGTAACCTTGATTAAGAAAAAAGAGAACCTTGCACCAGTCTTTGGTAAGATTTAGGAAGGCAGATGTCCGTCTTTGCAAAGCCATTGAGCAAAGAAATAAAATGCTTCAGTGCTTCAGGGGCGAGGTCATTGCTGGGCTGGTGCATAAAAAAATAAATCTCAGCAATGCCTTCATGAAGCCATTTTGAGAGTTGCTTTGCCCAAAATTCCATTCTTGGATAATCACTCTCATGCAAGCCATTGCCCACAAAGCGTATCATCGTGCTTGGGCTGCTCAGCACCCGGTGGCTTACCGCTCGCTCACCCGCTACATCTGTAATCACCCATGAAGCCCCATGGCTTTCTAGCAGCACAATGACCTGCTCCGAGACCGAATCTCCGAACCAATCGGCGTGTCTGAGCTCTACTGCCAGCTTAAAATCAGGAGGCAACTCGTCCAAAAATTTGCTTAACTTATCTAAATATTGGGGTGAAAAGTGAGCAGGCAACTGCAAAAAACTATGCCCCAGATGCTGCCCAAAACCACAGATGGCTTCTAAAAAAACCTGTGTCAGGTCTTTGGCATTTCCTTTTGGGAGCAAATGATGGCTAATCTCTTGCGGAAACTTAGGTGAAAATCTAAAATTAGAAGGCACATCTTTGCACCATTTTTCAATGATACGCCCAGAAGGAATCTGGTAGTGTGTCGTGTTGAGTTCTATGCAATTAAACTGCCTTGCGTATTGCTTCAAAAAATCTTGCTCTTGAGTTCCAGGAGGGTAGGTGCTGCCCACCCATTTTTTATGAACCCATATCGGGCAGCCTAGATAGATGAGAGGTTGTGAGGCTCTTTCTGTTTTGTGCTGTGGGCAGAGTAAAAACCTTTGATTGCTAGGGGGCTCTTCGGGAAGGCTAAAATCAATTTTGGGAAGCATCTCAGGAGCTATTTTTCCAAATTCCATGTTTGTTTTATTTTTCCAAGTGATATATCAGGCGATGTCTAGCCTATTTTGCTACAATATTACTCACTAAACAAAGGGGAGTCTTTCAGAGTTGTGCAAAAAACGCTAAATTTGCTGATTGTTAAAGGTAAAAGTACGCAAGCAATGAACTTCTCAGAAAAATTAGACCAGTTTCCTATATTTTCTCATTTGGCAAAAACTGCTCAAAGCCTTCAAGTGGAGACCTACTTAGTGGGGGGCTTTGTGAGAGATTTAATCTTAGCACGCCCCTCCAAAGATATTGACGTGGTCTGTGTAGGAAGCGGCATTCAGCTTGCAGAGAAGTTTGCAGAGACCATCGCCCAGCAGCAAGGACATAAACCCCATGTATCTGTTTTTAAGAATTTTGGAACTGCCCAAGTAAAGACCCAAGACTGGGAAGTGGAGTTTGTGGGGGCACGCAAAGAATCTTATAGAAGAGATTCACGCAAGCCCACCGTAGAAGATGGCACACTAGAAGATGACCAAAACCGCCGAGATTTTACCATCAATGCCCTTGCTATTAGTCTTAATTCAGAAAATTTTGGGACATTGATAGACCCCTTTGATGGGCTAGGAGATTTAAAACGGAAGATTATCCGAACCCCCCTCGAGCCCAATATCACTTTCTCTGATGACCCACTACGCATTATGAGAGGAATCCGATTTGCGGCACAGCTTACCTTTGATATTCACCCTGATACCTATCAGGCAATGATAGATAACAAAGACCGACTCAAAATTATCTCACAAGAGCGAATCACAGAAGAACTCAATAAAATTATTTTGACCAAAGTGCCCTCTTATGGCTTTAAATTACTATTCTATGCCGAAGTCCTGCCCCTGATTTTTCCAGAATTGGTAGAGTTGCAAGGCGTAGAAACCATAGACGGCAAGGGGCATAAAGATAATTTCTTTCATACCCTCCAAGTACTTGATAACCTCTCCGAAAACTCTGATGACCTATGGCTGCGTTGGGCTGCGATTTTGCACGATATTGCCAAGCCTGCCACTAAACGCTTCCACAAGAAAATAGGCTGGACTTTCCATGGGCACGAAGACCTAGGCGCAAGAATGGTCCCGAGTATTTTTAGGCGGATGAAGCTCCCTATGAATGAGCACATGAAGTTTGTGCAGAAGCTCGTGCGTTTGCACCTCCGCCCCATTCCCCTAGTCAAAGAAAATATTACCGACTCTGCTCTCAGGCGTTTACTCTTTGAGACGGGAGATGATTTGGAGGCACTCATGACACTCTGCCGTGCTGATGTTACTTCTAAAAATTATACAAGGGTAAAGCGATATTTGGAAAACTTTGATACCGTAGAAGAAAAACTCAAAGAGGTGGAAGCCAAAGACCAAATGCGCAACTTTCAACCTGTTATCACTGGTGAAATCATCATGGAGACCTTCGGAATCAAACCAAGCCGTGAGGTAGGCACTATCAAAACCAATCTCAGAGAGGCAATCTTAGAAGGAGAGATTCGGAATGAGTTTACGGAAGCCTACCCGCTTATGCTCAAAGAAGGTAAGAAACTGGGGCTAAAAGTGGTGAAGAACATGGCAAGCCAATAAGTCAATCTGTTTTTGTCAGCCTAAAAAAACTATGCATGGCGGCAGACCTGTTTGTTGCTTTTCCAATTATACAAATGTAACACAATCAGACCTAGAGAACCCAAGTAGCCCAGATATTTTACCCAGTAAAGAGACTCTTCAAATACAAAACCCAACGTAAAAAGGCTCAAAACAGCATAAAAAGCATATTTCATAGGAACAGACGCAGTATGTCTGGTAGAAAAATAAACTGCCACAAAACTAAATACCAAGAAAAATAACTCAAACAAATGCCCATGTGCATGTGCATCCAAGCCACTGCTCAGGGGCTGCATAGAAAGTAACAAGGGCATAGAAAGGCAGTGAACAAGGCAGAGGGAAGAGCTAATAATACCGATTTTGTCTGATTGCTTAGAAAAGGTTTTCATGCTTTCGAAATGTTTTAATGCAACTAAGTTGCAAATATAGAGATTTTTTATATAAACCTCAATACTTGCAACATGGTTTCTAAAAGCCAGAAAAAGAAAATATTCTTTAAAATTTGATGAGTACTTTGCCTTTACGCCCCCGACGCTCTGCATGCATTACAGCTTCTTTTATCTCAGCAGGGCTGTATCTTGCCTCTACTTCTACTTTGAGTGCTTCGCTGCCGAGCAACTCGAACAAATCATGCCGCATTTCTTTTTTTGCCTCTGAAGAGGATTGAGCCATCCAGTGTGTAAGCCAAAAGCCATGTACTTTGAGTGATTTAAAAATCATTAAGCTACTGTCAAGCACAGGATTCTGCAAGCTCAATAAGCCATAGACCCACATCTGACCGCCTTCTGCAAGGGCTTTCAGGGCTTGTGTGCCTGTCTCTCCTCCCACAGCTTCAAAACAAGCCTTTACCCCTTTGCCCTCTGTAAGCTCATGCACTGCTTGGTGTATTTTCTGCTCCTCTGTATTGATGGTAGCCGTTACACCCAGTGCCTTGAGCTGTGCTACTTGGTCATCTCGCCTTAGTGTAGCGATGGTTTTGATACCCCTGCTTTGTGCAAGCTGAATCACAAGCTGGGCAAATGTAGAGCCTCCTGCAGTCAGTAAAAGCCAATCTCCTTCCTGTAGATTTGCCTCATAAAGCAATGCCCAAGCCGTAAAAGGATTTACAAATGACTGGCAAGCAATCTCAAAATCCCAATGTGCAGGCACAGGCACTACAGCACGCTCAGATACCACCACGTATTCTGCCCATGTACCTCTGTTGCTAAACATCACCTTAGTGCCTAGTGCTATGCTTGTACCTTGGCCTAGCTCAGCAATCTCTCCAGCACCTTCAAAACCCACAGAGGCATTCGGAAACTCAGGCTTCAGGCCGTATAGCCCACGCACAAACATCGTGTCGGAAGGATTGATGGGGCAAGCCTTGACACGGACAAGCACCTCACCTGCAGCAGGCTTAGGTATTTCTACTTCTTTTGCTGAGAGTACTTCTGAGGGCTCTCCTGCTTTTTCAAACTGAATTTTATACATCATGGAATGTTGTTTTTTAGTAATGATTTATTATAAATGCTTGTTTGTCATAAATAAAACAAAGATATTGCTCATTTGCTCTTTTCTATTTTAATCCCGCGACCTCTGTACTCCTATACCAAACACTTAGGCACTCAGATAGATAAAATCTTTAACCAATGTCTTTAAAAATAAATAGGGAGGTACCTTGCTAGAGATGCCAAGTTCTTGACGATAGGCTTTGGCAAGTTTTTCTAGTTCTTGGGTATTTTGGGGGGAAGGTTTCTGCCTAATGAGGCTTTTGATGAGCTCAATCTCTTGTTCTGGAAGCATTTGTGCTTCTGTGTGAACGGGCTTATAATGCTTGTCATCTATAAATTCATAACTCAGCATTTTGTCTAAATCAAGGGGAGGCCTTAGCTTAATGACTGTAGTGCCTGCCGCAATATCACCTAGTCGCTGCCCCTGATTGTTGATGGTAATGGTAACAATCGCCACGATTCCAAAGAAAAAAATATCTACAGGACGGATAAGCCACCTCAAAAAGTAATTGCTCAGACGGGGAGCTGTGCCATCTAGGCGAACGATTTGTATCTTCATTTGCCGCTTGCCGATGCTTTGTCCATTTAAAAAAATCTCTGAAACAAGGTGATAAAATAGGTAGGGGACAAAAAAAATCAAACTCAACAGTGTTTCTACATAGACCTCATCATAGAGCCCGAAGCGATTCAAAAAACTTGCAAAGAAAATAAGTGCGATGATAAGCCCAAATATAAGCAGAGAATCCAGAATATTTGCCAATATTCTGTCTCCGACTCCAGCAGGCTCTAGGTAGAGAGAGACGTTTTGTGCTGTGGGGATGCGTATATAGTTTCTATTCTTCAAGGTGTTTTGTGGTGGCTTGTCTTCTCAAAAGTACAATATTTTTAGAAAGATTCATAAACTCACAAATTTATTCTTAATTTTAAAATTCTCAATACCCAATACAATGAAAGAATCTCGATTTTTAAGAAAAAACCACGAAAAATGGCAGCATTATGAGCGTATTTTCAGGATGCACCAGTTTACTCCTGAGCAGCTAGGCAAAATTTTTCTTGAACTGACAGATGACTTGGCATATGCCCAGACGCACTTTCCGAAGAGTAAGACGACTTATTATCTCAATCAGCTTACTGCAAAGGCACACCAGTTTTTGTATAAAAACAAAAGAGAACGCAAAAACCGACTCAGAGATTTTTGGTTGTATGAGCTTCCCCTTCTTTTTTTGGAGGTGAGGCGAGAGTTGGCATATTCATTTTTAATTTTTTCTTTGGCTGTTTTGGTGGGAGTAGTCTCTACGGCATATGATGAGGCGTTTGTTCGTCTGATTTTGGGAGATGCCTACGTAAACATGACCTTGGATAATATTGATAAAAAAGACCCTATGGCCGTCTATAAAAGCACTCATCAGGTCTCTATGTTTCTGGGGATTACGGTCAATAACATTTTTGTATCCTTCAAGGCCTTTGCCTATGGAGTGGTTTTTTCTGTGGGCACTGCCATTCTATTGATTGTAAACGGGGTGATGCTTGGTTCATTTCAGTTTTTTTTCTTTCAGCAAGGCGTGCTGATTGAGTCTATGCTTGTGATTTGGATTCATGGCACCATTGAGATTTCTTCTATAGTCATAGCAGGAGCGGCAGGTTTTGTGATGGGCAATAGCCTCTTGTTTCCAGGCACTTACAGCCGTTTGGAGTCATTCAAAAGAGGGGCAAACAAAGGCTTGAAGATTGTCTTAGGGATTGTGCCTTTGTTTATCGTGGCAGGTTTTTTAGAAAGTTTTGTAACACGCCTCACAGAGATGCCTGATTTTCTGAAGCTACTCATTATCCTTTCTTCGGCTGGAGGTATGCTGTTTTATTTTTGGATATACCCCACTAGATTGGCATCTAAGGGCTTATCTGTAGATAAGGAATAAATATATGAAGCCTTTATTTTCCATTGTCAGCCCTGTGTATAGGGCAGAAAAAATAGTAGATACATTGGTAGAGCGGATTACTACTGAAGTAAGCAAAATCACCGAAAACTTTGAGATTATCTTGGTAGAAGACGGCTCACCCGATGATTCTTGGCAAAAAATAACCGAAAACTGCCAGAAAGATACCCGAGTCAAAGGCATACAGTTTAGCCGTAATTTTGGGCAGCACTATGCCATCACGGCAGGGCTTGACCAGGCACGAGGCGAATGGGTAATCGTAATGGACTGCGACTTGCAAGACCGCCCCGAAGAAATCATTCATCTCTACACCAAAGCCCAAGAAGGCTATGATGTAGTCTTGGCACGCCGTCATCAGCGGCAAGATACCTTCTTGAAGCGTTTTTTTTCTTGGGCATTTTACCGAGTGCTTTCTTACTTGACAGGGGTGCAGCATGACCCTGCCGTGGCCAATTTTGGGATTTATCACCAAAAAGTCATCGAGGCAGTCTGCCAAATGCGAGAGAGCATCAGGGTTTTTCCGATTATGGTGCGATGGGTGGGCTTTCGGCAGACCAAAATAGACGTGGTACACGCAGAGAGAGAAGAAGGTAAAACCTCTTATAACTTCAAACGCTTGCTTAACCTAGCCCTAGACATCATCTTGGCTTATTCAGATAAGCCCATACGCCTCACCATCAAAGCGGGATTTTTTATCTCTTTGCTGTCTTTTGTTTTTGCTGTAGTGATTGTTGTTCGTTATTTATTAGGAATCATAGAAGTAGCAGGATATGCCAGTTTGATTGTATCTATTTGGTTTTTCTCTGGATTAATTATGATGACCTTGGGCGTGATTGGATTGTATGTAGGTAAAACCTTTGAAGGAATTAAGAATAGACCGATTTATATTATCACCGATAGATATAATTGATGCATTATGGAAAAACAAGTATCCTTTTTTGTAATGGGCTATAAAGGTCTTAAAGTGCTGGAGTATGTGGTAAGTTATTTTAGAGCCTATATTGCTTTTGTGGTAGCCTCAAAAGATGACAATGTTCAGAATGATTATTTTTTAGAGATTCAAAAGCTATCTGTTGATAATGGCTTAGAGTTTTATGATAGAAAAGAGACTCCTAAGATTGAAAGTAATTATTCTATTGCTGTTTCTTGGCGGTGGCTGATAGATACAGAAAGTAAGTTAATTGTTTTTCATGACTCTCTTTTACCAAAATATAGAGGATTTAATCCGCTTGTTACCGCTTTGATAAATGGAGATAGAGTGCTCGGAGTTACTTCTCTGTTAGCTTCAACAGAGTATGACAAGGGGAATATTCTTGCCCAAGCCTCTATTAATGTCCATTATCCTATAAAAATAAGCCAAGCTATAGAAAAAATATCAGATTGCTATATCCAACTAATACATACAGTCATGACAAACTTAGAAGATGCTGACTTTATGCTTGGAAATGAGCAAAATGAAAGACTAGCCACCTACAGTGTCTGGCGTGATGAAGAGGATTATAGGGTTGATTGGAGTCAAGACAGTGAAAGCATCAAACGGTTTGTAGATGCTGTTGGATTTCCTTACTTGGGAGCATCAGCCTTTGTAAACCACAAGGATAGAATTAGAGTGCTTGATGTAGAAGTTGTTAATGATGTATGGATAGAGGATAGAAATAGACAAATCGGGAAAGTTATTTTTATGGAAGACAAACAACCTGTCATTGTTTGTGCAAGAGGATTGCTTCGTATAATTAAAATGCTAGATGATTCAAAAGATGAGTATGTTTTCAAGGGTTTTAGAGTAAGGCTAATGTGATGAATACAAGTTGCATTTATATTGTAGTGGAGGCTTTTGTTTTTTTAGTTGGATCATTATTTCAGCACAAAATTTTAGAGGAATGAAAAAATTTATATTTTTCTTATTTGCGTTTTTCTGTGGATTCAGCATTTTCTTTTCCATTATTAAGTTTCAAATACCTACTGACATTCAGGTACATAGCCGAATTTTAGTTGAGTTTTACTCTGTTGGCACTTTTCCCATTCCTCCACTGTATTATCTGTGCATTTTCTTAGTGTCAGGCTTTTGTGCAGATGCTTACTACTTAACTTGGGCAGCAGTTCCTGTTCTTAGTCTGGCAGTAGCGTATAAATTTAAGTATTCTTATGATGTATTTGGCTATCTTTCCTCGAGTGAACCCAATCCAAAGCTACAGATAGAAGGTTTAATATTGGTGTTTGCCTTGTTATTCTCCGCACCTGTTTTCTATGATGTGTGGACAAATAATATGTATTTGGGCAGACTTGCCACCACTGTATGGCATAACTCTACTACCATTTTAGCAATGCCTTTCATTATTCTTCTTTTTTATGAGTCTTTAAAATGGCTTAGAAGCACACAAATATTCACTAAACAGATACTTGTACTGATATTTTTGGGCATCATTAATATTCTAATAAAACCAAGCTTCTTATTTGCCTTTGTGCCTGTATTTCCTTTCACCATGCTTTTGGTAGAAAGAAGGCTCAGTAAAAGATTTTGGATGGCTGTGCTCATTTCTGGCATTTTATTTCTGGGTATTTTGGCAGAATATTATGTAATTTATCAGCTTGAGCTCTTCAATATAGTTTACAAAGGAGATAAAGGAGGAATCATCATTGCCCCTTTTTTATTTTGGAAAATATACAGCAAAAATATTTTGCTTGATAGCTTAGTGAGCCTTAGTTTGCCCATTGCTTACTGTTTATTTTATCCCAAAGATTTGCTTAGAAATATTGCGTTGCAATACAGTATTTTACTATTCTTATCAGGTCTTTTCATCGGGGTTGCACTTGCAGAATCAGGTGGGAGAATTTCTCATGGGAATCTCTTTTGGCAGGTTATCATGACAAACTATATTTTGTTTCTTGTAATTATTAGCTCTTTATACGGGAAAATTAAACTATCAGGTTACAATGATTGGCGTAATGGAGTGCTCTTACTGATATTTGCTGCACACGTAGGCAGTGGTTTTCTATACTTATTCAAGATATTTTATATGGGTAGTTATATCTAATCTCTTTAAGTCTTACATAACTAAAAAAACATGCAAATCCCCTTCAACAAACCCTACCTCACAGGCAAAGAAACAGAATATATCCGTGAGGCGGTCGCTTCGGGCAAAATATCAGGCGATGGCTTATTCACCAAAAAATGCCATCAATTTTTTGAGCAAAGGTACGGCTTTAAAAAATGCCTCCTCACCACCTCCTGCACTGATGCCTTAGAGATGTGTGCCATTTTGCTAGATATACGAGCAGGTGATGAAGTCATTGCACCCAGTTATACCTTTGTCAGCACGGTCAATGCTTTCGTGCTGCGTGGTGCAAAAATCATCTTTGCCGATAGCGAAGCAAATACGCCTAACATAGACGCTGATACCATAGAAAGCTTAATTAGTCCTAAAACCAAAGCCATCATTGCAGTGCATTATGCGGGCATAGCTTGTGATATGGACAAAATTATGGCCATAGCCCACAAACATAACTTATTCGTGGTAGAAGATGCTGCCCAAGCCATCGATAGCTACTACAATCCTTTTGGCCTTAATCCCCCTTCCTTGAGAGGGGGGGCTAGGGGTGGGGCTGGAGTTCCTCTAGGTAGCATCGGACACCTTGCTACTTTTTCTTTCCACGAAACCAAAAACATCATTTCAGGGGAAGGGGGCATGCTGGTCATCAATGACAAACACTTTATGCAGCGTGCCGAGATTATCCGTGAGAAGGGTACAAATCGCGCTGCTTTTTTTAGGGGTGAGATAGATAAATATGGTTGGGTGGACATTGGAAGTTCTTTCTTGCCTTCTGATATCATTGCAGCCTTCCTTTATGCACAGCTCGAAAATTTAGATGATATCCAGAACCGCCGAAAAGAAATCTGGCAAATGTATAATGATGCATTACAGAAACTTGAGAGAGAAGGCAAAATACAGTTGGCTAAAATTCCTCATTATGCGACCAACAATGCAGCTATTTTTTACCTGCTTTGTGCCAATAAAAGTGAGAGAACAAAACTCATCAAATTTTTGAGTTTAAAAGGTATTTTAGCAGTCTTTCATTATCTTCCTTTACATAAGTCATCTTACTATCAAGACAAACACAGTGGGGGCGAACTTCCAAATAGCAATGCCTATGCTGATAGGCTTTTGCGTGTACCTTTTTTCTATGAATTAAGTGCAGAAAATCAAAATCTTGTCATTGAGTCTATTTTTGAGTTTTATGGGTGCTAGGTTTTTAGACACAAAAAAAGCACCCATCCTAAAACTAGAATGAGTGCTTTTTTGTAAGTCTCGTAGAAGGCAAAAGCAATTATACTTTTATCTCTACATCCACACCACTAGGAAGCTCGAGCTTCATCAAGGCATCCACCGTTTTGGGGCTGCTTGAGTAGATATCCACCAAGCGTTTGTAAGTGTTGAGCTGAAACTGCTCTCTTGACTTTTTATTGACGTGTGGAGAACGCAATACAGTGAATATTTCTCTCTTAGTAGGGAGAGGAATGGGGCCATTCACGACAGCCTTGGTAGCCTTTACGGCTTTCACAATTTTCTCGGCAGATTTATCTACCAAATTGTGGTCATAAGACTTTAGTTTAATGCGAATTTTTTGAGTCATAATCTTTTTAGGTGATGAGGACTGGCTTGATGTCCAGCCCTCAAATTTTTGTATTACAATATACTTTTAAGCTGTTGCTCCTTTTGCTTTTGAGATTACATCTTCTGCCAAGTTATTAGGTACTTCGGCATAGTGAGAGAAAGTCAAACTAGCAGAGGCACGCCCCGAGCTAAGTGTGCGCAGGTCAGTTACGTATCCGAATAGCTCAGAAAGAGGCACATCAGCTTTGATTACTTGTGCACCTGCCCTGGTATCCATTCCTTTCATCAGACCACGGCGGCGGTTGAGGTCGCCAGTTACGGGGCCCGTAAACTCATCAGGAGTAAGCACTTCTACAGCCATGATAGGCTCTAATATTCTAGGAGTAGCTTGTTTGGCAGCAGACCTGAAGCCCATACGTGCAGCCAATTCAAAAGAAAGCGAGTCAGAATCCACATCGTGGAATGAGCCATCAAACAAGCGCACTTTCATGCCGTCTAGTGGGTATCCAGCAAGTGGGCCATTGTGCATTGCTTCTTCAAAACCTTTTTGAATGGCAGGGATGAACTCCTTAGGAATCGCACCACCTTTGATTTCGTTGATAAACTCAAGACCTGTTTTCTCAGGGTCAGCGGGCATAAGCTCAAAAGTAATGTCGGCAAATTTACCTCTACCACCACTTTGTTTTTTATAGACTTCTTTGTGCTCTATGCTGCCTGTGATGGCTTCTTTGTAAGCTACTTGTGGTGCACCTTGGTTGATTTCCACCTTAAACTCACGACGCATACGGTCTATAATAATCTCAAGGTGAAGCTCACCCATACCTCTTAGCACAGTCTGTCCAGTTTCTTGGTCTGTAAATACAGTCAAGGTTGGGTCTTCTTCTACCAATTTGGTGATGGCATTGCTCAGTTTATCTACATCAATTTGTTTCTTAGGCTCAATCGCATATCCGATTACAGGCTCTGGGAAACTCATAGATTCTAAAACGAGTGGGTTCTTCTCATTGGTAAGTGTGTCTCCCGTTTTAATATCTTTGAATCCTACACCAGCACAGATATCACCTGCTTCTACCTTGTCTATTTGGCTTTGCTTGTTGGCATGCATTTGTAACAAACGAGAGATACGTTCTTTTTTGCCTGTGCGGTTGTTATAGATATAAGAACCAGACTCAAGCGTACCTGAATACACACGCATAAAGCACAAACGCCCTACGAAGGGGTCAGTAGCGATTTTAAATGCCAATGCTGCGAAAGGTTGTGTATTGTCAGGCTCACGTACTTCTTCTTTTTCAGTGTCAGGGTTAGTACCTGTGATAGGAGGCATATCTAAAGGCGAAGGCAAATAAGCACAAACGGCATCGAGAAGGGCTTGTACACCTTTGTTTTTGAAAGCCGAGCCACAAAGTACGGGCTGCATAGACATATCTATTACTGCGGCACGCACGGCTGCCATTACTTCATCTTCGGTGATAGAGTCAGGGTCTTCATCAAACTTCATGAAAAGCTCTTCGTCATACAAAGCCACGTTTTCAATCAAGTTAGCTCTCCATTTCTCAGCTTCTTCTTTTAGGTCTTCGGGGATGTCGATGAGCTGATAAGTAGCACCAAGGTCTTCTTCATTCCAGATAACACCTTTGTATCTAACCAAATCTACTACACCTTTGAAGGTCTCTTCAGCACCGATTGGGATTTGGAGGGGAACAGGGTTTCCACCAAGTTTTTCCTTAATTTCATTGACTGCCTTGTAAAAATCAGCGCCTGCACGGTCCATTTTGTTTACAAAACAAATACGAGGTACGTGGTACTTATCCGCTTGTCTCCAAACGGTTTCAGACTGAGGCTCTACACCAGATACTGAGCAAAAAAGTGCTACAGCTCCGTCTAGTACTCTTAGAGAGCGCTCTACTTCTACAGTAAAATCAACGTGTCCTGGAGTATCTATTACGTTGATTCGGTAATCTTCAGTGCTATCTGTAGGGAGTCCTTGCTTTGTAGGATATTTCCAGAGGGTAGTCGTAGCAGCCGAAGTAATTGTGATACCACGCTCCTGCTCTTGCTCCATCCAGTCCATGGTAGCAGCACCGTCATGTACCTCACCGATTTTGTGCGTCATTCCAGTATAAAAAAGGATACGCTCAGTAGTTGTTGTCTTTCCGGCATCGATGTGTGCCATGATGCCTATATTTCGCAACTTCTTTAAGTCAGCCATTGCTATAAAGATTAAGGGGGTTTCTTGGGAATTTATTTAATAAAATCCAAAACACACTTTTAGGTGTATTTTGGATGTGTATAAGGGTTTTTTGCTTAGAATCTAAAGTGAGAAAACGCCTTGTTTGCTTCAGCCATACGGTGTGTATCTTCTCTCTTCTTCATCGCTGCACCTTCATTTCTGGCGGCTGCTACGATTTCACCTGCAAGACGTTCTTGCATGGTTTTTTCATTGCGACCACGAGCGTACTTAATCATCCACTTGATACCTAGAGATACTTTGCGATCCGGTCTTACTTCTGAGGGCACTTGAAAAGTAGCTCCTCCTACACGGCGGCTTCGTACTTCTACTCCTGGCATTACATTATTGAGTGCTTTTTTCCAAGTATCGAGTCCATCTTCTTTGGTTTTCTCTTGTACGAGGTCTAGGGCATCATAGAATATCTTATAGGCAAGGTTTTTCTTACCTTCTACCATCAAATTATTCACAAACTTAGTTACCAGCACATCTTTAAACTTAGGATCAGGCAGATGGTAACGCTTAGGCGGTTTACGTTTTCTCATTGAACTAACTATTTATATATTAACTTTTGTTCTCTTTGGGTCTTTTAGCTCCATATTTAGAGCGTCCTTGCAAACGTCCTTTCACACCAGCAGTATCTAGTGCACCACGGATAATGTGATAGCGAACACCTGGCAAGTCTTTTACTCTTCCTCCTCTGATAAGCACGATAGAGTGCTCTTGCAGGTTATGTCCTTCTCCTGGGATGTATGCATTTACCTCTTTTTGGTTGGTAAGGCGTACTCTTGCTACTTTTCGCATAGCGGAGTTAGGCTTTTTAGGAGTAGTAGTATATACTCTTGTACAAACTCCCCTTCTCTGAGGGCAGCTTTCTAAGGCAGGAGATTTTGATTTGGAGATCAATTTCTTTCTACCCTTGCGAATTAATTGCTGTATTGTAGGCATTTATTTTTTCTTTCTTTATAGATCAACACATGGTACCCTTCCGAAATTCGGAGTGCAAATTTAAGCAAAGCATTTTTTTAATCAAAAACTATAGGTTTATTTTTATGCTTTTTCTCGAATATTATGCATTTTTTTCGAAATTTTTTTGTAAAAGTGCCATAAATCAAGGCATTTTATTTTTTATTTTGTTATTAGTCATTTTTCTTTATAAATTCATTGCTTGCTTAAGGGCAAAACACAGAGGTAAATATTTTTATTTAGGGGCAGGCCTAAGTCCAAGTATTTATAAGCTTTAAAAAGTCTTTTTGTAGGCTATGTGTTTTATCATTTGCATACCATTTGTGTAGTTTTTCAGTAAATTCTTGGTAAGTACCTGTGGGGTTTTCTTTGTAATCATTTACCATTTGTTGTACCTCTGCGGGTCTTGGCCCCCAAGTACCTATTTCCTCTAAGGTTTCTTGCTTGAGGCAGATAAGCTTAGGGATGGAGCGTCCGCCATCAGTAAGGTAAGTATCCATGATTTCTAGGTTTTCATCACGTAATAAGAATTTTATTTGGATATTTTGATTTTGTGCTGCCATTTTCACGAGGGCAGGGATATTTTGTGCAGCATCCCCGCACCAGCCTTCTGTCAGCACTAGCCATATCCATTTTTGTGAGATGCCTTCTATGGTTTTTAGTAATTCGGGGAGGATTTTGGTTGTTTTGTCCCATCGGTTCATCCTTTGCACATTCATTTTAGTATAGTGAATGATGTCTATCCCCTCGGGCTGATAATCACCTGTTGCACGGTTTTGCTCTAGCAGCTCATCGATGAGCCCACGATAGGCTTTGTAGTTGAGGGCTTTGTCAATATGTGCTTGAGTAAGGGCTGTCTGGGTTTGTGTAGGCATTGTATTTATTTTAAATGTATGAATATATTTTTAAAAATGTGTTGATTGTAAAGTATTGTTTTTCAGTGCTTTGTATTGAGTGTAATCTCATTTAACTCATTTTTGATGAAGTACTGAACATAGATTAAACAAAGCTATGCCTTATATGATTCAACATAGACTTACACAAATTTAACAAATGGGTGAGCCTAAGATGGTAAAACAGCACACAGATAAACTTGATTTTGGGGCACAAAGGGATGATTTATCTTAAATTAATTTATATTATTTTAGAATATAAATCATTGATATACAGTGTGTTAACTTTACATGTGTTGTCTTGCTAAGAACTCAAAGTGGCTTAATTTTATTCTTTTGCCTAATAAATTCTTAATTTTGGGTATTAGATACGGATTTTAAAAGAAATACAAATTGAACAATACTTACGGCACATTATTCCAGATTAGCACCTTTGGTGAGTCACATGGCTTGGCGATAGGGGTTGTGATAGATGGCTGCCCTGCAGGGCTTGAGATAGATGAGGTATTTATCCAGTCAGAGCTTTCTCGCCGTCGTCCTGGGCAGTCTAGCATCGTTACACAACGCAAAGAAGAAGATACTTTTGAGATTTTATCAGGCGTATTTGAGGGAGTATCCACGGGTACACCCATCGCAATCGTGATTCGTAACCAAGATGCCAAAAGCAAAGATTATAGCCATATCGCAGATAAATTTAGGCCTTCTCATGCAGATTATACTTATTCCGTAAAATATGGCATTCGGGATTACCGTGGAGGTGGGCGTAGCTCCGCAAGAGAAACTGCAGCACGGGTGGCGGCAGGTGCCATCGCAAAACTATTGCTCAAACGAGTGGCCAATATCGAGATTCAGGCATATGTATCTGAAGTGGGCAAGATGAAGCTAGAGAAAAGCTACCAATCTCTAGACCTAAGCCTCACCGAAAGCAATGCTGTGCGTTGCCCTGATACAGCCCTTGCCCAAGAAATGGAAGACTACATCAAGCAAATCCGAAAAGAAGGGGATACCATTGGTGGGGTGGTCTCGGCAGTGATTCAGAATGTGCCTGTAGGCTGGGGAGAACCTGTTTTTGATAAACTGCACGCAGAGCTAGGAAAAGCCATGCTGAGCATCAATGCCGTAAAAGGTTTTGAATATGGAAGTGGCTTTGAAGGGGTGCGTATGCGTGGCTCAGAACACAATGATATTTTTATCAAAGAAAACGAAGAAGTCCATACAAAGAGTAACCACTCAGGCGGTATCCAAGGAGGCATCAGCAATGGGGAAGATATTTATTTTAGAGTGGCTTTTAAGCCTGTAGCCACTACGATGCGTGAGCAAGACAGCCTCAACGAAGAGGGGGAAGCCGTCAAAGTATCGGGCAAGGGCAGGCATGACCCCTGTGTAGTACCTCGTGCGGTGCCTATAGTAGAAGCTATGGCGGCTCTAGTGCTGGCTGATTTTTATCTGAGAAATAAAAACAGTAAACTAGATTCAATATTCCCCTACTAAGCAAGAGAGGTAGGGTAGGGGCTGAATTATTCGTAACTTCTCAATAAATAATCATAAGTAAATGGAGAATTTATTTAATGGAAAATGGCTATTATTCTTTATTTAACATGCTGATAATCACCAAATCACTAAATTAACACATTACTAAATCACTAAATCAGTAAACTCTCATGGAAGAAAAACACATATACCCTTATGGACTCATCGGAAACTGTGCATTCTTGGCACACATCGGCAAAGACACCAATATCGCATGGCTCTGCTGGCCTCGTTTTGATAGTACTTTTGTGTTTGGGAGCTTGCTAGACAGTGAAAAGGGAGGCAAATTTACCATCTTGCCACACGAAGAAACAGGCTTCACCACACATCAATATTATATAGAAAACACCAACGTACTCTGCACAGAGATTAGCTGCTCTGAGGGTACATACCGTGTAACCGACTTTGCCCCAAGATTTTATCAGCATGACCGCTATTATCGCCCTCTGATGCTTGTCCGCAAAGTGGAGCGAATCTCAGGAAACCCCAGAGTAAGAATCGCTTGCCATCCTGTGGGGGCTTATGGAGCGTTTAAGCCAAAAAGCCACCGAGGCAGCAATCACCTTGAGTTTCAGGGCTTAGAAAAAACCATGCGTCTGACCACCAATGTATCTCTGACACACTTAGAAGATGAGCAATCGTTCTTCCTAAATGATCCAAAATACCTTATCTTGACTTATGGCGCACCTATGGAAGCACCCATTCAGCGGACTGCCGAAGACTTTCTCATCAATACCACTAAATACTGGAGGCGCTGGGTGAAGAGTACAAGCATCAGTGATTTTTACCAGCATCAGGTCATTCGCTCTGCCCTCACACTTAAAATGCACCAATACGAGGATACAGGTGCCATCATCGCCTCTGCCACGATGAGCCTCCCCGAAGCTCCCCAAAGTGGAAGAAATTGGGATTATAGATACTGCTGGATGAGAGATACTTATTATACACTGAATGCCTTTAACCATATCGGGCATTTCGAAGAGCTAGAGATGTACTTCCAATACATTGCTAATATCTCTATGAAAGATGAGGAAAGACTGCAGCCACTCTATACCATTAGCGGAGAAAGCCACATCGTAGAAGAAATACTAGATTTGAAGGGTTATTTGGACAATAACCAGCCTGTAAGGTTAGGAAATCAGGCTTATGAGCATATTCAGAATGATGTCTATGGTCAGATTTTGGTTTCTCTTTTGCCACTCTACGCCGATAATAGATTCACTTACAAGGAAAGAACAGACTCTGACAAGCTCATATTTAGACTGCTTCGCAAGATAGAAGAAACCATGGAAGAGCCCGACGCAGGGCTGTGGGAGTTTCGGCATTTTGCACAATATCACTCCTATACCTATTTATTTCATTGGGCAGGCAGCAATGCTGCATTGAGAATTGCCAAATTTTTGAAAGATGATAAAATGATTGAAATAGCAGAAAGGCTTGCCCAGCTTGCTGCCGAAAAAATAGAAGCTTGCTATGATGAGGAGAGGGGCGTTTATACCCAGGCTATCGGCACGAGCAACTTAGACGCAAGTACTCTGCAGCTCATCACGATGAACTACCTAGACCCTCATTCAGAAAGAGCAAAAAAACACCTAGAAGTACTAGAAAGTGAGCTAAAGGCTGACAATGGGCTTTTCTTTAGATACAAACACGCAGATGACTTTGGCGAGCCAGAATCTACTTTCTTTATCTGTGCGTTTTGGTATGTGGAGGCATTGGCATGTGTGGGCAGACTGGACGAGGCCATTGTAGAGTTTGAAAATCTAGCTTCTTATGGCAATCATTTAAACTTACTGAGTGAAGATGTAAATTCAAAAACAGGGAGTCAGTGGGGGAATTTTCCGCAGACTTACAGCCATGTAGGGCTGGTAAATGCTGCTTTTAGAATCTCTAGAAAGCTAGACAAACCTAATTTTCTTTCTTTTGCCAAGCATTGATTGGGTTTTGGATACTTTAGAAAAAACCTCCAGATTTTTACGAATCTTGGGGGCTTTCTCTGAGAAGGCAATGCTCTAAAATGTATTCTGCTGCATCTTGGTCTGGTAATCTTTCAGCACAAATACAAAAAAGTAAACAGCAGGAAGCAATACCACTCCAGCACAGGCATAATAGGCAAAGGAAAGTGAAGTAGCTTCTGCCAAAGTACCAATCATAATCGTGCCGAGCCCCACACCAATATCTACTGCCGAGAAAAACGTAGAATTAGCCACCCCTCGGCGGTTGGGTGCTACTAGATTGACCACCATCGTAATCGTAGTGGGTAAAATCACCCCTACACCACAGCCCGTAATAAAAGAAGCTAA
>JAABSX010000027.1 GCA_011390205.1 Microscillaceae bacterium | reverse complement strand
AGGAACACGATGAGGGTGAGGAATCTGACGAAGACGAGGAACACGATGAGGGTGAGGAATCTGACGAAGACGAGGAACACGATGAGGGTGAGGAATCTGACGAAGACGAGGAATACGATGAGGGTGAGGAATCTGACGAAGACGAGGAATACGATGAGGGTGAGGAATCTGACGAAGACACGCACCAATAAAATCTAAGTAAATCTCTAGCACACCACAAGTGTACCAATAAAAAAGCAATAAATGTTCCAAGTGTCGGTGATAACCGCATTTGGAACAGGCTTTAGTGGCAGTCTCGCGGGGTAGTGGGGGGATTTAGAAATAAGCATAAAAAAACACACTGGCTTCCGCCTCCCCAAGCAATACTAAACCTGATGACTAGACATAGCTAGAGCCTTCTTGGGGCTTGATGTGATCAAGTGTTTGGCAGATGACATACTCCAGTGTGCCATCATCAGTAATGGCAATTTCAAAAATACTTTTTGATTGCATTTCGTCAAGAACAGCCTTCGCCTCACCTATGGATTTTTTTAGTACCAAAGCCGCCTCAGTGATGGTAATTCTGCCATTAGATGCTTGAGCTTGCTTGAGTAGGGTTACTTGTATTTGGTTGATTTGCGTGGTTTTTGCCTTGCGTACGCCGTCCCAGAGAAGCCAAGCGCCTATAATAAGTGGCAATACACCAAAAAGACTCATAAGTACCAACTCCGTAACAAGGCTATTTTCATAATCTCCTTTATCAATGTTGATAAGTGCCCCTCCCGTCATGAGTGCCCCCCAGCACACCATCAGGATAGCGCCAATTTTTCTTCTTAATGACATATTTATTAACAGGTTTTATTGTTAGAATAGATTTCATTTATACTTATAATAAGTGCTTTAAGTTGTGCCATAAAGTAACTTTAATCTAAGGGATTGCAGATTTACGTTGGGCAGTTTTGAAGCACTTGATTGTCTGCTAGCACAAAGCTTCAACTAAGCATTGAATCCGCTTTTTTGCCAAACGGCTGTTCACACCCATTAAGGTAAGAAAAACCCCTATTTTAGCAAGTTAAATCACTCTTAAAATTAGTATACTATTTCAGAAATTAATATATAGAGTTGTTACTTATTGATAATGAGGGTATATTCTTTAATTTTGAGTAATTCATAAAATATATTTAAAAATATAGAAGCAAGAAGCAGTATTTTTAATAATGTAAAGAATGATAGACAATTTAGGCCAAGTATTGGTTTATCAAAAGAAGAGTTTAAGAAATTAAGTGAGAGATTTGCCTAATTTTACATCTTAATTTTGCTGGGTTTTGGTACCGAAAGTGGGGGACGCCTCAGTCAGGCCGATTGGAAAAAAACATCTCCAGATAGTGTGGCTATAGGTCTGGAAGTAAAAAAGTAGCCCGAGTTTCCTAGCTCGGGCAAAGCCATACTACTCGAAACTGGAGTTTCAGGTTACAGCATAAGTAAACTTTTGAAACCATGCACTTAATCTACCAAGGGTAATTCTATAAAAAAAGTAGTACCTTCGCCAAGGGTAGTTTCAAACCAGATTCGCCCACCTGCATGCTCTATGCCTCGCTTAGAGACTGCCAGCCCGATGCCCGAGCCTGTGCTTTTGGTGGTAAAATTGGGCATAAAAAGTTTGTCTTGAGCCTCAAGGCTTACTCCTTCTCCATTGTCTTTGAAGGCCAATTTGATGATTCCCTCTACCTCAGCAGTGAGTGAGATTTCCATTTTGGCATCTTGCCCTTCGGGGGTAGCTTCTAGGGCATTTTTTACCAAGTTAGTGAATATCCTACCCATCAGTTTGCGGTCTCCTTGCACATAAAATGTACCTGGACTAATATTCAGACTGACCTCTATTTTTTCATCAGCATACAGGCTTTCAGTGCTTTGGAGTAGCTCCGTGATTTCAAATCTTTCACTATTGGGGATAGGCATTTTGGCAAAAGAAGAAAAAGAAGTAGCAATGTCATTCAAGATATCAGCCTGCTCTATGAGGGTATCAATAGAACGCTCAAAGGTCGCCTTGATTTTTTCACTTTGCCCTTCTAAGCGTCTTTGCATCATCTGGAGAGTCAGTCTGATAGGCGTAAGTGGGTTTTTGATTTCATGGGCTACTTGCTGTGCTATCTCACGCCAAGCCGATTCACGCTGTCCTCGGGCAAGGGCTTCCATGCTTTTGTCTAGTTTTTGGAGCATTCGGTTATATTCTTTTACAAACAACCCTATTTCATCTTTTGACTCCCACACAAGCGGCTCGCTATAATCATAAAAAGAGGTCTTTCGGATTTTTTGGGTGATGAGCCTCAGCGGGATAATTAAAATCTGTGAAGCCATATAAGACAAGAACAAAAACACAATCAGTGTACTCACAAAAATATTAATAATCGTGCTGAGTACTTCCACCAGTCTTTGCTCTAGCTCATACTGAAAGTCAAAAAACGGAATGCTTACCAAGCCCAAGAGTTGTTCTGATTCATAAGATTTTAGAGGCATATAGACCGTCAGATAGGCAAGCCCCCCCACAGATTCTTTCTGGATGCTTTGCGTCTCTCCTTGGTATTTAATCTCTTTGAGTGCTTCGGGGTTGATGTATTTTGATAAAATGCCTATCTCGTAGATGGCAGGCTGGCTAGTGGTGATAAGCCTGCCCGAGGGGTCAAACACATTGATGTCTAGCCCTGCAATGCGGGCTATTTGGAGAGATTGGTTCGTAAAATCATCTTGCCCAAGCCCTTTCTGCAGATATTCATCTAGAGAGGGGCTAAGGTTGCGTGCTACTCGGCGAGTATCTTTAGTAAAGCTATTCGAAAAATCTTCTCTATAATTGGTGCTGATGATGCTGAGGGTAGTAATACTGACAGTAAGCAAAGGCAGAAAAAAAGCAATATTCAGGTAAAACTGTATCCTTGTCGCAAAATTTCCTTTGAAGCCCCTCAGCCTATTTAAGAAGCTATAAATGAGTATAAAGCCCAAAATCACAAACATCAATACCAAAAACAGAAAAGCAAAATTAGAGAATATCGCACTCCAAGCGTAAACTGGGATAGAAACCACTACTTTTTTAGACGAAACCTCTACAGAGAGATGCTCATAGTTATCTACACGAAGTCCTTCAAAAAAAAGAGACTCTTCATTAAAATATACTTCCTTAAAATCACGGGCATAGTTATAGTTCCCTAAGCTATAGACCAGTTGTTTGTTGTCATAAAAAGCATAGCTGTAGTGTTTACTTTTTTGGCTCTGCCTGTTGGCTTGGTCTATGAGTAATTCAGGATAGACATTGTTGGAGAGGTCTCTATTTTGTGTGAGATTTACCAAGATATTAAAAGCCGTATTGTTGGCATTTTTAAGCTCTACAAAAGCCACATAATGCCTGACAAGGTTGATGCCTGAGAGGTCTATGAAGAAGATTTCGGGGCTAGAAGTAGCATAGTCTATCCTTTGGTATCTGGTATAAAAATCTTGGTAGTTGAGTTCGGGGCGTTGTGGGTCAAGTGATTGATTATCAGTGCCAAATATCAGAATATCCGTTTCATAGCTGTCAAAGTTTTTGCTAAGATATTGTTTTTTTATCTGGGCAATGAGTTTTTCTTTTTGGTAGCTGCTGTCCTGCAGTGCCTGCCTAAGGCTGCTATCAGCTTTTATCTGCTGTATGGCTTGGCTTAGGAGCATTTCCGAAAGGGGGTCTTGCTCAGGGATGAGCAGTGTAGCAAATGCCCGCCTTTCTTTGAGGCTTCTTTGTTGCCCATACTGATAGAGGGCATAAGCTCCTAAAGAGGCAAATAAAATGGCACTTACAAAAAAGTAAATAAAAGTAGCATATACAAAGCGGTACAGATACCGAGGTAAATCAAGGTAAAGAACCCCCACAAAAAAGAAAGCTGTATAAAAAAGAATGACCAGCCCTTGTGATAACTCACCAAAGAGATACATCAGCAGGGCATAGAGCAGAAAGACGACAAAAAGTGTCGGAAAGGTCTGCTTGTCTTTTTTATCAGCAAACTGCAAAAATAAGCGAGCAAAAAAATGCAAAACCAAGAAAAACACTAAAGCACTCAAGCCAAATACCGCAATACCACTCAGACTGCGATGACCAAAATCAAGATTTCGGGTAATGTCAAGGGTGATTTCAGAATCAAAAAATAGTGTGCGCAGCAAGTATAAAAAAAGCTGCAACACTGATAAAACCCCAAGAATACTTATGCCAAGCATCCCTGATTGATGGCGAGGATACAAAGCCAACAAGCTGCGAGTCCACCAAAAATGTCTGAAATTTTTGAGAATATACATCATCAAAAGCCCCAGAAAAAGTAAATTAAGTACCAAATCAGCCAGTGAAGGAGTCAGCCAGCCAGCCTGATAATATTTAGCACTCAGCCAGTGCAGCTTCCCGAGCCACACCTGAGGGATTTGCCCCAAAAGCATCACAGCCCTGACTAAGATGCCATAGGCTAGCCACACCAAAAATGCCCTCGAATATTGATTTTGCTGCCCAAGCTGAAAGGCTTGCCCGCTGACCCAAAATGCCATCAGCAAAACCCCCAAAATAAAAGAAATTCCTCCTAAAATGTCTAGATACGCTGAGTGAGGGAGATGGTCTTTCTTCCATTTCAGGGCAAATAAAAATTCACCTCTCGGAGAGTATATATTTTGATACTCTTGCTCTTGAGGGGCTTGTATAATCTCAATATCTTCATAACTTAAGACATCCTGATTGACTCCTGATTTGAGGTAGGCATTTTTTATCTTGTAGTTTTGGTAGATATTCAGCAGGCTGTAGGCACGGAGTGTGTCCGTTTCTTGTATTTGAGCCGATTGTGCTATGAGGTACAAATCGCCCTCTCTAGCCCCTAGCCTAAAATCATATTCCCCTTGAAGCCAAGAGGCATCAGGTACGAACCTGAAGTCAGACCAAAACAAGATTTTTTGGTTTTGAAGTAAGAAATATTGGTAATTTTGTGAAAATTTTTGAGAGAACAGCAGCGTATCAGGGTTGGTAAAAGCCATTGCTTGCCATTGTTTGTGGGCTTGCTGCAGCGTATTCATCTCATTCTGTACTTTGCTTTTCAGGCTTTGATAAAACTCAGGCGCACGTGCTGGGTTACTTTGCGTGCTCCAGTACAGTGCATAGACTGTCATCAGAAAACAACACAAACCCAAAACGCCAATGAAATGGAAGCCTTTATTTTTAGTATTCAAAATGTAAGAATTGAAACGCTAAATTTTATTTTGATGCATATGGCAGAGGTAAATCTTAGGGATTGCCTCTGCCTTTGAGTGGCTTATTACAAAAACTTTGCAAATTTATCGTTTATCAGGCAGAGATAGAGGCTGCATAGATTTTTGAGAGTACGCCCACGGCATAATCTACCTCTTCTTCGGTGTTGTATCTGCTAAAAGAAAAACGAACTGCAGCACGGCTTGCCTCTGCCCCGATTGCCCTGAGCACATGTGAGCCTACTTCTGAGCCGCTTGAGCAGGCGCTCCCCGCCGATGCCGAGATTTGATTGATGTCAAGGTTAAAGAGGAGCATATCATTTTGGGCTGAGGGGGGTAGGCTCACATTCAGCACGGTGTAGAGGCTGTTTTCTGCTTCACCGCTCATTCCATTAAAATAAACATCGGGGATGTGTGTTTTTATCTCTGTGATAAATCTTTTTTTGAGGGAGAGAATATGTCTTTGATGCTGCTCCATCTCCTGATAGGCTTCTTCCAATGCCTTTGCCATGCCCACTATGCCGTAGATATTCTCCGTGCCGCCTCTCATATTTCGCTCTTGTGCTCCTCCGTGCAAGTAAGGAGGGATTTTATTTTGGGCATTGATATAAATAAAGCCAACGCCCTTTGGTCCGTGAAATTTATGTGCCGAGCCGACTATAAAATCAATAGGGATTTTTTGTAAATCATGTCTATAATGCCCCATAGTCTGTACAGTATCTGAGTGAAAAAGGGCGTGATGTGCTCTGCATAGATTGCCTACTTTTTCTAAATCACAGAGATTCCCGATTTCGTTGTTGGCGTGCATCAGAGATACCAAGGTAGGGGAGAGTGTTTTGAGCCATTCCTCTAGTTGTTCATAATTGAGGTTTCCTTGCTGATCTACTTCTAGGAGGTGTAATTTGATTTTGCCTATTTTGGCAAGATACTCCAGCGTGTGCAGCACAGCATGGTGCTCCATCGGGCTACTGATGACGTGCCTGATGCCGTGGCTTTCTATGCTTGAGCTCAGGGCAAAGTTATCGGCTTCTGTTCCTCCTGAAGTAAAAAAAATCTCTGAGGGAGAGGTATTGAGCAGTTGGGCTATCTTTTTACGTGATTTTTCTATGATAGACCTTGCCTCACGCCCAGGGGCATGGATAGAAGAGGGGTTTCCGTGCACATTCTGAAGCAAGGGAAGCATCACCTCGAGCACTTCGGGAGCGATGGCAGTAGTGGCAGCATTGTCAAAATAGACCTTCATAAGCATTTATTTTTTGATGTCAGGAACAATTATTTTTTTAATCAATTTTAGGGTATTATTGAGGGCATGTTGTCTAAAATATACAAATTTGCGCACTTGCCAATGTGCTAATCTTCAGCAGATTACACAGAAAGTAACACAAACTCAATATGTCTAGGCACTTAAGCCAGCCAAGGGTTTAGTTTACAAACTCTTTGATGTCATTCATGATTTTGTGGGCAATATTATCAGCAGTGATTACTGAGTCAGCCTCCGAATAAATCCGAATAATAGGCTCTGTATTAGACCTACGCAAGTGCACCCAAGATTTATCAAATTCAATCTTCAGACCATCTTCTGTATTAATGGGTTGGTTTTTATATTTTTCTTCTATCTTGCTCAATATTTCATCTACATTGACCTCAGGAGTCAGCGAGATTTTATTTTTAGAAATATGGTAGCTCGGAAAAGTAGCCTTAAGCCTAGAAGCCGTTTTGCCAAATTTAGCCAAGTGTGATAAGAAAAGTGCAATCCCTACCAAGGCATCACGCCCATAATGCAGCTCGGGGTAAATCACCCCTCCATTGCCTTCGCCCCCTATGACGGCATTGGTTTCCTTCATTTTAGCCACTACATTTACTTCACCTACTGCTGAGGCAGTATAGGTCTGCCCTGCTTTGTGTGTGATATCACGCAGTGCCAAGGTAGAAGATAAGTTAGAAACAGTAGCACCAGGCTGGTTTTGGAGTATGTAATCTGCCACAGCCACGAGTGTATATTCTTCACCAAACATGCTTCCATCTTCGCAGAGTAGTGCCAGCCTATCCACGTCAGGGTCCACCACGATGCCCAAATCATAGTTTCCTTTTTGCATTTCTCTTTAAATGTCTGTGAGATTTTCTGACAATGGCTCAGGGTTGTGCGGAAAATTTCCGTTAGGCTCACAATACATTTCGTGGACATACTGCACCCCAAGCGCCTCAAGCAAAGGAGGCAAAGCCAGTCCTCCACAAGAGTTTACACAATCAAGCACCACACTAAAATCTCGTGTCTTGATGGCCTCTCTATCTACTAGGGGGAGTGCCAAGATGGCATCAATGTGTTTTTGAAGAAATGTATCATCTAGCCTATAAGTACCCAGTTTTTTAAGCTCTGCATACCTAAACTCCTCTGTTGCCTCTGAGCGGCGGAGCACTTCTTCACTGTCTTCTTTGCTCAGAAATTCTCCTTTCTCATTGAGCATTTTGAGGGCATTCCACTGCACAGGGTTATGGCTTGCAGTGATGATGATGCCTCCTTGAGCTTTCTCAAACATGACCGCCATCTCTACTGTGGGTGTGGTAGATAAGCCCAAATCTATCACATCAATCCCTTGTGCTTGGAGGGTAGCCGCCACGATTTGGGTAACCATCTCACCCGTAGGGCGTGCATCTCTCCCGATGATGACTGTAGAAGCTTCCGACCTTTCATTTAGCCAAGACCCATAGCCCGATGCAAACTTTACTAAATCAAAAGGGCTAAGGCATTCGCCACTTTTCCCACCGATAGTTCCTCTGATTCCTGATATAGATTTGATAAGCGTCATAGTTTTGTTTCATTTTTTGAAATGCAAATCTACAAAAAACTACTTACTTTTGTTCAAAACGTTTGAAGGGTATTTTTTCTAAGGCAGGAAGAGGCATTAATAAATCTTGAAAGTGCATACATCTTAGAAATAGGGATGTAAAAAAAGGCTTAAAAAAAGCATTGCCTTTTTTTAAGCCTTCATTCAGACGTAAAAGTCCATTTTAGAAAGCATAACCTATCCTGATGAGGTTATTGGCATTGATGCCCAGTCTAAATTCATTTCCACCAGTTTGTATGATACTGCTCGTGCCATTAAAAGTAACTTCTGTATCCTTAAAAGAGCGAGAATTGGCACTTAGCCCTAGCTCTGCACCCATGTAGAAGTTTTTGGCGAGGTACAAGTCAAAACCAAGCAAGGCAGTGCCACCAAAACTGAAATAGCCCCTCTCACCAAAATTGCCAAGGGCATCTACTTGTTGTCCTCTCACTTCCGTAACATCTCCATCATCTGTTTCTTCTGCATTGTAGCCCTGAGATAAGAACTGCAGCTCAAAGCCCCAGTAAGGAGACAAACGCTTCGTGCCAGGGAAGTGAAACTCTAGCCCTGCCCTAAGCCCTGTCCTGAATCCATTCAAAGAAAGTGAATCCGTAGGGCTGTCATTCTGATAGTCAAGGGTTAAGCCTGCACGAAGTGCAAGGTTGTAATCAATAAAATAACGCAATCTTAGGTTTTCTATAGAGAGTGGATTAGGACTGAGCGGCGAAAACTGATACTCAGCCGTGAGCATTCCATAATCTGGCTTAAGGTATTCATTTTCTTCTGAATCATCTTGGGCAAAGGCAAAAAATACTGCAGCAAGCCAAAAGATAGCTGTTAATAATAAAATTTTCTTAGTCATGATAAAAAGGTTTGAGTTAATAAAATAGGATTCATCTCCCCCCAAAAAGACAAAAAGAGTGCCATGTCTTGATATACTGTATATTGATGCCCTTGTGTAGGTCTGAATATGCTTTTGATGCCTGGTAAAAAATGATTTAACCAAATTTTTTTATCTTTAGCATCTTTTTGAGTATATTTATGCTGCCTTACAGAAATGAGTATTTAGAAAGTTTTATACAAATCATCTCAACTATGATTCATACATCTTATTACACATCTCAAAACGAACTGCTCACAATCCACCCCAAACCATTGGGAAGAGGGGGAGAAGGTGTAGTCTATGAAGTCATCTCTCCACCCAAATACAAAAACACTGTGATAAAAGTGTATCACAGCAAAGAGCAAACCCCTGCCCGTGAGCAAAAGCTTGCGTATATGCTTGCCAATCCGCTTTATCAGCCAAGTAAGCCAACCCTTGCTTGGCCCAAGGCATTGATTTATAAAACGTCCGATTGTCTGGATTTTGTGGGGTATCTTATGCCTAAAATATCCGATGCCATAGACCTTACACAGCTTTGCACGCCTTATGTATCTGACAAAATAGACAAGATATGGCAGTATAAATTTGACCGAAACACCCTCATAGGGCTGCAAAATAGGTTGCAAGTCTGTAAAAACATAGCCACTGCTTTTGCCCAAATACACCAAATACAACGCTATGTGTTTGTGGACATCAAGCCCGAAAATATCAAAGTGAATATTGAGGGAGAAATCACTGTGCTAGATGTAGATTCTGTGGCAGTGATTGCCCAAGAACGTCTTTTGTTTCCAGCCCAAAAAGCAAGCCCTGAGTACAGCCCTGCCGAGCTCAAAACCCAGCAACTTATCCCCTCAGATGTAATGCGTGAAACTTGGGACAGATTCTCGCTTTCAGTGGTTTTTTACAAGGTTTTATTGGGTTTGCATCCTTTTACAGGCACTTGCCACCCGCCTTTTGATAAGCTAGACACATATGCCCAAAAAATCAGAGAGGGCTTATTCCCGATGGGGCAAATGAACAAACATTTTAGAATTATCCCATTGCCGCACCAAGCATTTTATCATCTCGATGCTCAAATTCAGTATTTGTTCAAGACTTGCTTTGAAGAAGGATATGAAAAAGAAACCCTCCGCCCCTCAGCCAAACAATGGGAAGAGGCTTTTCAAACAGTAAATGTGTCTAAGCCCCTGCCTGCACTTAACCCTCAGACACGCAAAAGACAATTTAAAAACTCACCAAAGCATTATCAGCAAAAAAATAACCTGCCTGCCGTGATAAAATCAGTGCTAGGAGGGGCTGCCCTTGTAGCTGTAGCAATGCTGAGTACCGTGCAACTAGGCTCTTATAGACTGCCTGACCGCCCCGTCAGAATCTTAAAAAACCCTGTTTATCAAGAAGTAATCAGCCCCAAAGAGCTTGCTCGAAAATACGGATTCGTAAACCGCTTCGCTGATGGGGTGGCGAAGGTAATTCAAAAAGGAAAATATGGATATATCAATGAAAATGGAGATAAAATCATTGATTTTAAATATGAGTGGGCAGATAATTTTCACGAGGGAGCTGCCAGGGTCGCCTTTAACCAAAAATTTGGTGCCATAGACAACCAAGGCAAAACCATCATCCCGTTTCAATATGATTGGATAGGAAGGTTTCAGGAGGGCTTGGCAAGGGTCATCCTTAACGGAAAAACTGCCTATGTCAATGCCAAGCATCAATATTTGATAGATTTTGAGTATGATTACGGAGGTGATTTTGAGAATGGAATGGCTGCCGTCAGGAAAGACGGGTACTGGGGCTTTATCAATACTCAAGGCACTGAGGTCATCAAACCTACATTCGTAGAAGTTAGGAATTTTTACCAAGGATTCGCCGCTGCCCGAGAGGGTAATCAGTGGGGCTTTATCAACACAAGGGGAGAGTGGGCTATAGCACCTCAATATGAAGAGGTATTTAGTTTTATAGACGGACGTGCAATGGTGAAGCAAGGTGCGAAGCAGTTTGAAATCAATCACGGAGGGGAGTGTATCGCTTTTTGCCCTGAGTGAGTCAAGAAAAATCGGTATATTTTCTTCATCTGGCAAACCTATAAATTTGTGTCATTTTATAGAATGGTTCAAGGGCTTTCACTTAACTTTGCCTCTCTTAAAACTCTAAGCCTCTCATTGGGTTTTAGCAGTGTAAAATTTTAGTTTTAAAAACCCTCATACCCATGTTTGCTGACATTGACCAAATTGACCCTAGAGGAAGTATTCTTATCAAAGGGGCAAAAGTGAATAACTTGAAAAATATCCATGTAGCCATCCCCCGAAATGAGTTGGTGGTCATCACAGGCTTATCGGGCTCAGGCAAATCTTCTCTCGCCTTTGACACACTTTTTGCAGAAGGGCAGCGGATGTATGTAGAAAGCCTGAGCTCTTATGCACGGCAGTTTTTGGGGCGAATGGAAAAACCCGATGTAGAATATATCAAGGGCGTATCGCCAGCCATCGCCGTAGAGCAAAAAGGAAATACCCGAAACCCCCGTGCCACTGTAGGCACTACCACAGAGATTTATGACTACCTCAAGCTACTCTATGCACGTATCGGCAAGACTTACTCGCCCGTCTCGGGGGAGATTGTGCAGAAAGACAGCATCACAGATGTAGTCAATTACGTGCAGCAGTCAGAACAAGGGCAGAAGCTCCTTATCCTTTCGCCGCTAGTGATAGGGGAGGGGCGTAGCTTAGAAGATGAGCTAAAAGTAGTCTTTCAGAAAGGGTTTACACGCATACTGGCAGAAGACGAAACTTTGTTTATAGAAGAAATCTTAGAAGATGCCACCCAGCTAAAAGCCCTCATTGGGCAGTCCATAGACTTGCTGATAGACCGAAATGTGGTCAAGCATGGGGATGAAGACAACCAATACCGCCTAGCAGATTCTATACAAACAGCTTTTTATGAGGGCAGGGGCATTTGTATGATTGACCTGATAGGAAAAGAAAAGAAACAGTTTTCAGACCGTTTTGATTTAGATGGCATCGCCTTCGAAGAGCCCAGTGTGCAGTTTTTTAGCTTTAACAATCCTTATGGTGCATGCCAGCGTTGTGGAGGTTTTGGCAATACCCTTGCCATAGATGAAAATTTGGTCATCCCCAACAAGTCACTTTCTGTCTATGAAGGGGCAGTGCTGCCTTGGCAAACCGAAAAAATGAGCGTTTGGAAAGCCCCCCTTGTCAAAAATGCCATTCGCTTTGATTTTCCGATTCATAGAGCTTACGAAGACCTCAACGAAAAAGAGAAAGATATTCTTTGGAATGGAAACGCCTATTTTGAAGGATTGAATGCTTTCTTTGAGCATTTAGAATCTCAATCTCACAAAATACAATACCGTGTGATGCTCTCTAGATACAGAGGGAAGGTTACCTGCCCAGATTGCAAAGGCACACGTGTCAGAAAAGATGCCTCTTATGTCAGAATAGACGGATACAGCATACAAGACCTTGTGCTGATGCCCATAGAGAAACTAAGGGATACTTTTAATACACTTCAACTTACTGAAAATGAGCAAAAAATAGCCCGAAGGCTTAGAATAGAAATAGAAAACAGGCTAGAATACCTCGATAAAGTGGGGCTTGGATACCTTACCCTTAACCGACTGACCGCCTCTCTCTCAGGTGGAGAGTATCAGCGCATCAAACTTGCCACGGCGCTAGGAAGTGCTCTAGTGGGCTCTATGTATATCTTGGATGAACCTAGCATAGGCTTGCACCCCCGAGACACGAGCAGGCTGGTGAGTGTGCTGAGGGATTTGCAAAAACTGGGCAATACCGTCATCGTGGTAGAGCACGAAGAGGAGGTCATGCGTGCCGCAGACCGCATCATAGACATAGGCCCAGATGCAGGAGCGCATGGAGGGCAACTCATTTTTAATATTCCATACAGCGACATCGCCAAGTACAAAGGCAACAGAAAAACACCCAAAGCCCTCCAAGATTGGGTAAACCCTGAATTTAATTTAGAAGATTCGCACACATTTAATTTTTTGAGAGGATGGGAAAAAATAGACATCCCAGCCAAAAGAAGGACGTGGAGAGAATACATCGAAGTGATAGGAGCTACCCAGAACAACCTCAAAAATGTATCTGTGAAATTTCCTCTTGAGGTCATGACACTCATCACAGGTGTAAGCGGCTCAGGTAAATCTACTTTGGTCAAAAATATTCTCTACCCTGCCCTTCTCAAAAGTTTAGACCAAAGCCCAGACGCACTAGGAGAGTACAAATCATTAGAAGGCAGTGTACGGTTTATTAAAAACCTAGAATTTGTAGATCAAAACCCCATAGGGCGGTCTTCTCGCTCTAACCCTGCCACCTACACCAAAGTCTATGACTATATCCGCACACTCTATGCAGCCCTTCCGCTCTCTAGCCAGCGAGGCTTCACGCCTGCCCATTTTTCTTTTAACGTGGACAAAGGACGCTGCGAAACTTGCCAAGGAGATGGTAGGATTAAAGTAGAAATGCAGTTTATGGCAGATGTTTACTTGACCTGCGAAACCTGCAAAGGCAAACGATTTAAAAAAGAAGTGCTAGAGGTAAAGTACAGAGAAAAAGACATCTCAGACATATTGGATTTGACCATAGATGAGGCAGTTTTGTTTTTTGAAGACCAAGCCAAGATTATCCAATCTATCCAGCCCTTGGTAGAGGTAGGTCTGGGGTACATCCGCCTAGGGCAATCTACCAACACCCTCTCTGGAGGTGAGTCGCAGCGCTTAAAACTCGCCTCTTTTCTGAAAGAAAAACAAGGCAATACACTGTTTATTTTTGATGAACCTACTACAGGTTTGCACTTTCATGACATTCGGAAGCTGCTTGCTGCCCTGAATGCACTGATAGAGTTGGGCAATTCTGTTTGGATTATAGAGCATAATCTGGAGCTTATCAAAAATGCTGACTGGATTATAGATTTGGGCCCTGAAGGTGGCGAAAAGGGAGGGCAGATTTGTTTTGAGGGCACTCCCGAAGAGCTTATCAAGCTAGAAGGAAATCACACTGCACACTTTCTGAAAGAAAAGTTTGAGTAGATTTGGAGTAGGCACAAGGGTTTGCCTTGTGTTTACTGTCTTAAAAATTCTCCTAAATCTTCAGAGGGAGGGGAGTCTAGTGGGTATTCATCCTCCTCTTCATCATCATCTATTTGTGGGGGGACAGGGGCATTCAAGACACCATCCTCCTCAGGTTCAAACATAAATGGTGCAAGGCGGTGCATCATTTGCTGCACATTGGCAGTCTGTAGCCAGTATTTGCCAGTGCCTGAAAGGGTGATAAACTGTGTATCATCTTCATAATTCATAGACTGGACTTCTATTACGCTTTCCAAATCTAGCTCTAAGGTAGATTCAAAAGCAATCAAAGAAAAAAGCCCTATTCTGATGGCATCGTTGTCTAGGTCTAAGGCGATGGTCTGCCCTTCACATTGCAGAAATACAGTTTCTTCTCCTTTGATTTTATCTAGTTTGAAGAGTTTGTCTTTGGCAAAGTTTACACCTAGTTTGGTATCAAGAAATTTTTCTAACTGGATTCCTTTTTTGGCACACATGAAGATGCCATGCTGTATCACCAGCTCATTGTCAATGGTTTCACTGAGGTCTATGGGCAAGACTATTCCAGAGTTGGCAGCAGTAAATGCGATTTTTCGGACAAATTCACTGTGATTGGTAAAGTGCGTAATATACCAAGAGAAAATGGGTTCTTTTTCTTCTTGGGGTTCTTCTTCTGGTTCGGGCTCTTCTTCTGGTTCGGGTTCATCATCATCATCTTGTGTGTCAGCTTCTTTTTCACTATTTTTCATGACACGTTCTATGACCTTTCTTTTGGCTGCCACCCATAGTTTTTGTAGGAGGTTTCCTTCTTGGTCTCTCTCTTCAAAGTCTTCAAAATCATCTACAATGGGGCTTGGCTCAGGCTCAGGCTCAAAATCTTCTGGTTCGTCTTCTTTGGCTTGTGCTTCCTCTGTTTGAAAATCTTCTGAACCGTCCGTGTCTTTGGTCTCGATGCCTATTTCGTGGTCAATATAAAGCAAAGCACCTCCATCACCCACAAGTGTAGCATTGGGGGGCAGTGTGATTTCTAGCACTTGGGCGGAGTCGCCATAGATTTTAAAGTCTAGTGCATCACTCATTTAGTATCTTCTTCTATATCGTCTTTATTCTGTTCGTCATCTGATTTTTTGCGGAGTTCTTCTAGTAGATTATCTTCTCTGTTGGTGAGTTTTTTATCATCTAGGTTTTTATTCAAAAAATCATTGATTTTATCTATGTCATAGTTAGAGATAATTTCACCGAGTGAATTGATTTGAATGTCAAATTCTTTGAGTTTATCACTGACTTTGATAGAAGAATTTTTTTGTACGTTTTTATCTTGCTTTTTCTTTGCCATGGTTTTGTTTGTGTTGTTTTGTATTTGAGAAATTTATATAAAACCAAAGATACATAAAATTAAAGACAATCATAAAATCACTTTGGGCAAGATACTGCCTAACGGACTACCTCTATCCAGCCTCTGCATTTTACACCTTGAGGAGAGGTAAGGATATAGTAATAGACACCTGCGTCCACGTTTTTGCCCCATTCATCATTGTAGTTGTCATTTTCATACATCAGCCCTCCCCATCGGTTATAGACTTGAAGTTTGTAATTTCTACGAAAAGCCGCAATTTGGAAAGTATCATTCTTAGTATCTTCTTTGCTAGGCGTGATGGCATTAGGGGGAAGGGTTTGGTTGTCTTCTACTTCTATGCTTACCGTCTGGAACGCCTCACAATCATCTTCTCCATTAAAAACACGCAAAGTAACTTCATAAGTGCCTCTCCGTGCAAAGGTATAATCGGCAGGAGATTCATCCGTAAAGAAAGCCCCATCACTGATGCTCCATTCATAGCGGCTTGCTCCTGTGGAGCGGTTAATAAATTTGAGCACACTGGGTTTGGCACAGTCAGAGCCTATTTCTAGGTCAAAATCAATGAACAACTCAGGAAAGACCTCTACCAATACTTTTTCTTCACGGATACAGCCTACTTCATTCTGGATTCTGACAGTATATTCTGTGGTTTGAGTAGGTGAGGCGATGGGATTAGGGATAGCAGGGTTGCTCAATCCTGTGGTAGGTAACCATGAGTAGGTAGAGCTATTAGAGGCTTGAGATTCTAGCTGCACACTTTCACCAAAGCATATTTGCTGGTCAGGGCTGGCGACTAGGCTCAACTCACTCAATATGAGGGTCTTTTCTATGGTAATATTTTCGGGGCATTGCCCACCCCTGATAGCAGTCAGCCTGATGAGGTATTCACCCGTCTCTGTAAACGTAATTACTAAATTTCTTTGATTTTCGAATGTACCGAAGCCCTCTATGTCCCAGGTCCAAGTGGGGTTATCTACAGTAGGTGGGTTATAGATAAAGGTTACGTCAGCAGGCACACAATCATTGCTTACAGATATACCAAAGGCATTTCTGATATCAAAATCATCATTCAAGGGTGGGATGACCGTTACAGCGATTGTTTTTTGTGCTACACAGCCATTGTCATCTGTGGCTGTCAGCACATAGTTGGTAGATTGATTGGGGGTGGCAGTAGGGTTCAGCACATTGGGGTTATCTAGCCCTGTGGTAGGTGACCACTGAAAAGTATAGGGGTTAGAGGAATCAATGTTTGCCGTCAGGGCGATGTCTTCGCCTTGGCAGATGGTCTCTGCAAAGCCAGCGTCCACACTAATCATAGAAACTGGGAAAAGTTTGTTGAGCGTGATAGACTCTAAGCAGCTGGCAGGATTGCTGATGGTAAGCTGAATATCATAGATGCCATTGGCAGTAAAAGTCCAATCAATGCTGGGCGTATCTCCAGCAAATACACCATCTACACGCCACTCCCAAAGAGCAACACCCTGCCCCTCAAAATCAAAAGTAGCTTCAAAAGGAAACTGGCAACCCTGTGTAACGATACTGCCTATCGAGGCATCTAGTATATCAAAATCACCTGATAGTGAGCCAATATCAAATTTAAAAGCGGCATTGTTGCAGTTGCCACTGTTGTTGGTGGCAGACCAAGCATTGGGTGTAGTAGGAAAATCATTATCAACACCTCCACAAGAGGCACAGGCTGCATGGTAAATTACGCCGTCTTTGCTAAATCGAGAAGTACCTCCATCCACGTGGTCAGCAGATTGTGTTCCTCCAAAGAATGTAGCATAGAGCAAAGATTGCATATCTTTTTCTAAGATAAGCAAGTAAAAATCTGAACCATCTGTGGTTACAGAGTAAGCATCGGATGTAGTAGGCAGCCCTGTAGTAGAGAGATTGCCGATTCCTAGACTGCCCCCCCAGCCCGCTATATAGATATTGCTGCAGTCATTGACCAAGAAAGCCGTGATAGAAATGTCTGGAGCTCCTTTGCCCGTGCCTATTACTGTGGAGAGAAGCCTAGCAGACAGCTCGGGGTTTAGTTTGTCTATAAATTGCCCGCTGTTTGGGTTGGCATATACTCCAGTGCTTACAGGATAATTGCCAAAGGTCAGCCCTACGATGATGGGGTTTGAGGCTTCATCAAAATCAATCAAAAAAGCTTGGTCATTGTCAGTAGTGCCGAGGTAAGTCAGCTGTGTAAGCTGCCCAGAAGTATTCATCCGAAGCACAAAACCATCATCAGCCCCTGCACGTGTGGCTTGCAGGGGTGTGCCAGCACCTACTGGCACCAGGTTGCGGAGGTTATTGCTGCTGGTAGCACCACAGGCATACAAATCTCCTGTACTATTGAGTTTGAGAGAGAATACCGTATCAAAATCACTTCCTCCGATGTAAGTACTCCAGAGCAAGCTGCTGAGATTGTTGTTCATTTTGAAGAGTACGCCATCTTGTGTACCACTTAAATTGGGTTGAATGGCATTGACTGTCGGGAAGTTGCTAGAAAATGTAGTAGAAGCAACATAAACGCTGTTGTCTGCTCCTACGATGATTTCACCCCTAAACACATCTCCATAATTAAACAAACCTGTTCCACGAGATTGATTGATGCCATCATTGCCTGAGCCGCCTATGTAGGTAGAAGCAAGTAGCTGACTGCCAGAGGTGCTTAATTTAGTGATGACAATATCACTCCCTGCGTTGTAGTTAATCCCACTGATGGGCGTGATGACATTTCCACCTGCAAAATCAGTTTGGAAAGCATCTCTTGTTATCGGATAATTACTAGAGCTGCTAGTGCCAAAAACCAGTAGGTTATTGTTATTATCTACAATCAGACTGTGCGGAAATTCTCCACCGCTTCCACCCAAGTGTGTGGCATAAAGCAGTGAAGTGCCAGTAGTATTGTATTTTAGGATGGCAATATCTACGATGCCATTGAAACTTGTATCAAATGCACCATTTGTAGTCGGAAACCCTGCGTCAAATACCACTCCTGCGGAGTATAGATTGCCGTCATTGTCAAAAGTGGCGGTGCTTCCCCAGTTATCTGCTGTTGAGCCTGAGTAGGTAGAGAAGAGCAATTCGGGGTCTATGATGAGTGTATTGCTTTTATCATATCCTTCTGGAAACTCAAAGTGTAACTGATTGCCTACCAGTACAAAACGAGCAGGGACAGTTATTTTTTTTCCGTCTTTCATTTGGTAGCAGTAAGGTTTTGTTTCTATCACACTGCCGAGGCTTGTTTCTAGGTGTAGGTTTTCTTCTTGGAGGAATATTTTGTCTATGCCACTATACTCCATCAGAATCTGGCTAGGCTCAGCATAAGGCAGCACTTCAAATTCATATTTGAGTGATTGCTTGTGCTGGAGCACGCTTAGGTTGATGCCTGGATACATGGCTAAGTAATCTAGCTTGGCATAAGCTGACAATCCAGTTGCCCATTTGCTGGCTTGATTGCCGATGATGTAATTGTATTTGGTGCTGCTAGGCTCAGAAGGGCGGATTTGGGCTTGCGGGCGGGCATTTAAAAATTTTACGGAAAAGCTATGCCCTTTGATTTTTTCGGGAGTAACAGAAGATTGATTTGCTTGGGCGTGCATATCTCTGATAAGGCCATAGTCATAGAATACATATTTGAAGGCATTTTCTTGGAGATAAAGATGCCCACCAGGGATTTCTGTGCGGTATTTTACGGAGTTATCCCATTGATTTTGGTTAGGGATAAATTTGAGCAGATTTTTTTTGTCGGAGAGTGCTTGTGCTAATACTTCGGGCTGTGTGCTTGGTTTGTGTTGTGCCACGCCGAGTGTGATGATTTGGCAAACGAATAAGAGTAGGAGTAATTTTTTCATGGTATGTGATGATTCCTTTTTAGAAAAGTAAAATTAAAGAATATCACCTTAACATGGAAATTTATTCACCATATTCATGGCTTTGAGGGCAGATAAAACAGGGCTAATTTTTGGGCAGGTAGGTTTAGGGCTTTTGCCGAGCGGTTTTTTTATCTAAATTTTGATAAGTCTTTTTAAAATCAGCACCACTTCCGACTTCTTTGATGAGTGTCTTGAGCCCTGCGGCACCGACTTTGTCAAACCAGCGTGCTACCTCTCGCCCTGATGTGAGGTATGCTAGGTTGGTGTGGTGCTGGTCTGCCCTAAAAAAATTATCAATCTGCTCCAGATCTTTGAGCACAAGGCTGTCCTTACCTTGTCGGGTATAAATTAGCCATTTTTTTTGATAATCTTCGTAATGATTGCCTCCATTGCCAGGGTATCTATAATCAAGGTGCAGCGCAAGCCCTTCATCAAACCAAGCAGGGATTTTGTGAATCTTGGCATACCAGCCTACCCGCTCAAACAGCTCGGCGTGGCATAGTTCGTGGCTAATGACATCTACATTGACCCCGTCAGGCTTCACGATGATAAAAACCCCCTGTAAAGTGAGATGCACCATGGCAGGTGTACCGTAGTTTTTGCCAAATTTGCCAAACTCATCATCATCCACACAAAAAATAAACGTGGGTTTGCTCCGCAAGCTATTCCAAAATTCACGGTTGCGCTGCTTGGCTTCCTTGATAATCAGTTGAATGCTTGGCACAAGCTCTTGGGGCATTCTAGGGCTTACATAGACCTGCTCAGGATATTCTTTAAAAGAAGAATATTTAACAAAATGACAATGAACAAGGTGTGAAAACATCCCATAGCCTATCACTATGAGCAGCAACAGTGCCACCAATGAAATCTGAAGTGTCCTGAAAAAATGAGACTGTGAGAAGTTTACTAACAAGTTTGTTTTTTTAAATGAGTAATCTTTTAAATAGTGGCTTTATCATTTATTGCTTATTTTTGGGCAAATATTTTCCTTAAATCATCTTCAAACCTGTTGATATAGTTCATTTGATTTTCGTGGATATTGGCCACTTCTGCCACCCTCGTAATGACACGTATAAAAACCTCTACCAGTTCTTGTGTCAGGCGGCTCTTATTCTGTCTTATCATAAAAAGAACGTGGTTATAAGTACTTTCGGCATCAGAAGTAGGAGTCTTTTCAATGAGATGAAAGCGGTCTTCGGCTATCCAGCTATTTTCGCCAAACTCCTCAAGTATCACCTGATGAAATGCTTGGCGTTCACTCTCACGCAAGACATTGTCTGCCTTCGCAATTACAAAAGAAAGCTCACCTACTGCCCTGTAAAGGTTGCGCTCTTCTAGGCTAATGTCTTTGTTTTTTTTGGTAGATTTTACACTTGAGAAGTGCTTCTTGTCAGCTTCATCTGAGATAGGGTGCCCATCTAGGCGTAGTTTGGCAAGCCTTAGCTCTGCCTCAAGGTAGGTGATGTGTTTCACCAAAGGCTCTACTTTGGGCCATATTTCTTGTTGGTTGCGCAGGTCTGCAATGTATTCAGAGAGTAAATTCATAAGAATAAATTTTTAGTTAGATTTGGGTAACAGCCAATGTGTGTACTACTTATCACTTGTTCTTCATTGATTTGCACCAAACTACTTTTAGCAAGGTACTTACCAGACCTAAAAATAGGTTTTTATCAAGTTTTTAACAATACTATTCACAAAGATTTTTTTTATTTTTCAAATTATACCTAAAATTGAACAATAGTTTTAAAGAAAAAACATATCTGATGAAAAAAATAATTGCTTTACATTTTTTAATTGCCTGTTTCTCTACAGTGCAGAGCTTCCATGCATTTGCCCAAAAGGATACTTACTGGCAGCAAAGAGCTGAATATACCATGGAGATAGACATGGACGTGAAAAAACACCAACTCTCTGGAAAACAGACACTCGTCTATTACAATAACTCCCCCGAAACACTTGACCAAGTATTCTATCATCTTTATTTTAATGCATTCCAGCCAGGAAGCATGATGGATACCCGCTCAAGGCTTATCTCTGACCCTGACCCACGTGTAGGGGATAGAATCTCTAAGCTTGGCCCCGAAGAAATCGGCTACCAAAGGGTAAAAAAATTGACCCAAAATGGTGTAGCACTGAGCTTCAAAGAAGTAGGCACTATCCTCGAAGTTACCCTTGCACAGCCCATCGCCCCAGACAGCAAAGCTGTATTTGAGATGGAATTTGAGGCACAAGTGCCTGTGCAGATTCGCCGCTCAGGAAGAAACAATGCCGAAGGTGTAGATTACTCTATGGCACAGTGGTACCCTAAAATGTGTGAATATGACTACCAAGGCTGGCACGCCAACCCTTATATCGGGCGAGAGTTTCACGGTGTATGGGGAGATTTTGATGTGAAAATCAACATCGACAAATCCTATGTACTCGCTGCCACAGGATACCTCCAGAACCCTCAAGAAATAGGCTACGGATATGAAGACGCAGGGCAAAAAGTAAAACAGCCCAAAGGCAAGCAGCTCACTTGGCACTTCAAAGCTGAGAATGTACATGATTTTGTGTGGGCAGCCGACCCTGACTATATCCACGAAACGGCACAAGTGCCCAATGGCCCACTCTTGAGGTTTTTTTACCTCAAAGGAAATGAAGAAAGAACCGCCAAATGGAAACAACTCCCACAATATACGATAGAAGCATTCCAAAAAATGAATGAAAATTTTGGGGTCTATCCTTATGAGGTCTATTCTGTGATACAGGGCGGAGACGGCGGTATGGAATACCCCATGGCTACTCTTATCTTAGGTGACGGTTCTCTCAATGGCTTGGTAGGTGTTACAGTGCATGAGCTTATCCATAGCTGGTACCAAGGGGTCATCGCTACCAACGAAAGCCTCTATGCTTGGATGGACGAGGGCTTTAATACCTTTGCAGGAAGCTACATCAGAGGAGGCGAGAATCCTTTTACTGGTGCGTATAAGTCGTATTTCAGAATTGTGGAGAGAAAAATAGAAGAGCCTTTACGCACCCATGCAGACCACTTTGAGTACAACAGTGCCTACGGAATGGCGGCGTATTCTAAGGGCTGTATTTTCTTGGCACAGCTTGGCTATGTCATCGGGGATGAAGCACTTATGAAAGGAATGAAAACGTATTTTGACACCTGGAAATTCAAACACCCCAATGACAATGACATTATCCGAATCATGGAAAAAGAATCAGGCTTGGAGCTAGATTGGTACAAAGAATACTTCGTAAACACGACTTATACCATAGATTACGGTATCAAAGAAATCAAAGAAGCAGCAGGAAAAACACAAATCACTCTAGAGAGAATCGGAAGAATGCCCATGCCCGTAGAAGTGGTAATCAGCTACAGTGATGGCAGCCAAGAGATGCACTATATCCCCTTAGAAATCATGAGAGGGGAGAAAAAAATACAAAAAATGAAAACTATCTTGCATACAGATTGGGCTTGGGTATATCCGAGCTATACTCTGACGATAGACAAGCCCGCAGCTTCTATCACCAAAGTAGAAATAGACCCTAGCGAACGCATGGCAGATATAGACCGCTCTAACAATGTACTTACGCCTGAAAAATAATAAAATATAAGTTAAAAAATCTCTAAAAGCACACAGAAGGCACAGCGCTGACTGTGTGCTTTCTTTTTTTTAGAAATAATAATCTCACTTTATTTATATGATGATGACACATTTTCTTTCCAAAAACTTCCTCTCAGCCATCTTGATGTGCTTTTGTGTTTCGCTAAGTTACGCACAGCCTACTTGGGAGATGAAAAAAAGCCCCGTAACTGTCTCATTTAGAGCTATCTCAGCACTTAGCCAAGACCTCTGCTGGCTAGGTGGAAGCCAAGGCACTATACTCAGAACCACAGACGGCGGCCAGACTTGGCAGCAATTCAGGATAGAAGGCACGGATTCGCTAGATTTTAGAGACATTCAGGCTTTTTCGGAAGAGAAGGCAATCGTGATGGGGGCAGGCCCTGGCACGGATTCTAGGATTTACCTCACCCAAGACGGAGGCAAAACTTGGAAACTCACCTACCAAAATACCCTTCCCAAAGGATTTTTTAATGGATTTTCATTCTGGAATGCGCAAGAAGGCATCTTGGCAGGAGACCCCATCGAGGGAAAGCTCTTCCTCCTCAAAACTCAAGACGCTGGACAGACTTGGCAGCGTATCTCTCCCGAAAATATCCCTGCCATGAAGCCCGAAGAATACGGATTCTCCGCCAGCGGCACACACATCTCTACCCACAGCCCCCAAATGGCTTGGATAGCCACAGGTGGAGCTGTCGCAAGGGTTTTTTATTCTAAAGATACAGGTAAAACTTGGCAAGTAAGCGATACGCCTATGCTCTGCGGAGAGAGTTCGGAAGGGATTTTTTCGGTAGATTTTAAAAACGAAAAATATGGAGTGGCAGTAGGAGGGGATTATACAGAAAAAAATACCCTTAGGCCTACCCTCATTTATACCAAAAACGGAGGTAAAACTTGGAAAGCAAGCAAATCTCAAAGCACGGGATTTCAGTCTGCGGTGGCTTTTGCAGCCCATAAAACGATTGTTTCTGTGGGGCAATCTGCCGAATACATCTCTTATGATAGTGGCAAAACTTGGCAGAAAATCAGCCAAACAGGATTTCACACACTTAGCCTCAGTCAAGACAAAAAATGGGCTTGGGCAGCAGGAGCAAAAGGCAAAATCGCAAGGCTACAAATCTCTAATACAGCCCAAAAATAAGCTAAGGCTGGGCTATTTTTCGGAGAGATTCTACAGAAAATTTTTCTAAATCTGCGTGGTTGAGGTGGTAAAATATCCACTCTCTAGGCTGCCCCTTGATGCCTTGTCTGAGCAGTGCTGCAAGTCTGTGAAGTGTCTCATTATCAATGGCTTCATAGCGAATGAGGTCATTTTTATAGAGATAAACGCCCTTGAAATAATGACTTTTTAAGACCCTGAAATGCTGGGGTTTGTCTTTTAATTCTTGAAAATTAGCAGAAGATACATCGTGGGCATGCATGTCAGAGAGGAGATTCATCACACGCCCTGAGCGGATGAGCACACCCCAAGAAAAAATCGGAACGGCATAATTTAACGCTATCGGATAGGGCTGCTTGCTCACCAGATAAGCATCTACCGTCTCGGTATCTAGGATAGAATTTTGGGTGCTAAGGTCATGGAGATTGCCTGTATTGTAGCACATCAGACTGGCGGCGGCGGCTGGCGGGATGCCCGTCTTCTGAGGATAGCGATACTGGTGCAGCCGAAGGGTTATACTCACTCGCTGCGTGCTGTCAAGCCTTGCCTTGATGAGGGCTATCAAATCAAAATACGCCGCCCTGCTGCTGGGTGTCCAATCGCAATCTAGCTGTATTTCGCTGATTTTTGCGGAGGGAAATATCTGTCTAAAACGCTGATTTTCAGCTACTTTACTGATTTGTTGGGTGATATTCTGGGCTAAATCTGCCCGAAGAGAATCGGGCAGAGTAAGCAAAGTTTGGTGTGTGATAAATACCGTAGGCACGATTTCTCGAATCTCTCTGAGGGGCAGGGTATCTGTGCCAAAACCCAAAATACCGAGTGGCTGTGCCTTGCCTTGTCTTGGATTCCAGGCCACATCAAAAAACCGAACATAGAGCTTCTTCACCTCTAAGCTCTTGAGGTAGCTACGCTCAAGGCTATCAAGAGCGAGCTGTGTACGCCAAAAATAAAAACTGATGCTACTCCTCTCCATATCTCGAGATTTGCAGGCAGTCAGCCCCAAGCTAAAGGCAAAGAACAGGTAAAAAATATTTTTCATAAAACCACTACTTTGACACCAAAAAACACTGCACGCCTTTCTCAAAGGTATGCAAAATCTGAGAAAGTTTTGCTTTCATAAGATGGAGACAGAAAGAGAGGAAAGACGTGCAGTACCCTGATTTATTTGTGCTTATGCTTCGGCTCCCATATTAGTCTTATAAAAGAGCTTAGTCGCTCATCTTTCCTACTTACAGGAATGCCTGCCACAATTCCAATCAGTAAATCATCGGCAATCCCCAGACGCATTTGTGGCCGCATCACCATGTCAAAATTACCACTGTCCATGGTTTTATTAAACTCTACGCCTATAAAATTTCTTGTGCCTGAGATTAAATAATGAAAACTTGTATTGATATCATAAGTAGTGTGGAGCTTATTGGTGCTAAAATCTTGTGCAATCATAGGGCCCGTATAAATCAACGAATGAAAATTATTACCCCATCGCTTGGCGATGACCAAGAAAGGATTGTAAACATTTCCTTTGATGAAAGGCTTCCCGAAGTTTCTGAAATCAGATAGTTCAAACTCATTGATATAGCCAATCGCCATAGAAGTAGCGATGGCTTCATTGACAAAGAAAGACCATTGTGCTGCTATTTTAATACTGTTTAGGCTATTGGAAGGGATCGAGTCATTACTTGTGCCGTTCACGGGTGAGTAAAGTGTAAAAGGCAATTCTACTTCCAGTCCCAGCCTGTCTATCGGTGCCCATTCATATTCTATAAGTGCTTCATAAGTGTCAAATTTTAGATTATCGGTCAGCCCTAGACCCACATTCCACTCTCTTTCTCCTTTTCTAGCCCCTAGGTCACGTATTAAATCAATGTAAAGCGGCTCGGCATGCAAAACCTTGTCAGGGGTTTTATGATTTTCTACCTGCTCTATATAAATGCTGTCTTTTTCAGAATTGCTTACTTGTGCCACTGAATATACTGAGGATGCACATAGAATGATAAGCATCCATGATATTTTTAGATTCATGTTTGATTTGTTTTTATAGGTTATGAAATTATCCAAATAACTATTCTCTAGTTTTTGGAAACAGAAAATTTATTGAAAACAAATCAAATCTTGGGTGGAGGGGTGTCTAGTTGGCAAAATCCTGTACTTATGTACGTTATGTAGCTAGAGAATTTTTGTTTTTGTGTGGGCATAGACGACTGTAAGATGTCAGAATCGGCCATGTATTGGGTGATGAGATCTATTTGCGTCTTTGTTTTTTTATGATGATCTTCGGTGTCGTGGTCATCATATTCTTCGATGGCATCTTCATAACCTAAGATTTTCTCAAGCACTATCTCCACAATGCTTTCTTGGTCATTGAAGGACAAGTCTTCTGGGACATGCTCAGGCTCAGGGTCTGCCGAATCAACGCTTATGTTGAGCAGATGAAGCCCCATGAGCATCCAAAGGACTTTGGTAAAGACGTTATTTCTCAGTTGCTTAATCACGATGCAAGAATAACGTTTTTCCGTGGTTTTTCGTGTTTTATTTAGTAAGAAATGGTGGTGTAAATATTATGTAGGCTTGTCAAAGTAGCTCGGTCTCGAAAGATTCAGTGCTTTGTGAATGTCTATTTGATAAGCGTTTTTTAAATTACTTGTGTATTTGGTGTTTTACTTATTTTAATACTGTTCGTGAATACTTCGTATTTCTTTTGGGTCGTCTTTGCAGGTTCTTTTAGAAGTTTTGGTCTGTGCGGCTTTAAAATGTGCTTGCAAAATGTGTTATATTCCTTACGGCTTGGTTATTATCGATGTGTTCCTTTTCAATAGGATTTAGTCCTGTCAGGTCTTTGCTTTCCACATTTAACCCCGTCATTTCGGCAGCAAGAGTTTTGGCAGTAATGCTGATAGTGGGTAAAAAGTCAGCAACTGGACGGTTTTCAGGGGGTATGATTTCAGTATGATGTAAATAAAATAGCCTATTCAAGGCTTTTAAGTCCATTTAATCTTTAAAAAGATACCTAAAATAAGCCATTTTAAGTAAAATAGATTTAAAACATGGCTAAATATTCCGATTCAAAATCTTAATAGTGCTTCTATCACTCAAAAATGCACATTGAATTTAAAAATCTACATCATATCGAAATCACACCCTTCTGCTTGATAAGAAAAGCATTTGCTCCTAAAACTTTCTCTTTCGTGGGAACAAGCAAAGCATCTAAACGCCTCAATACAGTGAACGGAAGAATGATATCATGGTATTTACCTCTCACAAAAACATCTCTCAGCACATCGTCTGCAATGCTCCATACAAAACTAATTATTTGATTGTGGACTTTTTGGTTCATCGAATTGTATTTTACTTAATAGTTTCTAGAAGATTCAATATAATCATTGTTACTAATGTATTTGCAAAAAAGTAGTTCATACTCCAATCCTCACTTCACAGAGCTTCCAAATCATAGAATGGCTGTAGCTCTACACAAACCTCCCGATAAAAACCTGTCTAAGGCGATCGAGTTCGGCTTCGGCTTCGGCGAGGTCTAGGAAAGTAGCGGTGTTGTAATTGGGGAAGAAGCTATAGAAAAAACTATCCAGAGAGAGGTCATATCTGTGGCTTTGCCTCACGGTGGGTAAATTTGCGGTATTGTAACAACTCTCTGCCTCAGCCATCACAGTGAGTTCTATGTTGGCAATTTGCATTTCGTCAAGGTAGTAGATGTATTTGTTGCCTATGAGCCTCCTAAAAGGCTTTTCTAAGATTTGCAGGAACCGATCGATGAGTGATTCGGCAAAATCTTGGGCTTCTATTTGGCTATTGAACACGCAGCTATCAAAATTATGAAAGACACTGCTGAGGGCATTATTCAGACTGAGGGTATAATTTATGGGTTCGCTTTCTTCGCCCCAGTCTTCACTTTGCTTGTAGATGGTAAAGCAAGAATCTTCGTGTATGTAGCCTTGAATAGTTTGTCTGGATTCAATCCAGTGAAGCCCTTGAATTTGAGAGGTGATAGATGGTTTTTTCATAGTAGTAAAAATATTTAATGGTTAAAAGAGATTACAAAGAAAAGGGTAAACTATGCAGTTTTTTTGCGTAGCTTGCTTAAAATTATTTATTTTTCTAATAAATCACAAAAAAATAGCAGTTAATCTAACATAGACAGTTCATTTTCTATGTCAGACTAGCTACCACTTATGATTTTATAGAAATTTATTCTTTACGCCTATAAACAGCTGTTTTGCTCAAGATGTCGTGTAGGGCTTGTTTTTTAGCGCCTAAGGCAGCAAAATAGCCCAGTGTAAAAACGGTTCCTATCAGCAGAGCAGCCGTAGAAAAAACTAAGTAGAGCACAGGTGCAATAAACAAAAATACAAAAGACAAGGTAATCAAAATAAAATAGCTACTTTTGAGCGAAAAACGAATGAGAGAGGCCTTTAAGCTAGGCTTTATTTTGTTTTCGTCATAGATTTGAATGCCTAGTAGGTATTTGCCTAAGGTATAACCTGTGAAGATTTCTGTAGCAAAATACAAGGCAACAAAACCTACCATGCCTACCAATGTGAAGCCGATACTCCCAAAGATTGCCCCAAATATACCCCCTACTACAGCTGCTCCAGGCTCGGCCTGCATGCTGCCTGCCCCTGCGCCTATGGCACTTCCAGCACCGAAACCTATAAATGCCAATAGAAAAGTAAGAGGCCATTCTAAAATAAAAATAATCACAGTGTCTATCAAATACGCCAAAAGACGTGTCCCGAATCCGATGCGTTGTGTTTGTTCCATAAGGTGTTTTTTTAAGATTGAAAATAAAATTAAAATAGTCTATTTAGCCAAGAAATAGGTCTTGTGCTACTCTTTCATTGAATCGGCTTCTCGGCTGGCAGCCTCTGCCATTCGGAGCATGATTTTACTATACATAGCGATAAAAGCAGCTTCTTTTTCTTCATCAAGATTTGCCCGTAGAGCGTCTGCTTTTTCTTTGAGGGCATCCATTTTTTTGCTGAGTTCAGCCATTTTGTTTCCAGATTCTATCATTGTGCCCATCATGCCACCGAGTGCTCCTATGGGATTGGTTTCTGCACTTCCGTCTTTTTCGCTTTGGGCGGCTTGTTCTGTCATCTTGAGGAGCATTTTCATATACTCATCAATGGCTTCTTCTAGGGTATCAAAATACTCTTTGACTACTTCATCCTCTAAAAGGGCTTCTTTGGCAGCTTCTAGTTTGGCTTCGGCAGTCATTTCTGTGTCTTTTGCTTCTATTTCTTCCGACTCACTTTGCTCTGTGGGAGAGGATGAGCAGGCTGCCATGAGCCATAGAATCAATAAAAAAAATACTTGTTTTTTTAACTTCATACCATATAAAATTTTGTGGTTATTAATGAACACAAAGGTAGTGAGGCTAAAAATAGCAACTGCGACTTCGACAACCTTGTCGAGGTCAAAAAGAGTAAGAAATTTTTATCTACTTTTGTACCCTTATTTAATTCACCTAAAAAAATAACCAATATGTTCAAACCCATCTACCCACTCAAAGCTCTTGTGATCGTTACCAGCCCTGAATATGATGAAAAACTCAATGAGTTTTTACTGGCTTGTGATTGGGAGAGCTTGCACAAAAAATGGAATGCCCCCCGAGAGGATGAGGAGCAGCGTGAGCGTCAGGAGAAGATTCCTGTGGAATTTATGTTTTTTGAAGAGCAGCCCAGCTGGAGAGAAAATTATCGAGAACTTATTGATTCAGACGAGATTACGCCTGAGCTACTCGAAGAAAACAGACCCTTCAATGTATTAAAAGATTATATACACAAAGCCCTCAAGCTCAGGCGTGTGCGGCAGCCCAAGTTCATATTCTTCCCTTTGATTCCTTATTTGGCAGATAAAGATGCCCTTGATGACATTATTCAAGAAGAATCTATCGATTTATCCAGTGACGCAGATTTATATGCCCAATTAGATGCTTTTTTGGCAAAAAGCCTTGCAGAATATGCTAAACAAGCAAAGAAAGTATTGCGAAGACAACAAAATGGATTCAATAATATATCCACTAGACATCATGTTGCCAATACCTTTCGCGGACAAGAGGGGTTTATTGATTATAGCACACTGACCATAGAAGGGGTGAATATATATCTTGAAAAGCAAATAGATAATTTAGAAAGAGCACGGAGTCAGGAAGAAAAAACCCTTGCTCAGATTCAAATCAATATAATCAAAGAAAGATTCCTTTCAGGAAAACTGAGTGTGGGTAATCCTATGATTGAAATTAGCAATAGTGACAGGGTCATGATTACAGGACATTTGGATGCCTCTCTCCGGATTAACCGTGCCAAAGACAGGACGCTTTATTTTTACTTCTTGATGAGGGCTTTGCAATCGCAAGATTTTATTTCGCATGAAGAGATAAAAGAAACGGCTTGGGAGCAGCTTAAAATATTATACAAAGAAGCAGAAGAACCTGGAAAAAAAGACCGAGAATTAAGTATCCCTGACAGAGAGGATTTTTCGCAGACAGTCTCTAGGATTAATAAAAGATTTCATGACAAGATTGCCGAGCATCTGGTAGGGAGCTATTGCATTACTTCACAACGGCCTGATTCAGAGCAACCTAAGCTGTATGGCATTCAGACGGAGCCGCACAGAATCAAGATTCACGCAAGTTCCTCTCTTGGATTTTATATGAAAGGTCAGGGTTTAGACCATTTGGTATCTTGATAAAGAGTTGCCTTACATCCTAAGGGTTTTCAGGCTCTTAGGATGTTTCTTAGAAATACAAGAACTTGTAAGTACAGTTGCGGAGTCTTTTTAAGATTTAAGGTTTAAAATCCAAGATTTCGCTTCCTCCTTGTCATCAAAATATCTAGTGGTAAATTTAATGCCCTCTACCTCTTCCATGGTCTGCTCTACGGCAAGCTGTGATATGATTTCGGCACTCATCACGATTCCTACATTGCTGACTCCCGATTCTAGCAAAACGGGGAAAATAGTTTGATTGGTCCATTCTTGTAGTTCTAGTGTAATAGGAAATTGCATTTCCCTCATATCAGGGATTGCCTTGCTAGGGCGAAATTTCGTAACGGCATCCAGATAAGCCAGGCATTCCTTTTTGTAGTCTTCATCGCTCATGTGTGTGCTTTCGGAAAACCAAATCATTTCTATGAGTTCGTCATCCTTGACATACACCAGTTGTAAATAGTCACTTTTGTAAATTTCCATGATTTTTTTGTAGTAATTAAGTTTTGTGCATCGATTTAGTTACAATTTTTATGCAAGTTTTTCATTTCTGATTTAGAGGTGTAAGATTCATCCTAGTTTAAGCGAAGATGCTTGCAAAAGGAGAAGAGTATTTTAGGAAAATGCAAATCTCTCAGAATCAATCATAGGCAAGGCTACTGAAGAAACAGCAGGATTGATTTTCTGTTTGTCTAGCTGCTGAGGGCTTTCATTTTTTCGGAAGTACAAGCCTTACAAAGCAAAGAAAATTTAGAGAATATTCCATAACTTTGTGCTTCACCCGAAGGCTTAAGAGCTATCAAATCAAATTTTTGGCTGAAGACATACATGAAAATACTTACCTATAATATCAACGGAATCAGGGCGGGGCTGAAAAAAGGCTTTGACACATGGCTCAATGCTACACAGGCAGACATTATCTGTCTGCAAGAAACCAAAGCCCTTAAGGAGCAAGTGCCTGTGGAGCTTTTTGAGGCAATGGGCTATCAGACCTACTGGCAATCTGCCCAAAAGAAGGGATACAGCGGCGTGGCTATTTTTTCTAAAATCACGCCTCAGAATGTAGTCTATGGCTATGAAGAGGAGACAGGGCTAGATGACCCTGAAGGGAGGGTAATTCGCCTTGATTTTTCGGATTTTTCGGTCATAAGTGTGTACATGCCCTCAGGCTCTAGCAGTGATGAAAGGCGGGATTTTAAAATGGAGTGGAATGCCCAGTTTTATGAATACATCGCTTGGCTCAGGCAGCACAAGCCCAATTTGCTCATCAGTGGTGATTACAACATTTGCCACAAACCCATAGACATCCATAACCCCAAAGCCAATGCCAATAGTTCAGGTTTTTTGCCTGAGGAGCGGGCGTGGCTTTCTTCGTTTGTGGAGTTGGGCTTTGTAGATACCTTTAGGCACCTTAATGGAGAGCCACACCATTATACTTGGTGGAGCTACAGGGCAGGGGCAAGAGATAAAAATCTAGGCTGGCGGATTGATTACCACATGGTCAGTGAGCCACTCAAAGACCGCATCGAGCGTGCTTTAATATTGGCTGAAGCAAAGCATTCAGACCATTGCCCTGTGCTAGTAGAGTTATCCGTTTAGGTTCTTTTTTTGTTTTCTTCTTGCCTTTAATTTATGAGAGACATCTTTTATTTCGATAATTAGGGCAGTAGTTTTCCCTGTTTTGCTCTTTTCGGGCAAGACAGTGATTTGCTGCAAGGAGATTTTTTTTAGGATACGGTTAATGAGTACCTCTTCAAACTTCAAGGTTTTTCCTTCAAAGCCTTGTTCCAAATAGCCCATCCATTCATCAAACTTATCCATAGGAAATACATCAGGCAAGTGATAGTCAGGCTGCAAATAAAAATTCCATTCTTTTAAGAATGCCTTTGTCTTGAAAGAGTACCGTTTGCACAAGTATTTACTGTCTATGCGTAAGACTACGGACTCATGGCAGGTATCTAAGAGTTTGATAACCTCATCTTTTTGTTTGAGTTGATAATCTGCAGTATTTATTTTAGAGGCTACCTCTACTTCTAGTTCTTTGAGTTCTTTGTCAGAGGCTTTGAGTCTCCATTGGTAGCGTTTTCTTTGGTTGAGTACCTTTTTTCTTTGTTTTTCATTTCGGTATTGGGCATACTCTGTGATGTCATACACGGCGATGAGTGCCTGTATCACTTCATTGATATCAGTGGCAAGGGGTTTGAAATGTACGGCAAATACTCTAGCTGCTTTCTGGTATTTATTTTTGAAAGGCTGGTAGATGGTAAACGCTTCTCCTTTCAGCACACGGTCACAGTATGATTTCCAGAGGTCAAACCTTTGAATGGGGAAGGTATCTAGCAAATCATATTCAGGCTGCAGATAAAAATGCCACTCTTTGTAAGTGTCTTTGGCTTGTTGGTTAAAATAAGTAATGCAATACTCATGGTCAATGGTCATGAGCACAGTAGGTGCGTTTTGGTGGAGAGAAAGCTCGTGGCTGATGCTGTCTAAGTACTGTTGTTGGCTTTGAATCTCCTCTTTGAGCTGATGTTGTATATTTTCTGACTTGGTGATTGCCTCTTGTAGCGTTTGTTTTTGGCTTTCTATGATTCGTGTAGTGCGGGTTGCTTGTTTTCTTGTAAAATCGGCAATGTCTATTTCACGTTGTTTTCTTTGGGTAATGTTTCTGGAGAATACCGATACGCCTGTTACCTCTTGTTTTTCATCTAAAATAGGATTAAGAGACATACTGAGGTAAAACTTTTGATTGGTTTTATCACTGAAGATGGCTTGCTCAATAGAGAATTTTTCGCCAGCGAGCGCTCTGTCGTAGTATCCCTTCCAGATATAGTAATAGTTTTTCGGAGTGAGGTCTAGCATATTAGAGCCAAGCCTGAGACTCTCGCCGAGTGCCTCATAAAAACTTGCGGCTGTTTCATTAAACAGAATAACCCTATAATTACGTCCTATGGTGTAAATGGTGTCATCTGTATTGTTGATGAGCGCACTCAGGTTGGCTTCTTTTTGCTGGAGTTCTTCTTTGGTAGCAAGGATGCGTGCTTCGGCATTTTTGCGGGCAGTTACATCTATGATAAACTCGATGATTTTGTAAGGTCTTCCATTCAAATCAAGAATGGGGTTAAAACTTCCTTGAAACCACACGATTTGCCCTTGCTTGGTGATTCTCTTGACCTCACCAATGTGGTAGCGTCCTTGTTTGAGTTTGTGCCAGAGAGCTAGGTAAGATTTGCCTTGTTTTTCATCATCAGGCACGATAAGGGTATGGTCTCTGCCGATGATTTCATCTCTTTTGTAGCCCATAAGGTCTAAGAAATTATCATTGGCATCTATGATTTTGCCTCCTGGGCTAAACTCTATGACAGCACTGGAGCGTTTGAATGAATCTAACTGTTCTTTAAAGTCAAGCCTGAGTCTTTTTTCTTCGGTTACATCAAAGGCAAGTTTTAGGATTTTGTAAGGTCTTCCGTTTTTATCTTTGAGCGGAGAGTAAGTAGCTTTAAGCCATATTTCCGAGCCATCTTTGGCTATGTGTTTAAACTCTCCGTAGTGTGGTTTTCCCTCATTGAGGTCTTGCCAGAGTTTTGCGAATTGGGTTTCTTCTACACGCCCTGCGGGGATGAGGCTTTTATGAGATTTACCAATGATTTCTTCTTCTCTGTATTTGATGGCTTTCAAAAACAAGTCATTGGCTGATAAGATATGCTGGTCCATGCCCAGCTCTACGGTGATGAGCGTAGATTTGATAGCAAAAGACTGTGCAGCGAGTGCCTCTTGGTTTTTTTGCATCTCTTGCTGCGTATCACTGAGCATTTGTAAGTTAAAAGTAAGCTCTTGCTCTGTTTTGCGCATTTGCTCCGTGATTCTATGAGATTCGTTGAGCAGTTTTCTTGTGCGTTCGTTGGTTCTAGAAGCGTTTAGGTTGGTGGCGATGTTTTCGCTTAGTTTTTCTAAAAACAGGATTTCATAAGGCTCGAATTCATTAAAAGAGGCAAGCTCCATGACTCCATAGACTCTGTCGCTGAGTTTAAGCGGAATCACAAGCACACTTCTGGGCTTTGCACCACCTAGCCCCGAGGTGATATCTACATAGTTGGGCGGGATGTCTGTGATATAAATCGTATCCGAATCTTTGTAAGCCTGCCCTACCAGGCCTTCACCTATAAAGACTTGTTTTTCTATGTATCTTCTTCTTTGAAAGGCATAACAAGCCACGAGTTCTAGGGTTTCCTCTTCTTCTTCTTCTTGCTCTTCATCATTGGCTATAAAGATTCCTCCCTGATTGGCATTGACATATTCTACTACATTGGATATAATTTCATAGGAGAGGGTTTCGGTATCTTCACTGGTAGTTTGCAAGATTTGTCCGAATTTGGCAAGCCCTTCTGTGGCCCAGTTTCGGGCATCTTCTTCTTCTGCCACGGTTTTCATGCGGTCACGCATATTGATGAGTGCCCCCACGAGGGAGTCTTTTTCTAATGACTGCCCATTTTGCTCGCTATAAGAGATAGACAGATTGCCTTCTTCTATATTTTTGATGAAGCTAGTTGCCATTTTGATTTTATCGACCATTCCGTTGATGGCCTGTGCCACTGAGCCCACCTCATTATTTTGAGAATAAGCTACTTTTTGCTCAAAGTTTCCTCTTCCGATAGATTCGGCAACGTGTGAAATCTCTTGTAAAGGCTTAATAATAAGCACCTGCACCAGATACACCCCGATACTGATAAGCACGAAGTTAATGACAAGGACAGTCCAGAGGGAGAAGTTGGCTTGGTCTTTTTGTTCTTTGGAGATACTGAGGTATTTTTCTATCAGTTTATCATTGAGAGAGAGGAGTATTTCACGGTTTTGGCGGAGGTTTTGCAAAGCGATTCTAGCCCTAGGGGTCAGTTCCCTTTGCCCTTGTCGGTAGAGAGATTCTACAAACACATCTTGATTTACAAATACGAGGGCCTCTATTTTGAATCTGGAAGACCACACTTTGTAAATTTCCTCTACAAGTTCTTCTGTTTCTTTGGGGGTAGGTGGTATTTCCATTTGTTGCCCATCAAAGACGACAGTTCCGCCCCTTTCTAGGCGCTCTATGTTTAGGTCAAATCTACGAATATCACTATTTAGGAGGGCTTGTATATTTTTTTGATTATCTACAATCTCATCGGCATAGTTAATAATTTGCTCTACGATTTCATTATTTTGTGATGCCTGATGAATCACCACCTGATAGACCTCTAAGTCTTCAAAGGCAGTACGTGCTAAAAAATGACTTAGACTGATGGTAATCACAAAAACCATAAAAAACAAAATGAGTCGGTTACGTATAGACTTCACACTGCTTTTTGAATCTCCCATATTATTGTTTCATCTTAAAATTGGATAAAAAACTATTTTTTAATTTCGGATAATATGCCCTTTCCAGAGATAAATATATAGGCAAAGTGAAAGATTTCCAACTTCTTGTGTAAATTTATCGATAATTACCTAATCAAAAAACTTGCGAATCTTTATGTTTCAAAAAATTTTAATTCTTGGTGCGGGGCTTTCTGCCCATTATCTGCTTGATTACCTGCACACCAAAGCACAAATTTACACTTGGAAAATCGGTCTTTCAGACCATTCAGACACATTGCTTGAGCAAAAAAGGCATCAATTTCCGATGCTTCACACGCATGCACTAGATATTATGGACTCTGAGGAAGCCTTGAAGCTATTTCACGAGTATGAAATCGTAGTGTCATTGTTGCCTGCTGCTTTTCAGCCCTTGGTCGCCAAGTATTGTTTGCAAACCCAATGCCATTTACTGACGGCATCCTATCTTCCCCCTGAAATCAAGGCACTTGAGCACAAAGTAAAAGATGCTCAGTTGTTTTTCTTAAATGAAACTGGGCTAGACCCAGGGCTAGACCACTTATCAGCCTGTGCATTCATAGCACAAATCAGAAAAGAAGGAGGAGAAATTCAGGCTTTTCGCTCTTTTGCAGGAGCATTGGTAGCGCCCGAATCCGAAGATAACCCTTGGAATTATAAATTTACTTGGAATCCGCAGAATGTAATCAAAGCAGGGCAAAATGGCATGGCACAGTTCCTGAAAAATAATCTACAACAATACATCCCTTATTGGCAGCTTTTTCAGAGAGTACAGCCCATAGAAATAGAAGGGCTGGGAAGTTTTGAGGCATACCCCAACCGTGATTCGCTCAAATACCAGGCTGCCTACCACTTAGAGCATGTCAAAACCCTAGAAAGAGGCACACTCAGAAGGCCTGGATTCTCCAAAGCTTGGAATCTACTCGTGCAAATGGGGCTGACCAATGACGAAATCACCCTGCAAAACTTGACACACATGACTTACCAAGATTTTACGGCTTCTTTCATCAAAATGGACGCACAAAAAGATTTACTGCAAAACTTGAAAGAATACCTTAAAATCACTGACCAAGAAGACCTAGAAGCACTCCAGAAAATACAATGGCTCGGACTGCTAGAAAATGAAAAAATAGGACTTGACAAGGCGACTCCCGCACAGGTGCTGCTGCATAGATTACAACAAAAATGGAATCTTAAGCCCCAAGACAAAGACATGATAGTGATGCAGCATCAGATTGAATATACCAAAAATGAAAAAGCCTATAGATTTACCGCAGATTTATATGTCAAAGGAGAAGATGCAAACCATACTGCCATCGCCAAGACTGTAGGGCTGCCGCTGGCATTGGCTGCCGAGCTGCTTATGCAAGGCAAAATTAAAGTCAGAGGGGTTCATATCCCCACAATGCCTGTTTTATACAAGCCTATTCTGGCTGCACTTGCTGAGCAAGGCATAAAATTTAAAGAGAAAACCATACAAATCTAAAAATAAAGACAGGCTTCACTAAAAGAGTATTCTTAAAAAAGTGAAGCCTTCTCGCCCTCTTTAAAAGAAATGAATGCCCACAAAAGCCCAAATATGAGAGATGCCACATAATAAGCCTTTGACTGTATCAAAAACTTAAATCATTCTTTATATTTGCAGGCAGCAGTAGTAAAATTACAAAACGCATACATAATCATCAAAATATATGACAAAGGCAGAGAAAAAAATGCTCATCCTAGGAGGTGGAGAAAGTGGTGTAGGAGCTGCATTGTTGGCAAAATCTGAGGGTTTTTCAGTTTTTTTATCAGACAAAAACGAAATCACCGAAAAATATGTGAACATCCTCAAAGCCGAAGAAATTGAGTATGAACAAAATCAACATACTGAGGAGAAAATCTTAGCAGCAGATGAGATTATCAAAAGCCCCGGAATCCCAAGTAACATCCCCATATTGCTCAAAGCAAAAGCCAACAATACGCCCATCATCTCCGAAATAGAGTTCGCTGCCAGATACACCTCTGCCAAGATTATCGCCATCACAGGCAGCAATGGCAAAACCACTACGACAATGCTTGTCTATCATTTGCTCAAATCTTGTGGCTTTAATGTAGGGATGGCAGGCAATATCGGGCAGAGTTTTGCCCAAAAAGTAATGAGCGAAAAACCTGACTACTGGGTATTGGAGATAAGCAGCTTTCAGCTAGAAGATTGCTATCAGTTTAACCCTGAAATTGTGATTTTGCTCAATATCACCCCTGACCACCTTGACCGCTATGAGCATAACTTTCAGCTTTATGTGGATGCAAAATTTAGAATCACACAGAATCTTGACAGCAAGCAGCATTTTATTTATCTCAAAGACAATGCAGCCATCAGCCGAGAAATCAGAAAAAGAAAAATACCTGCCACACATTATACCATCTCCCTCCAAGAACATCAAGAAAATGGAGCGTATATCAAAGAAGATAAACTGGTCTTTAACCTCAAAAAAACAAAGCAAGATTTCACAATAGACATCAAAGAAATACCACTCAAAGGAAAACACAACCTTAGCAATGCCATGGCAGCCGTGCTTGCTTGTGTGCAAGTAGGTGCGAGACTCAAAGAACTTACGACTTACTTTAAAAATTTTGAGGGAGTGCCACACCGCTTAGAAGAAGTATCCGTGGTAAAAGATGTGAAGTTTATCAATGACTCTAAAGCCACCAACGTAGATTCTGTGTATTTTGCCCTAGATAGCTTTGACGAACCCATCATCTGGATAGCAGGAGGGGTGGATAAGGGCAATGACTACGGGAAAATTAAAGACCTAGTGCTCAAAAAAGTCAAATATTTAATATGCCTAGGCAAAGATAACCGAAAACTTTTTGATACCTTTAAGAATGATTTACACATTGTCTATCAAACAGATAATATCCGAGATGCCGTAGAGCAGGCTTTTAGCTTTGCACAGCCAGGATATGTTATCTTATTTTCGCCTGCTTGTGCAAGTTTTGATTTGTTTAAAAACTATGAAGACAGAGGAAATCAATTTAAAGATACGATTAAAAAAATAGAAAGAGTAGGAAAAATGAGGTAAGTTAAATTGCTGAAAGACCACAGACTCTCTCAAAATCAGACACACAATCATCAGTTAATGAATTAATATAGATGGAAGAAGAAAATATCATAGAAAATAGACCTATCAATACACAAAAGAGGCTGGCTGCTGATAAAAATCCTTTCATGACTTGGATAGAGAAAACCCTTCAGGGTGATTTATATATCTGGGGGATTATTGTTACGCTCTCTTTACTCAGCATCTTGGTGGTCTATAGTGCCACGGGCTCACTGGCATACAAGCGGATGGATGGCAATACAGAGCATTATTTATTCAAGCATGCCTCTACAGTCTTGATGGCTTTGCTTGCTGTGTGGGTGTGCCATCGGATAGACTACCGTTATTACTCACGGATTTCTATGGTGGCTTTGCTGGTATCAGTGCCTTTGCTATTGATTGCTTGGAAGTTTGGAGCCAATATCAACAGTGCCTCACGCTGGATTACGATTCCTTTCATAGGAGGGACTTTTCAACCCTCAGACCTTGCCAAGCTTGCCCTCATAGCGAGCATAGCTAGCATCCTCTCCAGAAGGCAAGAAAATGTGGATGATTTTCAAGAAACTATCTTTCCAGTGCTGGTCTGGACAGGGATTATCTGCACACTCATAGGGCTTTCAGACATCTCTACGGCGATTATGCTCTTCGTTACAAGTCTTTTGCTCATGTTTATAGGGCGTGTGCCGCTCAATCAGTTGGCTTTGCTTGTGTTGGTGGGTTTCATTTCTCTGATGCTTTCTATGTACATTGGGCAGCGGATGGGTACTTTTCAGAGTAGGATAGACAAGTATTTTAATGCAGAAGAGACGGTATTTCAGGCGGAGCAATCATACATCGCCATCGCTACTGGGGGGCTTACAGGAAAGCTGCCAGGCAATAGTGACCAGCGAAACTTTCTCCCCAATCCTTATTCTGATTTTATTTATGCCATCATCATAGAGGAATATGGGCTTTTGGGGGGGCTTTTTGTGCTTGGGCTGTATCTTTTGCTGATTTATCGGGGGATAGTGGTGGTCGCAAGTACGAGTCAAGCCTTCGGGGGGATTCTCTCGGCAGGGCTCACCTTCAGCATCGGGCTGCAGGCGATGCTCAATATGTCGGTGGCAGTAGGTTTAGTGCCTATCACAGGTGTGCCCCTTCCCCTGCTGAGTATGGGAGGGACATCATTGCTCTTCACAGGCATTGCCTTGGGCATTATATTGAGTGTAAGCAGAGGAGATATAGATAAGAGCATACAAGGCAATAAACCCACAGAGAATACAGCTCGCTAATTTAATAGCGAAGTAATCTAAGTAAATTTGCCAATGATTGGTCTTTTACCTAAAAAATGGACATTGTTCGATAGAGAACTTTTTGCAAGGGCGTAGGGGTGAAATCTCTGAGGTGGTTTCGAGCCTCCACTGACTGACATCCTCAAAAAGTTACGATTATTTTCAATTAAGTACCTCTACTAAAATAGTTTATATTGTTATTTAATCATAAGCAATTGAAAATCAGTATATTGAGTAATTTTTAACTGTCCGTTTACATATCATTTATCCAATAATCAAAAATACATACCATATGCGGTTTATCATCAGTGGAGGAGGAACAGGCGGACACATTTACCCTGCCATCGCCATCGCCAACGAACTCAAAGCAATACACCCCCAGTCCGAAATCCTGTTTGTGGGTGCCAAGGGTAAAATGGAAATGGAGAAAGTGCCGCAAGCAGGCTACCCCATCAAAGGCTTGCCCATCAGTGGCATACAAAGGAAACTTACTCTCCAGAATCTGAGCTTTCCTATCAAACTCGCAGCCAGTCTGCTAGAAGCCCGCAAAATCATCCTGCAGTTCAAGCCCGATGCCGTAGTAGGTGTGGGAGGTTATGCAAGTGGCCCCTTGCTTTATGCTGCCACACAGCTCAGAATCCCGGCACTCATCCAAGAGCAAAACTCTTTTGCAGGGCTTACCAACAAGTGGCTCGCCAAAAAGGTAAAGACGATTTGTGTCGCTTATCCTGGTATGCAGCGTTTTTTTCCTGCCGAAAAAATCATCCTCACAGGCAACCCCGTCAGAGGAGACATCCTAGACCTACACGGCAAAAGAGAAAAAGCATTCCAGCATTTTAAATTAGACCCTGCCAAAAAGACCATCTTGGTAGTGGGCGGAAGCCAAGGTGCACGCAGCATCAATGAAGCCATCGCACAGCACCTAGACCAGTTTATAAAAAATGAAGTACAACTGATATGGCAGACAGGCAAAAACAGTTTTCAGGAAACCCCTGACAGTCAGGAGCTTGCAAAAAATCCGCTCATACACAAGACTGTCTTTATCTATGAAATGGATTTGGGCTATGCCGCAGCAGATGTGGTGATTTCTAGGGCAGGTGCACTGGCAGTTTCTGAGCTTTGTATTGCCGCCAAGCCCACTGTATTCGTGCCATTGCCTACTGCCGCAGAAGACCACCAAACCAAGAATGCAGAAAGCCTTGTAGCACAACAGGCCGCTTGCCTTGTGGGTGATGCACAGGCACGCAGCCAGGTAGTAAGTGAAGCACTTAAACTACTGACAGATACAGCCAAATGCAAAATACTCTCAGAAAATATCCAAAAACTCGCCAAGCCAAAAGCCAGTAGGCAAATCGCTGAGGAAGTCTTGAAAATTATTCAGACTTAAACCAGCTCACGCAAATGCTCCACATCACAGTAAGTATCTATGCTAAACATAGAACCTGTATAGACAAGCTTATAAAGACAGACATTGGAGTGCTCAAAACGCTCCATTTCTTTTATCTCATAATTGAGCAACAAGCACAAGAATATACGCATTGCCCTTCCGTGCATACAGATAAGTACTTTTTGCTCTTCGGGGCGTGAGAGTATCAGGTCTAAAACTGGTTTTTGCCTGTCATAGACTTGCTGAGGGCTTTCTCCTCCTTCTATTGCCAAATCTACCACTCCTCTTTGCCACTCTGAGAGCATAAAATAATAATAAGCATCTTCTTCAGGTGAGATAGGTCTGCCCTCTTTTTTGCCCCAGCTAATTTCGTTAAGCCCTCCGTGTTTTTCTATCGGAATGCGCTTTTCTGCAAAGGGTGCAACAGTTTGGTAGGTTCTGAGGAGTTCAGAAATATAAATTTTGTCAAACGGAATGTCTTGATATGCTTCATAAAATGCCTGAGCTTGCTGTAGCCCTACTTCATTTAGGACAGAATCAATCCCGCTGCCCTGTACGATTCCCTGCTTGTTGTAGTCTGTCTGCCCGTGCCTAGTAATGTAAATTTCTTTGATTGGATGTGTGGATGTGTTCATGAGTATTCTTTTCTGTAAAATTAACATGAAAATTCTCGAAAGGTGAATGATACATTTGAAAATTTAGCAAAATTTAGAATACACTACAAATAGATTATCCTGAATATCAAAGTAATAAAAGAAAAAAAAGCTCATCTTTTGTCTTAAAAAGATGAAATATTAAGTCTTCACGAATTTTTATTGGGTTTTTTAAAAAGGCTTTGTACTTTTGAATGAATAACTGTTTTACCTAACATCATAATTTTATCATGAACGAATCCAGCAATCAAAAACGGAAATACTATCCAGGTGATGTACGTCAAACTGGCACCAAAGAATATAGTATGATTCTAGGCAACCTCATCAACTATAAACATCAAATAGTTTCCGAAAAAGAAGAACAAAAAGTAGCCAAACTGATGTTTAAAATAGCACTGAAAATCAGAGAGTTAGGCTATGAAAGTGAGCATAAAAGTATCCGAAAAAAACTTGGCCGCCGAAAAGAAGGAAAATACCAAGACATTACCTCTAAGAAAAAAAACGATACCATAGAGATTGCCGTTAAAGTGTGGGAAGATGGAAATCAAAAAAACGAAGAAGTAAAAAAAGCTAGAAAATCACAAGCCTAACACGCAGCCCGAAATGAGATATTTCTTAGAAATCACCTACAAGGGAACACAATACCACGGCTGGCAGATACAGCCCAATGCACATACCATACAGGCAGAAATAGAGCAGGCACTACAGAAAGTTCTTTCTCAAAAAATCAACATCACCGCAAGCGGAAGAACCGATACAGGGGTGCACGCTTTGCAGCAGTTTGCACATTTTGATACAGAAATCACTCTGAATAGATACCAACACCTCCGAAAACTTAACATGGTATTGCCCTCAGACATTGCCCTCAAAGATATTTACCTCGTCAGTGAAGAGGCCCATGCACGCTTTGATGCAAAAGAAAGAAGCTACCAATACCAGCTTTCTTCCCAAAAAAATCCTTTTGACACAGAGTTGTGCACCCTAGATTACAGACAGTATGATTTCGAAATCATGAACCAAGCCGCACAGCTACTGACCCAACACAAAGATTTTCAGGCATTTAGCAAAGTAAAAACAGAAGTGAATAACTTCTACTGTGAAATAAAAACGGCATATTGGAAACAAAAAGAAGACAAATATGTATTTCATATCACTGCCAATAGATTTTTGCGTGGAATGGTGCGTGCCATCGTAGGAACACTAATGCAGGTAGGAGATAAAAAAATAAACTTAAAGGATTTTGAAACAGTTATACTCGCCAAAGACAGAAAAAAGGCAGGGCGAGCCGCTCCTCCCGAAGGCTTGTTTTTAAGTGAGGTAACCTATCCTTATGATTTACATCCTATTGACTAATTCTTGAAGAAAAATACATAAAAATACCTCCATGAGTGATAAAGAAAAGGTAGATGAGAAAATCTTAGAGTGGCGTGCCCTCAGAAGGCTCTCTCAGTTTGCCAAACCTTACAAATCCTATTTTGCTTGGCTTGTATTGCTGACCATCTTGGTGGGGCTGCTCGGCCCGATTCGTCCCTTTTTGATAGAATACACCATCAATCACTACATTTCTTTCAACGATTATGAAGGATTGCGAAACATGACACTGCTCATGATTGCCCTCCTTCTTTTGCACGCTTACGTGCAGTATATGCACACCTACCTCTCAGGCTGGCTAGGGCAATCTATCGTCAAAGACATCAGAGTAGCCCTTTATAAGCACATCCTTCGGCTTAAGCTTTCATTCTATGACAAAACACCCATAGGCAGGCTAGTTACAAGAAATATCTCCGACATCGAGACGCTTTCCAATGTCTTTACAGAAGGAATCGCTGCCCTCATCGGTGATATTCTGCAGATTGTCTTTATTTTGGCACTGATGTTTTATACCAATTGGAAACTCACCTTTGTCAGTCTTTCATTGCTTCCTTTTTTGTTATTGAGTACGTATGTGTTCAAAGAAAAAGTTAAAAAAGCCTTCGACGAAACCCGTGTGGCAGTTTCTAACCTCAATTCATTTGTGCAAGAGCACATCACAGGGATGAACATTGTCCAGATTTTTGGAAGTGAAAAGGTAGAGTATCAAAAGTTTCAAGAAATCAACCGAGAACACCGCCGTGCACACTTGAGAGCCGTGATGTATTATTCTGTTTATTTTCCTGTAGCAGAGATTATCTCCGCAGGGGCCATGGGGCTGCTCGTCTGGTATGGTGCAAGAGGCGTTTTGAGTGAAGGGGTTTCTCTTGGCACTTTGATAGCCTTTATTATGTATATTTCTTTGTTTTTCCGTCCTATTCGGATGATTGCAGATAGGTTCAATACCATACAACTGGGTGTGGTCAGTACCAACAGAATCCTGAAACTTTTAGATGATGACGCTCAAATCTCCAACAGTGGCACATACAAGCCCAAAGAAGTAAGGGGAGAGATTAAATTTGACAAGGTCTGGTTTGCTTACCAAGAAGAAGATTATGTGCTAAAAGACATTTCTTTTGAAGTAAAAGAGGGGGAAACCATTGCCCTCGTGGGGGCTACTGGGGCAGGTAAATCTTCTGTGATTAACTTACTCAGCCGATTCTACGAAATCAACAAGGGCGAAATTTATTTTGATGGAAAAAATATCAAAGAATATGATTTAGAGTCGCTCAGAACCAATATAGGGGTAGTGTTGCAAGACGTATTCTTGTTTTCGGATACCATCGCTCAGAATATCAGCCTTAACAATAAAAACATAGAAAGAGAAAAAATACTGGCTGCTGCAGAGTTAGTAGGTGCTCGTAAATTTATTGAAAAACTAGATTTAGGCTTTGACTACAATGTGCAAGAGCGAGGAGCTACACTCTCTGTAGGGCAGCGTCAGTTGGTGTCTTTTGTGAGGGCGATGGTCTATGACCCCAAAGTAATCGTGCTAGATGAAGCTACTTCTTCGGTAGATACTGAGACAGAAGAACTTATCCAATCTGCCATAGAAAAACTCATGAAAGGACGAACTTCTATTGTGATAGCTCACCGCCTTTCTACCATCCAAAAAGCAGATAAAATACTGGTACTTGACAAGGGTGAAATCGTAGAACAAGGCACACACCAAGAGCTATTGCTCAAAGAAGGCTTCTATGCAAATCTTCATAAGATGCAGTATAAGGCAATCGCATAGTTACTCATTTGAACCCTGACAGAGTTCGGAACTTTGTCAGGGTTTGCTATAAAGCGAGAAAAGCACATCTTAGTATTTCAGAATTTTATATTTAAGTCTAAATGATACATAAGATATGTTTTGAGCGATATGCTCAAAACAGTTTGCTGTTGTGGATATGTGAAGACGCTAATACTAGAGAATGGCACACCCTGCACCAGAGGGTGTGTATACCACTTTTTTCTAATTCTAGTACGATAAAATTAGCATCCAAGCTAATGACAATAAGCCTAACCTTATGAATGAGGGCATTAAAGAAACTGATGAGCTCTTATTGTTACTGTTAAGATTACCTCCTAGCCTACCAAAAAATGGTAGCCTACTCCTTTGAGTGAGATAATCTGTACATCTGGATCATCTTTCAAAAAATCTCTGAGCTTGGTGATATAGACATCAAGGTTGCGAGAGTTATAAAAAGAATCATCATTCCATACTTTCATCAGAATATCTTTGCGCTCAATGATGGTATTGGGGCTGGCTGCAAATATTTTTAAAAGTTCGGTCTCACGGTGTGAGAGTTTGCGGACTTGCTCTTTATGGTGTAGTTCATAGCGTTTGGGGTGAAAGGTATATTGTCCCAATTGATGCTCTTGTTTCAGCACTTTGTTTTCTTTTTTGTTCGTCAGCTGAAGTAGGTTTTGAATCCGCACGATGAGTTCTTCTAAGCTAAAAGGTTTACGAATAAAGTCATTGCCTCCTACTTGAAATCCTTTTAACAAATCTTCGGTTTGGCTTTTGGCAGTCAGAAATATGATGGGCATGGCGGGGTTATTTTTTCTGATTTCTTGGGCTATAGTGTAGCCATCTTTGTAAGGAAGCATCACATCTAGCACACAGATATCAGGCTTAAACTGCTCAAAAGCCTCTAAAACACCTTTGCCATCAGTCATCATCATGACCTCAAACTGACGAGACTCTAGGCTATCTTTTACAATTTTTCCTAGAAAAATCTCATCTTCTACATACAGTATTTTTGCTTTTTGTATTAACATTTTAAAAGGTACTTTATTATGAGGGTAAAATATCTAAGCCCAGAGGTAAATAAATCTGAAAACAAGAGCCTTTGCCTATCTCACTATCTAATGTGATTTTGCCTGAGTGTTGTTGAATTACTTTGGCTACATAGCTTAATCCTAAACCATAGCCCTTAGTATTGTGTAAATCTCCTGTAGGCACTCTAAAGAAATCTTCAAAGATTTTTTTTTGATATTCTGGTGAAATTCCTATGCCTTTGTCTGCTACCGAAAGCATTACCTGCTGGTCATCAGATTGTAAGTGTAAATGAATTTCGGGAGTATCAGGGCTATATTTTAAGGCATTGTCTATCAGATTATAGATTACATTGGTCAGGTGGACGGCATCTGCTTCTATTCTGAAATGCTCTCCTGACTGTGTAAAATGCACTTTTGCTCCATGTTTTTCAAAGAGTAGTTTGAGAGAATTTAAGATTTGCCCTACTAACTCCGTAATCTGGATTCGCTCACGCTTGAGAGTAAGACCTTTCTTCTCAAACATTGCTGTTTTCAAGATTTTATCTATCAAAATACTCAAGCGATTAAGCTCATTTTTAGAAATCTCTAAATACTCTTGAGTACGTGTAGGATTTTCTAAGATATTAAAATTTTGCAATGCCTCTATAGCTACACTGATGGTAGAGACAGGGGTTTTGAGTTCGTGGGTTACATTGCCTATAAATTCATTTTTGAGATTTCCTAGGCGTTGCTGTTGTATCAATGCCCTCCAAGTAAGGTAAAAAGAGCCTCCAGTGATGGCAATCAAAAAGAGTGAAAAAGCCCAATTGAGCCAAGTTTTTTGAAAAATGTAAAATTGATACTCTTGAATATCTGCCAAGAAGAAGATTTTTTTGGGAGGAAGGCTCTCAAAGGGTTCTGTAAAAATCCCTGTTAACTGAGGTTTATCTTTGATTGACTCATAGCGATAAAGCCGAAAAGGTAAGTCAATCCTAGCAGTTTGTAATGCTTTTTGATAATTTTGCTTAACCTCTTTTAATCTTAAAGAATCTGTATTTTTTAATTGGACAATAAAACGATGCATCTCTCTATTTCGGAGGATATGTTGAATCATTTGTTGGCTATCTTTTTCTTTTTTATCATTTGTTTTGATAAAAATTTTAACCTGTTGGTCATACAGCGAATCTGATTTTTTGGTCAGCCCTTTTTCACGCAAAGAATCTATAGCAAAGCTAAGCTCCTTTCTTCTGAGTCTAAATCGTTCTTTATTCTGCCAAAGATAGGCTGGAGGCGAATCATCCATTTTTACTGCTTCTATTTCTTTGATAGGAATATTTAAAAGAGAATCTCCCTCTTCTAAGCCTTGTACTTTGATAGACTCGATGCTTCTCTGGATGACAGAATCTTGCATTTCAAACAATACTTTCTGAAAAATGCTATCTGTCTCTTTTTGTAATACCCTACACTCTTCTTCATAAATCTTCCGAAGCCAGAATCCTTGAAAAAGCACAAGCAAAATCATACTTAAGCTCATCAGCAAAAAGACAAAGGTATATTTTTGATTTATTTTTTTCATATCCCAAAGGTAAATCTTTCTGATAGGAAGGGCAGAATCTATTAACTATTTTTAACCTTGTTTAAAGTTTGATTAACCATACTTGCTAAAAATGCCTGTTAGCTTTGCCTTGTCAAAATTTTTAAACCCATTTAACTTTATTACCATGAAAAATTCACTGATTTTTTTAATGATTTGCCTCTTTGCTTCTACAAATTTATTTGCCCAAAACCAAGATGAAGGCCTAATTACTTATGAAGTAAAAATCAATATGCACCGCCGCATCCCCGCAGAGCGAGCAGAGTTAAAAAGTATGCTTCCTGAGTTTCAGACTTTCAAAACACAGTTATTCTTCAAACCCAATATTTCTTTTTATACCACCTTAGAAGAAGACACAGAAGAAGAAATCGAAGGCGGAGGAATGCGACGTTTTAGATTTCCTCAAAGTGAAGTTTATCTTGATTTTGCAGATGACAAGAAGATAGAACAACGTGACCTGATAGGTAAGAAGTTTTTAATCCAAGATACGCTCAAAGCTCCCTCTTGGAAAATCTCTGATGAAACCAAAACCATCAAAGGGCTAGTCTGCCGCAAAGCTACTCTTGAAAACAAAGACAATCCAGAAGCTATCCAAAGCATCAGTGCTTGGTATGCTGAGAGTATGTTTATGTCTATTGGGCCTGATAAATTTCACTCTTTGCCAGGAGCTATTTTAGAGGTAGATATTAATGAGGGCGAACTGACTGTATCGGCAATAGAAATCAACTACCGCACACTCAAAAAGAATGAGCTTAAAATCCCTTCAGGTGGCAAAACTGTAACTGAAGCCGAATTTAAAGAAGTCATAGAAGAGTTTAGAAAACAAAACCCTAATGGAATGAGAATCATAAGAAATTAAAGCAGAAAAATTCTAAGTCTCTATGAATTAGAAAGCCTTTATCAAAAAATAAAACCATATACCATGAAAAAATTTATTATCTTATCTTTTGCTATTCTTTGTCTTAGTACTTCAGCTTGGGGACAAAAACTTACTATCAAAGGAATACTGACAGACTCCACGGCACAGCCCTTAGAGTTTGCTACAGTGATGCTCCTCGATGCCAGTGACTCCTCGCTTGCCCACTTTAGCAGAAGCAATGAAAAAGGCTTTTTTGAACTTAAAAATATTAATCCAAATAATGAGTATCTATTAAAAGTTACTTTTATAGGTTTTCAAAATTATACTACTCCCATCTCACCAAAAAATGGGCTTTTAATTGATTTGGGAACTATCCGCATGAAAACCGCCAGTAAAATACTGAATGATATAGTGATAGAGGGTGAAAAAAATCCTGTAACCATCAAGCGAGATACCATAGAGTTTAATGCAGGTTCTTTTGCCGTAAAGCCCAATGGAAGTGTAGAAGATTTGCTCAAGAAACTTCCCGGAGTAGAAGTACAGCGTGATGGCACTGTCAAAGTACAAGGTGAAACCGTGCAACGAGTTTTGGTAGAAGGAAAAGAATTCTTTGGAAGAGACCCCAAAATAGCTACTAAAAACCTTCCTGCTGATGCTGTGGACAAACTACAGATGTTTGACCAAAAGTCTGACCAAGCTGTTTTTTCAGGTATTGATGATGGACAAAGGGAAAAAACTATCAATATCACACTGAAAGACAAAAATAAGAAAGCTTTTTTTGGTAATGTGATGGCTGGGCTAGGCACAAACGAACGCTATGAAAGCAAGTTGAGCCTTCACCGATTTGCTGCCAAAACTCAGTTTTCTATCTTAGGAATGGGCAATAATATTAATCAACAAGGCTTTGACATTGGTGAATACCTTAACTTCACGGGAGGCTCGCAGAATATAGGAGGAGGCGGACGTGTCAGAGTGCAATTCAATAGTGATAATAGTGGAGGCGTACCTCTCAACTTTGGTGGGCAGCCTAGCGGAATTATGACCAACTGGGCTGGTGGAATGAATGTAAATCATCAATTTAACCCCAAAACAGAAATCAACAGTAGTTATTTTTATAACCATATTGACCACGATATCAATCAGACAGTCTTAAGGCAGAACTTTTTGCCTACAGGGGATCTTATTTTTAACCAAAATAGCCAACAACTAAATCAAAACGACAACCATAGATTAAACTTAACGCTAGACCATAAGATAGACTCTCTAAACTCTCTCAAACTGACTACCTCGCTCAATTACAGTGATACACGCCAAAATAGCAATACAGATAATCAAAATAAAAGTGCTGAAGATGTATTGCTCAATGAAGGGGAAACACTCAGTGGTTCGGAAGGAAATAGCATTCATCTAAATGCAAATTTATTATTCCGTCATCGCTTTCGCAAGGCTGGACGCACACTCTCTACCAATGTGCTTTTTGAGGTAAACAACCAAAATAGTGATGGTTTCTTAAAATCAAACAATACTTATTATAGGAATAACCCAAGAACAGATATATTTGACCAGAGAAATACTCAAGACAATGAGAGCCTTAGTTATGGAGGGAATCTCTCTTACACCGAACCTATAGGAAGACGAAAATATCTTGAGCTAAATTATGCTTATCGCAAGAATGAAAACAAGGTAAATAGAGGTGTTTTTGATCAAATAGATGGCCGTGAGGAGTTTAACAATGCCCTAAGTAATCAGTATCAAAATGACTATTACTACCATCAAGGAGGGTTTAATCTAAGATTTAATCACAAAAAATACAACTTTGCTACAGGGCTAAGTCTGCAACACTCTCACCTAGAAGGTCAGTTTCCTTTATTGGATAGTGAGGTAAAGCGTGATTTTACCAATCTTCTGCCCAATATGCGTTTTAATTATGATTTTTCTAACTTCAAAAGACTAAGTCTCAATTATCAGACTTCGGTGCAAGAGCCCAGCATCTCTCAACTACAACCCGTGATAGACAATAGAGATCCACTCAATCTATATGTAGGTAATCCTCAGCTACGCCCTGCCTATAGACATCAAATCAATGCAAATTATTTTAGCTTTGATGCCATTAACTTTGTCAATTTCTTTGCTACTGTCAATGCTGTCTATAGCACCCATGCCATTATCAATGCACAAACCTTTGATAATGAAGGAGTAAGAACTACTACCCCTCGCAATGTAAAGGATAACCTCACAATCAATGGCAATATTAATTTTGGGTTTCCTATCAAAAAACTCAAAAGCAGAATCAATATCAGCAGTAATACCTCACTTACAGAAGGTTTTAATTTTATAAATGACCAAGAAACCCAGATTACCCAAAATATCTTAGGTGGCACATTGAGATATGAATATACATTGGAAGAAAAATTTAATCTTTCACTAAGTGCCAACCTAAGCAATCAGACGACCCGCTATGCCTTTGATGAAAACCAAAATCAGCAGTTTTTGAACCAAACTTATACCGCTGATGCTAATCTTACACTTCCGTTAGGGTTTAACCTCAATACAGTCTTTGATTATTTGGTTTATAACAGCACTACTACTGATTTTGAGCAGGCGATTCCACTTTGGAATCTGTCTATTTCTAAATTTATCCTCAAAGCCCAAGCGGGTGAGCTAAAATTTACCATTCAAAACTTATTAGACAGGAATATAGGGGCAAGCCAAAATGCACAGATTAACTTCTTGGAGCAAAACACTGTCCAGAATCTTAACCGCTATTTTATGATAAGCTTTACCTATAACCTTAATAAAGCTCTTAATCCCACCTCAGGATTCTCTAGCAGAGGAGGAATGAGAATAATACAACGATAGAAGGAGTAAGAGATTGATTTAGCGATGGGTCGAGGGATTGATTTTTCTCGACTCATTCCTGTTTTTTTCTTCTCCTAACGTACACTCGGGATTACCTTCACTTCTCTAATACCTGAAACAGCCCCCTAATGAATCAGACAAAAGTTACGAAAAATTTTTGTAACATATGTCAATGAAAAGTAATCCCCGTCTGGTCTAGGGTGTGCCGTGAAGATAGATAACATTAGGTTATTTATCAAACTATAATTGAGATGGGAGAAGGCCTCTGTTCCTCGGGATTCTATGACAAATACACTGATTAAGTATAATTGCCTGATAATGAGTTACTTACATAACATTTCCTTGAATTTTGTAAAAATAAGGGACAAAAGTGTTCTTAAAAAATCTTAAAATTATGCAAAATCTAAGAAAAATCTATGAAAAGCAACTGCAAAACAAAGGATTGCACAAAGAAATTGAGAAAGCCAAAGAAACCTTTGAAGTAAAGCCCTTTGTGTCGGAGTTCTTAAAACTCAAAAGATTGATTGCAGTCTTACGCCCTACACTATCAATGTTTAGCATCATTACTGGCTTTGGCTTTTTGTTCTACCAATTCACTGGCTACATTAATTTGTATGTGGCTGTAGTCTTGGCTGTGGTCTTGCTGATAAGTATTGAGTTGCTAAAAGCAGAACTGAGTACGCTTGCTTTCAAACTGGCTTACATCAAAACCAATGCTTTGAGCTTTGCACTGGCTTTGTTTGCACTGGCTTTGTTTGGTTTGTCGGTCTTTCTCTCTGTCAATGGTGCAAAAGAGATTTATAAGCAACTGGATAACAAAACAAGTGATTTTAAAGCCCAAAATCAAACAAAGGTAGATAGCACTGCCAAACACTATGACAATCAACTTGCAAGCGAAAAAACTGGCTTAGATGACTTCAAAAATAGTGTGTCTTGGCAAGGTAAAATCAATATCAATGATAAGACCGTGGCAAGTACACTGGCATCCTACCAAACTAGGATTGATAATTTACTGGCAGAAAAAAGCAAAGCCCTGGCATCACTGGAAAGCAACTCAAGCAAAGCCCTGGCATCCATTGAGCAAAAGACTGGCTTTGAAATTGAGTTTTGGTTTTGGTTGTCTTTGGCTGTGGAGTTTTCAATACTTCTTTGCCTGTGGTTTTTGGTTTTTTATGCACATCGTACCTCCGAAGAAAGTAAAATCTTTGACAATGCACCACAAGATACATTCAATAACGAACTCATTAATTTTCTAAACCTAGTGAGTGTACCAAGCCCATCAGTGAGTGGCTTAGTGCAAAGCTCACTGACTGGCTCAGTGCAAAGCTCACTGACTGACCACATACAAAGCTCACTGACTGACCACAAGCAAAGCTCACTGACTGACCACATACAAAGCTCACTGACTGACCACAAGCAAAGCTCACTGACTGACCACATACAAAGCTCACTGACT
>JAABSX010000026.1 GCA_011390205.1 Microscillaceae bacterium | reverse complement strand
GCTAAGATTCAGACCATAGAGCAATGGGGAGATATAGCTTGGACAGATATGGAAAGTGCTTTTGAAGGTTGTGCTAATCTTACTTATGGCGTAAGTGTAGATATACCAGATTTGGGCAATGTAAGCAATATGCGCTCTATGTTTGCGAATGCCACGATATTCAATGGAGATATTAGTGGCTGGGATGTCTCTAATGTAACAAATATGCAAAGGATGTTTTACTTTGCAGAAGCATTTAATCAAAACATTGGGAGCTGGAATGTATCTAACGTTTCTCAAATGTCTTCTATGTTTGACCATGCTACTGCCTTTGACCAAGATATTTCTGGCTGGAATGTAGTTAGTCTGAATGAAGCATTCTTTATGTTTTGGACAGCTACTGCCTTTAATCAAGACATTAGTACTTGGGATGTATCTAATGTTACTCAGATGGATGCGATGTTTCTTGATGCTATTTCATTTGATCAGAACCTAGGCACTTGGGATATTAGTAATGTAGTTGCAATGAATAATATGCTCAGTAACAGTGGTCTTTCAGAAGTCAACTACGATGCTACCCTCACAGGCTGGGCTACCCTAGATGTTGCTGCGGGTGAGACTCAGATTCCAACAGGAATTACCTTAGGAGCCGACGGACTGACTTACTGCGCTGCTACGGCAGATAGACAAAATCTAATCAATTCTTTTGGTTGGACAATCACAGGAGATGCACCCAACTGTTTAGGCTCTACTACCTCCTTCCGTACTACTTGGGTAACTACAGATGGTCAGCTTACTATACCAACTATTGGAGAAGGTTATAACTATGATATTACTTGGATAAACCTTACAAATACGGGTTTAGGAGATGGCTTTGCTACAGGACAAATAGGTGATTTTACCATCACAGGATTGAATAATGGAGATACATATCAGATAGATATTACAGGAGATTTTCCTCGTATTTACTTTAACAATGGCTTTGAGGGGCAAGATATTTTAAAAATTCAAACCATAGAGCAATGGGGAGACATTGCTTGGACGAGTATGAGTGGGGCATTTTATGGCTGTGCCAATTTGACTTACAATGCAACAGACGCACCAGTTTTAAATGCTGTACCTAATATGGATATGGGCTTGATGTTTAGAGGTTGTACTACATTCAATGGGAATATCAATAACTGGGACGTGGGTAATGTAGCGGCTTTCTCGGGTATGTTTGAAGATGCCACGGCTTTCAATAGCCCACTCGATAACTGGACTGTGAGCAATGGAACTTCATTCTCAGGAATGTTTGTCAATTGTGTGAATTTCAATCAAGATATTTCATCTTGGGATATGAGCAGTGCTACGGATATTTCGGTGATGTTTTTTGGAGCTACCGCTTTCAACAATGGAGACGCAGTAGGGCAAAGTAATAATCCTTTGAATTGGAATACATCAAGTGCAAGTATTACCAATATGAATGGTGTATTCTTATTCGCCACTGCTTTTAATCAGGATATTAGTAGCTGGAATACTACCTCAGTTACCAATATGAACGCTATGTTTAATTTTGCCACCTCTTTTGATCAAAATATTGGTGGATGGGATGTGAGTAATGTTACCGACATGGGCAGTATGTTTGGTGGCGGTTCTATATTTAACCAAGACATCAGCACTTGGGATGTGGGTAATGTAGTAAATATGTCTGGTATGTTTAGAGATGCGACTGTTTTCAATCGAGATATTAGTGGATGGAATGTAAGTAGTGTGCAAAATATGAACAAGATGTTTAATTTTGCTCCCTCTTTTAATCAAAATCTAAGTGCTTGGGACATCAGTAGCATTGTAGAAGACCCTGATGTAAATATTACAGAAGATGGAATGACTGAAATGTTAGATGGCAGCAGACTCTCACAAGCCAATTATGATGCTACCCTTATCGGCTGGGCTACCTTAGAGACAGGCGAAACGCAAATCCCCACGGGCATTACCTTGGGCGCAGCAGGATTGACCTATTGTGCCTCTGAAACCGAAAGACAAACATTGTTAGATGCCTTTAATTGGATAATCAATGGCGATGTACTTTGCCCGCCTCCTGCTACTGCTCTTGATTTTGATGGAGTAGATGATTATGTGCAAAGCACCAGTTCTTTGGATATAGTCAGTGCTGGCAATGCACGAACCCTTGAATTTTGGGTAAAAGATGTCAAAACCAATGGGACAATCAGCCATTATGCAGGTTGGGGTGATATTGGCAGTGGAACTTCTTTTGGCTTATATGCTGACAATACACAGAAGAATCTCTTTTTCTTTGATGGAATCAATGATTTTGACACAGGTTATACCCTAGATGCTAACTGGCACCACCTTGCAGTTACTTATGATGGAGCGAATGTAAAGGTATATGCTGATGGTCAGGAAGTTGCCAATGTATCGAGGACATTGAGTACCCCTGTAGGTTCTAATTTATTTTTAGGTGCAAGACCAGACTTAGCAAACGGTTTTATGGAAGGGCAGTTAGATGAGCTAAGAATTTGGAATGAAGTCCGTTCGTGTCATCAAATCAATGAAGGTTTATTTTGTGAGCTGACGGGCTCAGAGGCTGGCTTGTTGGTGTATTATGATTTTAACCAAGGCAGAGTTGCTTCAGACAATACTTCCGAGAATGTCTTGCTAGACAGAGCTTCTAACAACAATGGTAATTTGAATAACTTTTCACTCACAGGGCCTAACTCCAACTGGGTAGAGGGCAATCTTAGCATTTCTAATACGTGTTTTTTCCAGAATGCTTACCCTAAAATGACTGTATTGGGCAATGCCCAAGTGATTCCTAATAATTCATTTACTGTAAGCACTACCAATAATACAGATTTTGGGACAGTCAGTGTGGGTGCTTCAGTTACCAAGACTTTCACGATTCAGAACACAGGCACAGGTGAGAGTCTATTGTCTATTTCTGATTTATTTTTTATCAATCCTACGAGCACTGATTTTGATATATTGTTTGCAGGAGAGCCTCCATTCCTTTTTCCTGGTGAGTCATTTACCTTTGATGTTACATTTACACCGAGTGCAGATGCCCTAGTAACAGAAACATTGGTCATATTCGGGAGTGATTGTGCCAATGAGCCCTATACCTTTTTATTGCAAGGGCAAGGCTGCGACATGCCAAGCAGCCCAGTAGATGAGGTATTCTTTGGAGCGAATACTGCTACCTCCATAGAGATTACTTCTTGGACAGACGTGACTGATGCTTCAGGATACTTAGTCATGATAAGTAATGATCCACAAGGCTTCTTCACAGAGTGGGGCTTAGGGGATAATATACCACCAGCAGACCTCAATTATCTAAGCTCAGGTGAGCAAGTGGTATATAATGGCCCGTTGATTGCCAGCCCTATCACTATTACAGGCTTGCAAGAAGGAGTAAACTATTTTGTGAAGGTAGTCCCTTACCGATGCACAGCTACACTTTATAACAATACAAATGGCAGCCAAAATCCGAGAGTTATATTGATACCAAGTGCACCTGTAGCCAATGCAGCTACTTTCACACCCGAAGTAGCCACTGAGTTTACTGCCAACTGGACACCAATATCAAATGCCACGGAATACAGGCTAGACGTGTCTGAAGATAATTTTGACACCTTCGTTGCAGGGTATGAAGATAGACAAGTACTGACCAATACAGTGCTAGTAACAGGGCTTACACCCAATACACTCTATCAATACCGTGTGAGGGTCATCAACGGATTGGGTATTTCTTCTGTCAGTTCTAACACAATAGAGTTTTTGACCTTACCACAAGCACCACTTGCACTTGCTGCAAGTGAAGTAGTGGCTACAGGCTTTACTGCCAATTGGGAGGGGCTAGATGGAATCACGGAATATAGCATAGACATCGCCCTTGACCCTCAGTTTAGTAATTTGCTTCTATCTAATGAGCCAATCTCCGATGCTACCTCTTACTTAGCTACAGGGTTAGATGTATTCATAATTTATTATTACAGAGTACGTGCGCTCAATGCTACAGGCGCCTCGGCTGCCTCAGGTGTGATAGAAGTTCAGACCTTTATTACTTCACTCAATGCACCAAGCAATCTAGAAGTATATGCTACTTCGGGGGTAGGTATGGATATCTTCTGGGCAGATAATGATGAGTTTGAGGCAGGGTTCTCTATTGAAAGACGCGAAGGATTGGAAGGTACATTCACAGAAATAGGTACCGTAGGTACAAACATCACTTTCTTTACAGACAATGATGTGGTGGAAGGCATCACGTATTATTACCGTGTGAGGGCTTTTCAAAGCACTGTCCTTTCTGAATACAGTGAGACAATCGGTGCAGTATTTGGTGTGCCAACTTCTATAGACCCTGATGCACTAAGATACCAGACAAGCGTATTCCCTAATCCTAGCACAGATGGTTTATTTAGACTGAGAATAGAAAATGACTATATCGGAAATATGAACTTGCGTGTGCATGATGTGAATGGGAAAACAATTTTTGAAGATATTTTGGCTAAAAATTTGCCGATTACAGAATATCTTATAAATTTAGAAGCCTTTTCTAATGGCAAATATTTTCTAACCATAAAAAATCAATCACAACAGGTGGTGCTAAAACTGATAAAAGAATAAAACATGAAAAAAATAATCATTTTACTTCTAAGCTGTCTGTGCGGATTGTCTGCTCAAGCCCAAGAAGACAAGGTAAAAGAAGTGGAAAGCAAAACTTTTGACTTCAGAATCAACAAAGCTGTGGTCTTTGTCAATATGTTAGACTCAGATTTGCAGACACCCATCAAAGGGAAGATTACAGTCAAAAATAGCAAAGGAGAAGTAGTACAAAACCTAGATGCACAAGGAATCACAGAAGTGCGCTTGCCCATCGGGGAGAGCTACCAAGTAGAAGTAAGTCAAGAAGGCTTCGATAACCAAATGATGGAGGTGAACCTCAGAAAAGTAAAGGAGTATGAGTTTAGTAAAAATGTCTATCTCAAACCTAAAAAATCAGAGGTTAGAATATCTGCCAAAGAGCTGGGCAAAAATCCTGAAAAGCTCATTATTAAAATGGATAACCAAAATCTCAATGAGCAAGTACGACTACAATATGACCCCAGCACCAATGAATTTTATGGGCAGCTAAGAGAGGGGCAAGATTACCAACTAGAAGTCAGAAACCCCGCCAATAATTTCTCTTATACCCAAAACTATGCTGCCAATGCCTCAGGCACAACAGATGGTACAGGCACTAAAAGAATTACCATTAACAAAGAAATAGGCGAGCCACTTGCTGATGGCGCTTTTGTGTATGGTGGCGATAAAAGAACACAAGAGGATACAAGGCTTATTAAGCCTGCCAAGATTAACATAGATTCTCTTTTGGCTGGATTAAACTTGACTCGCACAGGTGCTATTGATTCAGTAACTACCAATACAGACAGAACTGAAAATATATCTGAGCTTGAAAGAAAGGAGGTATCACTCAAAGAACTTGATGAGCCCAAAACCTATGAGGAGTTGATGGAAAGAGCCCAGCAGGATATTCTAGAGAGCGAGAGATTACTCGTAGAAAAACAAGGAAAAGTAAAACTAAGACTCAACCAACTCACAGCCTACCTAGAAGGGAATGACCTCACACCCGCACAAAAAGAAGAGCTCAAAATTGTCATCGCAGGGTTAGAAAAACAACTAGAGCAGTATGATAAAGAATACCAAAGGCTACGTGATGTGAACTTTAGCCAACTAGACAAACTCCAAAACAAGCTCGGAATCATGTCTTTTAACTCTTTCTTAAGGCAGTACTGGTATTTGTTTTACATCTTGTTTGGCATCATTGCCATCCTACTCATTGCGATGGTGGTCTTTTACTTTATAGCACGCACCAGACGCAAGCAGCGTGATAAAATGGTGCTCCTTAATGAAGAGATTAACCAACAAAATGAAGAAATCACTGCCCAAAGAGATGCCATTGAGGATAAAAATAAACTTATTCAGATAGAAAGGGAAAAATCTGATGAACTGCTCCTCAATATCCTGCCACTAAAAATAGCCGATGAGCTAAAAACCTACGGAAAGGCAAAAATGAGAAACTACGGAACGGTCTCTATCTTATTTACAGATTTTAAAGGATTTACAGAACTCGCCGCCACCATGTCTCCCGACAAACTCATGGAAGAACTCAATGACTGCTTTACTGCCTTTGATGAAATCATAGCCAAGCACCAGCTCGAGAAAATCAAAACCATCGGCGATGCCTATATGTGTGCAGGAGGTATCCCCGAAGCCAATGCCACTAACCCCATAGATTCGGTGCTTGCAGGGCTAGAGATGCAAAGATTCATGATAAGAAGACGGCAAGAAAAACTAGCCCAAGGAGATGACTATTGGCAGTGCCGACTAGGAATCAATACAGGTGAAATCAGGGCAGGAGTCATCGGAACAAGTAAGTTTGCTTATGATATCTGGGGAGACCCCGTAAATATCGCTTCTCGTATGGAAAGTGGAGGAGAAATCAACAGAGTAAATATCTCCGAACAAACTTATGAGTCTGTGAAAGATTTCTTTGTGTGTGTACCGAGAGGAAAAGTAGAAGTGAAAAACGGGCTTGTGCTAGGAATGTTCTTTGTGGAAAGAATCAAACCAGAGCTATCCGCAGACGAAAACGGATTCATCCCCAATGATGATTTTATCAGCCTAAAATACGAAAAGTTTGGGCAGCTTGACCAGCAAGGAACCTAAAACTCAAAACATCAAAAAAAACAGCCCTTTGGATATTTCTAAGGGCTATTTTTTTGCCATTTATCAATAAAAATAAAGAAACCCTCAAGAGACTTTTGAATGAGTATCGTAAATGTCGTATCTTACAAAGCTCATAAAATAAGTGCAAAATACCTGATAATCAGGCATCTTATTCAGTAGATTTTTAAATAAGCATCTTTGAGAATTGTGCATCAATAACACTAGAGAATGATAGAACATAGCAAGCCAAGTGCTGACCAGCCCGAGACAGACAAGGAAGGTTTAGAAATAATCAAGCATGAATCTACAGCAAAGCTTACAGTGATAGGCATAGGCGCATCTGCTGGAGGCTTAGAAGCACTCAAAGATTTTTTAGTAAACTTCCCCACAGATATTCAGAATGTAGCCATCATCATTGCACAGCATCTTAGCCCACATCATAAAAGCATGCTCGTGCAGCTACTTAGCCGCAACACACAGCTACAAGTAAAAGAAGCCCAACATTATGAACTATTGGCTGCAAACATCGTCTATATTACCCCACCCGACAAAGAAATATCCATTCATAATAAACACATCAACCTACAAAAACCCTCTAGCATGGTAGGGCCCAAACCCTCAGTAGATGTACTCTTCCAGTCTCTTGCCGAAGAAGACGATTACTCCACCATAGGCATAATACTCTCAGGCACAGGCTCAGACGGTGCACAAGGCATCACTGCCATCAGGCAATCAGGAGGCATCACCATCGCACAAGAGCCTTCTACTGCCAAATATGATGGCATGCCAGTCTCTGCCATAGAAACAGGAAGCATAGATATGATTCTTGCCGTAGATAAAATGGGCGAAAAAATCAGAGAATATATCTTGCATCCCGAACGTCTCAATTCACAAGATGAAATCCCAAGCAACAGGCAAGAAAGCTTAGAAAGAATATTTCAGCTTTTGTCAAAAAGAACAGGCACTGACTTCTCTAACTATAAGCCCGCTACCATCAACCGAAGGCTCGATAAAAGAATGCTGATGCTTTCCATAGAAAGCGTGGAAGATTACCTAGATTATATAGAAGATAAACCCACAGAGCTAGATGATCTCTTTGAGATGTATCTTATAGGAGTTACAAGTTTTTTTAGAGATAAAGACGCTTTTGACGCACTAGAAGCACAGATTAAAAAAATCATTGGTACAAAAAATCAAGGAGATGTAATCCGAATATGGGTGCCTGGCTGTGCCACAGGAGAAGAACCCTACTCTATTGCCATTATCTTATCAAGATTACTCAAAAATAAAATACAAGAGTACAATATCCAGATATTCGCCACAGATATAGACGAAAAAGCCATCGCAAAGGCAAGAAGAGGTGTGTACCCTGAGTCAGCCATCAATGGGCTATCAGATGAAATGCTGGGAGCGTATTTTTTAAAAAGAGGGGAGGGCTATGAGCTGATTAAAAATATACGATCTATGGTGCTTTTTTCTAGGCATGACCTCACCAGTAACCCACCCTTCTTAAAACTAGACCTGATTACCTGCCGCAATTTGCTCATCTATTTTGGAGCAAGTCTGCAGCAGCAGATTATGCCCATCTTCCATTATGCACTTAACCTCAATGGCATACTTTTTCTAGGAAAATCAGAAACTATAGGGCAGTTTTCAGACCTTTTTGCCACCATAGACGCAAAAAGCAAGCTGTTCCAAAGAAAAAGAGGGGGAAACCTACACAATGTACGCTTTTCTGCATTCAAACCCCAAAAAATACTCACCCACATAGCCAAAAAAAATGAGAACCAAGGCAGCAAAGAATACTCCCTTAAAGAGATGCTCAAAGAAACATTCTTTCAGACATTTGAGCATCCCTATGTCATCATCAATGACAGCTATGATGTGATAGAAATCAGCGGTGATGTAAGGATTTTTTTTAACTTCCCCGAAGGAAGTATGAATGCCAACATCATCAAACTTATCATCCCTGAGCTACAGATAGAGTTGCGCTCTATCATTAGCCAAGCCCTCAAAAACCAACAAACCAGACGAAGCAAACTCAAAAAAATAGAGTTTTTTGGGCAGTTACACTACATGCGATTCATCGTGAAGCCTGTCATGTATTCTAAAGGAGCCAACCAGTTCTTTTTGGTTATCTTTGAAAGGTTTGAATCTACTGACCTCTTTGGCGAATTTCTGAACCAACCCAATGACATCCCCCAAGAAAGTAGAATGATAGAGCTGGAGCAAGAACTTGCTGCCACCAAAGAACACCTTCAGACATACATAGAAGAGCTAGAAACCACCAATGAAGAACTGCAATCTCTTAACGAAGAAATGCAATCTACCAATGAAGAGCTGCAATCTTCTAATGAAGAGCTAGAAACCAGCAATGAAGAACTACAATCTACCAACGAAGAGATTCAAATAGCTTATTCAGAACTCAAATCAACACACGAAGAGCTACAAGACAAGGACGACCTGCTCAGAAAAAAAGACGAAAATCAGGAGGCACTCCTCAGCAATACACTGCAAGCCTTTATACTCATAGATGCTACTTATAAAATCAATGTCTTTAATCAAAAAGCTTATGACAGCTTCGTGGGGCTGTTTGGAAAAGAACTCAAAGTAGGCAACTCCATCATAGATATATTAGAAAATGACTACCTCGAGTACTTCACCCAAGATATTCAAAAAGCACTCAAAGGGGAAACCATCAAAAGCGAAAGGGTGATTAAAGATATAGAAGGGCAGTCAAGATGGTTTAACTACAACTACACCCCTGTCTTGGATGCTAGAGAGAAAATATCCGTTATCTCTATCTCTCTGCTAGAAATCTCAGACCTGAAGCAAGCCATGCTGAGCCTTGGCAAAGTAGAAAAACTCCTCGCCTCAGTATTTAATGCCACCAACATAGGCATTTGTGTTACAGATGAGCAGGGCCATTTTGTGAGTGTAAACCGTGAGTATGCGCATATCTACGGGTATGAAGTCAGAGAGCTTATAGGAAGGGGGTTTGAGATGGTGCTGCCTCCTGAGTCAAGGGTTTTTGCCAAAAAAATGCACGATGATTTCATCATAGGTATTCCAGAAATGCCCATGGAGTGGCAAGTTCAGCGCAAAGACGGTACACTCATAGAAATATATGTAGGTGCAGAGCTACTCATCCAAGAAGATGGCTCAAGATACAAGGTTACTTCTGTAAGGGATATTACAGAAAGCAAGAGGTATAAAAAACTGCTCGTAGATACCCAAGAAAATGCCAAAGTAGGTGGCTGGGAGTATGACCCATTCACCGAAGAACTTATCCTTACTGGAGAGGTTTACAAGCTATTAGAAATCAAAGAAGATACTGAACTGAGCATCAAAAATGTAACATCTTTCTTTGTAGAAGAAGACGCTAAATTGCTCACAGATGCCTTTGAACACGCATCACAGTTTGGGACACCCTTTAACCTCACCACCAAAACAAATGGGCTCAGCACCAAATGGCTACAGATTACTGCCAAACCGCTACACGTACACCGCAAGACCGTCAAAGTATTTGGTACTTTTCAAGACGTAACAGAAAGAAAAAATTATGAAATAGAACTCAAAAAAACCCTCGAACTACTTCAAGAAACCAACCTCATAGCACACATCGGAGGCTGGGAGTTTGATGTTATCAAGCAGAAGTTGTTCTGGTCGCCCATCACCAAAGAAATCCATGAGGTAAGTTCAGATTACGAACCCACACTTGCAGAGGGTATTTATTTTTACAAAGAAGGAGAAAACCGTGAAAAAATACAGCTATTGGTACAAGAGGCCATCGAGCACGGAAACCCCTGGGATACAGACCTACAAATCATTACACAAAAAGGAAGAGAAAAATGGGTAAGAGCTAAAGGGCGGGCAGAGTTTGTAAATGGTGTCTGTGTCCGTCTGTTTGGGGTTTTTCAAGACATAGACTACCAAAAAAGACAAAGCATACGCCTCAATCAGATTGAGCAAAGATGGAAATTTGGCCTAGAAGGCTCAGGAGATGGTATCTGGGACTGGAATATAGAAAGTGATGATGTATTCTTCTCTGATAGATGGAAAACAATGCTTGGATACGAGACTGACGAAATCTCATCAAAGCTTGAAAGCTGGGAAGCACTCGTACACCAAGATGATTTACAATCCTGCTATGACGAACTTAATAAGCACTTTGAAGGCAAAATAGATGTATATCAAAAAGAACACAGACTAAGGTGCAAAGATGGCTCTTACAAGTGGATTCTCACAAGAGGAAAAGTAACCCAATGGAGTAAAGACCAAAAGCCACTCCGAATCATAGGTGTACATACAGACATCAGCAAGCAGGTAGAAGCCGCAGAAAAACTCAGGGAAAATGAGGCATTCTTACAAAAAATCTTAAACCAATCAGCAGACATTATTTGCACCATCGATGCCCAAGGACGCTTTATTCAGGTCAGTGCAGCCTCCTCCAAAATATGGGGCTACACTCCCGAAGAAATGCAAGGAAGATTCTTTGTCGAGTTTGTCATAGAAGAAGACCAAGCCAAAAGCATCAATACAGCCAAGCAAGTAATGGAAGGGCAGCGCATTACTGATTTTGAGAATAGATACAGGCACAAAAATGGGCAAATTATACCCATCATCTGGTCGGCTCGCTGGGATGAAGACAGCCAAAATATCTATGCCGTAGCCAGAGATGCCACAGACATCCAAAAATCAAAAGCACAGCTGGAAGCCTACAGCCAGAGAGTAACCAATGTCTTAGAAAGTATCAATGACGGATTCTTTACCTTGGATAAAGAGTGGAGGGTAACCTACTGGAATCATCGTGCAGAGATGATTATGGGTGTGCCCAAAGAGAATATCATTCATAAAAACTTATGGGAGGTATTAAAAGAAGCCATCTCACTTAAATTTTACACAGAGTACCACAAGGCAGCAAAAGAAAATATCTCCACAGATTTTGAAGAGTTTTACCCATCACTAAATAGTTGGCTTGGAGTGAGTGTGTACCCCTCCAAAGAAGGACTTTCAATCTATTTTAGAGATATTACCAAAAGAAAAATAGCCGAAGAAGAACTCCAAAAATCAAAGGATCAGCTTCAGACCATCATGGATTTTGCACCTATGGTCGTGTTTATGAAAGACCTAAAAGGAAGGTACTTATTCTTTAATGAGGGCTACAAAAAAGCCATTAGTCATCAAGACCTAAAATTAGGGATGACAGATTATGATATATTTGAGGAAGATTTTGCGGACAACTGCAGGAGAGTCGATAAAAGAATCATTCAGAATAAACTCCCCGAAAGTTTTGAACACCAAGTAGGGGAGGAGGTATTCTTAGAAATGAAATTCCTCCTAGAAAACCAAAACAATGAGCCTTATGCCATCGCAGGCATTTCTATCAATATCACAGAAGGAAAAAAAGCAGCAGAAGAAGTCAGGCTTGCCAAAGAACGCTACGATATCGTCATGGAAGCTACCAATGATGCCATCTGGGACTGGGATATGAACAAAGAAAATGTATTCTGGGGCAAAGGGTACCAAAGACTTTTTGGCTATGAAATATGTGAGGAAGGCGTTAAAGAAGACTTCTGGAAAACGTGTATTCACCCTGATGACTTTAACAGGATATGGGGCGAAATCATGCAAGTCCGACAAGATAAACATACCAATAAATGGACAGGTGAGTATAGATTTAAAAAAGCCAATGGTGAATATGCTTACATCAGAGAAAAAGCCATCATCATCCGAAACCCAAAAACAGCCAAACCCTACCGAATGATAGGGGCTTTGCAAGACATCACCAAGCAAAAAGAAGAAGAAGAAAGACTCAAACTGCTAGAATCTGTAGTAACACACACCACCGATTCAGTACTCATCACGGAGGCCGAGCCTTTTGACCTGCCCGGACCCAAAATCGTCTATGTCAATGATGCCTTTACCAAGATGACAGGATACGCGCCCGAAGATGTCATAGGCAAAACGCCCCGAATACTCCAAGGGCCTAACTCTGACAGAGAAACACTTGACAAGCTCCGAAAAGCCCTAGAAAACTGGGAAAGCCTCAATATAGACTTAATCAATTACAAAAAAAATGGAGAAGAGTTTTGGGTAAATTTCTCTGTAGTGCCCGTGGCCGATGAGAACGGCTTCTTTACCCACTGGGTAGCCATAGAAAGAGACATCACCAGACAGAAGAAATACGAGCAACACCTCAACGAACTCAATACTGAGATGAATCAAAGAGCTCAAGAACTGGCAAACTCCAATGCCGAGCTAGAGCAGTTTGCTTACATAGCCTCTCATGACCTCCAAGAGCCTCTCAGAATGGTTACTAGCTTTCTTACTCAGCTAGATAAAAAATACAAAGACCAATTAGACGAAAAAGCCCAAAAATACATTCACTTTGCCGTAGATGGAGCTGTACGAATGCGTAAAATTCTCTTAGATTTGCTGGAATATTCAAGGGTAGGGAGAAATGAAGCAAAGCAAGAAAATATCATGCTTGATAACCTTTTAGAAGAGATTATCACCCTGAATCTAACCCTCATCCAAGAAAAAGATGCACAAATAAAATGGGAAAAACTCCCCGCCATCAAAGCAGGCAGAACACACATGCAGCAGTTATTTCAAAACATCATCACCAATGCCCTCAAATACCAAAACCCACTCATACAGCCATACATCGAGATTCGACACAAAGAACTAAGGAATCACTGGCAATTTGAAATCAAAGACAATGGCATCGGGATAGAAAAACAATTCTTTGACAAAGTGTTTGTAATCTTCCAAAGACTGCACAGCCGAGAAGAGTACTCTGGCACAGGCATAGGGCTGGCAATATGTAAAAAAATAGTGGAACGATACCACGGAAAAATATGGATAGAATCAGAAATCGGAAAAGGTACGACTTTTTATTTCACTATTCGTAAATAGTTTTATAACTTTGTGTAAGGATTTTTAAAACTATGTGCATTGAGCTTAATCAAGATAATTTATCTCATATTAAGTATTTTTTATAGATTATTTCATGACAAAACCCACACATATCTTGTTGGTAGAAGACAATGAAGGTGATATTTTATTGACAACAGATGCCCTAGAAACAGGTAACACAGATTACCAAATAAGTGTAGCAAAAGACGGATGGGAAGCTTTTCAGTTTCTAGAAAAAACAAGTGCTTACGAAAATGTAACTACGCCCGATTTTATTTTATTAGACATCAATCTGCCCAAAATGAATGGGCACGAGCTCCTAAAAAAAATAAGGTCTAACCAGCATTTAAAGCATATCCCTGTGGTGATATTTACCACCTCATCTTCAGATAAAGACATCATAAGTGCCTATCAAAACTACGCCAATAGCTACATCACAAAACCCGTAGAACTCACAGAATTTTTAGAAACCATTGAGGCTATCAAGCTCTTCTGGCTGTCCGTAGCAAAGTTACCCACCAAATCTAACTATTAAGGTATGCCTATATCATTGTCTGACCTGAGCATATTAGTGATTGAAGATAATCAAGGCGATTATATCTTAATAGAAGACTACTTACAAGAGGAAGTACACAATATCACAATTCACCAAGTAACTACCCTCTCAAAAGCCAAGACAACGCTTGCAAATCAGCACTTTGATGTCATTCTCTTAGACTTATCTCTGCCCGATGCAAGTGGAGAAAGCCTCGTCAAAGAAATTGTAAGACTCTCCGAAGGAAAACCCATCATTGTATTGACTGGGTTCGCAGACAAGGAGTTTGGTGTGAAAACCGTAGGACTCGGCGTATCCGATTATTTACTCAAAGACGAACTCAACGCCTACCAACTTAGCAAAAGCATCGCTTATAGCCTAGAAAGAAAAAGGACTGAATCTCAAATCAAAGAGTCTGAAAAAAAATATAGAGATTTATTTCATTTAAGCCCCTCGCCTATGATGGTCTTTGATGAACAGACACATGAGTTTTTGGATGTAAACCAAGCCACCATCATACATTATGGCTACTCCTTAGAAGAGTTTTTGGCTATGAAAGTAACAGAAATTTACCTAGAAGAGGATGCAGATAACTTTATCAGACTTACTAGAGAATCATACCGAAAGCCCAATTTTTTACTCAGCAACGTAAGGCACAAAAAGAAAGACGGAGGGATTATTTGTGTAGATATTCAGAGTAACCCCATAGAGCTAAATGGCAGACACGCCAGACTTGTATTGGCTACTGATGTGAGCGAACGAACCTACTACATACAAGCCATTGAGGCCCAAAACGAAAAATTTCAAGAAATAGCTTGGATTCAGGCACATATAGTAAGGGCACCTCTTGCCCGTATGATGGGGCTCATCAATCTATTATTTGATAAAAAAAACCCCCCACAAGAGATAGATGAGTTTTTAGGATACCTAGAGCACTCTGCCAAAGAATTAGATAAGATTGTAAGAGATATTATCCAAAAAACCGAAGAAACCCAACTCTTTGGCAAAAAAGAGGAGGATGACGAGGTGCTCTAAGACGTTTTATAGTTTTCCATTGTCTCTTTGGTCTGCTTTCCGTGCTTTCATAAAAAAATAAAGCCATATCAGTACAAAAATACCTATCAGAGGTACTACCAAAATAATGGGTAGTTCAAAGTACAGAATCACACTTCCTAATCCAAAAAATAAAACCACATAGACCAAACAACCCCAGCAGCCTGCTTTGATGGTTTTGTCATATTTTTCTTCAAGATTGGTATAACGCATACACGCTCAAATTTTAATTTTCTTTGATTAATTTCCAAGCCTCGGTCACTTGCTGTACAGGGAGCTGACATGATTTATCAAAACATACATAGATAGTCGTCTGAGCCTCTAAACTCGTCTTTTGTGCCAGCAAAGGCAATTCTTCACACTCAGCAGTGCTTCCTAAGAGTATTTTATGAGGGAAATACTGCTGCTGTGTAAACTCAAGCCCCACAGAGGCACAGTCTTTTCCTATCAACACAACCTCTGCTATAGGCTTGGCAAATAGACAATAAAGCTGCCCCCAATTAGTAAGGTACTCGAGGCTTTGGAGCAGTATTTTTTTTGTGCTTGCCAACATTGTGCGGGCTGTGTCTGTATAATGTGCCTTGTCAGTCAGAAGTCCGAGATAAAACAAGTTTTTAGCCATCACGGAGTTAGAGGCAGGTATTACATTGTCAAAAATCTCTTTTTTGCGGGCGATGAGTTTCTCTCCTTTTACGTCCGTAAAGAAGAAAAAGCCTTCTTCGGCATCATAAAAGTTTTCGAGGCAATAGTGGGTCAGAATCTCAGCTCTATGAAGCCACTGTATCTCCAAAGTAACTTGATACAAAGCAACATAAGCCTCTATCAAGAGGGCATAATCCTCGAGATAAGCCATAATCTTGGCTTCCCCATTTTTATAAGTGCGGCAGAGATGCGTTCCGTTCCAGAGTTTTGCCCACAGAAAACCTGCATTTTGAGTAGCCATTTTCAAAAAATCAGCCTCCCCAAATACCTGATAAGCATTGCACAAGCCTTTGAGCATGAGCGCATTCCAGCCTGTCAGGATTTTATCATCTAGCCCTGGTCTGATTCTTTGATTTCTGATATTGAGCAGGGTTTCTTCCCACCTTTCTACATGAGCAGCCAGTGTTGCTTCACTGAGTTGGTGTTTTTTGGCAAAATCCTCATCACTCATTTTACGGCACAAAATATTGACACCCTCCTCCCAGTTTCCTTTTTCTTTGATTTGATAATAGGCACTGAAGAGGTTTCGCTCATTTTCTTCTTCAAATAGTTGATTGATTTCTTGGGCAGTCCAAGTATAGAATTTTCCTTCTATGCCCTCACTATCTGCATCAAGTGCAGCATAAAATCCACCTTCCTCACTTGTAAGTTCTCGTGCCACAAATGCAATACTTTGATGCACTACCGACTGATAAAGGGGTTTTTTGCTGAGATTATAAGCATCTGCATAGAGGCTGATGAGCTGCCCATTGTCGTAGAGCATTTTTTCAAAATGAGGTGCAAACCAATCAGCATCTACCGAATAGCGAGCAAAACCTCCCCCGATTTGGTCATAGATTCCTCCATATGCCATTTCGTCCAAGGTTTTTTCTAAGTGAATTTGGGCAGATTGTGCGTGTTGGGCGTTTTCAGTTGTTTGGCTATAATGCAATAAAAATTGATAAATAGAAGGCATCGGAAATTTAGGTGCTTTTTGCATTCCGCCCCGTGTTGTGTCAAAGTTTTGGGCTATCTCTAAGTACATCTTGTCAAGGTCTTCTGCCTTAAAATCTGTATCTTGTGCTTGCAAGCCATATTTTTTTAGTTCACTGGCAGAGATAACCTGCTGGAATTGTGTGGCGGATTCGGCTATGTCCGCTCGGTTTTTTTGGAAGATTTCGGCAATTTTTTGCAAGAGTCCTGTCCAGTTTTGGGGTGGGAAATAAGTGCCTGCATAAAAAGGCTTGGCATCGGGCATCAAAAAAGCATTCAGGGGCCAGCCCCCACGCACCCCCATCGCCTGCACAGCATCCATATAGACTGCATCTACATCGGGGCGTTCTTCTCTATCTACTTTGATATTGATAAAATGGGTATTCATCAGAGCCGCAATGTCTTCATTTTCAAATGACTCTCTCTCCATGACGTGGCACCAGTGGCAGGCAGAGTAGCCAATGCTGACAATGATGGGCTTGTCTTCGTCTTTTGCTTTTTGGAGGGCTTCTTCCCCCCAAGGATACCATGCTACAGGGTTGTAGGCATGCTGAAGCAAATAAGGGCTCGTACTATGAATAAGTTGATTCGGCTTTTGTGAGGAAGTATGTATTTGAGACATAGTATAAAGTGCTTATTTAGGTTTCAGTAATTACTTAAGGCGAACTTAGGGCATTACCTTCAATTGAAGTTACTGATAATCAATGTATTAATTTATTTCAATTTTAAATTGTCCATTTACTTATACACCTTCATTGATGGATAAATTTTAAAAAAACTCATTTAAAATTAATTGTTCAAAATTACAACACAAATTCTAAATCTTTGCTACGAAATCCAATAAAGGAGAATCTTTGCTTTTTCGGCAAAAGGTATTCCATTATTGTCTTCTTTAGAGAGTCTAAAAAACGACATAGAGCATACATAAAACGAACTTTTCTTTGCTTAGGATAGAAATTAATTGCTCAAAATTTGAACTTAGTTTGACTAAAAATATGTAACTTTAAGGCGGTTTTGCAGCAAAAAACGCAAACTATTGGTTATCAAAAACTTATAAAATTTAAACATCGTCTAAAAATAAATAAAGCCTATGAAATTTATTGTTTCTTCTACTACCCTCGAGAAGCACCTTGCGCTGCTAAGTGGCGTAGTTCCTAGCAATCCTCAGTTACCTATTTTAGAAAATTTTTTATTTGAGATTAAAGGTGGTAAATTAATCGTAACAGCTGCTGACATGAGCATCACGATGACCACCCAGCTCGAGATAGAAACCACAGATGAGGGAAGCCTTGCCGTGCCTGCACGCCAGCTTTTGGATACCCTCAAAAGCCTTCCTGAGCAGCCTCTCTCTATCACTATAGATGCAGAAAATTATAGTCTAGAGATTACTTCTTATAACGGACACTACAAACTGGCAGGTGAAGGTGCAGAAGATTTTCCTCGCAGACCTGAGCCCGATGGAGATGTGAAAGTAAAGATGTCTTCAGAAGTGCTTTCAGAAGCAATTGCCAATACACTTTTTGCGGTAAGCAATGACGAGCTTCGCCCTTCTATGACGGGGATGTATAGCAAGTTAGATGCAAACGGCATTACCTTTGTGGCTACAGATGGCAACCGTCTGGTAAAATACTTCCGCAGTGATGTAAGCTCAGAGGAAGCAAGTTCACTGATTATTCCTAAAAAGGCACTAAGCCTGCTCAAAGTAAGTTTGCCTACAGACAATACAGACATCTTGGCACAGTTTAGCGGAAGACAGGCTTTTTTTACGTACAACAATACGGAGCTTTCTTGCAGACTGATAGACGAGAACTTCCCTGACTATGAGAATGCCATTCCTACGGACAATCCTAATATCTTAGAAATCGGACGTAATGACCTGATGAGCACTCTTAAGCGTCTTTCTATTTATGCCAATAAAACGACCAATCAAATCCGCCTGAAATTAAGTGGAAGTCAGTTACAGGTTTTTGCAGAGGATTTAGACTTTTCTAATGAGGCAAATGAAACACTTACCTGTAGCTATGAAGGTGAAGAAATGGAAATTGGCTTTAATGTGAAGTTTTTGATAGAGATGCTAAGTAACCTTAGCTCTAAGGAAATTAATTTTGCTTTCTCTACACCAAGCCGTGCTGGGGTGATTAAGCCTGCCGAAAAAGCAGATGAAGAAGAGATCTTAATGCTCATTATGCCTGTGATGCTCAGCTCTTATGCTTAATATTTTTTCTGGAAAGAATTTTTTAATAAAAAAAGCCAAGACACTTAAAAATGTCTTGGCTTTTTTGTGAATAGATTTTGGAGGTTTATAGTTTTCTTTTGACCTCTTTGATTTCATAGTTTTCAATCACATCCCCCACTTTAATATCATTAAAGCCTTTGATGCTCATACCACACTCGAAGTTATTTCTGACTTCGCCCACGTCATCTTTAAATCTTTTGAGTGCGTCTATTTCGCCCTCAAAAGTAACGATGCCATCTCTGATAAGTCTGACACGGTTATTGCGTTTGATGTATCCATCCGTTACGTAGCAGCCTGCTACTGTGCCTATTTTTGAGATTTTGAATACATCTCTTACTTCGGCATTTCCTACAATCTCTTCTACCATAGTAGGGGCAAGCATTCCCTCCATAGCATCTCTGATTTCTTCTATGGCAGTATAGATGATGGAGTAGAGTTTGATTTGAACCTTTTCTTGTTCGGCTGCTTTGCGTGCATTGGGTGAGGGGCGAACCTGAAAGCCGACAATGATTGCCTCTGAGGCACTTGCGAGCATGACATCTGCCTCGGAGATTTGCCCCACGGCTTTGTGTATAATCTTGATTTCTATTTCTTTGCTTGAGAGCTGCTGTAGTGAATCAGCGAGGGCTTCTACTGAGCCATCCACATCACCTTTTACAATGATTTTAAGTTCTTGGAAATTTCCTAGTAACCTTCGGCGGGTGATTTCGTCAAGAGTAAGTCCACGGGTAGCTCTGATATTCTGCTCTCTGAGGATTTGCTCACGTTTAGAAGCAATTTCTCTGGCCTCTCTTTCAGAGTTCATCACCTTGAATACATCTCCTGACTGTGGTGCTCCTGCAAGCCCTAGCACCTGAACAGGGGTGGCGGGTCTGGCTTTTGTTACTTTTCTGCCTAAGTGATCATTCATGGCTTTTACACGGCCATAATGTGAGCCTGCTAAGATAACATCTCCTACTTGCAATGTGCCTGACTGCACAAGAACAGTAGCGACATAGCCTTTGCCTTTGTCTAGGCTTGCTTCTATGACTGTGCCTGCGGCATTTTTATCAGGGTTTGCCTTGAGGTCTAATAGCTCTGCTTCTAGGAGGACTTTTTCTAGGAGGTCTTCTATGCCCAGTCCAGTTTTGGCAGAGATTTCTTGATCTTGGTATTTTCCACCCCAGCTTTCTACTAGTACATTTTCTTTGGCTAAGCCCTCTTTTATTTTTTCAGGGTTGGCTGTGGGCTTGTCTATTTTATTGATAGCGATGACGATGGGTACACCTGCCACTTGTGCGTGGTTAAGGGCTTCTTTGGTTTGTGGCATTACGTCATCATCTGCGGCTACGACCAAGATGACGATGTCAGTTACTTTTGCACCTCTGGCACGCATAGCCGTAAAAGCTTCGTGCCCTGGTGTATCTAAGAATACGATTCTTTCTCCTTTGCTGGTCATTACATCATAAGCACCTATGTGCTGTGTGATTCCTCCAGATTCTTGTGAGGTTACGTTTGCTTTGCGGATATAATCTAGGAGTGAAGTCTTGCCGTGATCTACGTGGCCCATAATTGTAACGATGGGTGCTCGGTTTTTTAAGTCTTCTTGGGCTTCTTCTACTTCTTCAAAATCGTGGCTATCCTCTTTGACGGCAGAGATAAACTCTACATCAAAATTAAATTCATCTGCAATGATGGTAATGGCTTCTGCATCGAGTCTTTGATTAATGGAAACAAACATCCCGATATTCATACAAGTAGAGATGACTTCATTTATAGAAACGTCCATGAAGCTTGCAAGGTCACTGGCAGAGATAAACTCAGTTACTTGTAGTAAGTTAGTTTCTTCCTCTTCTATGTCTGAGGACTGACCTCTGTCTTTTCTCTGGCTACGAGTTGTTTTTTTACCCATTCTAGTACGGGTACTCATTTTTGCGAGAGTTGCCTTGATTTGGCTTTGAATCTCAGCATTTGAGATTTCATTGTTCTGGTTATTTCCCTTTGCCTTGGCTTTGCCCTTGCCTCTGGTTCTGCTACCGCTGTTGCTGCCGCCACCACTTTGAGGTTGGTTGGTAGAGGGCTGTGAGGTACGGTTTTGTGTATTGTTGTTGTTGCTGTTATTACTGCCACTATTTCCTGTAGTGTTCGTATTTCTTGGTCTACTGCCAGTATTTGTGGGTGTGTTGCCTGTTCCTGTGTTGGCTGTATTTGTAGTTGTGCTTGTGTTTGCACTTGTGCCATCAGGCTTTTCTATGCGTTTTTTCTTTCTTTTTCGTTTTTTCTTTCTATCATCTGAGGAGGCTACTGGTTTTCCACCTTTTCTGGGTCTGTCAGAGGGGAGTTCTATTTTCCCTAAGATTTTGAGTCCTCTCAGTGTTTTTCCTTCTCCTTTGATGAGTGTAGATTCAGGGTCTTTTCCCTCCTCACTTGTTTCTGGGCTGAGATTTTTTGGTTCTTCTTGCTTTATGTCCTCTTTTTTCAGTGGAGCTTTGGGGCTTATGTTTTTAGGTTCTAAGCTTTCTTTTGTCCCAGCCCCAGCATAAGGATTTTTGCTTGCTTCTTTGGGCTCATTCTTCTTAGTGTCAGTATTTTGATTGGGTCTTCTATCCTTTTGAGCTTCTTGTTTTTTTTCTGGTTCTTTTTCTACTTTGGGCGGTATTTTTTTCTCTTCTACCTTATTTTCTATTTCTTTTGGGCTTTCTTTTTTCTGCTCGTCTTTGAATTCGGGTTTTTTTTCCTCTTCTTTTTTAACCTCAGGTTTACTCTCAGCTTTGGTTTCGGTTTTTTCCTTGTCTTTTTCGATTTGGCCAGAGGTATTTTTGTAGGCTTCTTTCCTTGGCTTGTCGAGGTCTATTTTATCTACCACTTTAAGTCCTGGTAGCTTTGTTTTGCTGTCAAAGTTTTCTTCTTTGTCAGTTTTGCTATCCTCTTGTTTAGGGATATTTTCGGCTATTTTTTCTGTTTTTTGCACAGACGGTTTTTCCTCTTCTTTTTGTACTGGTTGTACTGGAGGGGTTTCAGAAATAGCCTCTTTTTTCTCTTCCTTTATGGAGTTTTCGGTTTCTCCGTGGTTTTCACTATCTTGGCCAGCGTATTTGCTTCTAGCCTTGGTAGAAGTATTGATTTCTTCCATTGGCACTTCAAACTCTTTTGCGAGCATATTAAGCTGCGACACCGTGATTTTGGCGTTTGGTTTGTTTTCTATCAAAACACCTTTAGATGCGAGCGTATCAGTAATGGTAGAAGTCCCTACGTTTAGTTCACGAGCGGCTTGGCTAAGTCTTATTGTTTTTTCGTCTGTCATACAGAATCGTCCTTGATTATTTTTTTTGTCTTAAATGAATTATTGAACCTTACTTTGTTTTTGGTACAATGATGTTTTTGGATGATATTAAAATTATCTGTGCTTGTATAAGTTTGAAGATAGTTTTAAGTTTCATTATTTACTCAAATTCTTTTTTGAGTAGGTGAAGTATATGTTCTACGGTTTCTTCTTCGAGATCACTTCTTTTTACGAGTACATCTTTTCCTAGCTCTATGACACTTTTAGCAGTATCAAGACCTATTCTTCTGAGTTCTTCTAAAATCCATCCTTCTATTTCGTCAGCAAATTCAGATAATTCGATGTCTTCATCTTCATCTGCTTCTTCTACATCTCTAAATACATCTATTTCGTAGCCTACTAATCGGCTGGCGAGTTTAATGTTGTGTCCTCCTTTGCCTATGGCGAGCGATACTTGGTCTGGTTTCATATAGACCGAGATTCTTCCATTTTCTTCTAAGACGATGTTGGAGATTTTGGCTGGGCTTAAGGCTCTTGAGATATAGAGGTCTAGGTTTTCAGTATAATTGATTACGTCAATATTTTCATTGTTTAATTCTCTGACGATGCTATGAATCCTTGATCCTTTCATACCTACACAAGCGCCTACGGGGTCTATTCGGTCATCATAAGATTCTACGGCAACCTTTGCTCTTTCACCTGGCTCACGAACTATTTTTTTGATGGTGATAAGCCCATCATACACTTCGGGGATTTCTTGTTCGAAGAGGCATTCTAAGAATACGGGTGAAGTTCTAGATAAGATGATTTTAGGGTTTCCGTTGAGCATTTCTACTTTATGTACTACTGCCTTTACGGTATCTCCTTTTCTAAACCTATCTTTTGGTATTTGCTGTGAGCGTGGGAGCACAAGTTCGCTATTTTCACTGTCAGTGAGCAATACTTCACGAGCATCTCGTCCTAATATTTGGTAGACTTCGGCGGTGATGAGTTCGTCCACCATGTCTTTGTATCTTTCGTAGAGGCTGCCTTTTTCGAGATCTTTAATTTTTTGCATCAGGGTCTGCCTTGCAGTAAGGATTGCCCTTCTGCCGAAGTCTTCTAACTGTATATCTTCGGCTACTTCTTCACCTATCTCGAAGTCATCTTCTATTTTTCGTGCCTCACTGAGCGGGATTTTATCAGAGTCATAGATGTCTTCGGAGTCATCATCTACCACAAGTCTGAACCTTCTCATTTCTAGGTCTCCACTTTCAGTATTGATGATGACATCAAAGTTTTCGTCGGAGCCATATTTTCTTCTGATAAGTGTACGAAATACTTCCTCCAACAAGTCAGTCATTGTGTTGCTGTCAATGTTTTTGGAGCGTGCAAATTCCGCAAAGGAATCTATAAACTTATTTTTCTCGTCTAATTGCGCTTTTGCCATGATTTATTTGAATGATATCAATACTTTTGCTTCTTTTATATCTGCGTGAGGTATTTTGAGTATCTCTACAGATTTACTTTTTTTATCTTTAAGAACTTCTATTAAGAGGTTCTCAGAGTTCGTTTCTTTGAGTACACCTTCTTGGCTTTGCCCATTTGCAAGCTCTAGGTGTAGTGTTCTGTTGATGTGCTGCACAAACTGCCTTTGATGTGTAAGGGGTTTGTCTGCACCAGGTGAAGATACTTCTAGGTTAAATTCACCTTCTATCAGGTCTAATTTATCCAGTTCTTCCGAGAGTTTTCTGCTTACATCTGCACAAACATCAATGGCTACCCCTTCATCACCATCTAAGTAGATGCTGAGTTTTGATTTGGGTTTTTTATTTTGATAAATCACTTCTATCACGAAGTATTGCGCATCTAAGATGTTTTCTACGAATTGCTGTATTTTTTCTTTTATATCCATAAACACAAAAATAGGGCACGAGGCCCTTTTAAAAAAAAACTAGTAGTTTTTATTATTTAAGAATTGAGAGGTTTTGATGCCTCCTGACAACTATCTAGCATACATGTAAGCTATTGGTTAATTCATCATATTCTTAAATATTTTTTCTTGTTAATTCTACCATGATTTTTTTAAAAGTTTCAGATGCAAAATTAAGGTTTTTATCCATACTTTCAAACAAAGTACAAAGTATTTCTCAAAAATCAGGTTTTTTTTTAAAAAATTCTCTTTTCTGAGTCCTGTGTTTTAATTTAGCTTATACTTTTTGTAAATATAAATTATTTTTTTTGAAAAAGTTAGGGGTTGTAAGTGTGTTTTTGCTCCATTTTTTTGCTTTGGTTGCTTTTCTTTCTGCCTTTGCCAATCCTGAGCAATATCCTTATTTAAGCTTGTATGCTATTAGTATTCCCTTTTGGTTGCTCGCTGAGCTGATTGTAGGGGTTTTATTTTTGCGTTACCGTCCTTGGGCTTGGTTTGTGCCTTGGCTAATATTGCTTTTGGGGCACCATCATTTGAGGGGAATTGTAGCCTATGGTTTTTTGAAAGAGCGAGAACTGCCACACCAAGTGTCTTTTTCAGTGTTGAGTTACAATGTGCGTGTATTTAATGCCTATGCATATTTACAAGATAAAAGCCCAGGCAGTACGCAGAAAATGCTTGATTGGATTATTAACAACCCTTCGGAGATTAAATGTTTTCAGGAGTTTTACCATGTAGAAGATTCAGACTCACTCAATACGATGTATCATTTGGCTACTGAGCAGGGTTATGGGCATCAGATTACGCCTGTCAATACATTGGATAAGAAGGAAGGGTATTTTGGCTTGGCTATTTTGAGCAAATTTCCTATTGTCAAAAGTGGCGGATTCCCTTTGCGCAAGCATTGGGGGAGTAGGGGGCTTTATGCAGATGTAAAAATCGGGGAAGATACTTTGCGGGTGATTAATGTACATCTACAGTCTATTTTTTTGGATGATTCGGAGGTGCTAATGCTAGAAGCAAGCAGGCAAAAGATGGGGGAGAAGATCAGAAAAGTGGCAAGAAAGATAAAGCTTGCCAACATCAGCCGTGCTGGTCAGGTGGTCTATTTAGAAGAATTTATCAAGGAAAGTCCACACCCGATTGTTTTGGTGGGTGATTTTAATGACTTTCCTTGGAGCTATACCTACGGGCGGATGAGACGCACATTTTACAATGCTTTTGAGCAGGCAGGGCAGGGCATCGGAATATCTTATAACGGGAGGATTCCTTTTCTGAGGATTGATAATCAGTTTTATAGCCCTCAAATAAAAGTCCTTGACTTTAGGACTTGGAATAAGATTTCGTATTCTGACCACTACCCCATAGAAGGGCGATACACACTCGCACACTAAGCATTAATGTGAGGGCGTGATTTTTCCGTACAAATCAAACTCTGTGGCTCCTGTTATTTCTACTTGTGCAAAATCACCTATTCTTACATATTGCTCTGATGCATCTACGAGTACTTCATTATCTACTTCGGGAGAGTCGGCTTCGGTTCGGCCGATGAAGTATCCTCCTTCTTTTCTGTCAAAGAGTACTTTGTAGGTATTGCCTATTTTCTTTTCGTTGAGTTCGGAAGAGATAATTTGCTGTAGCTCCATAATGGTATCAGCTCTTTCTTGTTTGATTTCTTCGGGCACATCATCTTCCATCCCGAAGGCGTGCGTATTCTCTTCGTGAGAGTAGTTAAAGATTCCAAGCCTATCAAATCGCATTTTTTCTACAAAGTGATACATTTCATCAAAATCTCCTTCTGTTTCGCCAGGGTGCCCTGCGATGAGCGTTGTTCGGATGGCTATTTCGGGCACTTGCTGCCTTATACTGTCTATGAGCTGCTCTGTTTTGGTACGGGTGATGCCTCTACGCATTTTTCTAAGCATATTGTCTGCACCGTGTTGTAGGGGCATGTCCAAGTAGTTACAGACATTGGGTCTGTTTTTAATCACCTCAAGGATGTCTAATGGAAAACCAGCGGGGTAAGCATATTGCAGCCTAATCCAGTCAATACCTTCTACATCGGCGAGTTTATCTAGCAGCTCTGCTAGGTTTCTTTTTTTGTAAATGTCCAAGCCATAGTAAGTCAGGTCTTGTGCTATCAAGATGAGTTCTTTAGTGCCTTGCTTGGCAAAGCTGCGTGCCTGCTGCAAAATTAGTTCTATGGGTTGAGAGATGTGTTTTCCTCTCATCAGTGGGATGGCACAGAAGGAGCATGGACGGTCACAGCCTTCGGCTATTTTGAGGTAAGCATAGTGTCTGGGTGTGGTGAGGAGTCTTTCGCCTACGAGTTCTTGTTTATAATCTGCTTTAAATTTTTTGAGTAAGAGGGGTAAATCTCTGGTACCAAAGAAGGCATCTACCTGTGGGATTTCTTTTTCTAAATCATCTTTATATCTTTCAGATAAGCAGCCCGTGACATAGACTTTTTCTATGAGTCCGTCTGTCTTTGCTTGTGCATATTCTAGGATAGTGTCTATGGATTCTTGCTTTGCATTGTCTATAAAGCCACAAGTATTGATGATGACAATATTTGCCTCTGCTTTTTCTGATTCGTGGGTGGTATCTATTCCGTTTCCTCTGAGTTGGGTAAGGATATTTTCGGAGTCCACGAGGTTTTTGGCACAGCCAAGCGTAACTATATTTACTTTAGGTGTAAGATTACCTTTTGTTTTCATAAATTTTTTGTGCAAAGTTAGTCTAAAACAGGCGTATAAACAAAGAAAAAGCACACACATTATCAAAGGGCAATGTGTGTGCTTTTGGAGTGGAAAGCTAGAAATTTATAAGATTTGACTATCTACGTTTGAATGCATTTCTTGGTCTTTTTCCGAATACTCTTCTCTTGGTTTCTGAGCAGATGACCTCTGCATCTCTTCCGAAGATATACGTAAGGTGAACACCCGTAAACATAAACACATCATTGTTACCTGATTCGCCACGTTTGTCTCCATCTCTGCCATATCCTGAGAGTGTAGGTCTGCCAGCGTCGTCTAACACTACCACATTGGGTACGGCTTCTAGGTCTCTTGCTTCTCCGCTGAATATGTCATTGATTTCACGAGTCCGGTTTGCCATAGCCCGTGCTAGGTCACTTTCTAGGTCTAGTGGGTTGGCGTAGTTGCCACCTACATCATCGATATAATCTGTGAAGGTATAGCGGAATACAGTCTCAACTGCCAAGTGAGTACGAGGAGTTACTTTAAACCTTACACCCACGCCAAAAGGGATGGCAAATTGAAAGTTAGAGTATTGTTTTTCGTAGGCTGAATCTTGCTCACCTGCCAGCACATAGTTGGTGGGTGCTTGTCTGGTAAGTCCTTGCCCTTCTGTGCGGAGTGGTCTGAGGTTTACCCATTGCCCTGCACCTTCTGGCCCTGCCCAGTCAAGAGGTGTTTTGGCTCGGGGGTTATGATAGAAGGCGGAAAATCCTAAGAGAAGATAAGGCGAAAAAGCAGCACGGTTGCTAGGGGCATAATATTTATTACGGCCCAAGCTCGGGATAAGGTCATACTCGAGCATGCCCGATATTTCATAAATATCATTTCGGAAGTGGGCATTTCGTCCGTATCGGTAGCGGTGTCTTTCGTCTGCAGGGTCAGCTGCTTCAAAATCATTGGCAAATAACCTGCCCCACATCACTCCGAATCTGGCAGTAGTACGAGCGCCAAACCTTCGGCTGTAGGTAATCCCGAGCCCTGGTCTGGTGGCTGATATATCAGTGGTTACATACTGAGCTAGGGGGTTTAGGTCTCCGAAGTAGTTCATAATACCCGCTTGGATTCCTATGGTTTGATATACTACTGGTACGCCCTTGCTGGCTTCATACATTGTCTGTGCATTTGTGTGCAGACAAGCCATGGCAAAGGCAATAATAAGTAAACCTGTTTTAAAATTTCTCATGAGTTAAATTGAATTAAAATAATTATCACACTTGTTTATCTTAGCAAAAAAGCTATTGAATATCTAGTAGGCAAAAACTTTACCTTTTTTATTTTTAGTAATTACGCACATCCAGCCCCCAGCTAAGTTTGGTTCGGAGTGTATTTAAGAAGTTATCTTCGGTAGCTTTTATCAAGCGTGCCTTAAACTTCTCTTTTCTGACAGCTATTTGTGCTGTAGCATCGATTACTTTGGAGCGTGAATCTAAAGACACCAAAAAGTTTTTGCTCCGCCCTTCTATCCCGAAAGAGATAACACTCGTATCTGAGACAATCAATGGTCTTACATTGAGGTTATGTGGGCTCACAGGTGCTATGATAAAATTACTTGACTGTGGCAGCACCACGGGACCTCCACAGCTAAGAGAGTAGCCTGTAGAGCCAGTGGGAGTAGATACAATCAAGCCATCTGCCCAATAAGAGTTTAAATACTCACCATCAATGTAAGTATGCACGACTATCATAGAGGAGGTATCTCGCTTGGTAATCGTAAATTCATTCAAGCCAAAATTAATTCCCTCAAAAATATCCCAATTAGCATCCACACTGAGCAGCATACGCTCATCTATTTTGTAATAACCCTTGAATAAGTTATTCATAGTTACTTTCATCTCTGAGGGTGAGACTGTAGCCAAAAAACCCAACCTTCCCGTATTGACTCCCAAAATCGGAATTTCACGTTCTCCCACATGGGTTACAGATTCTAAGAGTGTGCCATCACCCCCAAGGCTAAACACAAAGTCGGCATCAAAGAGGTCTTTATGGTTTTTATAAACATTGTCTATATGCCTGTTTATACCTACTTGCCTGAGGAATGTCAAAAAACTCTCGGAAACTTGGGTTTCTATTTCGTGTTTTTCTAGTTCGTCAAACATCTCTTCTACCAGGTGCTTTATATCATTACGGAAACTATGCCCGTTTATGGCGACTTTCATAGGGATAAATTCTTTGTGATAACGTATTTTTTTTCGAGAATATTGAATATTATCTTCAAAACTATCATTTTATTTCTGTGGTGGAGTTTTGATTCTGTGTTGTAAAAATGATAATGACAAAGTTCGCCTAAATTTTCAGGAGATTTTGCTAAAAAACGAAAAAAAGCTACATCTGAAAGTTATTCTTCATTTTTGTATCTGTACTCGAAGTACATTTGATGTGTTTCAATGTCTTTTGTTTTAGATATCAAGATAACGCAGCAACAGATCTAATCTGTCTTTGTTCATTTCTTGGTCTTCGGAAGAGTGGAATTTTGCGATGATGCGGTAGTTAAATCTCTCAAAGGTAGCTACGATTCGGTTAAGGTCTATTTTATTGATTTTCAGTGTGATACGTAGTTTTGATTGTTCATCCTTGTCATAGTTTACGTGGGTGCTGAGTATTTTTGCGTTGTTGCTTTCTACCAAGCGGCTGATTTCGCTCAGAGAATAATCTCGCTGGTCTACCAAGAGTACAAGGATACCACCAGATTCTTGTACAAAACTAAATTCGGCAAAGGCATTGATGGTATCATTGATGGTAACCACACCTAGGAAGTTACCCTCTTCACCGATGACTGCCACCGCCTGTACTTGGTTGGCGATGGCAATTCGCAGGATTTCATAAAAATGCTGGTGATAAAGGACATATACATTGCTACAGATGAGGTCTAGGTCTTTGATGAATGCATTTTCTTCGTTGTGTTGGTAGATTATGTCTTCACTTACGAGGCCTCTATACTGCTCATCTTCGATTACAGGTAAGTGATTGATTCTTAATTCTTCCATCCAGTGAATGGCTTTGGATACTCTATCACTGGGTTTAAGAGGGGGAATCATTTGGTTAATTAGTTCTTCTGCAATCATTTGGGTTATTTTTATACGGTGGTCTGGAGTATGGTATTCTCTAAGAATTTGTTTAAAATTTTATTAAATTTCTCTGGATGCTCCATCATGGGTGCGTGGCAGCAGTGGTCAATAAAATAAAGCTGCGATTTGGGAATCAATTTATTGAACTCGTAACCCACTATAGGAGGTGTGATGGTATCATTAAGCCCCCAAACTAGCAGGGTAGGTACTTGAATTCTAGTGATTTCATTCGCCATATTGTGTCTTTGGGCAGATTTTGCTATAGATACGATTCTTAGGCACTTAGGGATGCTTCGGGTAGTCTCAAACACTTCATCTACAAGTGCTTTGCTGGCTACTTTTGGATTATAAAATGTATATTCAACCCTTTCTTTGACGTAATTATAACTTCCTCTTTTGGGGTATGAGCCTCCCATAGAATTTTCAAAAAGCCCTGAACTTCCCGTCAAAACCATTCTTTTTACGTTGCCCTCGTGACGCAAGGTATAAAGTAGAGCCAAATGCCCCCCCAGAGAATTTCCTAGCAGGTTAAGCTCAGAAAGCTGCTTAAATGCCACAAACTCCTCAATAAAATCTGTCAGACGTTTTAAGTTGGCACTTTTTACGGGCATTTCATAGATGGGCATCATAGGTATAATCACCCTGTATCGGGTAGAAAAATAATCTAAGACAGCTTCCCAGTTGCTCAGTGCCCCAAAAAGCCCATGCAATAAAAGTAAAATCTCACCTTCACCTTCATCAATATACTTAAAACCTTGTTCTTCTTTAATTTTGTATTTCATTGGGTAATAAAATTTTTATCTAGTATAGATGTATTTTTAAATTCAAATCTACTGATTATTGGTAAATAAAATAACAAGCTGCTCATTAATCCTGATTTTTATATCACATCATCTGTGTGCTTTCAGGATAGATTGTTTACAAAAGCTCTTGGATTTTTTGTGAAACCTGTGCTGCATTTTCAGCGCCCATCATCTGGTGTGCGATGGTTTCTATGATGTTATAAGCAGGAGATTTACTACTTAGGTCTATGTCTAATGTACCAAATCCGCTCAAAAACCAAAAGAAAAAACTCAATACAATGGCGTACTTAATCAGCCCCACGGCTGCCCCGATGATGTTGTCCCAGGCACCAGGGAAATCATATTCTATCTCTGTTTTCATGTATTTGCCCAAGGTAGCCAAAAGAGCAAGGGCTGCTGCCACTGAGCACCCGAAAGCCACAGGAGCAAGCAAGGAATCATTGAACCTAAATATGTTATTATGAATCAGTGTAAAGATAACGCCAATCACTTTGATGCTAATCGCAAAGGCAATAGCAAAGTGCAGAATACCCACAAACTCAGACAATAATCCTGCTTCATATCCTTTGTATGCTCCCCAGCCCAAGGGAAGCACCAAAAGTATATTAAATATAATAAATATAATGTCCACACCCCCTTCACCTGTGGCAGGAGGCGGATTAACCTGCAAAAATAACATACATTTGTTGGTTTAGTTAAGTAGTGATTTTACAATGCTTGCGATGGTTTTGCCTTCTGCCTTCCCTGCCAGCTCTTTATTGGCAAAACCGATTACCTTGCCCAGGTCTTTGGCACTACTTGCACCTAATTGAGCAATAAAACCTTCTATCTTGCTTTTTAGTTCTTCTTCACTGAGTTGCTTCGGAAGGTACGACTCTATGACAGCAAGTTCCTGAATCTCTACCTCAGCAAGGTCATTGCGGCCTTGTTTTTGATAAATTTCTATAGAGTCTCGGCGTTGTTTGGCGGCTTTGCTAAGAATCTTGATTTCGTCTTCTTGGCTGAGCTCATCAGAGCCTCCTTCTTTGGTGGCTTCAAGCAGAATCATAGACTTGATGGCACGCAAAGCACGAAGGCGGTCCTTGTCTTTGGCACGCATGGCCTCTTTCATATCAGATTCAATGGTGGATTTTAGTCCCATGGTTTTTCGATTTATTGTGATAGATACCTAGTTTTGTATAAAATTAAAAGAAAAGATGTTTAAATTCATCATAAATTGCAAAAAATGTATCATTATTTGAAATAAAAATAAGACTATGACACGATTAAGCGTAAACATAAATAAATTTGCTACACTTCGCAATGCAAGAGGAGGCAATAACCCAAATATCTTGAAAACAGCTACAGACTGTGAAAGGTTTGGCGCACAAGGGATTACCGTACACCCTCGCCCCGACGAGCGGCATATCCGCTACCAAGATGCTCTTGACCTATCTACTCTTGTGAAGACAGAGTTTAACATAGAAGGCAACCCCACACCAGATTTTGTGGGTCTGGTCTTAAAGGCAAAGCCCACACAAGTTACACTCGTGCCTGATGCCCCTGATGCCCTCACCTCTGACAATGGCTGGGATACCCTAAAACACAAAGACTTCCTCAAAGAGGTCATCCAAGAGTTTAAAAAGCATCAAATCCGCACTTCTATTTTTATAGATCCATTCCCTGAGATGCTAGAGGGGGCTGCCAAAGTAGGTACAGACAGGGTAGAGTTCTATACGGGCCCTTATGCCCATGAGTATGCACAAAATCCCGAAAAAGCCATTGCACCTTATCGAGAGGCTGCACAGATTAGCACCTCACTCGGGCTAGGAATCAATGCAGGACATGATTTGGACTTAAACAATCTTGCATTTTTTAAGAAAAATATCCCAGACCTAGATGAGGTGTCTATTGGGCATGCACTTATCTGTGATGCATTATACTATGGCTTAGAAAACACCATACAGCTCTATTTAAGGTCTTTGAGTGCTTCCTAAAAGCCCACAGGCTAAGAGCTTAGGCTTGCTGCTGAAACCAGGCCAAGGTAAGCTCTAGCCCCTGCTTGATGTCTATCTGAGGGTCATAGCCTAGCAATGTCCGTGCTTTGTCTATGTTGGCTAGGCTGTCCCTAATATCACCCACACGGGCAGGGCCGTAGTTTGCTTCTAGGCTAGAGCCTAGCTTTTGTTTCAGAATATCAAATAACTGATTCAGTGAAGTACGCTCACCTACAGCCACATTATAGACCTGATTCAGGGCATCGGGCTCGTCTGTCAGGGCAGCCAAGATATTTGCTTGCACAGCATTCGCCACAAAAGTAAAATCTCTTGTTTGCCCACCATCGCCATTGATGGTAGGGGCATTGCTTTTTAAGAGTGCATCTATGAATAATGGAATCACTGCAGCATAAGCACCCTTGGGGCTTTGGCGTGGCCCAAAGACATTAAAATACCTCAAGCCGATGATTTCCATGCCATAGGTGCGTGCAAAAACATCTGCATAGAGTTCATTGACATATTTCGTGACGGCATAGGGGGAGAGGGGCTTGCCTATTTTATCCTCTACCTTGGGCAGTGTCTGGCTATCTCCATAAGTAGAGGAAGATGCCGCATAGACAAAGCGCTTGACGGCACTGTCTCGGGCTGCTGTGAGCATATTGGCAAAGCCATCAATATTGACGGCATTGGTGGTGAGTGGGTCTTGAATGCTTCGAGGCACTGAGCCTAGTGCTGCTTGGTGCAACACGATGTCTATCCCTTCGCAGGCTTTCTGGCAATCTGCCAAATCTCGAATATCACCTTCTATAAACTCGAAGCCTTGCTGCCCTTCAAAGTTTGCCAAGTTTTCTCTAAAACCTGTGGCAAGGTTATCTAGCACTACTACCCTAGAAGCTTCGTGATGCAGTAGATACTCCACCAAGTGTGAACCGATAAATCCAGCCCCACCTGTGATTAAAAAGCGATGGGCTGTTAGGGTTTTTTTATGAAAGGGCATTTTGTACATTGTGTATTTAGTTTTTGCAAGTGAAATTATGATAAGATACTTTGATGTTTTTATTTATTGGTTTTGAGTAAAAAAAGCTACCAAGGTCTAAAATAAGTTTTGTTTATTTTTGACTGATTGCACCGCCAAAGTATCAATATCTTGGCAAATTAAATAAAATCTTTTTCTAAAAAAAAATAGTAGTGAGATTATAACACAGGTCTGGAGCTATGATGCCAAGCCTTGATATGTAGATTGTTATCATAAAAAAAATTGTGCTTTTTTAAAACTTATCTTAACTTAGCGTTGGGGTTGCTTTATTGCACAAAAATCCAGAGAATATATAAGTACAAACATGCTTAAAGAGATACAAGTAAAGCTAAGAGAAGATTTGATAGTTCCTGTTATTTATCTGATTGTGGGGTTAATTTGGATATGGCTAAGTGATACTATCTTGTTTGAGCTTTCGGTAGTCTATGATTTGTCCAAAGAAAAGATATTATTGATTAATAATTGGAAAGGTTTTTTTTATGTCATTATTACCTCTGTCTTGCTTTACTTTCTTATCAGAAACCGCACTCAATCACTAATAGCCACAAAAAATGATTTTAAACGGTTTTTTGAGGAAAACCCAAGCCCTATGTGGATTTATGATAGACAGACAAGCGATATCTTGCTTGCTAACCATGCCGCCTGCAAAGAGTATGGATATACCAAGGAAGAGTTTCAGAGTTTGAATCTATATGACCTAAGACCCACCGAAGAGCAGCAAAAACTGGCTGAAAACCTTGCCTTAGAGCCAGAAGATTATAGTGATAGCAAAGAATGGCTGCATCAGACCAAATCAGGAAAAAGATTTTATGCCAATATATACTCTCACAGTACTTTTTATGAAGAAAAACAGGCTCGCATCGTAACTGCCATCAATATCAATCAAAGGGTACAAGCAGAGATAGAATACCAAAACGTGAAACGCTCTCTAGACAGCGTGGCACTGGTCTCTATCACAGATTTGAAAGGTTATATCTTAGATGCAAATGATAGATTCTGCCAAATTTCTAAATACCCAAAAGAAGAACTCATCGGGCAATATCACAATATCATCAACTCTGGGCATCATTCACAAGAGTTTTGGAGAGAGATGTGGACAAGCGTATTTAGTGGAAATGCTTGGCGTGCAGACATAAAAAACAAAGCCAAAGATGGCTCTTTTTATTGGGTAGATACGGTCATTAATCCTATTTATGACCTCGAAGGGAATATCTACAAATTTATGTCTGTCAGGTATGAAATCACAGAAAGAAAAAAATTAGAAGAAAGACAACAACAACTTTTGGATGATTTATCAGATTATGCATTTCAGACTTCTCATGAGCTCAGGGGCCCCTTGGCACGTATGCTTGGGCTGATTTCAATATTTGATGACTATGAAGACAAGGATTTTATTATCCAAAAACTTAAAGAAACCTCCATAGAAATGGATGATGTCATCAGAGAAATGAATACCACCTTAGACCGTAACACACAAGAACTTATCATAGGAAAAAGAAATACTCACAAAACTAATAATGATACATAAGTAGGAATGTGTAATTTATATAACCAGACTGTCTAACAAAACTTTGTAGCTAAAAGCAATGTAAATTTATTTAGACCAAATACTTAATCTATCAATTTTATGAACAATACATACCTGATAAGCCTTCAATCTAAGCTTCCTAATGTGGGTACTACTATATTTTCACAGATGTCAAAACTTGCTCAGGACTGTAATGCCATTAATTTATCACAAGGTTTTCCTGATTTTGAGTGCCACCCCGAGCTGATAGAAGGAGTGATGAAATATATGCAGCAGGGTGCTAACCAATACTGCCACACTGCAGGACTGCCTGCCTTGCGTGAGCAGATTGCCCTCAAAACAGCACGAGACCATGGCATCAGTATTGATGCTGAAACAGAGATTACAGTGCATTCAGGGGCAAGCGAAGCGATTTTTAACATCATTGCGGCAGTAGTCAAGGTCCAAGATGAGGTGCTTATATTTGAGCCAGCCTATGATTTGTACCGGCCCGTAGCAGAGCTTTTTGGGGCTAAAGTAGTGCCTGTCTCTCTCAAAAAAGAAGATTTTAGCATTGATTGGGACAAGGCTCGCTCAGCCATTACTTCACAGACAAGGCTCATCATCATCAATACTCCCCATAACCCTAGTGGCACTACACTCAAGGCAGAAGATTTACAGCAGTTGAGTGATTTGGTAGAAAATACTGATATTCTTGTCATCGGAGATGAGGTCTATGAGCACATTATTTTTGATAATCAAGCACATCAAAGTGTGCTGCGTTATCCTGAATTGAGGGAGCGAAGTTTTGCTGTTTTTTCTTTCGGGAAGACTTTTCACGTTACAGGCTGGCGTGTGGGCTATTGTATTGCACCAACACACCTTACGAGTGAGCTGCGCAAGGTGCACCAATACAATACATTTTCTACTTTTACGCCTGCACAATACGCCTTGGCAGATTTTTTGCAAAAAGAAGCACATTACCAAGCATTGCCTGATTTTTACCAAGCAAGGCGTGACGCACTCCGAAAATGGCTTGCAGACACACCTTTTAAGCTTTTGCCTTGTGAAGGTACTTATTTTCAGACGGTGTATTATGGGCATCTCTCCCAAGAGCACGACGTGGACTATGCGCAGCGGCTGACCCGTGAAGTGGGCGTAGCCACGATTCCGTTTTCACCTTTTTACACACAAAAAGAAGACAACAAGCACCTGCGTTTTTGCTTTGCCAAAAAATATGAAACGATGGAGCAAGCCGTAGCACTCCTCATTAAGCACGGTGATAAACTCAGGCAGCCTTAATTTATAAGCTTGATAATCATGGCTATTTACCAAATTTAAAGAAGTCTTTTGCAGCCTGAAGCGATAGAGAAGGGAAGCTGGTCGGCTTGTCTTCTTTCTCTAGCTTGCCTTTGGGGTCAAAATGCAGACGTAACTTAAACTTGTTTTTTTTGTCTAGGCTGATTTCTTTGACTTTCACCTCGTCTTTTGTCTGTGCAGCATTTTCTTTTTCGGAGCTAAGGTCTGTGTCTTCTAGCCATTCTTTGGCTTCTATGACGTGCTCAAAAAAGCGGACTTTTACCTGAATGCCCAAGGTCTTGATGAGTGTATAAAAAATAGATACGCTGGTCTGCTCTACAGCATTTTTTGGGCTGATGACTGCCAGTTGCATTCCTTGTGTGATTTTATAAAACCTCCTCATAAAGTAGGTAGTAAACCAGCGTTTTCCGAAGTCAGGGTTATTCTCTAAATCGTGGTAGTTGAGTAAAAGCTTTTGGTATGGCTCTTTTTTTGCTTTGCTAAGGACTTGCTCAAAGACTTTTCGGTATTGGAGGCGGTTTACTTTGCCTACCAACTGCACGATAAAGATTTCGTTGTCTTCGTCTAGCAGCCCTAATACAGTTTTAGAGCGGTCAGTGTAGATACTTTCCATGTCAATTTGGGGTCAATTTGGTGTTAATTTGCTGCTGCTTTCTTTTATTAAATACTTTTAAAAGCACTAAAAGTTTTAAAAAAAGGCATATCATGCTATGTTTTTTAAAGCGTCATCTAGTCGGGTGTATGCAAAGCAGTACACAAGAGTAAGTAGAGGCTGTTTTAGGTGCGTATTCAAAATTAATTTACCTCCTTTTTTTTAGGTAAATAATTGATAATCAAGGCGTTTAATGATTAATCTTACATTGTCTGTTTATTCAGTGTATCATGGGTTCTATCTTTTGGCAGCGCTCGTATTGATGTGCCAAGAGTTGAAATCCTTGCTGATAAACAGGGATTTTATCAAATTCATCTTCTTTGGCAGCCCTATAAAAAAGCCTAATGCGGCTATCAGAGAGTGCTTCAAAAAAATCTTGTAAGGCACTGTGGCAAGGGTAGGAGAGTAAGAATTTACAGACCCTTGCGTTGATTTGAAAATAAGGCTGCTCTACTATCTGTGCAAATCTTTGAATATTTTTGACCCATGCGTGGTTGAGATAATGCTCTACCCAAGACATCTCTGAGCCCTGTGCTAAGTTGGCTACGTAAAGAAAAAGAACCTCTCTGACGGCATTTTCTTTTAAAAAGTGAAGCACTTTTTCTTCGTGTTTGCCCGTGATTCTGACATCATCTATGACCCAGACAGTTTTGTCGTAGAGGCTTTGTGATTGGTCAATTTTGAGGCTTGCTTTCTGCAGCACTTCTTTGCGTTCTTCGGGGGTGAGCTGTGCATAATCTCTTCCATCTAAGAAAGTTCTATGGATTTTAAAATACTCCATTTCTATGCGTCTGCCATGTGTCATACATTCAAAGAATGTATCGGTGATAGATTGTGCTGCTGTGGGTGTGTATCTGAAAGCAGAGGAAGTAAGGGCTATTTTTGTGGGTATTTGGGGCGATGTATGGTAATATTTTGTGGCTTTTCGGGCCAGTGCCTCTGCATATTGCTGTGCTACCCGGGTGTCTCCATATTTAAAGCGGCTGTAAGCTTCTATGTCAAAGGCTGTATTTACTGAGCTTACTTCTCTTTTTGGGGAGAGGTAAAGGTGGTGCAAGACAATACGATTTACCTTCATAGGTGTAGTAATGTAGTAAGGCTATTAATTTGGTGTATTCGGTTTGCAAAATATAGATTATTTGGGTTATAGCAAAGAGATGTGATTCCAAATTTTTTAGCCCCTGCATAATCTGCAAGTAGGTTATCACCGATATGTAAGATATTTTGGGGCTTTAGCTGAGATGCAAGGCACAGTGCTTCAAAAATGCGGGGGTGTGGTTTTGCGTATCCTACTTCATCAGAAAATACAGTTTTTTCTATATAAAAGCTTATTTTTAGCTTTTCAAGCACTTTTCGCATGCTTCTTCCTTTGATGAAGCCCGTGTTGCTGAGCAAGAATAATCTCAACCCTTTCTGCTGAAGTGCTGCCAGAATATCAAGTAAGTTTTTTTCTAATAAAACAGGAGGATGGGCTAAAAATAGGGTTTCCATATGGGCATAGAGTCGCTCTATTTCTTGGGAGGAGTCAGGCATCTTGAGTCCAGATGCTGCTGCAATGAACTCTAGCCGCTCCACAAATCCAATATCAATGCCCTCTGATTCGGCAAGTATATCCGCCTTTTGGTCTGCTTTCTTGAGGATGTTTTGCCAGTCTGTGTTTACTTCAGTACCGAATGTTTTGGCAAAAAGCTGTGTCTGTAGGGGTTTAAACTGAGGATTGCTTTGCAAGATAGTCTTCCAGATATCTAGGCTAATGGCATGGATAGATGTGAGCATGAGGCTGTGTTTTTGGTTTTGTCTCAAAAGTAGCTGCTTTCTGAGAAACAAATCGCCTGATAGCGCTATATTTTTGTATGATGGTCTAGGTCAGCATTTGGAGTTTGTCTAAGAGAGACTTTTTACGTTCTTGGGCAAGATACACACTCTGCTGATTGACCAACTCTATGGTGTATTCTTTTTTATCTATTCTGATTATTTTTTGAAGATTGACGATGTAGCTTCGGTGTGTTCTAAAAAAAAACATATTTTCTTCTAAAAAAGAGAAGTCAGAGATTTTTTTGGAGATGAGTAAATCTTTGTGTGAATGCGTGATAAACTTGGTATAGCTTCCTTGTGCTTCTAAATAATAAATGTCAGATAATTTAATCACAAAGATATTTTCTGCTGTATGCAGGATTATCTTTTGCTCTGATTCGTTTTCTTCTTGCAGATTTTCTTTCAGTACTTGGTAAGAGAGGTTTTTAGGGATATTTTTTTTGATTTTTTCAATGGCACGAGCCATGTGTTCTATCCTTACGGGCTTCAACAGATAATCTGTGGCAGATATTTCAAAGGCTTGCAGAGAGTATTGGCTGTAGGCAGTTACGAATACAATCTGAAAATCAATCTGCTCTACCTGAAAAAAATCAAGCAGGTCAAAGCCATTGTACTCAGGCATCTCTACATCTAGGAACACCACTTGCGGTTTGAGTTTTTGGATAAGACGTACGGCATCAGGCACATTATTGGCTTCGCCTGTGATGCACAACTCTTCAAATTTTTCTTCTATCAATCCTCTCAAGGCTTTGATGGCCATTTGTTCATCATCTACTATTATAGCATTTATCATACGTGTGAATGTTTTAAGAACCCAATCAGTAATTCTACTCGAGTGCCTGTTTGTTGTGTTTGAGGGTGATTATTTAAGTCTGTAATATGAAAGTTAATCTTAAATTTCCCCATTTTATTGAGTAAGTCTATGCGTTGTTGTGTAGCATTCATCGTAAATTGTGTTACTCTGTGTGCTTGTCTTTGTTTGATTTTGGCTGCGTGTTCTCTGCCTATTCCATTGTCTTCGATAGAGATGGCTAGGGCATTGTTTTTTTTATAAAAATGGACAGCCACTCTTTTTTTATTTTTTTTGTGGAGAAGCCCGTGTTTGAGGGCATTCTCTACGAAGGGCTGTATAAGCATAGAGGGGATTTCGTATTCCAATAAATCTTTTACTTCTTGGTATTCAATACTGTATTTAAAATCTTGCCCTTCAAACCTGCTTTTTTCTAGCTGCAGGTAGAGTTCGATGGTATTGATTTCATCTTGAAGTGGCAGGTAGGGTATTTCTGAGCTTTCGAGTACATTTCTCATCAGGTCACTAAATCTGCCTAGAAGCTCTGCGGCTTCACTTCTACGATTGCTATAGACAAGCCCCTGCACAGTATTAAGGATATTGTAGAGAAAGTGTGGGTTCATTTGTGCTTTGATGGCTTTGAGCTGTGATACCCATATTTGCTCTCTGAATGACTGTCGGGCTTGTGCTTTTCTGAGCCAAGTATAGAATATCAGCACTAGAAGAAGCAAGATACTCATGGTGCTTAGGGCATAAAACCACCCCTTCTGCCACCACTGTTTAGGCACTTCAAATTCAAGCTTGAGTACATTGCTTCTTACCCTCGAGAACTCATCAGAGGCGTAGTATTCTAGGATGTAGCTGCCTGCATAGAGTTGGCTATATCTTAGAGATGCCTGAATATCGTCTATGCTTTGCCATTTTTTGTCTATGCCCACGAGTCTATAATAGAACCTGCTGTACTCGGGGTTGGTATAGTTAAGCATTTCTAGGATAATCTGTACGTTGCTGTATTTTTGATAAAACTGCGGTTTCCTGATTTCGAGTCTGCTAGTTTTCTTGCTGTTTTGCCGAGGGAGATACAGCACTTCAAACCCAGAAGCAATGAGCAATGCTTTGGGGGTGGGTATAAAATCTTGGTAGGTAATCTTGCCAATGCTGTGGCTACCAAGTACATCCACAAAACGCCTTTGATTGGGGCTGAAGTATCCTATTTCCTCATTGGTACCTATCCAGATAGTATCATTTTGGTTGATGACTTTTCGGATACGGTTGCTTTTGAGGAGGTTTGATTTACCAATTTTTTGGATGATTGCTTGGTTTTTGATGATGAGTAGCCCTTGGTTAAAAGTAGCTACATAAAGCCTTCCATGCTTGTCTATGCACATATTTCGGGCAGTGATGGGAGTTCCCTCTGGTGTTCTGATGATTTTGCTTTTTCCCTCAAAATCATATTCATACAAATCATCTGCATAGCCTACCCAGTATTTTTGGTGAATACTGTCTATGCAGACACTGTAGCTGCGCTGTGCCCTGATAAGATAGGTAGGGTAGCCAAAGAGTAAGTTGTTACTAGAATTGAGTCTTATTCCAAATAATTTTTTTGGGGGGGGCTTGGTGCTTCCAAAAGGGATGAGCCACTCAGCCCTAAAAGCACGTGCATTGAGCAGGTAGTGCTGGCGGTAGAGTCTAAAATCTTTGGGGGCGGGTAGGGGTGTGTAGGCTTTGGTACTTGTGTTAAACACCCCTGAAGTGTTGATGATTTCATTTTGGCGAGGGTTATGGGTAAGATGTGATATTTCTTTTTTGAAATCTCCTTCCAGATAAAAATCAGGGATGCCTCCTAACTTTGTGTAATAGCTGCGTCCGTTGCCACTAGATACCCAATATTTATCGGTATTTGTGCTTGCTTCTATGTCAGTGATGAGGGTATTGTTTTTTTTGAGTTCGTCAATAGGTACAAATACCAATGATTTAAGAGAAGGGCAAAACCATAATCCATTGTTGAGTGTGCTAATCCAGTAATTCCCTTGATAATCTTGTATCACATCACTTACTTGCATTCGCGGGAACAAGTTTCTTGTCTCGCCAGTATTGCTATCCCAAAGCCAGCCTCCTTGATTGGTGCATATCCAGGTCTTGTTATCTGAGCTTGTGCTAGAGTGGTAGATGACCTCTGAGTCAGGGATATAAAAATCAGGGACTTCTTCCCAAACTTTTCCTTTAAATTTACAGGCTTTTCTCGAGAAATTTTCTCTGTGTATGGCAAGTAGTTCATCCCCTTTGACAGTAAATCTGCCTACATTTTTTAGATACATCGGGATGATTTTCATAGACCCTTGTTCATCACAGACCATATCTTCACCTGCTTTGAGTATATGGATTTTATTTTTGAATGCCTTGATGTGGTAAAATTGTGCCTTGTATTCTTCGTATTTGTAAAGTACTTTGTTTGATTGAAGGTGAACTGCCACTACCATGACGTCTGTGCAAAGCCAAATACACTCAGCCGTAAAATCAAAATCTATGAGATTGCCTTGGAGCTGGAGTTCTCTCGGAAAATGGAATAATCTAAGGGTATCATTGCTGAGGTAAGCCAGTTGATTGGCAAAGTTCATGCCCCAAATTCGCCCTTGTGCGTCTTTTTTGAGATGCGTAAAGTCTGCCTGCCTAGATTCTTCAAAGGGGATAGCGTGGGTTTGTTTTCCATTAAATCTAAACAACCCGTAGTCAGTGCCTAGCCATATTTGCCCCTGTGTATCTGAGTATAAATCATAGATGGTTCTTGTGTTGATTTGGTAAGGATAATTAATCGCTTTGATATAGGGCGTTTGTGCTGATATGGATTTACTCAGCCATAAACACAAACATACTATTACAAACATCTTTAACCTCATTCTTCAAAAGTATATTTTTGCTAAAACTCCCATTACTGAATTGATAGAATGGTGGTATTACTTTACGAGTCTATCTTCTTTTTTGACGAATTTCTTTTTGCCTATCTCGGATAAGCATGGGTGAAGACCTGATAGTTGGCTATTTTTAAACCAAACCAGCTATCAGGTCTTCTCTAAGACACTGTGTTATCGGATAAGTTGTGAAGGAAAGACCACCACACTTTCGTGTCCATCTTTGCCCACGGCAGCTACTCCGAAGAGATAATTGTCTATGACGATATTCTCGAGTGTAAATTCACTTACCTTACCCACAAATCTAGAGTGCTGCCACTGTGGGGCAGTAGTATCTCTCCAGTAGATTTTGTAGCCAGCCAAGTTGGGTTGTTCTTCTATAGTCCAGGCAAGTTTGGTAGAGGGCTGCACAGCACCCCCTATTTTAACATCTTTGGGGGCAGCAGGTGCCCATGCCAGCCCTGCCATCGTGATGGCATTGACGGCGGTGAGCTTGGCAGCATATCCAAAGTTTACACCTTCTATTACATCCCCATATTCAATCCCGTTTTCTACCCTGATGTCTTGGTGCTGTCTGTTATAGTTTTCGTGGGTTTCCATGATTCGGATTCCTGCAAAGCCCTCATCATTGAATGGGCGGTGATGTCCTCCTCTTCCGAATCTATCAAGTCTATAGACCATTTTAGGATTCATTTCAGGCATATACGTATGAGTCATCCTCAAGACATAGCGTGCCAGCTGCCGAGAGATACCATCTACCTCACCTCCGTAGAATCTCCTTCTGTTGCGCTCCTGCTCAGTCTCTGTTACAGGGGTAGGCTCTGAGAAAATCCTAAAGCTGCGGTTATCTATCACCCCATCAATGCCTTCTATATTGCCAATCATGTCATTATTTAGTACACCCATGATATTCCAGCCTTTTTGTTTGGCTTCTATTGCCATAAATTTTCCTCCAATAAGTCCTTGTTCCTCTCCAGAAAGTGTGGCATAGACGATGCTGTTTTTGAACTTGTATTTAGTAAGCACCCGTGCAGCCTCGAGTGTGCCAGCTACACCACTTGCATTGTCATTGGCTCCTGGGGCATCTATCTTGCCATCTGTTACATCAGAGGCTCTAGAGTCTATATCACCAGACATGATGACATAGTTGTTGGGGGAGTCTGTGCCTTTCTGAATAGCGATGACATTGACCACATAGGTATCTTCTGCCACACGAGGGTATTCTCCTTTTTTGACCAGATTGCGTTGGTAGTAAACCTCTAGGCAGCCTCCACATTCTTTAGATATTTTGTCAAACTCTGCCTTTATCCAGCGGCGAGCCGCCCCGATTCCCCTCGTGCTAGAGACAGTATCAGAGAGTGTGCTACGAGTGCCAAAACCCACCAATGCTTGGATGTCCTTTTCTATGCGTTTAGCAGAGACGGCCTGTGTAATTTGGTAGATTTTGCCATCACTGGCAGGAGGTGTAGCTTCTTGTGCAGATGTGTGCTGTATTGTGAAGAGGAAGATTCCTATAAAAAAGGTTTTGAGTAAATTTAAAAGATACAGTGTTTTCATGAGTGAATTACATTTTATGGATAAAATAATCACCAAATAAACACAAAAAAATGCATCACTCAAAAAATATAGACTTGTCTGACAATTTTTGTAATATTTCTCTGACGGTGGGCTTCTGTCTGCGGTTATTTTTAAAAACAGACTGAGGGCTATTTTATAATTTTAACACCATAAAAATCGTCGGAAAACCAAAATACTTTGGAATGAAAAAGTAAACAGACACAATATTGTTTTGTATTGTCGCCGATGACATAAGATGCAGTTCTTGAGCTAATGTCTATAAAATAGCAGATGAAAGAGGTGTGCTACAAGATGATAATCGCCCTGAGAAAATCTTTTTTGATGACAAAAAGCCCATCAAGCCTTCAAAGATTCAAAGTCTTCGAAGGCTTATAATCTTGCACCAAGCAACTATGAATGTGTTATTTTTATTACAAACGCTTAGTTTCCTTCCTCAGGTGCTACCCTCATCTCATCTAACTGATTCTGTAGTTGCTGAATTTTAATCTGTTGATTAAGCTCTTGTTCACGGCGAAGCTGCATATAAATCATAGAAGAGTCTGCCTTTTGTCCGCTTTTTATTTGCATGTCCAGTTACGATGTAGTGAGCATTGCCAGCCACAGCGCAATCCACAAATTTATTGTCATCTTCATCTTGGTTGATTAAATTCCAATGATAAAAAGGGGTAGTTAAGATAGCATTGGGTAGGTTCAGTAATGTTCGCAAAGTATTATTGGAAGTTGCCTCTCCCATTTTATGGGTAAATACTTCGGTGTATTCCAATAGTATTTCATTGCTGAGTAAGATATCAAATTCATCATTTAATATGCTCAGAAATAGCCAATGATATTTGGAGTATTCGGAGATACTTACCAGCAGCACATTGGTATCTACCACTATTTATAGTTTATTGGGCATCTTCATTCAGCCATTGATCCATTGTTTCGTTGGATAAACCTTTTTCTTTCCAAGCCTGATTGGCGGATTGGATGGCTTTTTTGGCGTAGAATTGTGCCAGTTCATTTTTGAGTTCTTCTAACTCACTTTCAGAGAGATTGGTAGATAATAATTTTAAAATCTCTACTTGTGCATTGGATAAAGGTTGTTGTAATGCTTCCATATATTTAGTTTTGAAAATCTAATTTAGTCATTATTTTTTATGTTGAAAATATAAAACAGAGGAAAGAGGTGTGTGTCATTCGGTTTCGTTGAATTCTTATGCTCTACCATATAAGTGTGATAGGATAATTTTTAAAGATTTCATCTTTGCCAATAATGGGAATATTGAGCTGCTGTGCTTGAGCGATAATCATCCTGTCAAAGGGGGTCTTTGTGATGAAGGGGCAGTGTAGAGAGCACAAGTGTTGCCTCAAAATCAATTGGTAAAAGTGTAATTTGATTATTTTGAATATCGTCCCATACCTTGTCAAAGGTTTTGTTTAGATTAAGTTTGCCCATACTGTATTTGATAGCTATTTCCCATATCGAGGCTGTACTCAAATAAATATCATTTTGAGTATCCTCTATAAGTATTCGAGCTGTATTACTCAGTTGTGCATCTCCGCTTGTAAACCAAATAAAAGTATGCGTATCTACCAAATATTTCATTCGGGCATATAGGGTTTGAAGTCTTCTAATTCATCATTGAAGTTGCTTTGCATCTGGTAATCGCCTTTTGAGATACCAAAGATTCTTTTGTTTTGTACTTTAGGTTGTTTTTGGGTAGTTACTATATCGTATTTACTCATCAGAAACTCCAAAAATAGTAAGGCTTCTTCTTTGGCTTTATCAGGTAGTTGTGCAAGTTGTTGTAATATAAGTTGATTATCCATGGTTACTGTATCTTTCTTGAAGCAATTTAACGATTATTTTTAAATAGAAAAATGCAAAACAGCGGAAAGAGGTGTGTGTCATAGGGTTCTGTTGAATTTTGAGCAAGGTTTATTTAAGAGGGACTTGTATCACCTCCAAATATACTTGGTGCAAATGGCTAAAATCTTGGTCGGTGGTAATCAGTTTTGCTCCTAAAATAGATGCACAAGCAGCAATCCAAGGGTCTTCAAAAGCTTCATCATTGGGTAATATGCCCACTATTTTCATCATATTGGGTTGTTTATATGTTTTGAGTTTTATCAGTAATAGGCTGTATTTTGATAGCATATTTTTGTAATAGTTCTTTTTTTACTCTGTTTTGTTCAAAACCTGTATATAGCCGCTCGATAGCTTCTATCAATTCATTCATCTCATTTTGAGGCAAAATAGGTAAATGAAGTGCTAACTCATCTTAACTGCATTCTACTTTCATCTTTTTTAGATTTTTTTGTGATAGCAATTTAGTTATTATTTTTTGTACTGAAAAAAGTCAATCTTTCTAGTTACAGGCCCGAACATAAAAATACCCTCTGACACACTACATGCCAGAGGGTTTTTAAGGATGCACGAAATAAATTAATCTCTATTTTTTACGCTGACAGTCAGCACAAAAAATGCAAAATCACCTGAGAGCTCTTGGATTTGATAGCCGAGAGGGTTGTCTGAAGTGAGGGCTGCCTGCACCAAGCCGATGCCCGCACCCCTGCTTTCTTCTTCTTTGGGAGAGTTGCGGAGTTGTCTCTTGTATTCACGGAGTGCCTCACGGTCAAGGGAGTTTACTACCTCGCATTTTTCTGCCAGAAAGGGGATGTCTTTCTTGAAGACCAAGTTGCCTGTGATGAGTTGATAAAACTCATCTCTTTGGATGATAACAAGGGTGCCTACTTTGTCGTGATTATTGCCAAAATGATTCTCTTCTTTGGAATAAAACAAGACATTCTGCGCAAGCTCCATAAAGATGGCAAAAACCTTTTTGCCCGTTTTGGATTCTTCTTTTTGCAATTTATTGCGAATATCACGGCTAAACTCAGACAGGAGTACATCAGTCAGGGGACCTTTGTAGGAGAGCAAGATGTTGTCATTGCTAATTTGAGTATGGTACTCAAAAAAATTAAATTCCTTTACAGGTTGTTTATCCATTACTTTTTTGTTAAGTATAATTTAAACACATTGATGTAGCATCAAAAAACATTCCCATTTAAGCAGTAGAATGAAGTGTATGGTTTTTTAACGAACAAACACATGATAAATTTACAAATAAAAAGATAAATTACAAACTTTAAGTATGATTATTTCTATCATAGCCGCACTGGCAAGGCAGCAAGTCATAGGCAAAGGGGGGAATCTTCCTTGGTCTTTGCCCGCAGACACAGTTTATTTCAGGTCTAAAATCAAAGGCAAGTCCGTGATTATGGGGCGAAAGAGTTATCAAGCCAAAGATGCAGAATTTACTGAGTGTTACAATGTAGTATTGAGTCAATCTACAGTGCTTGATTTTTCTCAAAAAAACTTTGTACAGGCTAGAAACTTGCCAGACGCTCTCCAATTTTTGGAAAAAAAAGGCGAGAAACAGGTCTTTATTTTGGGGGGCGCAGGAGTTTATGCACTTGCACTGCCTTTGGCAGATTGGCTTTACTTGACACGCATCGAGGCAAGTTTGGGCGGAGATACTTTTTTTCCTGAGATAGACTGGGCTCAGTGGGAGTTATACAGCTCTGAATCACACAAAGCCGATTCTAAAAACCCATACTCCTATACTTTTGAGGTCTATCAGCGAAGACAATAGAAGTGTCGCCTTTCTTGCTGTTTTGCTCCTACAAGGTATTGTGGGAGATTTTCTAGTGAATAATTAATTTTCAGAATCAGGGTAGGAGGCTGCCAGCAAATGCACGTAGGTATCTATGGAGTGTGCAGGTAGTTTTTCTGTGCCCCAATAATAAAAACTACTTCCATAGCTCCAGGTGTCTTGCCAGATACCACCTTCTTCAGGTGGGTTTTGGAGGATGTTTCCTTGTGCATCAAAAGAAATCTGCTGTCCTGCATGCTTGAAGCCTTGCCACTCAGTGGGGAGTGTGCAGAGGTGGTCATCTTGCTGGGTGATTCTATAATATTTTTTGTTTAATTTTTCTTCTAAGAATGCCACAAAATCGGCATCTCCTGCTCTAGGCTGCCCAAAGGTGTAAAGCCCTTGAATTGCTATTTTTTTGCTCAAAAAAAGATGGGCAGCCATCGTAGCCAATACTCCTCCAAGGCTATGCCCACAAAGCCATATTTTTTGTTGTTGTTTTTGGTGTATAATCAGTACTTCTAAGATTTTTTGCCAGACTAGGTCTAGTGCGAGTCCAAAACCTTTGTGGGCTTTTCCGTGATGAAAATCAGCCAAGCCGAAGCTTGTGGAGGTATTACCGTCTTTGATAGACTCACTCATGGAGCGAAAGGCTACTAAAATTACATCAGATTTGATGGCAAAGTAAAGCTGGATATCTTCAACCTCTGAGAAGCTTTCTATCAGCTCTACTTCTTCAAAAGCCCATACTTCTTTGAGAATGATTTCTACTGCTTCTTTTTTTTGGTAGATGAGTGCGCTAAATTTTGCCAATGTGAGGGCATTGTCCACCTCAAAAACATCTGCAGAGGGGTTGAATTGGAAATATTGTAAAGAAGTACGGTCTTTTGTCATGAGGGTCTGTTTTAGTTTGTATAAGCAAGATTTTGTTACTCTAAGGTATTGTCTTCTGCGGTTTCTGTGTTGTCTCCTGCTTCTTTTTTAGCGATTTTATTGAGGACTTTTTCTATGAATTTAACGCCTTTTCCTGAGCCTTTTGTTTTGTAACAATCTACAATTTCACTTCGTTGTTCTAAGATAATTTCTTTGACGAGTTTGCGTCTGTTTTCTCTCTGGGTAATGAGTAAGTCCAGATTTTCTATTTTTAGCTCAACATCCAGTTGTTTTTCTAGAGTGGGTTTGATACATTCACAAAAATCACCTTTGCCTTTTTTGTCAATAATCTTCTCGAGCACTGCATCTCCAACGAGTGGGAGGAGCTTGCCGCCATATTTGGTAATCAGATCCCGTGTATCTTGGCAGCCTAGTTCGGCTACTTGCCCCACGAGTTTGGCTTTGAGGGCAGGGTCTTCTGTGGGTGTATTGTTTTCTTGAGTGTTTTCCGTAACTTGCTCACAGGCAGTGAGCCAAAGTAGGTTAAATCCTAGTACGATACAACACAGGAATTTAGAAATAGCGTTCATCATTGTATTATATATTTTTAATTAAACCCAAAAATGGAGAATATTCATCAAATTTTAGCACAATTTAACCCAAAAAAATTAGAAACTGTCTTAGAAACTTTTGTTTATATTTGGCAAGCCCAGACTCAAGACACAAGTTTAAAGACCCCAGGGCTAGGTATTTACCTCCAAAATGGGGCTTTCTTGGCAGGAGAAGTAGTCCAAGTAAATTTCCCGGCAGAGCTCATAGGGCTGCGTGTAGGCAAGGAGGCAGAAGGGCTGCATATCCACATCATTCCCTTTAGAGAGGTGCAGTCATTTTCTTTGCACCATTTAGAGCACTGTGAGGCTTTTGTGGCAAACTTGGCAGCAGGGTAGGTATTTTGTGCAAATACAGCGTATGCCGAATATTTTTTAGAGTGTAGCCTTGATTTTTTGCAGAAGTTCTTTTCCTCCCTTTTCAAAGATTTTTTCTGCAATATGTAGCCCTAAAATTTCGGCATCTTCTACAGAGGCAGTTTGTCTTTCTTGGATAAGTACCTCGCCCTCTAGCCCTATGATGCCTCCGTGCATGCTGATTTTTTGGTTTTCTATCTGTGCCAATCCAAATACAGGCACACTGCATCCACCCTGCAGTCTTTTGAGGAAAGCCCTCTCAGCTCTGAGGCAGGCTTCGGTAGGGGAGTGGTTGATTTTTGCTCTGATAAAGTGCTGTTTTTCAGTGCTTAAAGTGTTGGATATTTCTATGGCAATGCTTCCTTGACCTACTGCGGGCGTAAACATATCAAGTGGCAAATACGCTGCAATGTGCTGGTGATAACCCATACGATGCACCCCTGCAAAGGCAAGAATAATGGCATCATAACCTTCATGCTCCAGCTTGTGCATGCGTGTCTGTAGGTTTCCTCTGATGTCTTTGATTTTTACTTTAGGGAAATAGTGTCGCAGCATTGCTACACGCCTTGTAGAAGAAGTACCTATGACTGCATCTGCATCAAGTTCACTTAGTTTGAGATTGGCTTGGAGGCTGATGAGCACATCTTGAGGATTCTCACGCTCACCAAAAGCAATGATTTCTAAACCTTCTGGCAGCTCAGAGGGCAAATCTTTGGCACTATGCACAGCAAGGTCTATTTTTTGTTCATAGAGTTGCTCCTCTAGCTCGGCAGTAAAAAGCCCTTTGCTCCCGATTTTAGAAAGGGCTTGGTTTAATATCTTGTCTCCTTTGGTTTCTATCAATACGATTTCTACCTCTGCACCTCCTGCTTTGAGCAGGTCTGCTACATGCTGTGCTTGCCAAAGGGCCAATTTGCTTCCACGTGTTCCTATTTTTAGTTGCATTGTCTTGATTTGTGAGTGAGTGAATGAGAGACTAAGCACGCATTCACTCGAGATTTACTTGTTTTTTAATTCCACTTTTGGGCGAGCAAATACTCTGCAATTTGCACGGCATTGGTGGCTGCTCCTTTGCGGAGGTTATCTGCTACTATCCAGAGGTTAAGGCTTTTGGGCTGAGATTCATCACGGCGGATACGCCCCACGAATACCTCGTCTTTGCCGTGTGCATTGAGTGGCATAGGATAGACATTGTTTTTGACATCATCTTCTACAATGACTCCCTCAGTATTTCTCAGAATCTCGAAGATGTCTTTTATCTCAAATTCTTCTAAAAACTCTACATTCACAGATTCTGAATGCCCTCCTACCACAGGCAGGCGCACTGTAGTAGCGGTAAGTTTGATAGTGTCATCTCCCATAATTTTTTGGGTTTCATTGACCATTTTCATCTCCTCCTTGGTGTAGTCATTTTCTAAAAACACATCAATATGAGGCAAGACATTCATATCAATCGGGTGAGGATAGACCATCACAGGAGGATTGCCTGCACGCTCTGCCATGAGCTGTTCTACGGCTTCTTTGCCCGTACCTGTTACGCTTTGGTAGGTAGAGACCACTACTCTTTTGATTTTGTATTTTTGGTGAAGAGGGTTTAGTGCCACTACCATTTGAATCGTAGAGCAATTGGGGTTGGCGATGATTTTGTCCTCTTTGCTGAGTACGTGTGCATTGACTTCTGGAACGACTAGCTTGTGCTCAGGGCTCATCCTGAAGGCAGACGAATTATCAATCACGGTAGTGCCTACGGCTGCAAAAGCTGGTGCAAACTCTAGGGAAACCCCACCACCAGCTGAAAAAAGAGCGATGTCAGGCTTGCGGTCAATGGCATCTTGCATAGAAAGTATAGGATAGGCCTTGCCTTGAAAAGAAATAGACTTACCTATTGATTTTTGAGAAGCTACAGGGAGTAACTCCGTAACGGGAAAATTTCTTTCGGCTAGTACTTTGAGCATTTCTTGACCTACCAAACCAGTCGCACCAACAAGGGCTAATTTCATATTCGTATTCGTTTAGATGTTTTTCAAATTTGGGGTGCAATTTACTCAAAAAATGCCAAGTTATAAATGCTTTCTGGAGAAGTATTCGTTCTCTAGCTGATAGATTGACTGATTTTGAAAATGCTCTAAAATCATGATTTCCATAAAAAGTAACAGAATTGTAATCCATTCTCCGCAAAAAATCTCTAAATTCACGTTCAGAAGCTCCTTAAACAAAAAACAATGATGAAAATAATCAAAAACTTACTGTTTATTACACTTTTACTGGCTACTTTCCAATCTTGCCGAACCATCCGTGAGGTAAAAAACTTTGCTAAATCTGAGTTCAGAATACAAAATGTAGATAAAATGAACCTGGGGGAGGTGGATTTGAAAAACATACAGGGCTTTGCTGATTTGGGGCTAAGGGATGCCGCACAGCTTGGCTTGGCACTCAAAAATAAAACCTTGCCCTTAAACCTTACTTACATCATAGAAGTACGCAACCCCAATGACAAGACAGCCGCCCTCGAGAAGCTAGACTGGGTGCTAGAGCTAGACAAGACAGACATTTTGAGTGGAACTTCTAATGATCGCATAGAAGTAGCCCCGAATGGTGGCACGGCTTCTTTTCCGATTAGCATGGGCTTAAATGCAGCCGAATTGCTCAACAAAGAATCACTTAACTCTATGATTAACCTACTCGCTGCCATCAAAGGCGATAACCAAGAAGACTCACGCCTTCGCCTTAAGGTCAAGCCTCGTTTTAGGATTGCAGGGATGACGATGTCTTTGGGATTTATCAAAGTAGGCAAAACCTTTGAATCTAGCAAAGAGGAAATCAAATAGAGAAGTAAATTTATTAATTTGGTAATTATCGCTAAGTACCTCTACTAAAATAGGTTATATTATTATTTAATCATAAGTAATTGAAAATTAGTAGAATATAAGTTACTAAAAAAGATAGAAAATTATTTGTTTATATCTATAAGTTGGAGACCCAGGAAATCTCCACTAAAACTCCCTAGGAGTAAAATCTTTGTAGAAATAGGCATCGAAGACCCACTAACTCCCTAGGGGTGAAATATCCCTGTAAGTAGTTTCACTCCTACGAAGTTCAGATTTGAACATATTAACCCTTTTCTACAAAGATGAAACCCCTCTAGGGTGTAAAATTGCTTACCAAAAAATATTTATTTTTAGAGCATATTTAAAACGCAAGACTTTTCCTGAGTCTCCAATATAAGTACTCGTACTTAATTAAAACGGGTAATTGTAAATCCTAAAGACCTTAAAAATAGCTTCCATATACCGAAAAAACCCTTTTTAAATTATTTTTTAGGTGGACTTTATTTTGACAGAGTACTTATTGAGTGATTTTCCATTATCAATTTTCAATTATCCAAATAGCTTAAGCCTGACTCCTGAAGCCAAAAAAGGTGAACGAAGTATGTTACTTCGCTCACCTTTTTTTAATGATTGATGACTGATTTTGAAATTAATATAACCTAATACCTAAACTTATCTGTGCAGAAAGTAATCTTTGTTTTTGGCGGTCAGCCTCTAATGAAAGCTGTTCGGGGCTGAGATTGAGGTTGGTAGTCTGAGATTCATAGACTTCCGTAAGATTTTGCTGGATATTAAAATTAAGCAAAATTCTAGAAAAGTCTAAGCCAATTCCTCCCTGCAAGGCAGCCTGAAAGCCATTGATTTTATCTTTGATATCACGCTCTGCACTTTCTTTGCCTATGCTCACTAGTCCGTTAAAGCCTTCTTGCTCATATTTTTCTTTGGCACTAAGTACCGTAGAGAATATGCCGCCTATGTTGAGGTTGAGCCCTATTGGGCCAAGGGGCAAACGATAACCCAATGACAAAGGAAAATCAAGATTGGTCATTCTGATATTTTTGGCATTCTCGTAGAGGGTAGCAGGGTTTTGTCCGCCACTATTCACATTGTATTGATAGCTATACGTGCCACCTACTTGTGAGATAGTAACTTCGGGCTGTATGTAAAGACCACCCAAAACTTGAATCTTTGTCCAGACTCCACCCACAAAGCCAATTTTTAAATCATCTCTGCTGATGTCTTTCACGTCTTGTTCATTCTGAGGAAGCTCGCCAATCCAAGAGCCATTGATAGTGCCTCTCACTCCCAAGCTAAACATTTTATTGTCATTTTGAGCCCAAGACTGCCCCACAAAACCAAAAAGTAAGAGAGAAATTAAAATAACTTTTTTCATAGTATTGTATATCATCATTTTTAATAGTTGCCTACTCTGTTATATAGCTTTTCGGCATTCGCTAGATTTATTTTCATAATCAAACGGAATAACACATATGTTTGGATGTCTATCTTTACAAAAAAATATATCCATGTAAGAAATAATCAAATAGGTATTCTAAAATAGACAACTGAAAATCGTGTAAGACTCTGATTATAAAATGTTTGTATTAAAACAGTTCAGACTGAAGTGCTTTGTAGCCCAAACTTCAGTTTGTGTGTGCATCAACATAAAAATATTTCTACCATCCAAATTTTCTTTTTATTTTTGGGCTTTGATATCTTTTTAACCCCAATCTCATGAAAAAAGCAATCTTCTTTCTTTTCTTTAGTTTTTGTTTGCTAGAGATGAGCCATGCCCAGCAGAAGCGCACCTTTACCAATATCAAAGCCACGCCCACAAAGGACAGCTCTGCTATCCTCATTAGTCCAAAAACAACTACTACTCCCACCCTCACAGGCGACCCCTTCGAGGGGCAGATGGTACAAATAAAAGGTGGCACCTTTATGATGGGCAGCCCCACTTCTGAGCCTGAGAGATATAATAAGGAAACTCAGCATCAAGTAACTCTCAGTGATTTCAAGATAGGGAAGTACGAAGTAACCCAAGCCCAGTGGCAAGCCGTGATGGGTAGCAACCCTAGCAACTTCAAGGATTGCGACAACTGCCCTGTGGAGAACGTAAGCTGGGAGGACATCCAAGAATTCCTCAAGAAACTCAACGAAAAATATCCCCCTTCAGGGGGCAGGGGGCTTTATCGCCTCCCCACCGAGGCAGAATGGGAATATGCCTGCCGCACTGGAACAAGCACCCCCTTCCATACAGGCAATAACCTCACTACTGAGCAAGCAAACTATAACGGCTTTCCTTATAATGGCAACCCCGAAGGACAGTACAGAGAAAAGACCACCCCCGTAGGCAGCTTTTCGCCCAATGCTTGGGGATTATATGATATGCACGGCAATGTATGGGAGTGGTGCAGCGACTGGTATGGCGCTTACCCTAGCGGCGCACAGACCAATCCTCAGGGACCTGCTACAGGTAGCCTTCGTGTGTTGCGCGGCGGCTCTTGGGTCGACTATGCCAGGTTTTGCCGCTCTGCGTTTCGTCACTACAACTCGCCTTCGTTTCGTGGCTACTTCTACGGGTTTCGTTTAGCTTCTTTCTAGTCTTTGATGCTATTCGCTTATTCTTTGAGCTAAAAAACAGATTTCGAACACTGACAAAAACCCCAAACTTTATCATCCGTTGGTAGTAAGATTCAAAACTTTGGTTTATTGTTGGGATTGTACTAGAAACCGAGCCTAGCGTAATTTTTGAACATTTATTTGCGTATATCCACAGCAAAACTTATTTTAGATGTATGGAAGAATTAGCAGAAGAA
>JAABSX010000025.1 GCA_011390205.1 Microscillaceae bacterium | reverse complement strand
ACTGGATTTTTCCATAGCCCAGAGGTTGCAACCTCTGGGCTATGGAAAAATGAGGCAAAAACTACTGTATCTCAGAAAATGTATAGTAGTTAACTGCTAAGAATCTCTGTAGCCTGAGGCCCCAGCCTCGGGTAGTGTAGCATGGTGCAGCCTAGTTTCACCCGAGCCAGAGGCTCAGGCTACTGTATAATATTCAATCTCTTCAAGATATTGTCCTTATAGTGTCGGCTCACCTTGACTACTTCTCCGTTTTTTAGCGTGATAGTGCTATCTACCAAATCAATATCAGAGATAAAAGTAACATTGATGATGAAGCTTTTACTCACCCTGGCAAATACATCAGGAGGTAATTTATTATTCAATTCACTCAGCGACATACGTGCCAGCATTTTCTTCTTATCCAGAAGCAATTCTATATATTTATCTACAGCTTGGATATGAATAATATCTTGGACAAGCACCCGAGTTAGTTTTTTATCCTGCTTCACAAAAAAGCTATCTTTTGCCAATATATCCTCTTGCCAAACAGTGAAAAAATCACTGTCCCAAGTAGCATGATGGTATTTATAAACCGCCAACTCTATGCTTCTTTTCAGGTCATCATCTTCAAAGGGTTTGACCAAGTAATTGATAGGGTTCGTTTTCTTAGCCCGCTCAAAAGTCTTTTTATCTTCTAGAGAAGTCATAAAAATAATAGGAACCGCATTTTCTGATTTTGAGATAGTCTCAGCTACTTTGATACCATCTTGCTCACCTTTGATATTAATATCCATCAAGACAAGATCAGGCTTGACTGCCACAAAAAGCTCCAAAGCACTGTGAGAACTATCTGCTGAATACAGCTTCTCATAGCCCATCTCTTCTAAAATAATAAGCACTGTATCCAAAAACAAGGCTTCATCTTCCACTACTAATATTTTCATATCTGTTTAAGGATTGATATCAAATTTAAAGTTATTTAAAAAAACACGCTTCACAAAAATCACCTCCTCACAAAATCCTCAAAATCGCCCTCCAATAAACCCTGTTTTGCATCTTGTCAAGCCATACTGCACCTTGTCAAGCCATACTGCATCTTGTCGCATTTTTTAAAAAGTCATTTTTCTTATACTTATTTTTGTTGATAAATACACACATCTGATACCATTATTTATTTCAAATCTTGTCTAAGTACTATAAATAGAAAGCCTCAAAAACCTTCTATTCATTTTTAATCAAGTACTTACGGAAGAATATAAATCCATTAGAAACAGCAATTTATTTTATCTTTTAATTATAACAATTCATTTTATGAAAAAACAACTTTACAAAAAATTACAAATGCTTGCTCTTAGCCTGATACTACTAGGCTTTGGTATGGGGCAGGTGCAAGCGCAAAATACAGCCCTTGATTTTGATGGGAGTAATGATTATATAGGTTTAGGAAATCCTACTGCCCTTAATTTTACCAATAACCGTAACTTTACCATTGAAGCTTGGATAAAGCCATCAACTGTTGCTCCTGTGCTACAATCCATTATATCTAAGCTTACTGATGAATCAGACAAACAATATTCACTATCAGTTAATGCCAGTGGAATTATTCAATTTTATTATGAATTTAATGCTAATGAATTTAACATATTTAGTCCAGCCAATACAATTGTTGCTGGAACTTGGCAGCATGTGAGTGTTACGGTGGATAACAGTTTAAACTGTAGGATTTATGTCGATGGCGTAGAAGTAGCTTCTGGGACAGCTCCTAATCAAACTTCAAGTGTTACTAACCCTGTTGAGATTGGACGTTGGGGAGGTGTTTACAATAATAGTTATTTTGGAGGCGATATAGATGAAGTCCGCATCTGGAATGTAGCTCGTAGTGCAACAGACATTGCAAATAATAGAAATACTGAACTAATAGGAAATGAAGCAGGTTTAGTAGCTTATTATGATTTTCAAGAAGGCGTAGCAGATGCCAATAATACAGGCATCACAGCCCCCGAGATACAAGACCAAGCAGGAACCAATCATGGAACAATGAATGGATTCACTAAAAATGGGACTACATCAAACTGGGTAGGAAGTTTTCTCTTTCCCGCCGAAATCAACCTACAAGGCAATGGCATAGACATCGCAGATGGAGAAAATGCCCCAAGCACTGCAAAAAACACAGACTTTGGGGTAGTAGGCACAGCAGGCAAGGCATTGGATTATACTATCCAAAATACAGATTTAGGGGCTTTGAGTATTACAGGTATTGCTTCTGACAATACAGATTTTGTGATAAGTGGCATGACTTTCCCTGCTACCATCGCAGGAGGAAGCTCGGCTACTTTTACCATTACCTTCATGCCCACAGGTGCAAATGGCATAAAAACCGCCAACATCAGCATCGCCAACAATGATGCAGACGAAAACCCCTATAATTTTGCCATAGAAGGCTACAAAGTAAACGAAACTCCTAGCCCTGTAAGAGGGAATATGCTTAGCCTAGATGGGGGAAATGACCGTGTGAACTTAGGAAATCCTGCTGCTCTTGATTTGACAAGTAACTTTACGATTGAAGCTTGGATAAAACCGTCTAGTGTTACACTTGTACAGGGCATCATTACTAAGCTCTCTAGTGCAGTAGAGAAACAATATGCATTATTCATCACTTCTACTGGGCAGATTTTGTTTGATTATGAAACTGGTGCTAATAACTTCACTCTGCTTGGTGGCTCACTTACTGCAAATACTTGGTATCACATATCTGTTACGGTAGGTACTGGTCCTACTCCACCTTGTTCACTTTACATTAATGGCATACTCGTCGATACCGATACAGCCCCTGCTCAAACTTTGTCTTTTGCTGAGCCTATTATATTTGGGCGTAAAGAAGGCAATTATCCTAGTACTCAATATAACCATTTTGGTGGTAGTATGGACGAAATTCGCTTCTGGAACACAGCCCTCACCCAAGACCAAATCCGAGAAAATATGCACCTCACCCTAAAAGGCTCAGAAACAGGTTTAGTAGGGTATTATCAATTCAATGAAGACACAGGAGATGTTATAGATAAAATCAATGGGAATAATGGTACTTTGCTAGGTCTTCCTACCCTTCCTGTAAGAGCAGCCTCTACGGTATCGGTGGCAGCAGGTAGTATGGTAAAACAGACTGTCAGTGCTGCTGGGCTTGCAGATTTTGGCAATTTTGATGTGAATTTTACAGCCATATCATCTCCTGCAGCAGGAGATGAGTTTGTGGCGTATCAGCTATATGAAGCGCCTTACAACAATGTAAGTGCACTCAATACGAGTTCTAATTACTGGATTATCCGCAAGTTTGGTGCACAGACATTCTCAGTGAATGCCATCAGCGTAAAAATTCCAAATAGCAATGAAATCTCTACCGATGATGAAGCAAACCCTGCCAACCTCAAACTTTACAAACGAGTAACCAATAGCGCCGATGCCGCTTGGGCTACCGATCCTGTAGGTGAAGGCAATGCAGCCAACAACACCACGAAGGTCATTGATTTTACCATCTCCACTCCCATCACTAGTTTCAGTGAGTTTATCGTAGCTTCGGGCAATTCCTCTCTCCCTGTAAGTCTGATTAGCTTTGAAGCTACTCGCCAATATCGAGAAGAGGTACAGCTTACTTGGGCAACTGCTTCGGAGATAGATAACCTAGGTTTTGAAGTAGAGATGAGCGAAGATGGGCAAAGCTTTGAGCAAGTAGGTTTTGTAGAAGGCAAAGGAAATTCTAACCAAATCGTGAATTATCAATTTACACTAGACAATCCTAAAGCTGTGTATTACAGATTAAAGCAAGTAGATATCAACTCTAGCTTTGCCTATAGCCAAGTTCGCTTTGTCTCAGGAATAGAAGCAGGCGCAGAGCTAATGATTAGCCCTAATCCAAGCCAAGGCGAGGTAAATCTTAGCTTAGGCAATGACTTCTCAGCAGATGCTGCGCTAAGCATTCAGCTACTAGATGTAAGAGGTCAGGTATTGCTCAGTACGAAAAGTACACTAAGCGAAGCCAATCAAAGCCTAAATGCACGTCTGAATCGTGCAGCCAAAGGTTTATACTTCATACAAATCCAGACCCAGACAGGTAGGTTTGTGAAGCGTATTATTTTGAACTAAAAGCCCTTTTCATAAATAAACTATTGTTATAAGAGTGAAACCCTCAGTGCTTTGTGCTGAGGGTTTTTTGTGTTTGAGGGGCTGTATTATCAACTATACCATACCACTATATATTTTTCCACAGCCCAGAGCTTGCAACCTCTGGGCCATGGAAAAATGGGGAAAAACACAAATCCAGACTAGTGCCGCTACAAAAATGCTTGGTCCTTTATAAACTCCTCAACAACCATTCTTTAAACACTAACCAATAGCTATCTACTCTCGTGTCTCTCGATGCTCTCAGGGTCATAGCTTACTCCTCCAAAAAGGTGCAGCATCAGTGTACGGGCATACCTAAAGGTAAATCTAAAGAAAAATAAAATAGCGATGCTAATCACTGTTAGATACACCCAGACATCGGGGTCTCCTCCAATGATGTAAGTAGCTACACCAAAAGTAACAACGATGGCCACCGAAAAGGCATAACTGATATACATTGCTCCATCAAAAAAACTCGGCTCACGGGCATAGCGTAGGTTACATGCAGGGCAGTGTGAGGGCATATCTGCAAATTTGGTCAAACTAAAGGCAGAGCTTGAAAACATATCTCCCTCTCGGCAGCGTGGGCATTTACTTTTGACAATGGCTTGTAACGCACTTTTTTCCTTCATGATAGCATACTAATTTTGAAATGACCAAAAACTGCTTTTGCCAAGCAGTACACAATTTTTGAGCATAAGTTTAAGTACTTGTATAATTCAAAGTAAGTGTGATTTGTTTAGTAAATTAAACACATCAACATATTTTTATTTATTCATAAGTCAAGATTACTCTCAGAGACAAGACATTTTTTGAGATATGGTAACATTTCTCTAATTTTAGACTTTTACAAAATGGCAAAATACTGTAAACGCTTTACACAAAACACCAATAAATATGCTTAGTTTTTGGGAAAGAGAATCTTTTGTAGAATATGATTATTTAGTGATTGGGGGAGGGCTGGTAGGGCTTTCGGCAGCCGCAGCACTGATAGAAAAAGAGCCACAGGCAGAGATAGCAGTGCTAGAGCGGGGGATTTTTCCGAGTGGTGCAAGCACCAAGAATGCAGGTTTTGCCTGTTTTGGAAGCCTGACAGAGCTTCAGAGTGAAATCAACGAAACCAATGCTGATGCCATGCTACAGAGGGTAGAAAGGCGCTGGAAAGGGCTTGACCTTCTCAAAAAGAGATTGGGAGAGCAAAACATCGGATTAGAAAACTATGGAGGCTATGAGCTTATCTCTGACAAAGAAATCCCTAAAATACAAGGCATCAAAGAAGTAAACAAACTGCTAAAGGGTATTTTTCCTGTGGTAGATGTGTTTAGAGATGAAAGTCAAAAGATTAAGCCATTTGGTTTTTCGGAGTCGGGAGTCAAAAAACTCATCTTTAACCCTTATGAGGCCCAAATCCACACGGGTAAGATGATGAAATCCCTGCAAAAGTATGTGCAGTCAAGAGGGGTTACTTTGCTTACAAGCACAGAGGTAAAGCAAATCGATACCAGTAGCCCTGATCGCATCGTGCTGCATGTGCTGCCCCATGCAGCAAAAGAATATGTGCATTTTACTGCACCCAAAGCCCTTCTATGCAGCAATGCCTTTAGCTCAGAACTGATGCCCGAGCTAGGCGTGAAGCCAGGCAGAGGGCAGGTATTGATTACAGAGCCTATCAATGGGCTTAAATTCAAGGGTACTTTTCATTTTGATGAGGGCTTCTATTATTTTCGTGATTTTGGCAGCCAAGTACTTTTTGGGGGAGGGCGCAACCAAGATTTGGAAACGGAGACCAGCACATTGATGGCATTAAATGCCAAGATTCAGGCAGACTTAATCCAGAAAATGACGGAAGTTATTTTGCCTCACACTGATTTTAAAATTAAATATCAATGGGCAGGCATTATGGGCTTCACAGAAGACCGCAACCCGATTCTAAAAGAAATCAAGCCCAATCTATGGGCAGGCGTAGGTTTAAATGGAATGGGGGTAGCATTGGGCAGCCTCCTAGGGCAAGATTTGGCAGATAAAATTGCCAAAGTTTAGAGGCTATTTATCCTGAGAGGATGCTTCACTGTCTGGAGCTTCTGGGCTGTCTTCTATTTGCTGCCCTTGCAAAGCTTGAATTTGTTTGTTTTTCTCTTCTAGTTGTGTTTTGAATGCTTTTTGTGCATTCTGATACTCGGCTTGTATGGCGAGGTATTTTCCATCTACTATTTCTAGCTTACGGTCTCTTGCACGGATTTCTAGGTCAGTTTCTTTTTTTAGTGCTTCACAGGCATCAAGGGCTTTTTTGTGTTTGGACTCGAGCGTTTTGTAGGCATGGAGGCTTGCACTGATTTGTTTCTTCATATAAAAGTAAACAACAAAACCTGTGGCAGCACCCACAAACATGAACCAAAGTACAGAATAAAAAATATCAGAGATAAGAGGCATAAGCAAGATTCTTTGTAAATTAAGTTTAGACCATCACCAAGTGAAAAAAATATACCAAATTCTAAATGAATGCTAGGATTTGGATAAATTTTCGGCGAAAATCTATGCTTAGTAAATTTTATATAAAATATTACTGCTGCAAGTTTAGTGATTTTTTATGAATTAGAAGTCTTTTTGCTGCTAGTTTCTAAAAAGTGGGCTAGTAAATTGACATAAAAAAAGCCCAACTAAATATTAGTTGGGTTTTTTAATGCTAAACTATCAAATATACGATTTTTAAATTTTTATGGCTTTTTTTGACTTAGTAGGCCATTTCTTCTCCCTTGACCATATTGTAAGCCGTGCGGAAGACAATTTTTACATCCATCCAAAGACTCCATTTTTGCATATATTCAAGGTCTAACTCTACTCTTTTTTCCATCAGTTCTATAGTGTTGGTTTCTCCACGAAAGCCATTTACTTGAGCCCAACCTGTGATGCCTGGTGTTACAAAATGACGCTCAGCGTAGTTGTCTATTACTGTAGAGTAATATTCTAATTGCTTTTGCATGTTGGGGCGGGGGCCTACTACTGACATATGCCCTAGCAGTACATTGGCAAACTGAGGAAGCTCATCAAGTGAAGTCTTGCGTAAGAAAGCACCTACTTTGGTGATGCGCATATCGTTTTTAGAAGCTTGTTGCTCTGTATCGTTGTTGGCAGTCATAGAGCGGAACTTGAAGCAAGGGAATAATTTATTTTTCTTACCTGGACGCATTTGTACAAAAAATACGGAACCACGAGATTCTAATTTAATGGCAATGGCAATGATAGGAAATACAAAGAGAGACAAGACTACAAGTACACAAAAAGAGAAAACTACATCAAAAATTCTTTTTAGAATTTGATTGCTGCGAGAAGCAAGTGGCTCTTTTCTAAGTGCCATTACAGGCACATCATCAAAATAATAGGAAGATACCTTTGCACTAGGCTTCTCAGTCTGAGCTACACGCAGGTAGATAAAATTTTTGTTAGCAAAGGCATTCAGTTCTTCAATTAACTGAGGGTCTTGGCTAGGATGTGCCAAATAAAGCTCATCAATGTTTTGTGTTGTGCAATACTGCTTGAATGCTTCAAGGTTGGTTTTGTTAAATTCAAAGTAGCCTTTAAACTGATATGCCCAAGTTCCTTTTTTGAAAAAATGAGCAAGTTTTTGGGCTTCGCTGCCTTGTCCAAGCACTACCACTCTGCGAGTTTGAGTAGGGCTAAGGGCTTGAATGAGTGTAGCAAACAAGATTTGAATGTGTATCCAGACGTAAGTAATCATCTGAGAAGGGTTTTGCTTTACATTTTGGATAGAAATTGCATCGGGGGATAATCGGTATATCTGCTTCATTTTTTTACTTTTATTGTAGTTTGTGTTATTTGCTTACTCTTATAACCAAAGCTGTGCCACTGGGTTATTTAAAACATAAGTATCTGATAATCAGTGGTTAATATAAAATAGGGATAAGTATGTTTTCCATAAATGGGAATAATGGACAGTTTGATTGGAAAATAAACGCTTTTCGAAGGCAATGTAAGGTTTTAGCCATTTTTTACATAACATTGATTTTTAATCAAAAAAAGAATTTTTAGTAAAGAAATAAGAAAATACCCCTAAATGCCCTAAAAATCACTCAAAAAGATACATTACTTCTTATTATATTGCAGGGATAGTAAGCCGTCTAAATTTGAAACACGGTAAGAGTCGGTATTTTCAAATCGGGATAAAAACAAGTAGAATAGATATGCTAAATTTTCAAGCGCAGTTAAAAGAAACCCTTGCATCACATCAAAAGGGGATTCAAGACCTCATAGGGCAAGAAATGAGTATAAATTTTTATGCACATTTTTTAGTGGAGCATCCTGAGCGAGAGGCAGAAGTAGAGATGTTGTTTGACCTGATTTACAAAGATACAGCCCAAAACCTTGAGTCTCTTTTTATCCGAATCTGTGAGGATGCACAAATCATACTCACCCAAGAAGATACCCAAAACTTTAAACAGACCCTCCAAGAGTTTGTGCATCTGCAAGTAAAACAGACCCGCCAAAAGCTCTGGGACAGGGTCTCGTGGCTAGAAAAACGGATTTAAGCCTTTTTTTGCTTATGATGAGAGGTTTTGATTCTGCGGTGGGCAGCAGTAGAGATGAGCTCTTCTACATAAAAAAACGCTTCTTCCTCTTTTGTTTCCTCTTCACTGAGGGGTTTTCCCACATTGAGAATGTACTGTGATGTGTCTTTGTCCCATAGGTTTTTAGACAAAAGATAGACATAAAATAAGTAATTAACACTTTTTTGGCTTACTTCTTTTTTGCCATCTTTTAGCATTTTGCTCAATAAGTACAAGCGATGCACAGGGCGAGTCAGTGCCACATACAACATATTGATGCTCTCAAGAAAAGTTTTTTGTAACTCATTTTGGTACTGTTCATCAATGGGTGTCTTTTCTAAATCTTTGCTCATGTTGATGAGGGCAGCCTTGAGTTTGCGTCCTTCGGGCAGTTCAAAAGCCTCTTGCAGCTTCTCAGGAACTTCTACCCATAGGCTAGAATTGGCTCTTGGCTCTAAATCCCAATCGGCAAAGGGCAAAATCACCACAGGATACTCCAGCCCTTTAGATTTGTGGATGGTCGTTACTTGAATGGCATTGAGATCTTTGGGGATATTGATGCTGAGCACTTCTTTTTTTTCTTCCCAATATTCTAAGAAAGTCTCTAAAGTAGTATTGGTTTTGAGCCTAAACTGTAAGATGACATCCAAAAACCTGAAAAGATACTCTAAGCGGCCTTGCTCTTGCAGCAGCCCAAATGCTTCTATCATCTTTTCTACCAGCTCATATAAATCCATTGCCTGCAAGCGAGCATAGTGCAGGGAGTAGCCCTCGTTACTGAATTTATCATAAAAAGCCATAATAGACCCTGATACGATGAGGCTAATCTCTTGATTGGTGGCAGGCGTAGGCGTTTCATTTTTGACGACTTTGTAAAACAAATACAAGGCTTCAGATTTTGCAAGGCCATCTTCGGGCTTATGGATTACTTTGAGCAATGCCACCAAAAAACGGACTTTCTCATCGGAAGCCAGCAAGAGAGATGTTTGTGAGAGTACATCAATGCCTTGTTTTTTGAGAAAATTGGCGACAAGTTTCCCTCTAGAGTTGTTGCGTGTCAGCACAGCGATGTCTCTCCATTCAAAGCCATCTTCACGGATTTGGTTGATGAGCTTCAGCACCTGCTGCAGGGTCTGTTCTTCATATTCTTTGCCCTCTTCCATAAACTGAATCTCTATGTGTCCGCCTTGTTTGGTATTTTGTGGGGGCACCTTTTGGGCAAAATGCTCATCATAGATTTCTGGGAAGAGCGGAAATTTAGTTTTGAAGTCTGTTTTTAGCAAGGTATTGAAGAAATCATTGTTAAACTGTATGACCTCTTGGTAGCTTCTAAAATTAAAATTAAGCTGGGCAGGCAAGTGGTTTTGTCGGAGCATTTCGTATCTATCTTCCAGAAAGGGAGAATCCGCACCTGAGAGTTTGACAATGTCTTGGATTCTGTTTTTATAGAGATAGACAAGTTGTTCCATTTCTCCTCCACGCCATCTGTAGATTGCCTGTTTGGCATCTCCCACGATGAGGTTAAAATGCCCTTCTGCAAGGTTGTTTTCTACCAGAGGGAGGAGGTTTTGCCATTGTAGCACAGAGGTATCCTGAAATTCATCAATCAAAATATGGTTAAATTTTTCGCCTACACGCTCATAAATATACGGCACAGGCTCGTGGCTGATGATTTGAGCGATTTTTTTGTTAGAGTCAGAGATATGTATGCTGTTATTCTCTTGTTTTACTTTTTTGAGTTCAGTTTCTATTTCTTTGATAAGTGCAAGCTGATAAAGTTGAGGTTTGAGCCGCCCCAAAAAAATAGAAAGCCCTCCTTTGTCTTTTTTAATGGCTTCTATTCCGTAGATGGCATCGGCAAGCTGCCCTTTTATATTTTCTATGCTGGCATTGATGTTTTTGCTCCATTTGTCTTGTTCTAGGGCTGCTCTGATATACGTGTTAGGCTCTTCATTTATTTTGAACTTATTGGGGTCTTGGTGCTTCTGAAAATAGCCAGGGACTCCTCTTGAGCCTTGATGAAAGTCACTGTCTTTTAGTCCGCTTTTAGAGATAAGCTGTGCGGCATCTTTAGCAATCTTTACAATCTCTTTTTCTATCTTGTCCTGTTGCAATTTGATTTGGACCTGCAATCTCTGAAAGTCATCAATGTCTAGCTCTTGTAATAGCTCGAGAAAAGGGTAAGCACTTTCATTCATCAAATCTTTGGCAAAAGACACCAAATCTTGAGCAATTCTGCTCCAGTTCTTTCCTTCTTCGGTTTTTTGATTGACCCAATCTATGATAAAATCAGAAAGTTTGATTTTGCTTTCTTGCCCTACTTTCTCCAAAACCCTGTCCACGGCATTTTTGAGGAGGGCATCGGTGTCCAGATCCACCTCAAAGTTATAGGGGATTTCGAGTTCTCTTGTGAAGGCATTGACGATTTTATTGACAAAGCTATCAATGGTGCTGACTGCAAAATCAGTATAGTTATAAATAATTTTATGAAAAATATGTTGGGCTCTCAGTGCAAGGGTTTTAACAGGAAGCTTGATTTCTTGGGAGATTTCTTCGAGCAGTGCTTGGCTGCGGCTTTGCTCTTTGGCAGAGGTAAGCTCAGGGAAAGAGAAGCCCCTCAGTGCCCCCACGATGCGGGCTTTCATTTCATTGGCAGCATCATTGGTAAAAGTGATTGCAAGAATATGTCTGAAATAATGCGGGTCTTCTGATTGCAAGGCAAGTTTGAGGTATTCTTTGGTGAGGGTGTAGGTTTTGCCTGAGCCTGCTGAGGAGCTGTATATTTTAAATCTTTTGTGGTCCATTTCTGTTTTTTGGAGTTTTGCCTTGTTTGATTGAATGGGCAATTTACCAAAAATCACACAAAGTAAAGAATGTCTCCAAAAAAATTACTGTATCTCTTTCTCAAGGCAGTTAAATTGATGGAGCTTGACCTCAGCGCCATGCCATCGGTCCACGAGGAGGTCATCTATACTGCCTCCAGGGGGTAGGTCTATAATCGGGAAATCATTGGCTATGCCCAGACCACCTTCATCATCTTCGCTAGGTGGATTATCTACCTGCCGAATCATCTCTAATATAAACCAAGTAAAAATTGTAAAGCCAAATGTAGTTGTAAGAAAATAAAGGAACATCATTTTGAAAATAATTTGAGGACTGTTAAAAATAGTGTAAATTTATATGGATACCTTTATTACCTAAAACAAGCCATTTTGTTAGAAAAAAAGCCGTTTTATTTGTGTTTGGTGTGTGGATGACTGATAAGAAGAAAACTTTGGCAGCGGGTGGGTATCTTCATCAAACTACGTATTCTTTCTTTTAAAGTCTGAAATATACAAAGACACAAGCCCAAATTCGGTTGGCTTATTTTTCTATGATGATTTTGCGTGTGAGGTACTTGCCTGAGGTATAAAAAGCCCTGAGGAAATAAAGTCCTGTGGGGAGATTCTGTAGAGAAATCTCTGCTGATGCTGTGTTTCTATTTTGAAATGACACAGATTTTTGGATAATGCCTTGCCCATCTAAGATTTCTATTTTCAGAGGCAAGTCTCCCTTGACGTGCAGCCTGTCTCGGGCAGGGTTAGGGAATATAACTACCTCAAAATCAGGTTTTTGTGGCTCTTGTGCCGTGATGATGTTTGGCTCTCCAAACACAGGCCTGAGCAGCAAGCTGCCTCGCTCTTCTTCTTCTGCCTCGAAGCTGCTCCATTGATTGCCTGCATTAAAAAAAATCTCCGAAGTAGCATCATTGTTTCGGTCATAGCCCACAGTCATGCGTTGGTCTGTGGTTTGTTCCCATCCGATATAAAATTCTCCTTCAATTTCTACGGGTTCGAAACCACTCAATGGGCTGATTTCTTGTAAGATTTCGTGGATACTCAAGAAACCATTGCGTTCTTGGGCATACCGTATAGGCACATTGACCTTGTATAGCACCGAATCACGGGGTGTGCCGATGCTTTTCCAGACCACCAAGTTGAAGGTTTGCCCCACAAGGTTTCTTTCTAGCTGCGTGATATGAATCTGTATGTCGGTGAGCAGGTCGGGCTCATTGAGTTCAAATCTGACTGCTACTTGCCCAAAACGCTGATTGATGCCTGCACCATACTCGGCCGAGCCATCATCATAGGCATAGTAATTATCAAGGACTGTAATGCTTGTGATGGTATCATTTCGGCGGAGGTCTATGGGTGGTATTTGGCTGGTATTATCACCTGTGGAAACTATAAACCTGGCTTCTATCTCTAGGGCTTCGGTGTTAGGGCTGAGCACATTTGCAGGGATATCTGCCGTGATTTCAAAATCTCGGGCATCCCCTTGTATCACAAATGCGGCTGTATTGGCGATTTCGGCTATTTCTGTGTTGGTTCGGAGATCTGTCAATACGCAGCGGTAACTTGGCGCATCTATTTCTGAGGGAAGGCTGAGGTTATTGATGCTTGTTTTGAGTTGGGAGGCTATTTCTTTGCTTGGGTTCGCAAAAAACTGATTGACAGGCATAGCACTGTAGCTGTTGAGGATAAAATTAGGGGTTTGTGAGCAAGCTATTTCATCAGTATAAAAATCATTGTAGCTGCGGTTATTGTTCATATAGACATAATCTAAGTGCCAAGTATCATAAGCACCTGATTGCCTGCCGAAGCTCTGAAACCTAAACTGAAACTCTTCAAAGAAATAATTTGAAGATGTTAGCCCTATCAGCACTTGCTCAAAGGGGGCAGTGGCACTTCCTCCTGTTTTTTTCCAGACGGTACGCCATTCACCGAGGGCATTTTTGAACTGTAGGCGTAGAGAGTCCTCAATGTTAGGCGTTTCACCAAAGCCCTCTTCTTGCCAGTAAAAACTGAGATATACAGAATCTGCGGGGCTGAGGGCGGATAAATCAATGGGGCAAGACACAAGCGTGTCTGTAAGCCCTACTGCAGTATTGACCACTCCAGAGAAGTCATAAGGATTTCCTTGGGCATCTAGCCCATCAAAAGTAGCAAAACCGAGGCTGATGGGAGCAAGCCCAAATTCATTGTTGATGAATGTGCCTCCTTCTTTGAGCCACAGAAGTGTATCTGGGCTGCCCCGATAGGTAGAGAAATCATCAAAAAAAGGCAAACTGAGTGGTTCACCTCGAGCATAAAGGGTGTTTTTTGAGGTATTTTCTGGTGTATTTGAGCGATAAACTGTGTGATTGGGATATATTTTGAGCTGTGCTTTGAGAGATAAGCCAGAGAGTATGCTGAGAGAGAATAATATGCAAAAGCGAATAAGCATGCGCTGTATTAATTTTAGGGTTTAAGGATAGATGTTGGAGCTTTGAAGTGCTAATTTTTAAACGGCAAAGCTTTCCAAAAAATCTATGCTGCCTTCAAGAAAAGAATTTAATAATTGAAAACAGCCTGTCTGAGGCTTTTGATTGGCTACTCAGACAGTCCGTCTTGGTGATTATCAGTTTTCGTCTTTATTGGCAGGTTTTTTTTGATCAGAGGGGGAGGGAGCTTTTTCCTCAATACCCAGTCTTTTTTTGCGGATTCGTTCAAAATCCTCCTTGCTTCTAATATTTAAGTTTTGATTGAGAGAATCACGGCGGCGGCGCTCCTCATCTGAGATTTCTTCATCATCACCAGGTTTGGCGGCAGGGTTTCCTGCCACGACAAGATCCACGAGTTCTCCAGCTCTGACCAGTCTTTTCTTGCGGGCATCTTGGTTACTGCCAGACTTCACCCCTTCTTTTACTTTACCAATGTGTGTGGAGGGGTTTTGGCTGAGTACTGTGCCTATCTCACGGTTGCTTGTGTAGTCATATCGGATATTTCCCCTCACAAGTTCGTGCCCTTTGATGACAAACTCGGCCTCGTCTAGGGGCATCATCACGAGGTCAGGCATCGGAAACTCTCGCTCTCCTAGTCCATCTCCCACGATGAGATTTATTTTAGTGCCTTTGGGGATAAGGATGCCTCTTCTGAAGGAGGCAGTATCATCTACGGTATAAGTTTTATTCAGTACAGTTTGTTCTAAGACTACATTTTCGGCGATGTGTGCCTTGTATTCTATTTTGCCTAGCTCTAGCCCTTCGTTGAGCAGTGTTCGGCGGGCTTCGCTAAATGGCTTGTCTATGAGCCGAGGCATAGCGACCATCGGCGGGGTTTTGGGGTTAATGGTAACAAAGATTTTGCGGTATCTTTTTACTTTGACTCCAGGCGTAGGAGACTGGCTAAGCACCACATTGGGTTGATGGTTGGGGGAGTAGCTTGAGTCTTTGATTTCATAGGATAGGTCTCTTTCTTTCAAGAATCTCTCTAGCTCGGAGATGCTCAGACCTGTTACATCTGGCATTCTTACCGTCTCACGGTGGTAGGTGATGGCAGGCAAGAAAGAATTAAAGAACACCATAAAAGCAATGAGTCCGAGGGCAATGACTATCCCCATATGAATGAGTAGGTCATAGATTGAGTTTGTTTTAATCAGAAGCAAGAGTCTATTCATGGCTTTTCTTCTTAGGAGATATTTTGATATTTTTTAAATTTTTCTTGTGCAAAGTTAAGGATTGAATCTATAAAATGATAAGGTTTGTATCCGTTGAGGGCACATTGATGAAAAATACAAGTGGCAGGAGTCATTCCAGGCAGGGAGTTTACTTCTATGATGATGACTTCTATTTCTTTTTGACGTGATACCCTCACGAAGGCATCAATCCTTGCATAGCCCTCTATGTGCAGGATTTTGGCTACTTTGGCAAGTTCTTCCTTTACTTTTCGAGAAACAAGTCCATTCAGTTCGGGCTCTGCGGCGTAGCGTGCAGGCGTGATATTTTGTCCTTCACCTGCCAAAAATTTTTCTTCTAATGAAAGTACTTCTCCGAGAGCAAGTGTTTCTGAGGGTTCAAAGATTTCATATTGAATTTCCCCGTCTACGTAGTGTGTCAGCAGTCCTCCTGTGATTTCTAAGAAATACATTGCCTCTTTTTTCTCTATAAGTTCTTCTATCAAAAAGAAATCTTTTTGTGGAAACTCCTCTTGTGCTTTGAGGTCTAGTATGTGGCTTTCTTCTGCCAAAAATTGGAGAGAAGGGCGGAACATCATCCTCATGAATGCCCTCAGGGCTCCACGGTTCTTGATTTTTTTGACTGCCGAGCTGCATCCGTCGTCAGAGGGCTTGCCTATGAGTGGGTATTTAAAGTCTTGCTCTATCTGGTCTAGGAGGGCATTTTCGTCTTGTTGCCATTCATTTTTTTTGATAAGCCTGTGTGCAGCCACTTGGATACCGTGCGTTGCCAAGAGTTCATTGGTGATAAATTTATTGATGGTAGTTTGTGAGCTTGCCACTCCTGAGCCATTGTAAGGGAGTTTTACTTTTTCTAATTCTTGCTGAATGGCACCATCTTCACCAGGGCGGCCGTGCAGTGCAATAAAAACAACCTCTACCAGCTCTGCAAGCCCTTGATAGCTTATGGGGGTAGGCTGCGTGATTCCGTCTGTGGTATATTTTTCTGTGATATTTCTTGCATCCTCTCTGATTTTGATGAGCAGTGCCTCATTGTCAGGTTTTTGGCTGTTTCGGAGTGTATGGTATATTTTTTCTCTGATGTCATCAGCATTGTCTTTGAGCATAAAATGGATAGGCAGTAGATATAACTCATGCTGTTGCTCGTCTCCTGTCAAAAAAACAGGGATAGGTCGGTACTTGGCAGAGGAAGCTAATTTTTCATAAATATTTCTTCCGCTTTCCATAGAGATGTGTCTTTCGCTAGAGAAGCCTCCCATGATGACTGCTACGTCTATTTTTTTGGCAGCTTGCAGCTTGAGTGCTGTCATGTTTTGATCTAGTTTGCTGAGCAGCGAGCGTGTAAATGCTTGATTTTTTCCGCTTTCTATGCGTTCTTTCAGAGAAGTAAGGATAATGTAGCTCAAAAAAGAAGAGGCATCTAGCCCTATTTCAGCGGCTTGATGAAAGAAAAAAGAGGAGGGCATCATCCCCGAAGTAGTGTTGGGGTCATTTAAAAAAACTTTGCCATTGTGTGTGATAAATCCATCTATGCGTGCATAGACATTGCCCCTAATGACTTCAAACAGACGCACACAATCTTCTCTAATCTGCTGCAAGGCATGAATGCCTATATCTATAGGTGTGATTTTGCGGCTTGTGCCTGGCAGGTATTTGGAGCGATAATCAAATAATTCATTGTATTTAATAATCTCAGTGGGAGGCAAGGCAAAAGCTTTGCCTGATTCATCACGAATGACAATACAAGAGAACTCCTTTCCTTCAAGGTAAGACTCTATCAAAATACTACTCTCTGTACTTTGGGCTTTGAGAAGCAATGCTGGAGAGTGAGGCTTGAAATAACGGTCAAATAATTCCAGCAATTCTTCTGGGTGATAAATCGTAAACTGAGCATCGGTCTCTGTATTTTCTACTTCTACAGGAAACCCGAGCCCTTCTCTAATATCTGTAAAACGGACAAGCCATTCTTGTTTTTGGGAAGCACTATAAGAAAGCCATTCAGTAGCGGAGATTTCTTGAATAAAAAAACTTTTATTTCCGAGTTTCTCAAATGTTTTTGAGTCTTTCTGACGCAAGATAGAAACACCAATGGATGAGCCTTGATTGGGAGATTTAATGACCAGCGGCAGCCCTAGTTTATTAGAGAGTGATTCCAAAAGCGCCTCTTTATTTGATTTTTGCCACATTTCTTGGCTGAGTATCACTTGGCGAGGGCGTGCAAAACCAGCAGCACGCAAAATATCACTCTGTACGATTTTGTTGATGCCCACTGCCGAGGGAAAAATCCCTGAGCCAGAATAAGGGATGCCATACCACTCAAGCAAGCCTTGCAAAGAACCATCCTCTCCTTGCTGCCCATGCAAAGCTAAAAAAGCAAAATCAAAATATTTTTTGAAATGCTGTGCTTCTATGGGTTTGCCCACTTTGGCAGCAAGTGCTTGATGTGTCTCCTCTGATGCTTCACCTAAAGATTCTACATATACTTGAAATGAAGAGGCCTTGCCTTTCCATTTTGCCGCATCAATGGGCGGATAAAAATCACGGATAGTGCCTTTGTATAGATACTGCCAATCTAACAGAATAAAACGCCCATGGCTGTCCACAAAGATAGGTACAGCTTCAAAAAGACCTTTATTCAGATTGTCAAATACTGTGCGTCCACCCGCAAAAGACACTTCACGCTCCCGTGAAGAACCTCCAAAGAAAATTCCAATTCTCATAATACTACAAAAGTATATATTTCTGTTAAAAAAAGAGTAGAAAGTTTTCTGACATACTCCACTGCAAAACACCAAGTACTGAAAAATGAATGCCAAAGCAATCTTTTTTGAGACTTGAGTTTCAAAAAAAACTAGTTTTGTATATATTTACAAACAAGTAAAGACAGAAATTAGGTAACTTTAAGTCTTCAAGGCTTTTTTTCTGAAAAATATTCATAAACCTGAAAATAATATACAAAATGGTGCATCGGCATTTATCCATTTTCTCAATAGCTCCTAAGTTGTTTTATACATTGTTAGGTCTTCTTTCAATGATGCTTTTGTTTGCTACTGACCTACAAGCTACACACCTCCGTGCAGGCGAAATCACTGCCCGAAGAATCGGCACTTTAGAGTATGAGTTTGTGATAACGATTTATACAGACAATAGCTCTGGGGCAGATAGCCCACAGCTTACCCTGAACTTTGGAGATGGTACCACAGGCGTAGCCCTGCGTGATGCCCCTGGCAAGATTAACATCGGCAACAATACTTCTGTAGCTACTTATACCATCAGGCATACTTATCCTTCTCCTGGGGCTTTTAGAGTTTTTTTTAAGGAAGAAAACCGAAACCCCAACGTCTTAAATATGTCTGAATCAATACTTACGCCATTCTCACTGGAGACACTCGTCATCATTGACCCCGTCATAGGGCTGAACAATACTCCCAATTTGTCTATTCCTCCTATTGATCTTGCCTGTGTTGGCAATCGCTTTACACACAATCCTGGCGCTTTTGATATAGATGGTGATAGCCTTTCCTTTAAGTTAGACATCCCCACACAAGACAACAACGTGCCTGTCAATGGATATAGAGACCCTAATAACCCAGGCTTTAATGGGGCTACTGAAGCAGGAGTCAGTCCTGGACTTTTTTCTATTGACCCCATCACAGGTCTGCTAACTTGGGATTCACCAGGTGCTGCTGGTGAGTACAATGTGGCATTTATTATAGAAGAATGGCGAAACGGAATCAGAATTGGATTTGTGAAAAGAGACATGCAAATTATCGTGAATGACTGCCCCAATACACGCCCTAATTTGACCGTTCCTGATGTGTGTGTCATCGCCAATGAAGACCCCACAGACAACAGTAACATCATAGAAGAAGCCATCACTGCCACAGACATAGATGACCCTAAGCAGAATTTGATTATCAGCTCAGACCCCTTGCAAGGGGTGTATCGTACAGATATATTTAACAGCATTGCTACATTTACTTACAATCCATCTCCACAGGTTTCTCCTGCTTCGGGTACTTTCCGCTGGGTAGTGGGCTGTGAGCACGTCAGAGAAGAGCCCTACATTGTGGTCTTTAAGGCAGAAGATGACCCGATAGAGCCCAATAATACGGCTTTGGTAGATATTAAGGCTATGGTTATCCAAGTCAAAGGCCCTCCACCTGTGCTCGTGCAGCCCCTTGAGCAGGTCGGGAGAGCGTTCAGAATCGCCTGGGAAGATTATCGAAACCAATGCCCTAGCCTTACGGATGCTCAGGTAGCAGGAATGGAGTTTGTGATATGGAGGCGTGAAGGATGCCTCGCAAACATAGATTGCAGGCAAGACCCTGCTACGCTAGGCTACGAAGAAATAGGGCGTGTGCCTCTCTTGGTAACTTCTTTTTTGGATGAGGATGTGCTGGCACTGGGGGTAAACTACAGCTATGTGGTAACTGTAAATTTCCCTGGAAGCAAAGGAGGTGTGAGTCAAGCCTCCGCCGAAGCTTGTGTACGCCTTGCCGTAGAAGCTCCTGTAATCACAAACGTAAGTGTCAATACTACTTCTACAACGAATGGAGAGATTGAAGTCCGCTGGATTTTTCCTCCTGAGCTTAACCTTGCCCAATTCCCTGGCCCGTATAGCTACAACATACACCGAGCAACAGGGCTTGAAGGGACTGCATTTACAAAAATCAATGCCGCCCCGATACTAGACCCCGTAGCTGACCCCAATGCCCCCATTTCATTTACAGATACAGGGCTAGATACTGAGACCAATGCGTATCGCTATTTTATAGAGTTTTTTGGAGACAATACAGGCGTGCCGAGTGATAGCTCAGACGCTGCCTCAAGTGTGAGATTGACCGCTACTGGAGCAGAGGCAAGCATTGTCTTGGAGTGGAATTACAATGTGCCTTGGTCTAACCGCACAGACATAGCCCAGAACGTAGGCCCTCATTCGGTGTATAGACGTACCTCCAATGTTACTAATTTTACTTTGATTGCAGAGGTCAATGTAGGTGAATCTCGTTATGTAGATGTAGGCTCATTCAATGATGAATGCTTGAATCCTGACAGTACTTACGTCTATTATGTAACCACAAAAGGCTCTTATTTTAATCCTACGGTGATTACAGTCTCTCCACTGTTAAATGACTCACAAGAAGATGCGGCTTCACCTCTGGATGAAAACCCGCCTTTGCCACCTGTCTTGTCTATTGTGCCAAATGATTGTAGTTTTTTAGAAGGTAAAACGTGTAGTGATGCACTTAATTTTGATGGGAGTAGCTTAGAGAATACACTTTTCTGGCAGCCACAACCACAAGAAGATGATTGTGAAAAGATTGATTTTTATAAACTGTATTACAAGGGAATAGGGCAAGAAAACTATGACTTTGCCAACCCTATATATATGAATGCTGATACTTTTTTTGTGCATCAAGATTTACTTGAAGTGCTTCCTGGTTTGCGGTCTAGAGCAGGCTGTTATGTAGTCGTGGCAGTAGATCAAAGTGGCAATGAAAGCGTACCGAGCAACGAAGTTTGTATTGACAATTGCTTGTATTATGAATTACCAAATGCCATTACTCCCAATCAAGACAACTCCAATGATACATTTAGACCTTGCCCTGCACCATTGTATGCACAGTCAGTAGAGGTTCAGATATACAACCGTTGGGGTGGGCTGGTATTTGAGCGCAATGACAATACCAACATCGAATGGGATGGCACAGATAAAAACGGTAAGGCTGTGGCAGCAGGGGTTTATTATTACGTTGCAAAGGTTCGTTTCTTTAGCATAGACCCAATCAAAGCCGTGCAGGAGCTAAAAGGCTATGTGCAAGTAATCAATAGCAAAACTAAATAAATACTGCCTTCTCAAGAGACCTCGTGCTAGACCAGTACGAGGTTTTTTTTTGAATGATGACACATTCAAAAAAATAAATCAAAACTGCTTTAAAAAACGTCTTTAAAATTATACTTCGTAATTGCCCACTTTTAGTATTTGATGATTTTATGAAAAGATTGATAGCCATCTTGTTTCTCATCCCTATTTTTACGCCTATCTTTGCCCAACAACAAACACCGCTGCCGAGTGATTTTGACTACTCAGGCTGTGCTCCTCATCAGCTCATCTTTAAACTTAAAAGCCAAGAAGACACCAGCCCCGATAAAAAATTTGCAGAAGCAAAAGCCAGCGTACCACTCAGTGTGCTTCAAAAAATAGCCTCAGAGCAGCCCAAAGCATTATTTCCAAAAGACTCTCCCCTTTTCCAAAAAAGAGAATCCTATCAAATGTCTATCTACGAAAAACAGCTTCCCCTCATTTATCGGCTTAAGCTGAATCCAGAGGTTGATTTAGTACAGGCGATTAACTTGCTCAGGCAAGACCCTGCCATTCTCTATGCAGAGCCTATTTATACCAACCATGCACCGCTTATTGTCCCCAATGACCCTTTTGTAGCTCCTGGCCAGCAGTATCACCTCACTAAGATTCGTGCCTTTCAGGCTTGGGATATAGAGACAGGAGACCCCAGTGTATTTATAGGAATTACAGACAATGGATTCGATATCGCAGATGCTGACCTCACTGACAATGTGCGAGCTCCTATATTAATTGATTCCCCCTCTGACCTCAACAATGACCTCTCTGGAGATGAGGCAAATGTATTTGATGATGCTGACAACGATGTATCAGGAGGGGGGCATGGGCATGTAGTTGCACTCTGTAGTTCGGCAGTGCCTGATAATTCGGTGGGTACGGCAGGAACGGGCTACCACTGTAAGTTTTTGGCTGTCAAAGTAGCCGCAGATGACAATTTAGGCTCTTATACTGAAGGGTATCAAGGTATTTTATATGCTGCCAAACAAGGCTCGGCAATCATTAATATGTCTTGGGGGAGGAAGGGCTTGCCCAGTGCTTTTGAGGAAGATGTCATCAATACAGCATATCAATATACTCCTGAGGGCATTGTGCTGGTGGCTGCCGCTGGCAACGACAATACCACCGAGTTTTTTTATCCAGCATCTTATGAGAATGTTTTGGCAGTGGCAGCTTCTAACTCCAATGATTTTAAGGCAGATTTTTCTACTTTTAATGAGAAAGTAGATATTACTGCACCTGGGCAGGGCATTAGAGTGCTCAGCAACCCAGCAGGGGCTTCGGGGACTTCCTTTGCCAGCCCACTGGTGGCAGGTGCAGCAGCTCTTTTGCGCTCCAGATACCCCACTTGGCACGCAAGTCAAGTGCTTGCAAGGCTCAAGACTACCACAGATGATATTTATCAACTGGCTGAAAACCAAGCATATATAGACCAATTAGGAACAGGCAGGCTTAACATGGAGCGGATGCTCTCAGACCCACTCAAAGCGATTACTTTAGAAGATTACATATTCAGTGCAGGGCAAAGGGGTTTTTTGTTTCGAGACACAGTCAGTGATTTTGTCTGTGATTTTAAAAATCAACTCAACACTCTAGATAATCTCAGCATTACACTCACAAGTTCTTCTCCTTTTATACAGATATTAAATGGCACAGTTGCTCTAGGAAACATAAGTGAATATACAGATTTTCAGGCTACTTTTTCTGTAGAATTATTGGCAAATGCACCTGCCAATACTGTGGTGCAGCTTGAGTTTACTTACCAAGATGGTACTTATACTTATACCGAAAAAAAGAAGATACTCATGAATCCAGGACATTTGGATATTAACCAGAGTTTGTTTTCTGTGGCAGACAACGGAAGGCTTGGCATTGACAATCAAAACTACCCTGAGCTGTCTGGTTTTGCTTATGATTACCCCTCTCAGCTCAGCGAAGCAGGGCTCATCATTGCGACAAGTGCGGAAAGGGTTTCTGACGCTACCCGCAATGCTTTCAATGGCATTAATCAAGATTTTACTACTCAAAAGCACTTTAGACCCATTGCTTACCAAGCCAATACATACCTAGAAACAGAAGCTGTCTTTGAAGATTTTAGTAACAATAACAATAGAATAGGCGTGGAAGTAACCCAAAAAACCTACTCTTGGAATGAGGCGAACCTCCAAAAAGGGCACGTCATAGAATACCAATTACGCAACCTTAACAATACACGCATTGATAGCCTTTATGCAGCTATTTTTGCAGACTGGAGTGTCTATCAAGAAATAAATAACCGAGCAGGCTGGGTAGCCTCACAAAATTTAGGCTATGTCAGAAATTCCTTCTCAGGAAGTGCTTTTATGGGTATTCAAGTGATTACACCCTCACAAGGAGTTAATTTTTATGCCTTTGATGATGTGAGCAGTATCAAGGTTACAGATGGGTTTACGGATGCAGAAAAGTTTCAGGCAATCTCTGGAGGTATCCAAAATACAAGTGCAGGCAATCTAGGGCAAGGGGCAGATGTAGCACATACCATCGGGGTTACTGTTAAAAATCTCAGTCCAGGCCCTGGCAAAAAAATCGCTTTTGTAATCGTGGCAGCAGATGGGCTTGAGGCACTGAAAATCAATGCTCAAGCCTTGGCAGACAGGTATATCGCCCTCAATACCAGTCCATTGCCTGTCCTCGAGCCTATTTTTATTTGTAAGGGAGAGAGTATCACACTTCGCCCTAGCAATGGAAATGTATTCAGGTTTTACAATGCACCGCCTAGCCAGACAGGCAGTATCCTGCTCAGCACAGGCAGCACGCTCACTATCAATGCATTAGAAACCAACCAGCGCATTTATATCACTTGTATAGATGAGGTATTTGAAAGCTCTGCCTTAGAAGTACTCATTTCTGTGAGTAGCCACAAAGCCTCTTTTGAGATGAGCAAAACCGAAATAGACCTCAGTTTTGAAGATGAGCTCTCGCTCAGCAGCAGCTCAGCAGACGGTACGGCGTGGGAGTGGCAAATCAATCGTTCAGGGGAAGCACCCAATGCGTCTATTGGCTTTATCAATGGCACATATGCACAAAGTGAGTCTCCTCAAGTATCTTTTGCAGAGGTAGGGGTTTATGAAGTCAAACTGATAAGCCAGAATGCTGCCAACTGCAGTGATTATACCAGCCAGCTTTTGAATGTTGTGGAGCGTGAAATTCCCACAAGCCTTGCCCCGTTTGTGGGGGCATCCGTAAAGGTCTATCCTAACCCGATTCAGGATAAACTCTGGATAGAAATTAATCATTTAAGTGAAGAAACACTCTCTGCCGAAATCACCAATGCACAAGGGCAAAGCATGTACCAATGGACTTGGAGAAGCCAAGCAACTGGGCCTCAGGCGGCTCCGATGCCTGCACTCAGCACAGGGGTCTATTTTCTGAAGATTACACACCCCACAGGGCAGCAAAGTTTGCACAAACTGATAAAGCAATAAAGGCCTCTCTTGGCTGGGCAGATAAAATAAAAAGAAAGTTTTTCTTATGTTTTATTTTTTATATACTAGCAATTCTTTAATTTAAAACACTTAATAAAAAAACAACAACATGAAACGAATTTACCGTCAATTTACAATTTTTACCATAGGTTTTTTGATGATAGGGTTTAGCCTAAAGGCACAAGTAGATTCTACCAAAACCAAAGCCCTTTCAGACTCTATTGCCAATTTATACCTTAGATACCTTAGCCTATCCGAAGCCACAGAAAATGTGCAAGGCAAGCTCGTAACTTCTTTAAGCAGTTTAGAAGATAAGTATAAATTTGTAGAAAATCTCTCTCAAGGCAATAACGAGCAGCTCAAACAAATCAAAAAAGATGGACTTATTTCTGACCAAAATTTTTATGAGCGAAATAAAGAAAGCATGGTCAGGGCAGCAAGCTTTGTAGAGGCTGTCAATACTGGACTCAATGCCCTAGAATTTTCAGTGTCTTCACTTGATTATTCTAACTCTATCTTTGAGCTAAATAATCCTACCAACACTGACTTGGGCTTTAGTTTAGAGAAAGTTATCATCAAGATAGTAGATGAGAAAATCATCAAAGGAAAATTTGCACGAAAAGGTGGAAGCAAACTTAGAAGCATTATTTCAAGCATCCTTAATAATCCATTGGTCAATAATCCACTTACCAAAGCCATCGTATCTACTGTGCCTGCAGTCAGCTCGATTACCTCCATCTTTAATGTGGTCAATAGTGTGGCAGTAACAGAAGATGACATCGAAACCTCAGACCTCACAGCATTTACCAAAGAGTTACAGAGATATACCGCACATTATGAGGCACTTGCCAAAGCAAGTCGTGATTTAGATTTTAACCTTAATAACCTCAAACTTAAGTCAGAATCAGTCCGAAAGCTTGCTACTAATTTTGTCAGAGAACAAATTTATGACATTTATACCCCCAACAATGCACCTAGCTTAGAGGGGCTAGATATGAACAGCATGGTGCGTAGACATTATAATTACATCACTGTGCAAGAGTATATCAAACAAGTAGAGGTTAAAAATAGCAATAGTTATGATTTCTTGTCCAAGCGTTTTGTGTTTCCACTTGTGTCCCGCAGCAAGGTTTCGTTTATCGCTGAAGAGGTAGAAAAACTTTACAACGAATACCTCACTACGCTTTCTACTTACCACAACAATGTAGTGGTGATTCTTAACAATGCCACAAACTTAAGTGATGATGCCACCAAAATTTCTAAAAAAATATTTGACCTCAATGAGCGATACAAACTGCTCGTAGATGCGTACCTAAAAAATGTAGCCATAGAGGATATGAAAGCACGTGAAGATAACATCCCTCGCTTCTAGTGAATAGTGAAGTGAGGTTTTATTAAAAATCTCTATTCAGGGTAGCCTTATTTTGATAACTTAATAAAGCTGCCCTGATTTAACCAACCCTAAAAAATAGCAGACCATGTCAGAGGCATTTAGTTTATTTGAGTATTATCAACTTACCAAGCAACCCAATGTGATGATTTGCTACCGTGGTCCAGTATCAGATGTTATCCTTAGAGAAATCAGCAAAGATATCCGTACCAAGTTTAGCCATGACATACACGCAAGTCGTAAAATATTTGCAATCTATATGGAGCTGGCTCAAAATATTTTGTATTATTCTTCCGAAAAAATTAACCTTAGCCATCGGCAAGACAGTATAGGAACAATCTTGCTGACACAGTCTCCCGAACATTATATTTTCTCTTGTGGAAACCTCATAGAAAATCAATATGTCCAAGATATGCTAGAAGACTGCAGACTTATCAATTCACTAGACAGAGAAGCCCTAAGACAGCATAAAAGAGAACAACGCAAAGCCCCTCGAAAAGCCCGAAGCAAGGGGGCTGGCATTGGCTTGATTCAGGTAGCACTGACCTCTAGACTTCCTTTACAAATGGAACATAGACAAATTGATGACAACCACAGCCTTCTTTCTATCACAGTGCGTGTGCATAAAGATGCCGAAGATGACCTTTCAGAGTGAAGATGTATGGCACAAAAGGGCTAGAGTGTGCCGCAGCACTTACGCTTTTGAGGCATTAAAAATCTCTTCTAAAATATTGCTTTCTATTTGTGTAAGGGTTTGTTTGCGGCGCTCCATTACACGGGCTGCCACTTCTAGGGCTTTCTCCAGCTGGAAAGTCTGCAAGCCCTCACTGCCTCCCCAGCTAAAAGACGGGATAAATTTGGGTGGAAAGCCCCCTCCGAATATATTGGCACTCACGCCCACCACCGTTCCAGTGTTAAACATCGTGTTGATGCCCGCCTTGCTATGGTCTCCCATCATCAGCCCCACAAACATCTGCCCACTGTCTTGGTAGCTTTGCGTGGCATAATCCCAGAGGCGCACATGGCTGTAATTATTTTTGAGGTTGGAGGTATTGGTATCTGCTCCTAGATTACACCAAGTGCCTAGCACAGAATTGCCTAAGAAGCCATCATGCCCTTTGTTGCTATATCCAAAAAACACTGAATTGCTGACCTCTCCGCCTACTTTACAAAAAGGGCCAATACTGGTATTGTGTCTTATTTTTGCCCCAAGATTAATGACGGAGCTTTCCCCTAAGGCAAAGTTTCCCTGAATGAGACTTCCCTCACTGATTTGTGCATTCTTGCCAAGGTAGATGACTCCTTCTTCGGCATTTAAGACAGCTGCTTTGATGCGTACACCTGGCTCTACAAAAATATTTTCTTTGCCATACAGCACCGTATGGGGGTCTTGAATCACAGCCGATGCCCTTCCTTGCGTAATGAGTTTAAAATCTGCCTGAATCTGAGCACCATTGAGCGCAAAAATATCTGTAAGATGGTTTAGAGCATTGATTTCGTGGAGGTAGCCTTGTTTTTTGTATGAGGGAGAAATTACCGTAAAATCTTCGGGCAGCTTTCGGGTGCGGATGCCTATGATGAGCCCGTCTTTTTCTAGGCAGCACTCTTTAGGCAGTTCTTTTAGTGCTTTTATGAGCTGGTTATCTGGCAGAATTGCTGCATTGATGCATAGATTATCTTCTGAGAGAATGCACGGATATTTTGCCTGTAGATAAGCAGCTGTAGCATAGCTTATGGCTGTTTGCATTCTTTTTTCCCATTTTTCTTTGAGTGTCAGTATTCCGACCTTAAACTCAGCAACGGGGCGAGTCAAGCTCAAAGGCATCAGGGCTTGGCGTATTTTGGGTAAATCAAAAAGAATTATATTCATGCCCAAATATATCAATCTTATAGAAAAATAAATAGCCTAAGGAGCATAATCTCGATAGGCTATTTATTTTAGATGAATTTCAAAATGTGGATTTTGTCAGAAAATAAGCCTGACAAAACATCTAAAAGAAGAAGATTATGATTCTTTCTCTTTGCGTTGTCCGAAGCGTTTGTTAAACTTCTCAACACGCCCTGCAGTATCCAAGAACATTTTCTTACCAGTATAGAAAGGGTGAGATTCAGAACTTACCTCTACTTTGATGAGAGGGAAGGTCTTTCCATCAAGCTCGATGGTTTCGTTGGTCTCAGCAGTAGAGCGCGTAACGAAAGAAATATCTGCGGAAGTGTCTAAAAATACTACTTCACGGTAATTAGGATGAATGTCTTTTTTCATGACTTTGTTTGCTATATCTTTTTAATTGGATGACGACCCAAGAAATTATTTAGGTTGCAAAGTTAGTGATTTTTTTTAAAAATATGCCAAAACTGCAAACGAACTACCAAATATTCAGTGAAAGCTTTCTAAAACAGACATTTACGAGAGTAGAAAGCTTTTTTAGATGCTCAGATTCTAAGAAGAGGTAACAGGGGTGTTTGTTTCAAACTGTAGCTTTACTAAGTGATTATACATTCCTTCTTCTAGGCTTGTGAGTTCTTCGTGTGTGCCTTCTTCTGCCACTACTCCTTGATTGATGACATAGATTTTGTCCACCTTTCGGATAGTAGCAAGGCGGTGTGCTATGATGATGGTTGTGCGGTTTTTCATCAGCAAATCTAGGGCATCTTGTACGAGCCTTTCGGAGTCAGCATCTAGTGAGCTAGTGGCTTCATCTAAGATAAGGATGCTAGGGTCTTTGAGGATGGCTCTAGCAATGGCCACACGCTGCCTCTGTCCGCCTGATAGTTTGACTCCTCTTTCTCCTACGAGCGTATCTAGTTCTTCGGGAAATGTGCTGATAAATTCCCAGGCGTTGGCTTGTTTGGCTGCTGTTTTGATTTCTTTATCAGTGGCATTTGGTCTTCCGTAGGCTATATTTTCACGGATAGTGCCTCCAAAAAGGATGACCTCCTGAGGGACCACCCCTATATTTTGTCTAAGCTGTGTGAGGTTATACTCGCTCAGGTTCTTTTGGTGAATAGAAATAGTACCACTTTGTAGTGTGTAGTATCTGCTCAGGAGCTGTATAATGGTAGATTTGCCCGCTCCGCTGTGCCCTACCAGAGCTATTTTTTGTCCTGCCTCTATGTCTATATTGAGTCCGTTAAGTACTTGTATATCAGGGCGAGTAGGATACGTAAATCTTACATCTTTAAAAGAAATATCACCTGTAATCTTTGGGAAAATCTGATTGGGTGTGTTTTTAGGGTCTGTTTCTATCTCCGAATCTTCGTCCATGATTTCTAAGATTCTTTCAGATGCCCCGATGGCCTTCTGTAGCTGCCCGTATAGCTCGCTAAGCCCGCCCATAGATCCTCCGATGAAGGCAGAAAGCACGATGAAGGTGGTGAGCTCACCTACTGACATTTCTTTGGCACTCACCAGACTTGCTCCGTAGGCAAGCACCAGCACCAAAGCCCCAAACAAAACCGCAATGACAAAAGAGGCAAAAACCCCTCTAAATTTTGAGACACGTAGGGCTGTATTCACCACAATATCTAGGGATTTTCGGTAGCGGTTGATTTCAAAAAACTCATTGGTGAATGCCTTTACTGCCAATATAGATTGGAAAGTTTCTTCTACCACGATGTTAGACTGCGCCAACGCATCTTGTGATTGCTTGGCAAGCTTGCGGATAAACCGCCCAAACACCACTGCCGCAATGACCAAAATAGGAAAAGTACTGACCATAAACAAGGTGAGCTTGGTAGAGATAAAGAAGAGATAAGTAGTGCCTAAGAGGATGGTCATGACCTGCCTAAAAAATTCAGCTAAAGTAAATGAAAATGCCTCTTGAAGCTGTGTAACATCAGAAGTAATGCGGCTATTGAGTTCTCCTACTCTTTTTTGCTCAAAAAAACCTAAGGGGAGAGAGATAATCTTGGCATAGAGGTAAGAGCGAATATCTGCCATGGCCTTCTCACTGACCACAGCGAAGAGGTAAATCCTGAAAAATGAGAAAATAGCCTGCAGTATCAGAATGCCCGCAAAAATAAGTGCAACACGTGTGATGCTCGTAAAGAGTGCATCTGTATTGCCAATGGCGACATCCAGAAATTTTCCTGCCAAAAGAGGTACCATGAGGGAGGTAAGGGTAGAAAAGACTAAGAAAATCATCCCGATACCAAATATAAAGCGGTAGGGCAGGACATAGCTATAGATGCGAAGTGCTTTTTTGAGCCCTGAGCGGGTTACTTTTACTTTTTCGTCTTCTGGGTTACTTGTTTTTTTCGAATTATTCCTTGCCATAATTTCTTTTGATTTGCTACTCCATAACTGACAATAGCCCTGCAAAGTTAAAGAAGATTTTGACAGGGAGGTGTATTTTTTTGCTTTGATTTACGGCTTTTGTTTATACTCTAGGTCATTTAGTTGAATATTCAAGGCTTTGACCGAAATCTGAATTTCCCAAACAGATAAACCCAGCGAGAGCATCAAAAGGATAAGACTTACCCCAAATACATACTCTCCTGTGATATGATACCCTTCAAACAAAATAAACATACACAAGACACATAAAAATAAACTGCTGACCCCGAATGCCTGCATATTTCGGATTAGAAACATACGTCTTCTTAGGTTTTTAATCTGACCGATGATGTTGTCAGTAGGATTGGCTTGGTATTGAGAGTGCAAGCTTCTAATCAGGGCTGCAATTGCCAAGAAGCGGTTGCTATATGCCAATAGGAGTAATGAAATGGCAGGGAAAAGTAAAGCAGGTGTTGTAAGGCTAATTTCCATTTTTGAATTTTGTTTTTAAAGTCTCTATTAAATAAAATCACCTTTAGCGTTTAGTTTTAGCCCTATGACAAGGATATCATCTACTTGTGGATGTTTTCCTTTCCAGTCTTCTATGGTTTGATTTAGTATCTCTTTTTGTTGTTTTAAGGGTTTTTGATGGATAGTCTGTAATAATTTTCTGAATCTAGATTTCATAAATTTTCTGTCATCTCCTCCTCCAAACTGGTCTTGGTAGCCATCACTGTATAAATAAATCATGGTATCTTGGTCTGGGTTTAGGGCTACTTCTATTTGTCTGAAAGCCCTATCTGAGCCCTGAAAGTGCCAGCCTCCTATGGGAAAGCTGTCTCCTTTGATGACATTTAGGTCATCATTTTGGATGACTATCATTGGGTTATAAGCACCTGCAAAGGTTACTTTTTTGTGGACTGTGTCTATGAGGCAGAGGGTCATATCCATGCCATCTTTGTTGTCAGATTCTGCTTGGTTGAGAGAGTTTCGGATTTTCTCGTGTAGTTGGTTTAGAATATCAGCGGGTTGCATTATTTTTTGCTGTATGACGATATCATCTAGGAGCTGTTTGGCGATGAGGCTCATAAAAGCACCAGGGACTCCGTGTCCCGTACAGTCTATAGCTGCTAGGATGATTTTCTCTTCTTCTTGATACACCCAGTAAAAATCGCCGCTCACAATGTCTTTAGGTTTTAGGAGTACGAAAGATTCTCGGATAATGTCATTTAGTTTTTCGGAAGAGGGCAGGAGTGCTGATTGTATTCTTTGGGCGTATTCTATGCTATCTTTGACATCTTGGTTTTGTTCTTGAATTTCATCGTTTTTAAGTTTGATTTCATAGTTATGAAGCTCGAGCAGCCGGTTGTTTTTTTCTAATTCTTTCTGAGTATGGATTATTTTTTCTCTTTGCCTAATCATTGCAAGGTTTTGCTCCAAGAGGCGTTTATTGGCTTTGGCTTTTTGTCTGTTGGTGCGGTATAAAAAAAAGGCGATGAGCAGAATTACGATAAAGAAGTATATAAATACATTTCTGAGTTTTTTTTGCAAAATGAGTTCATTCTGGTTGTCAGCTTTTTGTTGAGGGCTATTTTCTTGGGCTGTACTCTTTTTTAATTTTTGTGTAAGTTTTTGATTTTCATGTGTTTGTAAGGAATCTTTGATTTCAGTGGCCAACTTGTAGTATTTTAGGGCTGCTGTCAGATTTTCTTTTTTCTCTGCTACTTCTGAGATATGCTGGTAAAGTTGCTGCCATTGCCTGTGATTTTTTGGAGCAACTTTACCTCTGATGCTTTCTTTGACAATCTGCTCATTGCTGTCTAGCTGGCTTGTATGGGGGGCAAGTTCATTGTAAGCACTGTCTATATCTGTAGTTTGTGCAGATACATTCAAAGAAAGCATCCAAAGCAATGATACAGTAGCAAAAAAAACTTTTTCTTTTTTTAAGAGAAAAAAAAGTAAATGTACTTGAGTGTAATATACCATGAATAATCCTAGGCTGAAAAGCCCAATCTACCTATTTTCATTTGAACCTTCAAAATTAAGTAGGATTTAGCGAATTACTACATTCTGTTGATAAAATATATTAGTTGGCTTATTTTTTATAGACTATTTATGGTGATTTATATCACAAAAAAAAAGTTTTGTAACATCGTTACAAAACTTCTTTTTTATTTTGAAGTGCCAGACTAATTGTCAGGGGTTTCAGAGGCTTCTCGTTTTTCTACCGAGAGTGATAAGTTATCTCCCTCACCGCTGTAATCTACTACGACTACTTGGTCTTCGGTGAGTCCACCTTTCAATATTTCTTCTGCCACTGGGTCTTCCAGATATCTTTGAATAGCCCTGTTCAGAGGTCTTGCACCATATTGGGCATCATAGCCTTTATCAGCCAAGAAATCTTTAGCCTTTTCTGTCAGCTCTACATTGTAGCCCAGTGCTTTGATTCTGGTAAACACCTTGTCAAGCATGAGGTCAATGATTTCGTGGATATGCTCTCGCTGTAGAGAGTTAAATACAATGACATCATCTAGTCTTCCCAAGAATTCAGGGGAGAATGCCTTTTTAAGTGCACTTTGTATGGTGCTTTTCATGATATCATCTTGATTTTGTAGTCGAGATTGTGTAGCAAAGCCAACGCCTGCCCCAAAATCTTTCAAATCTCTGACACCTATGTTAGAAGTCATGATGATGATGGTATTCTTAAAATCAACTCTGCGTCCGAGTCCGTCAGTCAAGATTCCGTCATCGAGTACTTGCAGCAAGATATTAAACACGTCAGGGTGTGCTTTTTCTATCTCATCCAAGAGTACTACACTGTAAGGCTTGCGTCTGATTTTTTCGGTAAGCTGTCCACCTTCTTCGTAGCCTACATATCCTGGAGGCGCTCCCACGAGTCTGGATACGGAGAATTTCTCCATATATTCACTCATATCTATGCGCACGAGGGCATCCTCTTTGTCAAACAAATACGTAGCCAACGCTTTTGCCAGCTCGGTTTTGCCTACTCCTGTGGGGCCTAAGAATATAAATGAACCGATGGGTTTTTTAGGGTCTTTCAGTCCTACACGGGTTCTTTGAATGGCTTTCACAAGTTTTTTGACAGCTTCATCTTGCCCGATGACCCTTGCTTTGAGTTCAGCACCCATATTGAGTATTTTGGCACTTTCTTTTTCAGCGATTCTGGTCGTGGGCACGCCTGTCATCATCCCGATTACTTCGGCTACGTTTTCTTCATTTACCTCGTAGCGTGTGCGTTTGGTTTCCTCTTCCCAGTCTATTTTGGCCTGCTCAAGGTCTTGCAAAAGTCTTTTTTCGGTATCACGAAGTTCTGCTGCTTCCTCGTATTTTTGATTACGGACTACCTGATTTTTTTCTTTTTTGATTTCTTCTATCTTCTCTTCAAGCTCTAAGATATGTTCAGGCACATGGATATTGCTGATGTGTACTCTTGCTCCTGCCTCGTCCATTACATCGATGGCTTTGTCAGGCAAAAATCTATCACTGATGTATCTGTCAGAGAGTTTTACACAAGCTTCTAGGGCAGCATCGGTGTAGTTTACGTGGTGATGCTCCTCATATTTGTCTTTGATATTTTGTAATATCTCGAGGGTCTCTTCGGGTGAGGTAGCATCTATCATGACCATCTGGAATCGGCGTGCAAGTGCTCCGTCTTTCTCGATGTATTGTCTGTATTCGTCTAGGGTAGTAGCTCCGATACATTGAATATCGCCTCTTGCAAGTGCAGGTTTAAACATATTAGAGGCATCAAGTGAGCCTGAGGCGCCACCTGCTCCTACAATGGTATGTAATTCATCTATGAATAAGATGACTTCAGGTGATTTTTCTAGCTCATTCATCACTGCTTTCATGCGTTCCTCAAACTGCCCCCTGTACTTGGTGCCAGCAACGAGCGAAGCAAGGTCAAGTGTTACGACACGCTTTCCGAACAATACCCTTGATACTTTTTTCTGTATAATTCTCAGGGCAAGGCCTTCTGCGATGGCGGTTTTGCCTACTCCAGGCTCACCAATGAGGATGGGGTTATTCTTTTTGCGACGGCTAAGGATTTGAGCTACACGCTCTATTTCTTTTTCTCGCCCTACGATGGGGTCAAGTTTACCAACTTCTGCAAGTTTGGTAAGATCACGCCCAAAATTATCTAATACTGGGGTGCGGGATTTTTCTGTTCCTTTCATTTCTCTTCCTCCTGACCCTCCAAACATGCGGGATGAATCATCATCACTTCCATCGGAGTCTGTCTGATCTACTGGGTGGTTTATTCTGTGTTCTAATTGTTCTCTGACGATATCATAAGAGACATCAAATTTATTAAGAATTTGCGTAGCGATGTTTTCGTCATCTCTTAAAATAGAGAGTAGAAGGTGCTCAGTGCCTATTAATTGGCTCTTGAAGATCTTGGCTTCGAGATAAGTTATTTTAAGGACTTTTTCTGACTGCCTGGTGAGGGGGATATTTGCAAGGTTCTTTACATTATGTGTTGCATTGCTTCGGGTAGCACGCTCTACAGTGCCTCTAAGTTCTTCTAGAGAGACCCTGAGCTTCTTTAAGAGGCTTACGGCTACGCCTTCTCCTTCTCTGATCATCCCTAACAGTAGGTGTTCAGTGCCTATATAGTCATGCCCTAAGCGTAAAGCTTCTTCACGGCTTAGCGAAATAACTTCTTTTACACGATTTGAAAATTTTGCTTCCATATTATTATTTTACTAGGAGTTTCATAAATCCGATTTTACATATTATAACCCAAAAGATGCACTTTTAGGTTGTGTTTATTTTGAATGACTGATTCTTTTAACAAATGTTTAGTATTTGGACCTTCACAAAACAAAATATCAAGGATACTCAAATCAGCGACAAAAGACTTGCCAAATACTTGTTGATAATTAAGTGTGCCAAATAGTCCTTTTTCTTTCATGGTTGTTTTGGGGTGAATCTTGCCCCTCAAATCTAATAAATGTGAGTCCCTTTGGGGCTCTTCTATATAATTGTCAGATATATTGATTTGTTTTGAGATACCCACAAGTTTAAGACAAAGTGTCAGTAAGTTTAAATTAAGCTGTGCCAGATGTGTCACTGGTTGCTCAAAAAAAGGCTTGAAATAGTCTGCATAATATTCAAAGAAAGGGGCTTTACCATATGCAGCACAGATGCTTCTCCAGTGATGCCTCATCCATTTTTGGCTATGGTCTATTTCTATACTTTTCATGGTTTGTTTTCCTTGCGGCTTTATCACAGGGATGCTCAGCCCCATTTTTCCGTGTGTAGTCAATATTTCGCAGCGGTTACGGTAGCTTTGTTTTTGGTAATATTCATATAAATCTATGTGTATGGTATCATAATATAACAAATAACAGAAATAAGTTATATTTGGCAGATATTGTAAGTCTAGGACAATTTCTTTGTGTATTGGGGTAATATCCATTTTTTTAAATATAAGTCCTATTCTTCAAAAATACAAATTTAAACTCAAAAAGTATTTTTAAGAAGGCATGAGGGCTTTGTACAGCCATCTGATTCTAAATAAACTGATAAATATCTCCGATACCTTCTCTGACTACCTCAAAATCATCTTCAGTACAGTTGACCACAGTAGAGGGTGTATTATTGCCATAGCCTCCATCAACGATGATATCTACAAGGTGCTGAAATTTTTCATAGATAAGCTCAGGGTCGGTAGAGTATTCTATGATTTCGTCTTCATCCTTGATAGAAGTAGTGATGATGGGGTTTCCGAGTGCCTGCACGATGCTTCTCGGGATATTATTGTCAGGGATTCTGATACCCACTGTTTTTTTGTTGCTATTGACTATTTTGGGCACTTTGCTGCTGGCAGGCAGTATGAAGGTAAATGGGCCTGGAAGTGCCTTTTTCATGACTTTAAATACTTGTGTATTAATTTTGGCATACTCGGAGATATGGCTCAGGTCATAGCATATAAAAGACAGGTTGAGTTTTTTGGGGTTAAGCCCTTTGAGGCGGCATAGTTTCTCTACAGCCTTCTGGTTATGAATATCACAGCCAAGCCCATAGACAGTGTCTGTGGGGTATATAATGAGCCCTCCATCTTGCAAAACCTTTACGATTTGGTCTATCTTCTGTCTTTCGGGGTTTTCGGGATATATTTTTAGAAAAGTAGCATTCATTTTTCTCTCTTTTAGATAGTGCAGAATCAAATCATCAATTGCATAAATATCAAACTTATTTACGAATAAAAAAATAAATTCTTGCTTTTTTTTATGTATCTTTTATTATTATGGGTATTTCCATACAGAGTACATTAAAAATAACCATATTTAAAAACTTCACAAAATATTCTTCTAATTTTTTTTAATGGCTTTTCTCTGTTTATTTTGCAAAAATCAAAACAAGCAAGTAAATAAATATGCAAAACCGATTCACCGTCCTTTTCTGTTATTTTATATCATTGACACTGGCTATCTCTGAGACAAAGGCACAAGACCTTGAGAGCAGTGAGAATATCACCGATTTTATCCCCTATCGCAAAGGTGATAAATGGGGCTTCGCCAACCCCCGCCAAAAAATAGTTATCTCCGTAGAGTATGACGAAACACACCCTTTCCGTGATAACCTTGCCCGTGTAAAGTCTGGGCGGCTGTATGGCTTCATTGATACTAAGCTCAGAGAGGTCGTCCCGTATAAATATTTTTATGCCACTGATTTTGATAACGGACTGGCAAAGGTCTATATCAATGGACGCTATGGACTTATCAATACACAAGGAGAAGAAGTGGCTAAACCCATTTATGAAGATATTTCTGTGTTTTCGGATGGGCTGGTGCGTGTCAGAAAGGATGGTTTGTATGGTTTTATCAACAGAGAAGGGCAGGTAGTCGTCCCGATTCAATACCAAGATGCGAGTGATTTTAGTGAAGGCAAGGCTGCCATACAGCAGGGGCGCTACTGGGGCTATGTGAATAAATACAATAAGGTCATTATCAGAATAGAATATGACTTTGCACTCTCTTTTCGTGAAGGACTGGGAGGCGTAAAAAAGAATGGCAGGTGGGGCTTCGTGAATGAGGCTGGTCAGCTGGTCATCTCACATAAGTATATCGCCACGGAGAGCTTTTTTGAAGGGTTGGCCCGTGTGCAGACCGATCAAAGGTGGGGCTTTGTAGATAAACAAGGAAGAGAGATTCTTCCCATTTATAATGCAGCCATTAGCTTCAGTGAGGGTTTTGCTGCCGTACAGATAAATGGTGCTTGGGGCTACATCAACAGACAAGCTGATACAGAAATTCCATTTAGGTATAGCTACGCAGGAAGCTTTAAGGATGGTGTAGCGAAGGTGAGCCGTGGAGGACTCTGGGGCTATGTAGATAAAGGTGGGCGTGAACTGGTGGTGCTGCAGTATAGCCGCATTGGCAACTATAAAGAGGGCTTAGCACCCGTGCAAATCGGAGGAAAATGGGGCTTTATAGATAAATTTGGCAACATCGTGGTCTATGCAAAATATGAAAGTGTGAACGACTTTGAGGAGGGCATCGCCAAAGTATATCTCAACGGGAAATATGGATATGTAGATAAAAAAGGCTACGAATATTTTAAAAATTAAAAAACACTTAAAAACTACTTGTAATTATAGACTGCATTGAGGTCAATTCCGTTATAATGTTTGTAAAGAAAATAGAACGTGAATCAATGAATAACAGACTTTTTAATGAAGTAATTTAAAATCATTCACTTAACTTATACACATACCAATATCATTATGACTTATATTGTACGAAATTACTCTTTTTTGTTTGTCTTTTCTGTGTTTTGTATATTCACCAGTCCCGTAGAAGCACAAACTGACCCCATTCCTATCAATCAAGGAGACAAATGGTCCTATACAGTCATAGGGGGGGCTTATGAATATGCACAGCCTTTTTACCCGATACTCGAGAAAGTAACTGTAAAAGTGCCTCAAAGAAATGAAAAAGGAGCTATCGTAAAAGATGCAGCAGGCAAAGTACAGCAAATAGACAGCACTTACACAAAAGAAATAGCTGCACTCGCTGCCGTGAGTAAAGGCGATAAATGGGGCTTTATAGATACCAAAGGCAAGACGGTAGTCCCTTTTAATTATGATTTTGTAAGAGATTTTACCAAAGAGGGCTATGCGGCAGTAGGCATCAATGCTGACCCTTTCCCTAAATGGACACTCGTAAGCTATCAAGGAAAAGAAATCACAAGCCCTAAATTTGATGGAATCGGTGATTTTAGTGATGGGCTTGCCTCTGTAGCCATCATAGATACTTCTAACTTTGATGCGCCTACCACTGGATTTATAGATGCCACAGGCAAGCTGGTCATCCCTGTAAGGTTTGACCAAGCACACGATTTTCACGAAGGCATGGCTGCCGTTTCTATCAGCGGCAAATGGGGCTTTGTCAATAAAACTGGGCAGCTCGTGATATCACCACAATACGAAAAAGTCTATGATTTTAGTGAAGGACTTGCCAAGGTGTTTAGCAAAATAAAATGGGGCTTCATCACCAAGACGGGCCAGGTCGCCATTAACTTCCTCTACCAAGACCCAGGACTGGCCTACGGAAAATTTGACAATGGACTTGCAAGAGTAAGGTTAAATTATAAAGAGGGCTGGATAGACCACCGCAATGTGGCTCGAATCCCGATTGAATACAGCGAAACACGTGATTTTAATGACCAGTATGCTGCCGTAAAATCATCTGGCAAATGGGGCTACATAGATAGCCGAGGTAGATTGGCCATTGATTATCAGTACGTACAGGTAGGAGATTTCGCAGAAGGACTTGCCCCAGTATTTATCAATGGCAAATGGGGCTTTATCGACAAAGAAGGAAAAGTAAAAATTGCTCCAAAATACGATGAAGTTAGCAGAGGATTCACCAGAGGTGTCTCCATGGTTACCTTAGGAGATAAATCATTTTATATAGACAAAGCTGGAAAAGAATATGTGAAGTAAGTTTTTTTTTAAAGCCAGTAAAATTTCTAAGAAAAAAGCCCCTTTGTGCAGAATAACACAGAGGGGCTTTTAGATTGAACCTGCGCTGCAAAATTACTCTTCTAAAGCCATCAAAGATTCATGATGTGCTTTTAGAGTATGTATAGATTGCGTCATAAGTCTGCGGTCTATCTCGTGTACTTCTAAGCCATGCCCTATTCTGTCTATCAAGGTGATGCTAAGCTGCCCACCTAGATGCTCTCTAAACTCTTCTATGCCTGCCAGAATACTGTCAGAATCTGACCCATTGTCTATATTTTGAGAAAGCTCTGGCACATACAGCCTAAATCCCAGCTCTTCTATCAAAACAATGATTTCTTTCCAAGCATCTTCAGGCAATAGCCCACTCAAATGTGCATATGTAACATCAAGGGCAATTCCTATAGCTACTGCCTCTCCGTGTCTGAGCCTATAATTGCTCATCTGCTCTAGCTTGTGTGCTGCCCAGTGCCCAAAATCTAGAGGGCGAGCCGAATCTCTCTCAAAGGGGTCTCCACCACCTGAGATGTGATTGAGGTGGAGCACCGCACATTTATAAATGAGTGACTCCATCGCATGAGATTCTCTCTGCTCATAATTTGATACATTGGCCTGAATCTCTCTAAAAAAGCCTTCATCTTTAATCAAAGCTACTTTTAAAGCCTCTGAGATACCTGCCCGCCAATCTCGGGGATGCAGTGTACTCAAAAAACTGACATCATTAATCACTGCCTGTGGAGGGCTAAATGTTCCTAAGAAATTCTTTTTGTTAAAAAAATTAATACTGTTTTTTACGCCTACCCCCGAATCATTCTGGGCAAGCACTGTAGTAGGTATCCGTATGTGCCTGATGCCCCTGTGTGCAATCGTAGCCGCAAAACCGACCATATCTAGCACGGCACCTCCTCCAATACCTACAATGTATGAGTGCCTACAGATGCCAAACTCATCTATTTCTTTGAGTAGATAATCTACCAAACTGTAATCATTCTTAGATTTCTCTCCACCAGGCACCAAAATGGGCACTGTTCGGAGGTCTATCACATCAGAATGTGCAAAACAATATGCTACAATCTGCTTCTGTAAATCAGGATGTGCTTCATGCACACCATTATCTAGTACAAACAATGCTTTTCGCTTGCCCTCTGTATTTTCTGAAGATAATAAATCTCTTAGCAAAGGATTATCTATCTGAAAAATATTTTGTGAAAAAAAAACATCATACTGAAATTTCGCTGTAAATTCTTGGGAGATGGCTTTCATTTTCTTGTGTTTTGTGTCTTGCATCTGATTCTTAAATAAGGGGTTTGGTCTGTAACGAAAAAAAACTAATCTCTTATGCTATTTTCTTCAAAAAACAGGGAGAGATACATTACTAGCAAACATTTGCTTTCAGAAATGCTTAGCTTTAAGAAAACAGCCAACCACAATGTTTTAACCAAAACTACTATTTTTTTGAGCAAAAATCAAATTACTTGAGAATGATTGATGATTAAAAACTCCAAATTTTACTGCCATATATCTTGGGCAGACGTGGCACTTCTTAAAAGTACCACGTCTGAGCATCAGGTTTTTTATTTGCTCAAATACAAATTACGTTCACTATATACTTTTTTGAAAAACTCATCTCTGAGGTTTTTGATAAAATAAATCGCCTCCCCCGTAGATTTCATCTCAGGTCCTAGCTCTTTATTTACATTCGGAAATTTATTAAACGAAAAAACAGGAATTTTAATGGCATAGCCCTGACGCACAGGGATAAACCAAGAAGTAGCTGATTTATCCAAATCAAAATCACTCAGTTTTTTATCACCGAGCATAATCTTCGTGGCATAATTGATATAAGGCCGCTCATAAGATTTGCAAATAAAAGGCACTGTGCGAGAAGCACGAGGGTTGGCTTCTATCACATACACAGTCTCGTCTTTGATGGCAAATTGTATGTTTATCAGCCCTTTGGTATCTAAGGCAAGGGCTATTCTTTTAGTGTATTCAGCGATTTGCTCCATCATGAGTGGGCTGAGCGAAAAAGGCGGTAACACTGCATTGGAGTCTCCTGAGTGGATTCCCGCAGGCTCAATGTGCTCCATAATCCCGATGATATAGACCTCTTCACCATCACAGAGGGCATCCGCTTCGGCTTCTATGGCATTGTCTAAGAATCTATCTAGCAAGATATTGTTGTTAGGAAAATAATTCAAGACATCTACTACATGCTCTTCTAGCTCTTCTTCATTGATGACAATCTTCATCCGCTGCCCACCTAGCACATAAGACGGACGCACCAGCAGCGGAAAATCAAGCTGCTTGGCAAGCTCTACAGCGGCTTCTGCCGTCCTGACTGCCCCAAACTCTGGATATGGAATGTTGTTTTCTTGGAGCATTACCGAAAAACGCTCACGGTCTTCGGCAAGGTCAAGCGCTTCATAAGGTGTACCCAGAATAGGAATCCCGTATCTATCTAGCTTTTCGGCAAGCTTAAGGGCGGTTTGCCCACCTAGCTGCACGATGACACCCTCAGGCTTTTCGTGCAAAATAATATCATAAATATGCTCCCAAAACACAGGCTCAAAATACAGCTTGTCCGCAATGTCAAAATCTGTGGAGACCGTCTCAGGGTTACAGTTAATCATAATGGCCTCATAGCCAGCTTCTTTGGCAGCAAGTACCCCATGCACACAGCAGTAATCAAACTCGATTCCTTGTCCTATTCGGTTAGGCCCCGAGCCTAGGATGATTACTTTCTTTTTTTCTGTAACTATGGATTCATTGTGCATCTCATCGGCAAAACCGTAAGTGCCCTTGTCTTCTTGGCTTTGATTGATGAAAGTAGAGTAATAATAAGGGGTAAGTGCCTCAAATTCAGCGGCACAAGTATCTACCATTTTATAAACACGCTGCACACCTAGCTGCTGTCTAAGGGTATAGACATCACTCTCTAAGCAAGAAAGTAAATGTGCGATTTGTCTGTCTGCATAGCCCTTTTGCTTGGCTTTCATAAGCAAAGCTTTGGGTAGGTTATCCAGTTTGTATTTCTGAATTTCTTTGTCTATCTGCGCCAGTTCTTCTATTTGCTGTAAAAACCACTTGTCTATCTTGGTCAGTTTCTGGATAGTTTTTGGGGAGATACCCATAGAGAAAGCATCTTTGATATAAAAAATACGGTCTGCTTTAGGGTTTTCGAGGTTGTCTAAGATTTCTTTTTGGTCTGTGCATTCTTTGCCATCTGCCCCGAGTCCGTTGCGTCTATTTTCTAAAGATTGACAGGCTTTTTGGAGAGCTTCTTGAAAATTTCTGCCGATGCCCATTGTCTCTCCTACGGATTTCATCTGCAAGCCTAGGCGTAAATCAGCTCCCTGAAATTTATCAAAATTCCAGCGGGGTATTTTTACAATCACATAGTCAATGCTTGGCTCAAAGTAAGCAGAGGTAGTTTTTGTAATCTGGTTTTTGAGTTCGTCTAAGTCATAACCTATGGCAAGTTTTGCGGCTATCTTAGCGATGGGGTATCCTGTGGCTTTGGAGGCGAGTGCAGAGGATCGGGAGACTCTTGGGTTAATCTCAATGACCACGATTTGGTCATCTTCGGGGTTTACAGCAAACTGAATATTACATCCACCTGCAAACTGCCCAATGCCATTCATACAAGTCTTGGCAAGGTTACGCATCTCTTGGTAGAGTTTGTCGGAGAGGGTCATAGCAGGGGCTACGGTGATGGAGTCGCCTGTATGAATCCCCATGGGGTCCACGTTTTCTATAGAGCAGATAATGATGATATTGCCCGTGCCATCTCTGAGAAGCTCTAGTTCAAATTCTTTCCAACCCAAGATACTCTGTTCTATAAGCACCTCGTGAATGGGTGAGGCAGTCAAGCCATGGGTGAGTGCTTTGTTAAATTCTTCAGGGGTGTTTACGAAGCCTCCTCCTGTGCCTCCGAGTGTGTAAGAAGGGCGTATGACGAGCGGGAAGCCAATTTCTTGGGCGATTTTTTTACCTTCTAAGAATGAAGTGGCCGTGCGTCCGTCACAGACATTGGCATTGAGTTCTTTCATTTTAAGGCGAAATTTCTCACGGTCTTCGGTAGTTTCTACGGCTTTGATGTCCACACCGATGATTTCTACATTGTATTCTTCCCAGAGTCCTTCGTTTTGGCAGTCAATGGCAAGGTTGAGAGCCGTTTGTCCACCCATTGTAGGCAGTACGGCATCTATCTGGGGGTGGTCTTTGAGGATTTCTTCTATGTATTTGGGTTCGAGGGGTTTTAGATAGACGTGGTCTGCCATTTTGGGGTCAGTCATAATGGTGGCAGGGTTGGAGTTAATCAATATAACTTCAATGCCTTCTTCACGGAGTGAGCGGGCGGCTTGTGAGCCAGCATAATCAAACTCACAGGCTTGGCCAATGACAATAGGGCCTGAACCAATAATCAAAACCGATTTAATATCTTGTCTGCGGGGCATAAAGCAAAGGGCTATTAAGGGTTAAAAAAATAAATATTCAGAAATCAGGTGATAAGGAATGAATATTCTCATTCGCTTCTTTGTAAATTATGCAAAGCTAGGAAAATTCTTTGGATTTTGGTGGAGTGGGCCTAAGGAATGCAGGATTGGGTGAGGCCTTTCCTGTTTAGTTTAGACCTCCAAAACCATCAGTATATCTTCATCTATGGTATCTCCCATATCAAAAAGATGCACACCTGCCTGCCTAAACCCGAAACGCTCATAAAAATCAATGACTGCCAAATTAACATCCCAGACAGTGAGCCAGACTATTTTTATGCCTTGCTGCCTGATATACTTCAATACTGTTTTCATGAGCTGAGCCCCTAGGCCTCTGTTTTTATGTGCTGGATGAATATAAAACCGCTCTATACATACTTTATTCTTAGCTCCAATGCTGGGCGTGCTGAGTGCCGTATTGAGTTTGGCATAGCCTAGCAGCAGGGTTTCTTCCAAGAATAGCGCCTTCATCACAAAAAAATGAACGGCAGGGTCTTGGAGGGCAAGCTCAGTGTTTAAGAGTGTAAAATCCTTGGCTACATATTGTTCTATTTCTTTTTTGCGGTGAGGAGCCAACGGAATATAAGTCTCCAAAAAAGCATATCTGGCAAGGCTTGTTAGGGCAGGAGCATCCGCTGGAGTCGCTTTTTGTATTTGTATGGTTTTTTCAGAATAAAATGACATAGAGTGGTGTTTTTTGGCAGTGAATGTTTTAGAATATATAAATATTCGTAAAATTAGCTTAAAAATTGGGCATCATTCAAAATATAAGTTTGATTTATGATAATCGAAGCATATTTTTGTCTCAATGTACTTCGCCTACAAAAGTAATGGACAAAGAATATACATACAATAGCTGCCAAAAAGTAAAAGTCAATCATCAATACATTAGCCTCTTAAGCAGTTTATAAAAAACATAAATAAGCACAGGGGCAAGTATTATTCTTATTAATTACCTTGTAATAGCATAACTTAGTAGTAGATAGTTTCGTAAATTTAATTGTTTTAAAAAAATCTCAATTCAATGAATCCAAAAAAAATTTACATCTGCATTTTCCTTGTATTATCTCAATATATAACAGGCTCATTGCTCAAAGCACAAAGTGAATCTTCTACAAATACAAACAGCTACCTACAGCTCAATGCAGACGAAATCATTGAAATACTCCAAGTAACTCCACAACAAGGCGTACAAAACCTTCAGCAACTTGTCATAAATTACAAAGATCAGCTCATACAAACGTATCAAGACAAACTCAGGCAGATACTACACGAACTCAATGCCCTGAGGCAGCCACACTATCAATATAGGGTCTGGCAAATCTCCACACAGATGGAGGGCATTAACTTATACCATGATTATACTCTCTCAGGAGGCAGAGAAAATGATGATGCCAACACCTGTGTCAATGGCTGGTGCCAAGTGATGGCACAGACAGGGCAGTATCAGCTAAAAGATTTGGCATCGGGAAGTATTGTGCTACAAGCCAAAACTATTGAAAAAGAGCAACAAAAACCTAAACCTAACCTGAAACAAGCGAAGCCCAAGTATATCCATGTGCAAGAGGTTATTAAAAATGCCGAGCGCATGGGCTTTACCCCCATTGATTTAGACCTAGCCCAGAGAGGTGATTTTTGTCTGCAATACTACCGTAAAGTAAGACTGAAAGACCAGTTTATGGCACAGCATATCAGCATCATAGATATGATAGTGCCTTGGGGTAATAATATGTTTGAACTTAGAGACTGGCATGAAGGAGTAGAGGGTGAGCCTTTTATCTATCGTACTGGCACCAACAAAGCCAGCAGTTACAACAATATCTTCACCTCAGAGAATGTCTATTACGGATACCAAGCGGATAGGGGAAAAGAAAGAACACTCTCTACCAAAAACCCCAATATCTGCCAAGCGTATGCCTACTTTGGGGAGAATGTGTCTGCGGCAAAAGCACTTATCAAACAGATTAACTACCTTAGAGGGCAGCTTTATGTACTTGATAACTTAAATCAATATTTGTCAGGAAAGTAATCAAATGTTCTGTAATAGTAGTTTATAGTCTGCCAAATTGAGGCTTTAACACTGGCATAGTCAAGAGAAAACTACTTTCAGTCTGATTTTTTGAGTGAGTTTCTTTTGATACTTTTCGCCTCTTTCACATCCAAAACTGGATTCTTAGGTTATGATAGAGAAGCCAGACCTCCCCCTCCGTGAGGTGTGAGCACAAATACTCATTCAGATTTTTAGAATAAAAAAATGCGAGGAATGATTTCTTTACAAGTTTATGGAAGCATAGACGGCTTCACTGCAGCTTTGATTTCACAAAAACTGTCGGAGAGCCATCCAGCTTCAAAGTAAGGGCTTACGAATCTCACCGTAAATCTAGCCTGACAGATTCTTAGATCCAGTTCCAAGTAAGAAACACAATACAAACAATGGTAAGCACGATGAAATAAGGCAGTGCCATGATGACCATTCGGAAATAAGACAATTTAATGCGTGCCGCAATGGCATTGGTAAGTAAAAACAAGAATGCTGCTTGTCCGTTTGGAGTAGCAATAGAAGGAATATTAGTACCTACATTGATAGCAACAGCCACATTTTTGGCTTGAATTGACTCTGTACCAAGTGCCGCTACAGCTTGCTTGATGTAAATAGTCCCTACGAATACATTGTCACTGATGGCAGAAAGCAATCCTGAGAAAGCAAAAAACATATAAGGCTGCGAATCGCCTTCGGCACTGAGAGCCAATTCTATGACAGGTTTAAACAAGTGAATATGCTCAATCATCCCCACGATTACAAAAAATACTATCAGGAGAGAGGTAAAGGGTGTTGCCTCTTCAAAGGCATGCCCTATGGTATTCTCATCAATTTTGCCCATCATAGCCGTTAAGAATATAATCACCGAAAGACCAATCAGCCCTACCTCTGCCAAATGCAATGCCAAGGCAATGACGAGCCAAATACCACCTACAGCCTGCACGAATAGATGCCAGCGTTTTTTGTCATCCATTTCGGCCTGCATTTTGGCAGCATTTGCTTTGAGAATATCACGCACGGCATCAGGGATTTGATAGCCATACCCTACTATTTTGAGTTTCTCTACAAAGATGGTAGTCAGCATCCCAGCAAATAAAATAGGAATAGAAACGTGTGCCATCACCAAATAAAACTCTATGAAATCCCAGCCCATCTGTGAGGCAATGATTAAGTTCTGTGGCTCACCTACCTGAGTGGACATGCCCCCTAGGGCTGTACCTATCACCCCATGCATTAGCAAATTTCTCAAAAAACCACTAAAATTTTCAAAATCTTCTCTTGCAAGCACTTTTCGCTCGTCTTCGGTTTTAGATTTGTCGGGTGCTCTGTCATCTATAGAGGCACTTGTATAAATATTGTAAAAAGCAATCGCTACGGCTATCATCACTGCCGTTACGGTCAGGGCATCTAGCCAAGCAGATAAGAATGCACCCACAAAAGTAAATGTTACAGAGAGCCATACCTTAGAGCGGATGCCAGTCAAGATTTTTGTAAATATCCAAGAAAGTAAATCTTGCATAAAGTGAATCCCTGCCACCATAAAAAGCAAAAGCATAATTACTTCTAGGTTAGCTTCTACCTCATGGTAAATCCCCTCGGGAGTTACCAAACCCATCACTGCCGCCTCAAAAGCCAGTAAGCCACCAGGAATCAAAGGATAACAACGCAGGGCAAGTGCCAATGTACCAATAAACTCAATCAGTATGACCCAGCCCGTAACCGTCTGACCCAGTTCGCCGCCGATTCCGAATAATAAAATAGGGTTAATGATTAATGAAAAAAGAACCGCCTGTTTGTACCATAAAGGGCTGCTACCCATGAATGAACTAAAGGCAACATTTTGTTTTTGATTGGGCATGATAATTGAGTTTATAATTTTGTTTTACTGAATAAGCAAAAATATCAAATTTTGTAAATACTGATTTTATAGAGCATTTTTTTTATCTGCTTAAATACAGACACTTCTCAAGGAACAGCTGACAGCACGATGTTAGAATACTGACTATCAAGCACTTGAAAATCAATTTACTGTCTAACTACTCCAAAATATTTTTAAAGATATTTATTAATTTTGATTAAATACTACGCTTGGTGTCAAAAGCCTCTAAATAATCAGCGACTCTTCTGCCAAACATCCCTCCTAGAGCACCATCTACCACCCTGTGGTCATAAGAGTGAGAGATAAACATCAAGTGTCTGATTGCAATCATATCTCCTTCTTCTGTTTCTATGACAGCAGGCTTCTTCTTAATTGTACCGATTGCCATAATAGCCACTTGAGGCTGTACGATGATGGGCGTACCCATTTCATTTCCGAAGGAGCCAATATTAGACACTGTGTAAGTCCCTCCAGAGAGTTCGTCAGGCTTGAGTTTGTTTTGGCGTGCACGGCTGGCAAGTTCATTTACTTTTTTGGTAAGCCCCACAAGGCTCAGGTGGTCTGCTTGGTGAATCACAGGCACGATAAGGTTGCCAGAAGGCAGGGCGGTGGCCATCCCGATATTGATGTCTTTTTTGCGGATAATCTTATCTCCTTCTACAGATATGTTAATCATCGGAAAATCTTTCAATGCCTTGATAATCGCCTCCATAAAAATAGGTGTGAAAGTAAGATTTTCACCTTCTTTTTTCTTAAATTCATCTTTGACTTGATTGCGCCACCTGACGATGTTGGTTACATCTACTTCTATAAAGGTGGTTACGTGCGGAGAAGTCCGTTTAGAATCTACCATACGCTCGGCAATCATACGGCGCATTCTGTCCATTTCTATGATTTCTACATTGCCACTGATAGAAGTAGCTGGGCGGCTTATTTCAGGGCTAGTGACAGCAGGCGTGCTGACGGTTTGGGTTTGGGTTTGGGCTGGTGCAGGTGTGGCAGCTGTCTGAGTGCTTTTTTGCTGAGTTGCTGGGCTAGAGTCTTGCTTTCTTTGGGCTAGATAGCTGAGGATATCTTTTTTAGTAACCCTATCCTCTAAGCCCGAGCCTGGGATATAAGAAAGCTCTTCCATACTAATTCCCTCAGTTTTGGCGATGTTCATCACCAAAGGAGAATAAAACCTTCCTTCTGCAGGCACAGAGAGTCTTTCTACTCCGTTACTTGCAAAATGCTGAGCTTCTTCCAGACTTTGTTCTATACTCTGAAGAGCCTCTGAGAGTATGGGGGCTTCTTCTTGAGAATTGTCCTTTTTTTGTGGGCTTTCTTGCGCTTGGCTGATGCCAGAGGGAGCCGTACTGGTATCTTCAGAATCTGTGGCAATGATGGCAATGACCTTACCTATCTGCACTACGTCACCCTCTTGAGCCAAGATTTCTTTCAAAACTCCTCCTTGAATGGCTGGAATCTCTGTATCTACCTTGTCTGTAGCTACCTCTAAGACTGGCTCGTCTTGTTCTATGGTATCGCCCACGGCTTTGAGCCATTTGAGGATAGTACCTTCCATTACACTTTCGCCCATTTTGGGCATAACCATTTCCACCAATGCCATAATTTTTTTAGAATTTAATATGAAATATCAATAACAAACTTTAGAAATCAAGTCTTTTTTAGAATAATCTTCTTTTTGTAAAAAACAATCCTCAAATATTACAAAGATAAATTTGAATGGATTGGCACAAATTTACGTAAAATTTTGATTTTACCGAGAAAGTGAGCAGATAGAAAATAGACTTTTTCTCTAAAAAATAAAAATATTTTGTGAAAATACGCAGTTTTACTGCTACATGATTTAGAAAGATGCAAAACATATCATTACTCCATCTAAATAAGTCATAAAATATTATATTAACATAGGATTAATCCTTTTTTGGAAACTGATATTTGTATATACAGTATTAAGTAATAAAAATAAGGGTATTTTCAAATGGGTTACGCCTTATTTTTAAGTAATTTTCTCAAATTCAAAAACAAACATACAATGGATTTATTGACTAAAAGAACAGCCTTCCTTACACTTTTGCTTTTGTGCTTTGCACTTACAGCTTACGCCCAAAACTACTATGATGGAAGCATCAAATTAGAGGGCTTTAGACAGGTAAGCAAATTTAAAGAAAAAATCAACAATGCGAACCCTGATTACGCTGCCCTGAATGCCTGTATTTTTTTTGCTACCAATGAACAAAGGCAAAAATTTGGCAAGAAGTTACTCCCCTACAACATAGGCTTAGAGGCAGCCGCTTGGTATCACTCCAAACATATGGTAGAGAAAGATTTTTTTGACCATGATAATCCCAAGGAAATTAACCGAAAAACAACTTCAGACAGGGCAAAACTTGCAGGTATCTCCAATGCATCCATTGCCGAAAATATTGCAGCCATGAGTCTCTCCTCTGCCACTTACCTAAGTTTGGCTGATGACTTTATCAAGATGTGGATGAAGTCATTAGGGCATAAAGACAATATTTTGTCTAGTCAAGCGACTGCCATGGGCTGTGGTGTATTCATAAAAGAGGGCTATGCCAAGGCTACACAGGTCTTTCAGTGGTTTAGAGATCCAATCTACAATGCTGATGCTGCCACTGATAAGTTGAGTTTTCAGATCTCTCCACAGACACAGGTCAGTAGTACGCAGCCCCCCGTCAAACCTACACAGAATACAACTGCTAAAGAGGGCTTTAACATTGGCGACAGAGCTCCTTCCATCTCCCAAACTGCCGCTGACGGCTCCCTAATGAGTCTAGAGATGGTCAAAGGCAAAGTAACCTTGATTGATTTTTGGGCATCTTGGTGTGGCCCTTGTCGCTACGAAAACAGAAACCTGATACAAACCTATGCCCACTTTGAAGACAAGGGCTTTACTGTATTCAGTGTATCTCTTGACCAAAACAAGGCGGCTTGGCTCAAAGCCATCAAAGATGATAAATTAGAGTGGAATTATCACGTATCTGACCTCAGGGGCTGGAGCAATGCCATGGGCGTAAAATACCGCATCAATTCCATCCCTATGAATTATTTGATAAATGAAAATGGCATTATTATAGGCAAAAATCTAAGAGGAAGAGCCTTAGATGATGCCTTGAACAAATACTACGGCGGTAAGTAATGCTTTAATATGCTAATTATCAGTGCATTAGACAAGACGATGGTATAAACCAAATACATTCAAGCAATTAAGCTCAGATACAGCATAGAAACCCAAACCCTTCGGAGATAAATCTCTGGAGGGTTTTTTTTGAATTTATCTGTACCTTGCACCAGAATCATGGTTTGTTTGATAAATTCATTTTTTTAGACCTATGGAACAACACTCAGAAAAGGAACTGCATCTCAGCAACTCTAATTGGCAAAAATTTCAGGAGTATCTTCCAGAGTTTGTCTATGGTGGGATAGATGGCAGCATCACCACTTTTGCAGTAGTGGCAGGTGCTACAGGTGGAGGCTTAGATAGCTCAGTGGTGATTATCTTGGGCTTTGCTAATCTGATAGCAGACGGCTTCTCTATGTCTGTGGGGGCTTATCTTGCCCATAAATCAGAGCAGCAAAACTACTACAAACACCAACGCATAGAATACTGGGAAGTAGAAAATATGCCCCATGCAGAGCGAGAAGAAGTAAGAGAGATTTATGCTGCACAGGGTTTTGAGGGAGTGTTGCTAGAGCAGATAGTCAATAAAATCACAGAAAACAAAGACCGCTGGGTAAACCTGATGATGAAAGAAGAACTAGGCATGATGCTAGATTCTAAATCTCCGCTGATGATAGCTTTGGTAACTTTTAGTTCTTTTTTATTGGTAGGTTTTATTCCTTTAAGTGTTTATGTCTGGGATTATGCCATAGGGGGCGTCTCTGAGTGGCTCTTTGTGTTGTCTGGTTTTTTTACGATGCTGGGCTTTGTGGGCATTGGCTGGCTCAAATCACTGGCTACGCAGAGCAATCAGTGGCGGAGTATTTTAGAAACTTTGGCTCTGGGTCTGATTGCGGCAGGGCTTGCTTATTGGGTGGGCAATGTTTTAGAAAGATTATTTAGCTAAGTAATCTCCCAATACATCAAGTACCTGCTTCGCTCAGATGGTTTTCTGGTGGATGTGCTGAAAGGCTAGTGTATAAAAATGTTCTTTTGAACTATGGGGCAAGGATATGATGCTTTGTACCAAAAATGCCCTTCTTGGTGGTGAAAAATAAACAAAATAACAAAAGAAAAAGGTAACAAGCGAAAAGGCACTTTTTTACGCCGAGCTACCACTGCTCCACCTTTTTCTTTTCAGAAAAAGGGCAAGAATCAAACTTGCGACGTGCGGGTTATGAGCCGAAGTAAGCTTTTTATACGGTACTTTTTTCTTGATTACAAAAAGCTTATTTTGCTTTGAAGATTCAATCTAAGATGAGCTTGCCACTGTTTTTTAGCCTATCTGAAACCTTCAAATCGGGATTACCTGCTACATAAATCTCTATATTCGGAATATCCAAAAGCGTATCGGGTAGGATTTGGAGGTGGTTGTTTTCTAGATATAATTCTCGCAGGTTGTGTAGTTGGCTTATCTCTGAAGGCAAGGCGGTAAGTTGGTTTTGTTCCAGATTCAAATGAGTCAAGTTATTCAACTGAAGAATTGCAGACGGCAAGGTACTGAGTTGGTTTCCTTCTAACCCCAAATGAGTCAAGCGATTTACCTGGCAAATTTCTAAGGGCAAGGTACTGAGTTGGTTGAAATTTAAACCCAAATGAGTCAAGTTCGTTAATTGACAAACCTCCGAAGGTAGGATTTGTAATTGGTTATCGCCTAAATACAAGCCAACCAGTTTAGTCAATTGACCTATTTCAGAGGGTAAATTACTAAGCTGGTTATTCATCAAATCTAATTTAGTCAAATTTGTCAGCTGACCTATCTGAATGGGTATCCTCGTTAGCCCTTTATTTTGTAGGTATATTTCTTTGATTATCAATGGATTTTCCACATCAGGCAAATATTCCCACACCCATTCTAAGATAACTTTATAGTCTTCTAATGAATTTTGATAATGATTTTCAAACTCATTTTGATAATTTTGAGCTAATTCCAAAGCCAACAAAACATTTGCCTTGTCGTTGCTTTCTAAAAGTTGTATGATTTTTTGAAATTCAGGTTTCCTCATCTCAATAAGAATTTTCCCAATAAAAATACGTGTATTTACTTTTTTGTATTTTGCGTTCCCATTGCTCAAAAATACCTGCATAACCAGCAAAATGTGTAAAGCCCGATTCGGGGTATTGATACCAACTTTTTGTCAGTTCTTCTTTGGCAAAATTTACATAAACAGAATCTTCGAAATGCTCGCCCTTAAGACAAGCTGCGAAGGCTTTCAAAAAAGCAAGTAATTCCGTGATGTCTTCTTTGTTCAAAATATAGTTATAATTTTCTTGGCTCAAATGCCTTCCGAGCAGCGGAACAGCCACTTGCTCCTCAAAAAGTCCTACCAACTGCTGAATGGCAAAACAAATTTGTTTGCTGCGTAAGGTAAATATTTCAGGCAAAAAAATGCCTGCTTCTGTTTCCGTAAAATGTTTTTGGTCTCTTTTATAATACTTGTCTATTTGGGAAAAAATTTCCGATACGTCTATCAAACGCTCGTTTGCCTGCATTTGAGGCCAATTCACTCCATAAACTGTCAAATCCCAACTCATCAATAAACCTATTTTAAGAATACCATACAAAACAAATCAAGTACTCGCCTTCACAATCTAAATACATATATTGTCCGTATTTTATTGACAAAATTTCGTTGAGTTTTTCTACAAAAAGCTCAATTTCAAATTGATGAGCGGCTTGTTTTTCGGGATTGTGGTAATAAGCCTCAAAATATTGTATTATCCGAAAATCAAAAATTTTGCCTTTGTATTCAAGTTTTAGGGCTATCCACCAGTTCAAGTATTCGTCGTCAATTGCGGCAAAATCGTGGTACAAATCCTTGATATCTGGTCTAAAATCTTCGTTGGCAAGGGAGAAAACTTTGTGTAAAAAATCTTCAAAGTACTTTTCTTTTTCTTTTGATGAAAGAGACTTGTATTCTCCGCTTACGCAAATGCAGTTTTCATGGAGCAATTTTTTTATTTGTTGCCCCACTGCAAAGCTTAAGATAAGGCGATTTTGTTTGTTTTCAACTGCTGATATTAGCTCATTGGCTGTCAATCTTGCGTATTCGCCTCGAACATAGGCTATTTCAAATACCACTTCTTGTCGATTGTAATCGGGGTGATTTAACTGTTCAACTAAGCTTTGCATCTCCCTGTCATAGTTGTTGCTCAGTATGTTGATGTTTGTTGAGATGTTTGTCATATTATGTAGGCATAGTTTTCTCCCGAAGCTGGAGCTTTGGGCTACTCTTCTAAGGTCGTTTTTACCAATTCCAAAAACACCAATACTTCCTCAATCTTGCGGAAGGGTTTTATCCTGCCAAATCCTTTGGGTAGGCTACGGATTTGACTGGTGATTTCACCTTGGTTGAGGTCGGTTACACCCTCTAAGATGGCGTTTATTTCATTGAGCAAGATTACTGCCTGCTTGGGCGTTTGTATTTGATAGGCTTTGATAAGGCTGCACTCGTCCTCAAATTGCTTGTACTGAATGTAGTAAAGATAGTAGTAGGTAAAAAAGTCGTTCAAGGCTTGATAATGCATCTCGCTTATTTATTTTATTGATGAATGACTGTATGGCTTTCTCTTTTTGCAAAAAAACATTTGCTTTGTCGCTGCTTTCTAAAATTTCGATAATTTTTTTGAAATGCTGACTCCATCAATTTTAATGTACTTTGCTCATTTTTTTCATCTCTTCAGCCTCCGCATATTTGCCCAGTTGCTCATAGCAAAAAGCCCAATCTAAGCAGATTTGTTTACGGTTAAATTTCTCAGGATTTACCCCAAAATCCATATTCATTTCTGCAATCAAGTGATAAGCTTCGCTGATGTTTTTCAGGGCTTTTGTGTAATTCTTTTCTTGGATTTGTTTTTGGTATTTTTCTAGCAATTCATCAAATTCGGCTTTGTATGCCCGCTCATTTCTGTCATACAAAATAGGCAATGTGTTTCCTAAATCTTCTCTGTAGATGAGCTGCGTTTCTTGTGCTTCATTTAAAAATGCCACGGCTAATTTTTCATCAGGTAATTTGACCATATCAAAAAAAAGGTCATCGGGTAATTGCTCATTGAGGGCTAAAAGCAACTCTAAGAGTTCTGAGGCTTGTTTGGTTTCTTTTTTGGTAGAAATGCGTGATACATCAATTTTTTGAGGTGAAAGTTGATTGAGTTTTTCTATTAAATCTGCTGTACTTGACCACGAAGTCAGCATCTGTGTTTTGGGAATCGTAGCAAAAAAACGCTTGGCTTGCTGTGGGTTCATATTGCGTAAAATAAATAAAAAAGAGGCTACAGGCAAAGAGGAAGTTAGCCTTAAAAGGCTGTCACTTTTACCCTTCATTCTGTATGAAAGAATGAGTGAGGCATTGAGCCGGCGATTCTACATCTCGTAGAGACTTGCAAAGCTTGAAAGCTTCATTTCACCCTATCGGTTTTTAACCCGATTTCGCTAGTTCGGTCGCCCGAATTACACTACCTTAGGACCGTTATAGTTACGAGGAAATCCTTTTTTACGGCACTCTTTTGTTTGCAAAACTAAGGGAAAATAACTGTATTTCACAAGGGTAGGGCAAATAGACACCTTAAAATAGCCCAACTATTTTTGTTGAATATGTTTTTCAAACCACGCCTGCACTTCTTCTAGTGTCTGCTCACCTGAGGCTACTGAAAGCGTAAAGTTGATGAGGGTTTCATCGTCAATCACCAAATCATAGCCGTTGAGCTGTAGAAACAAAAGTGCTGCTTCTAGGCCTGTTCGCTTATTGCCGTCTTGAAAAATATGATTGGAAATGATGTTAAACATATAAAGTCCTGCTTTTTGGTATATTTCAGGATATAGTGGTGCACCAAACATTTCAGCTTGTACGGCTTCTAAGAGATAATCTAGGTTCTCTTCATGAAGAAAATTATGGGGAGGTACAAAGTTACCACCCACATCCTCAATCGTCAATTGATTGATGAGGATAACATCAGTCTTTTGGAGGTATTCAATCATTATGAAAGGGCTTTAAAGACGTTATGGTATCGCTTGAAGTCATTTTTGATAATACTATTTATTTTTTGACTTCTTTCATTTTCCTCCTTTCCACTTTCAATTTTGGAAGAGATAGAAGCCAATAGTTTATCCAAGGCTTCTTCGGGCAGTTGTTGAATTTCTTTGATAAGTAGTTCTCTTTTTTCGATAAGGGTCATAATAAAAATGGTTAAATACAATACATTTTAATAAACAAACACAACAAAAGAAAAAGGCAACAAGCAAAAAGGCACTTTTTTACGCCGAGCTACCACTGCTCCACCTTTCTCTTTTCAGAAAAAGGGCAAGAATCGAACTTGCGATCTGCGGGTTATGGACCGAAGTAAGCCTTTTCTACGGCACTTTTTTCTTGTTTAGGAAACACTTATTTTGCTTTGAAGGTTCTTTCCGAAGCTAAATCTTCAAGCTACTGTGAATTTAAGGAAACGGAAACTTGCAAGGATTTTTCTTGTGCCATCGTAGGCAAAGGGCTTTTTCTTTTTCTATATTTTTGCTTGAGCCTTTTGGCTTCAAAGTCAGGTGAT
>JAABSX010000024.1 GCA_011390205.1 Microscillaceae bacterium | reverse complement strand
GGCATTGCAGACAACAACTCTGGCACATTCCCTATTCAAAGTGAGCGTTTTTATGCTGCACTCAAAGGCATGGGAGCTACTACACGCCTTGTGATGCTACCCCACGAAAGCCACGGCTACCAAGGTAAAGAATCTATCTTGCACATGCTTTGGGAAATGGACAGCTGGCTAGAAACTTACGTAAAAAACCGCAAGGCCTCTCCTGACAAAGACAAAGCAGAAGACAAATAAGTTATAAGCAAATACATCAACTAAAAACCCTCTTAATAAGCCTAAATAGCTCATTAAGAGGGTTTTTAGTTTAAATGCGTTTCTAAGCATTGCTTGATATTGAGCCGCTAATCCCCCCAGAAGAGTACATTAATAAGAGGGCGTTCATTGAGGAGTTTGATAAACTGCTGATAATCAATTAAACAATTACAAAGCTGCACTGCAGGGTTATTTTCCTGTGTCAGATTCATATGCTCCACGAAAATCTCAATTTAACGAAGCTATTAAAAATACGACGCATCTTATCCAATCCAAAGCCTTGAAGGCAGCATATCTGGTATAAATCAAAGCCTATCTGATGAAAGTTACCAAAAACAAGGTGTAAAATTGCATTACATACAGTTTTTATTACATTGTGTTATTTTAAAAATGTATCAAGTATATTAAGAGATTTTTTCCCATAAATAGAAAAAAAGGATAAAAATATAAATGTAAATATTTGATTATCAGTTATTTAATTAAATGGATTTAGAATTGCTATAACACATAAATCATATTACTCTATGTATAAAACCAGTCAAAAAATCAATTTTAGAGATAGGATTTAACAAAAAAGATAATTATTTATTTAAGTATGAATACGCACAATATATACACATATTTTTTTACCGCCCTATTTTTGTTTTGCCACTTAAACCTGTTTGCACAAAACCCTTATGTGCTTGGGATTGTGGCAAATGCCTGTGGAAATGAAGGCAACAATGAATTGTTTTTTTTTCAAAATGGATCTTCAACCTTTGATATCAATGACCTCACCGCAAATTATAATGGCACAATACGCACTGTTTTTACCCCTGATGTAGATTTGACAGCAGCATTAAATAACCAAGCGACTTGCTCAAGTGTAACCCCCTTGTTTGTATCACCTGCTGATGGTTTGATACCTCCTTACGCAAAAGTACTTATCTTTACAAGCACAAATGGGCAAGCAGATATTTATGATTTCAACATCCTGTGTGGCACGGGTCCTTACTATGTATTCGAAGATCAAGGAAGTAATGGTTCAGGCAGTCAGTTTCCTGATGGCACTAATGGTGCTTGTAATGCACCTATACAAAATTTCAGTCTTAGTTTTGGCAGTGGTATAGTGAGTACAGTCTCTTGGAGCCCTTGCAACCTGACGGGAACTGATGGATTGCCAGGTAAAGAAGATGGTGCATTGATTATGTTTAGCAGCGCAGGAACTCCTTCTTATCTAAATTATGGCTGCAATCTTGGTATTGCCTTGCCTATCATATTACTTGATTTTCAGGTAGTTGTAGAAGATGAAAAGACAGTCAAGATTTTTTGGGAAACTTCTGCCTTGCAAAATGAAGGATACTTCGTTGTGGAGCGTGTTGTAGAAACACGTACCGAAATACTTGAACAAGTGCCTAGCAAGACTACTGAAAGGAGTACACAGCAATATACTGTGTATGACTCGCAAGCGCAGGCAGGTAAAATCACTTATTACTTGTATTGGTTTAATGAACATGGTGAAGAACAATATGCAAAAAGTATAGAAGTATTTGTGCAGCATAAAAATTTATTTTATCCTAATCCTGCACCACAAGGCGAGATATTCATCCCGACACAGGCATTGCCCACCCCTGTCAGGAAAATAAGCTATTTTGACGAACTGGGCAAAATAGCGTATCAATCAGAAATACCTCCTTACTCATCACAAAACTCAGTTATCTTGGTAAAACCTGATGTAGCTTTAAAGGCAGGCATTTATTTTTTGGAGATAACTACTGAAAAAGAAATCATAAGTCAAAAACTATTGGTTAGATAAAGCCTCCAAGCCAACTCTTGAATAATACACTCAATTTTCTGCTGCCCAAACCTTGTGTAGATATTCTCACCGAAAAAATTTCAAGATAAAGCAAAAAAGTCTTGGTTAAGTGTCTTTCCTTGAATTTTGGAGCGAAATAGAGTTTTGCTTGATGCCTTACACATAATGATGGTGTATGGATAATTCATACATTTCCTTGCCTCTCATTACAGCTTCAGCGCTGCCCACAATAGACAAAACCAGCCCACAATCAAGGCAATTCCGCCGATAGGTGTAACTGCACCTAGCCAACGTACATTGCTCAGGGCAAGCACATACAGCGAGCCAGAGAAAATAATCATCCCTATCAAAAAACCATAGCCCGCATAGCCCAGCCATTTGCTAGAGCTGTGCAATGCCAAAAGCCCTACTGCCAGCAGTGCCAAAGAATGATAAAACTGATAGCGTGAAGCCAATTCAAAGGTGTCTGTGCGTTGATTGGCTTCTAAAATACTACGCAAGGCATGTGCACCGAATGCACCCAAAGCCACCGAAAGCAGCCCCGATAAAGCACCTATCACTAAAAATATTTTTGCCATATGATAATTGTTTGTAAATTCAATCTTGTTTACTGTTTCTTAAGTTCAAATTTACAATTTATGTCTGAAAATCTGTTGTCAAGACCTGTTTTAAATCACAAAGCACTCTATGCCGCCTTTGATGTCTATCCTACTGCCAAAGGCTCTTCTACACATATTTATCATTTTGCGCAGACCCTCTTCCAAAAAATGAATGGGGGGTGGCTGCACGTGCTAGGCTCACCCAAACTAGCTCCTTATCAAAAAGAACCAGACGGGATTGAGATTAGTAGATTTATGCCCGAAATCCCCAACTTCTTAGAGCGTACACAGGCCTATGCTGCTCATCTTATCCATCTTCTTCAAGAACAGAACGCCTTAGAAATTTGCCATTTTAGAGACCCCTGGAGCGGAATGCCCATTCTTCTCAACAAAAAATCACAAAAATACCTGACCGTATTTGAGGTCAATGGTTTGCCCTCCATAGAGCTGCCCTACCGCTACCCCAAACTCACACAAAGCACCCTCCAAAAAATCAGAGATATGGAAAGCTTCTGCTGGCAGCATGCGGATTACCTGCTCACTCCCTCAGAGACCATCCGCCAAAACCTCATCAGGCTAGGGGCAGAAGCTTCTAAAATCAGGGTGATTTACAATGGTGCCGAAATCCCACAAACCTTAGAACCCTTAGAAGAAAGACCCCAAGAGTATATCTTGTATTTTGGTGCTTTGCAGGCATGGCAGGGTTTAGAGACACTGCTGAAAGCATTTACTTATCTGCAAGATTATGAGCATCTCCGTCTGGTAATTTGCTCCTCTAACCGCCCTAAGTTTTCTAAATATTACCTCAAGTTGATAGAAAAACTGGGCTTAGAAGACAGGGTAGTTTGGCAGTATCAGCTCCGCAAAAAAGAACTTTATCAGTGGATAAAAGAAGCCGCTCTCAGTGTAGCCCCTCTCAAAGAATGTAGCCGCAACCTAGACCAAGGCTGCTGCCCCCTCAAAGTACTGGAGTCTATGGCCTTAGGTACTCCTGTAATAGCCTCTGACCTGCCTGCAGTGCGCGAGATTATCAGCAGCTCAGAGGTGGGTGTGCTTATCCGCCCTGACCGCCCTACGGTACTTGCACGCCAGATTCGACTTTTGCTGGAGCACCCTAAGCAAAGAAAAGCAATGGGGCAGAAAGCACAAGCACATATTTCTCAAAAATTTACTTGGGAAAAAAAGAACCAAGAACTGAGTGATTTTTATGCCCAAATACTTGGCAAAACAATCAAAAATACTTAATTTGTTTTGAGTTATTATTTTAGCGAAAATTTGAGCATCCATGCAGGGTATTTACGCATTTATCCAAGTATTAAAAACACTCCCCTCACTCAACAAAAGGGAATTCTCTATGCTTTTAAGACAAAGGCTAAAAGGCAATCTGCTCCCCAATGAATGGCTGGCTTCTTTCTCTAAATTGAGGAAGCTTGAGAAATCATTGCCTGCTGCAAGCCGCTTCTTAAAAAAACTCATGCAGTTTCTTTTGCCAATGATTTTACTTGCCCTTGTGCTGCTGTTTACAGCTCATTGGGTGATAGAACAAGATATTTCAGAAATTTTATTGAATACATTGTACGGGTTTTTGTGTTTTCTTTTACTGATTTACCTACTGCATTGGTTCTTAAGCGAAATCAAAATTACGAGCCGATTCTCTGACTTTATATTCCCTTTGGTACTTATTCTGAAAGAAGAAGCCTACAGAGATGCTGCCATTGAGCTAGATGCCAACCTGAAAGAAGACGATGACCAAGCGCATTACTTCCAAAAAACAAAAAACTACAAGCGAAGTCTGTTGAGTTATTTCCTAAAATCTCTGTTGTATTTATATTTTGTGTTGCTATGTATTCTCTTTTTTACATCTCAATTCGGTCTGTTTATAGAGAAAATAAATGAAGGGCTTCATTTTTTGATTTTCTTTGGGGCATTCATGCTGGGGCTGTTGCTGGTGTTTATAAATAATTATTTTGCACCCAAGTACCCACGTATCCAGACCAAGATGTACCAAAATCCTTGGCTTTCTTTTAGGCTTAAGCTGGCAGACAGAGGACTGATACAGGCACAAATCACCAGTCATTTTTTTAAAATTAAGGTTGTGAAGAAAAATCCAAGAGGGAAAATAAAAACAAAATATAAATCTAAATCTGTAGAGAGCTATAAACTGAAAGTAAATTTACCTACACACACTTATGAATGGAATGAAAAAAGCAAGCCCCTCTCATCTGCTTATGAGGTACAAAAGATGCTCGGAGATAGACGAAACCAAATCATTCAAAAAGGAAAGATAAAAGCCAAAAACACAAGCAGACAGCCTAAGATTGAGTACCTTCTCAAAATGCTAGGAAATGCTTATCAGCAGGTCAAAAAAAACAATGTACATGGCTAAAATACATATACACCGTAGATTTTAAATCAATAAATACAGTATCAAACTGCTAAATACGATGCCTACTACCTCTATAAAAACAACCATCCTACACATCCGCACAACCCTCAGTGCTTATTTTTCATTAGAAAAAAAACATAGAAGTATCATCTTCGATAGAGTCATAGAAGGAAACTACAGCCCTTTATACTGGAAATCATTGCTTGAGAAGATAGCAGACTTTGACAGCAAGGCGGATGCTGTCCGCCCTAGGGTCGGGAATATCTCGGCAAGCCTTATCGCAGCAGGCATTTTTTCAAACTTTTTTTTGGCAGCCTTTTTACTCAGTAATGAGCTTTACACAATTTATACGGTAGTACAGGTGGTTCTTTTAGTAATCATCGGCTTTGGCGCTTTGCTGCTGCTTGTGTATATTTTTTTGAAATCTCAGGATATACCAGATTACCTCAGAGAATTTATCCTGCCACTTTTGGTGATTTTGAATGAAGAAATGAAAGCAGGGGAGCTTTTGCACCTCTCTATAGACCTGCGCAAAAAGGCTCGCAAAAACAACCAAATAGACCGACAGACCAGCTACAAAGAAGGAGCCGTAACCCTCAGAAGGATTGTGGTATTTACACTCATTATTGTGGGTGTCTTAATGGTATCTCAGATTACATCAGAATATGATAGTGGTATATTGATGTTCTTTGCTGGTTTGTTATTGCTCATTCTTGTAGGTGCTTTCAATACTTTATTCATTAAATATCCCCGAACCGTGCACACTACCCACTTATTCCCTTGGCTCAAGGCACAAGGAAGACTCTATGATGGCACTAAACTAGATATCGGGATTACGGATGAGGTGCATAAATACCGAATCACACGTATGAGGAGGGGTGCAAGCGGAAAAACTAAAGTCAAAACCAAAATCAAATATAAAATCAGAACTACCTACCAAGTAAACTTGGGTCTGCCCACACAAAAATATGACCTGACCCACAGAATGAAAGAATCCAGAAAGAAACTACGTAATGCAGAAGGTATCAAAGTCAGAAATGAAGAAAACGAGCGAAGAGAAGTAGTCAAGTTCAATGTCCGCAAAAAAGTAAAAGAACTGAACTACAAGCCTGAGCTACACCAGTTTTTGGGCTGGGTAGCCAAAGCTTATCAACAGTTTAGTACAAAAAACAGTGAAAAATGACAGTGATGCACCTGAAATAGAAAAGCGCCTTCAAGTGCTGCTCGCCACAGTCCACCCCATTTGTTCGTTTTTTAATACATAAAACAGACAACTTCTCCAAAGGCTTTGTTTACCTCAGGATATACATTTTGCCGTAGCCATTCTTAAAGGCTTTGTCACCAAAGGTAGCTCTTTCACTAAAATTATTTTGGGTATTGCCCATGACGACACGGTAGAGGTAAACCCCATTGGCGAGCACATCTCCAAACTCATCCCTTCCATCCCAAGCATATTCAGAGATGTTATTGCCTATTCGGATAGGCCCGATTTCGTCTTGAGTAATCTCACGAACTACCTTGCCTGATACGGTCATGATTTGTATCTTCAGTTGAGAAGGCACTTCTGCACCTGTAAGCGTAAATACAAAGCGAGTACTTGTAGAAAAAGGATTGGGATAAGGATAAAAATGTGTGATACTAGATTCATTGACCACTTCAAAACTAATGGTGTAGGGTTCTATTCCTGCTTGATTTCCTGCGGCATCACGCCCTTGCACCCTAAGGGAGTGTATGCCATCTTGCAATCTTTCGGGTTTGTAATCTACCTTAAGCACGCCCTCTTCAAAGCTCCAGCTCACATTGTTTTGTGCAAGGTCTATTTCCTCAAAATCACAGCCTTCACACGGTTTTTTGAGAGAAAAAGTCAGGCTGGAAGGGTCGCTTGTCGTCAGAAAATGGTTTTCATCTCTCAGCACCAAGCCTATGAGCGGCTCAGGTGCTACGATTTCTCCATCCATGATTCTTCTGCCATCAAAGGCAACTTCTAGGAGTGGGTTGATGTTGTCTCCATTGACTTGAAATCGGACGGGAAGTATATTGTTTTCATAATATGCCTCTGGCAGCACCCTTGGGTTTACAAATACGAGGAGTTCGTTCTCGCCATTGAGATTGAGGGTATTGACTTGGTAAAAGAAATGGACAGTATCTTTGGGGGCGGGTGCTTTGATTTTGAGTGTTTCTAATGCTGTGCCATTAAGAGTATATCTTACTTCTAATGAGTCACTGGCAAAAGGCAGGCTGCTAATATTTCTAAATACAAAAGGCAGTATAAAATCTTGTCCTTCATTTTTGGGTGTAATCTGGTAGGCGTTTGGGTTTACGGCTTCCACGTCTATCATTCCTTCGGGAACACCATCATAGAGGACTATCCACTTTTTAAGCTGTGGAGGAGTCTGATTTGTCTCATCTCTTACCGTAAGTTTGAGCCTGAGATAAGGATACATTGTGGCATCTATGGCACTCAAATCTTGGTTTGTATTTGTGATGTTGGCGATAAGAGGGCTGCTTGTTTCTTCATTTTGGAGGCTCACACCATACAGGTCTAGCTGGTAGCTATCGCCCTGCCCCATTCTTAGCTCGTGGATTACCTCTGCCCAATCTTGTGCAGGGCCTATGAGCGATGATGTCATTTTTCCTTCAGTATTTAGTACAGAGATAGAAGCATTGAGTTCTATTTCGCTGCTTGTTGGGTTTTCGAAGGCAATGGCTTCAATGGCAGTACCTGGTGTATATCTTTTTTTGCCCAGAATGGCATAGGGATGCCCCGTAACCAAGTTTGTATAGATATTTGGGTTTGCACCTATAGATTTGAATGCTTCTTTTTGGGCTGGAGTCCAGTTACTAAAATTGACTGTTCCTACTGTAAATAACAAAATATAATCATCTTCACCAGCCTGCTGTATGAATGTGAGGAGTCTGTTGTTTTGCAGTGCAGTATTGTTAAAATAAGTAGCTAAATTATTTCTGCCACAGTTTGAAGTCCCTGCAATGGTAGGCGGAGGGAATATATCTCCATTATTGTTGAGCCTGTAGGCGATAATTCCTTGGTTACAAGCATCTATGGAGGTAACATAAGCATCCCCTTGGTATCTAAAATACACATATGAGCTTTCGGGCGTAAAGCCATTGCCATAGGTATTGATTTTGATGTTTTGATCCACTCTTTTGGTAAATTTCCATCTTTCTTGGTTTCTATCTGCTATCAGGTTGTTAAGATTACTTTTTCTAAATTGATAAAAGCTACTCTGAGACCAGCCTTCAGGGCTGTTTTTGATGTATGTAAAAGAGCTTTCACCCCAGAGGATGGTGGGGTCATTGACGGCACTTGCTACATTGACCCTCCAGTAATACACAGTACTGTCTTGTGCATTGTCTGTCAGGAGGTTTACATCCCAGCTAGGATTGCTAGTAGGTGGCACTATTTGGGTCTGTTTGGCGGGGCTATTAAAGGTCGAGACGGTATCTATCTCAAAGATAATTTCTTGATTTTGAGCGTTGTTGCTCCCCACTAGGGCAGTCAGCGTTATGGGTTGCTCATTTCCTATGGCAAACTCTAAGGGCGTAAGCGGTCTTACTCCGATGGTAGGGATAAAGTACTCAAGTGTAGCCATATTATTTTCTTTGTTACATTCATCTATTCTATCATCCCAGTCAAGTATGACGGTAAATAGATTGAGTCCGAAGGCAGATTTATCCTCCTCCCTTGGTATGGTCAGGGTGAGTGTATCTTGGTAATAGACCGCCTTGTAGTTGTCTGGGCTGATGATGGCAGAGGTTTCTCCATTGGCATAAGTCCTTTCTACTCTTACCGAGAAAGTTTTTTTCTCTGTATCTATCATTCCGAAGTTAGAAACAATCATCTGCAATTTAAAAGATTCACTTACATCAGAGATGGGCGAGCCATCAATAGATTCTAAGTAAATTTGATTGCTTGAGATGGCGTAATCGGTCTTGGCAGGTTTCAAGAAGCCGATGGCGGGGTCTCCTTGCAAGACCATTTGCTCGGCGGTGGTTTCATTCTGAAAATTAGGATTAGAACCGATGGAAAGTATCGCAGCAGCCATGACATCTCCTATGGGCTTGCCCACCATAGTAGGATTGGTGAAGGCCTGTGCGTAAAATCTTCTGGAATAACTAAACAATGGCCCTGAATAGCCCAAAAAGCTATGCCCTATAAAACCAATCGCTCCTTTGTTAGGTGTAAAAATCCAATCTGTAGAAAAAGTAGGTAAGTTATAAAAAACAGCCCCTAACTGGCATCCATTGGTAAGCATAAAAGGATATTTGCCTTGATTGTTGTAGCCCTGTGTGGGGGCAGAGGCCCTTCCTATCTCTACATCAGTGCCACCTATGGCAGAGTGCCCAAAGAAAGTAATCAGCCCAAGCCCCTGATTGACACTTTGTGAGATATTGATGACTTCGGTCGGGCTTGTCGTGCTTTTACTTTGCGAAAAAGCCTTGCCTCCTAGCAAGCCACCACTTGAGAAAAGCGGCGGCGGAGGTGAAGACAAAGTATCTGTTATGGATTGTCCTAGATTAATGAGGTAATTCTTAAAAGTATTCTGCTCTGATTCTGTTCTTCCTCCACTGAGGTGCAGCACGTGTTTTTGCCAGAGTGCATCGGCGCAGGGGCTTGCTTCATATTCTACTACTTTATTGAGATAATTGCGAACTTCCTCTGGCTGAGAGGCAGGGATACGCCCAATAGGGATAGAGAGTGTAAATGTACCTTGATTGCCCAAGCCCGTAACCATCTCAATATCTGAAGGTGGAAAGCCTCCTGTAGGCACTAAATCCTCTTGAGAAGCTGCAAAATCTTTGCGAATATTCAAGAAAAAACTAGCTCCAGCATTGAAGTATATATCGGGCAAAGACACAGACTTGCCAATCAATAGCAAAAAACGAGGGTCGCCATTGGTGTACATATAATCTGCAAAGCGGCGAATCGCCAGAGGGGTCTTTTCTCCAAAAGTAAACTGATCATATATTTGGTCAATATTGAGTAATAAAGGGCTGAAGCCCCCTCCTGCTTGGCTCGCCCTATAATTTGCATAAGCCTGCACTACATCACTGCCATCTACCAGCTGTCTGAGGCGAGGGTGGCTAATGATGAGGTAATCATAGGCACTAGGGTCTATGTTTTGAAACGTAACAGGGCGTATCTCTAGTGCTGTGTTTACGGTGCCATCGTCTATTAGTAATCTATTGTAAATGGGGTCTATTTCTGTAAATGGAAAAATGGTGTGGGGGTAGGCTACTCTGAGGTTAGTTCCTACTGTAGTGTAGCTTACCCTGCGTACAGACTCGGGCTTGCTCACATCCAAAATACGGGCATTGCTGGGCGGGTTGCTGATGTCTAAGTAGCTAATGTTATTGGCATTGCTCGGGATACCTACTTGACTGCTGCTGGCATTGCCAAGGTCTAATACTTGAGGATAAGAGACCTTTACATACGCCAAGCGTGCACCTCCCCTTGTGCAAGTAAGTCTGATGACAAACTGCCCTGTGCCATTGATGTCAGAGGGCTCTATATCTGGGGTGGTTATAAAACTGGTATTCAGTGTAGTCTTCTGAAAATTATTATTCCCCGTGCTCGTCAGTAACCTGAGGTTAGAAGTAGAGTTGCCCACTCTCACATCTACACTGTAGCTGCTGATATTTTTGGTAGCCCCCACCATTACTATCTCCAGAATGGGTTTGACACTGTTTACGCTTGTGGTATAGACATTAGAAATAGGCACAGTAATATTACGGGATTGCCCTGAGCTTATGCGTGTGCTTACCCAACCCTCTCCATTGTCAAACTCTGATTGATAAATATCTTCATTAGACGGGATGGGGTAATTCTGACCAATGGAATATTCATCAGAATACACAATCAGTTCTTCTTTCCAGTGATAAGGAGCGAAACTGCCTGCTACGGGAGCATTCACGATGTCCATGCGCTTGCCCAATGTACCATCCAGTGTCCAAGTCAAGAAGTAGGCAGTAGTGTCAGAGTATAAATTATAGTATTTATTGACTTGCCGAGTGGCTATTTTATAGAGTCCTGAATCAAGTGTTCCATCATTTTTTTTGCCATAAAATTCTATGAAATCTCCTGCATCTAATGAATTGTCATTTTCGCCTTCTATGTAAATAGCATGCTCTACACCACGGTGAAAAATCTGAATCTGTTTGGGGTTAATGCCTGTAATCCCTGCGGCATCTAGGCTTTCTTTGCTCAGGCGATAGACACCATCCCGAATGACAGGGATTTTATAATAAGTCTGTGAAAAATTAATCCATCCATTGCCAAACTGAGCATAAGATAAATCAGGCAAAAGAAAGATAAAAGTAATGCAAATAAGGAAAGACTTATGGAATGTATGAATCTGTTTCATCTGATGGTGTATTTTAAATTCTTAGATCGTCTTTATTTTAATTTCCAAAACCTACCCTAAGCGAAAACACATTGGAGTAGAGTGCTTCTGATTGGTCGCCCACATCGGTCAGGGCATAATCTATCATTAGTTTTTTGAACTGTATTCCGAGCCCAAAGTTGGGCTGATAAGATAAGTAAGTAGAGCCATCAAAGTTTTTGATTTCTTGAAAATTACCCACCGAAAATCTCAAATAAAATAATTTTTTGTAATCTAACTCTAAGCCCACACTCGGGTCTATTGAGATGCTAGATGACCTAATCAATACATTGCGTGCTCCATCAAAGGTACTGCTGAAATCTGCCGTTGCCAAGATTCCAAAATCTTCTTTTACTCTAAAAGCCTTTGCGATGCCAAGCACAGCCTTGGGAAGGGTTACCTCTGTGGTATTTTGAGGCACTTCATTGCCTGTCTGTATAAAAATATCATAAATGGCATTGACATTGTGAGACCAAGTGGTGAAGGTAGGGCTAATGTCTCTAAGAGCCAGTCCGAATCTCCAGCTCCCCCTGTGTAGTTGTGCCCCCACATCTAGCCCTAGCCCCCAAGCATTGGCAAAATCACCCACATTTCTGTAAATCACCTTAAAATTAGCGCCCAAACTAAGCCCTCGCATCCATTTGCTACGGCGAGCATACGAAAATAAGAAGGCATAGTCTGCAGCATTAAAGAACCGAATGTTGTCATAGTTAAGTCTGCCATCTGCATCATACAAAAACCTTGTATCAGGAATATCATCTACCCCAAATCGAATCACAGACACCGCCAAGTGGCTCACCGTGTCTATGGGTGTGGCAAAAGCTGCATAATCATACTGTGCAATGCCCGCAAAATACTCAGAGTGCATCAGTGATACTTGGTATTTGTCTTGGATGTGCACCAGTCCTGCAGGATTCCAGTAGCCTGCCGTTACATCTTCGGTGATGGCTACTTGGCTATTAGACAAGCCCAAGCCTCTTGCCCCTACTCCTATGTTTAGAAATTCGTTGCTATACTTAGGAGTGGTGATTTGGGCATACAAAGGCAAATGAAGACCTATTGAAATAAAAAAGATAAACGGTAAAAACGTGTAAGAATACCAAGTATGCATGCAATTCTCTTTATATGGGTTATTAACTTTTGGGTGTTTGATGGTATTATGTTTTGCGGATTAAGAACCTCTTTTATATCTGCATAAATACCGCAAAAAAAGTTACTTTTATCTCGGCAATACACAAACTCTCTTTTATTATCAAATAACATTGTTTCATTGCTAACGAAAAGAGATTATTGAATCACAAAATAATTAAAATAAAATTAAAGATTATTTTTGAACTTAATACACATTGACTTAAAATAGTAACTATTTTTAATCTCTCAGAATTTGTGTTTATAAAGAATCTTTTTTTGACAAAGGTAGGGTATCTTTGGTATTTTATTGATACCTTCTATTAATCCAAGCTTAAACGAATTTACATCATTGAGAAAAAAAATCCAAGACATCTTTATTTCACGTATTTTTTACTCTTTTCCAGCACAATTACTGATTTACAATCTCCGTAAAAATCAAATCTTAATGCTCTTGTGGGTAGTGCTGTATGCCATCATCATAGGTGAGCTTGGTACGAGTATTGGTATTCCGTCTTTGTTTTTAGACCCCGAATACCTTGACAAGGTCAGCTTCTGGAGCTGCTTGATTATGGGCTTTACTTGGGGCACTTTCATGATGTCATACCATATCGTGGCTTATATCTTAGATGCACCACAGTTTAGCTTTACAGGCTTGCTGCGCCGCCCTTTCACTAAGTTTTTGCTTAACAATAGCTTGCTGCCTTTTTTGGTTACTGTAGTCTATGTCAAAGAAATGCTCAGTTATCAGCTTTCTTATGACCAAAACACCCCCGAAGACATTGCCCACAGAGTAGGGGGCTTGGTCTTGGGCATTCTGCTCTCTTCTTTGCTGGTGTTCTTTTATTTTGTCAGTACCAATCAAGATATTTTTAAATTACTTGCCAAAGAGGTAGATAAAAGGCTGCGCAAAACCCGTGTGATGCGTGTCAATGTGCTGGGCAGAATCAAAGAATCTCGCCGCCGAAATATCAGGGTAGATTACTATTTGGTGAATCCCTTTAAACTCCGAAAACTTGAAAGTGATGAGTTTTATGAGCGCCAAGACATCATCAAGGTCTTTGACCAAAACCACCTCAATGCAGTCATCATCCAAATGACTGTCTTTGTGCTGGTGTTGGTGATTGGCACTTTGAGAGATTTTCCTGTATTTCAGATTCCTGCAGGGGCTAGTTTTGTGCTCTTGCTTACCCTGCTACTGATGATGGCAGGGGCACTCTCTTACTGGCTCAGAGGCTGGACCATCAGCACCGTGATTGCAATGGTGCTTTTGCTCAATCTACTGATGCAAAACCAATACCTCAATGCCAATTATGAAGCATACGGGCTTGATTACAATACAGAGCGTGCCGAATATTCTCTGCGAAGAGTAAAAGAATTGAGCCAAGATTCTCTCTATACCTTAGACAAAAGCATCACGCTTTTAGCCCTAGAAAACTGGAAAGCACGTGCTACAAAAGCCACTCCTGACAAAAAACCCAAGATGATTTTTATCTGTGCAAGTGGTGGTGGGCAGAGGGCTGCCGTCTGGGCTATGCGTACGCTCCAATATGTGGATAGCACTCTAGATGGCGGGCTTATGAAAAACACAAGCCTCATCACAGGGGCATCGGGGGGCTTGGTGGGGGCTGCTTATTTTCGTGAATTATGCTTGCAAAGAGAGTTATTCAGGCAGAATCTTAGAAAAACAAACCTAAATCCATACTCAGAACAATACCTGGACAACATTGCCAAGGATAATCTCAATGCCATTATGTTTAGTCTTGTAGTAAATGACCTGTTTTTTGGCTTCCAAACCTTTGAATACAATGGGCACAGATATGCCAAAGACAGGGGCTTTGCTTTTGAGCAACAACTCAACCGAAATACAGAAGGACTGCTAGACAAAGCCCTTTGTGAATACAAAGAACCCGAACTGCTGGGCTGGATACCGATGATGATTTTGGCGCCTACCATCGTCAATGATGGGCGAAAACTTTTTATCTCTCCCCAAAATGTATCTTATATGACCGTGCCTCGCCTAGACCAGACCCGCTTCTTAAACCAAAAAACCAAGGGGATTGAGTTTTCCCGCTTTTTTGAGAAGCAAAAAGCAAGTGATTTACGCTTCTTGAGTGCTTTGAGGATGAGTGCTACCTTCCCGTATGTAACCCCCAATGTGAAGCTCCCGAGTGAACCCGAAATGGAAATTATGGATGCAGGGCTTTCTGATAATTTTGGAGTCTCCGATGCCGTTCGGTTTTTATATGCCTTTAAAGATTGGATAGCTGCCAATACCTCTGGAGTCATCTTCGTGTCTATCCGTGATACCCAAAAAGACAAACCCATTGAGAAAAGTGTGGGGCAATCGCTTTTTCAGAGAATCTTCACCCCTGTTACGAGTTTGTATTCTAACTTAGAGTATCTCCAAGACATTACCAATGACAACTTTGTGGAGTTTGCCCGCTCTTGGTTTCCCAGAGATTTTGGAGTGCACCGAGTGGAGTTTCAGTATGTGCCCATCTCACAAAGCCTGCAAGAAATCCACGAAAAAGAAAAGGCCTTTGCCGAAAGAGAAAAAGAAGAAGATTCAGACGAAAAACGCTATGAAGTCATCACCATCAGGCGAGCACCTCTGAGCTGGAGATTGACCCAAAAAGAAAAAAAGAGCATCAAAAGAACGATTTATGAGCTGCGAAACCAGTTTGCACTCAGGCAGCTAGAGCGGCTTCTCAATAGATAAAAACAAAGCCCCCGAACTGCCAATAGAAATGCTTTTTGGGGGGCTTTGTGAAAGGCCTGTCTGTGATTTTTTCTTTAAAACACCTTCCCGAGCTTGAAGCCCCAGAAAAAATCATCAGTATCAAAATCATAGTAAGCCTGTGGAGAGATTTTAAAGCCTGATTTGTTGGGCAGGCTGAGGTTGATGCGCATTGTGTTAGGATTGTAAAAATCTCCTCTTTGTCTTACCAAATACTCTACACCTAAGCCCAGAAAATAAGGTTTTTTACGATTTTGGGTGATGTTTAAACCCAACTCTCCCCCCACAAAGAGATTACGGAGTGTGCGAAAACCCCTCTCCTCTCGTGCCTCAAAAAAGTAATGTGTAGAGGCTGTAGCCCCGATATAAAATATATCTTTAAAATGCAGCTTCATACTAAAATCTAGCTCAGGCACAAATTTATCACGGATTAGATTGATGCCCAGACCTGTATTCAGCTCAAGATAATCTGTACCTTTAGTATCATCTTTAGTGCGGGTCAGTGTGTTGTTTTCTGCCTTGTACTGAATGTTTAAGATATAACTTTTGTATCTATTGGGCAGGTCTTCAAAATCTTTCAGGATGGCAGTAACATAGCCTTTCATCACTGCGGGATCTAGCTCATTTAATTCTGATAAATCATTGAGAACCAAATAAAACTGATGGTCTTTTATCTTCAGCACTTTTACATAATCTTTTTGGGTTTTGATGGCTTTGAGTTGTCCGTTTTCCTGTCTATAATTTTTTATTTCAGGATTTTGAACTTTGGTAGAGAGAATGGGCTGGGCGGCATCACCCTCTAATGTATAAGTAATGTCATAGGCATTCGAAGAAGACAAACTATCTTTGAGAATCGCCAAATCATTTTGTAAGCTTTTTAGAATCTCCTCCATGTATGACTCAGAGCTTTTAATTTGTCCATACAAGAAAAAACTTTCGTCTTTAAACACCAGCTGTCTTCCTTCTCCCAAGTCTATTTTTACTATAGAAGTCTCTAGAGGTGTTTTATATATTTCCTCAAAATCTTGTGAGATACTTTGGCTTTGGGCCATTTGGCTCAGGCAAAGCAATGCCACGAGCCAAGAAAATAGGTTAATTCTTCGCATAATTTTAAATGTTTAAAAAGGGTTTTGTGTTTAGGTTTATTTAAGTTTTACTTTGAGCAAGGCTACCTCGGCACTGAGTGCATTAGACCTGAAGCCGTCATCTGTACTTTTATTGAGCCTGATTTTATTTTTATTTGTAATTTTATTTGTTTCTGTGGCTTGTGATTTGTTCTTTCTGCCCACAAACAAGCCTATTTTCTTCTTTTGAGCATCTTCACTTACCAGGAGTATAATCTCCTGTGGCTTGGTCTCTTTTGCAGTAGTTTGTGCTGCCAAGGTGGTCGGAGATATTTCTTCTATAATTTCAAAATCTTGCTGAATCTCTGTCAACTCAACAGGCTGATTTTCAAGTATTTGTATTTTTGATGTCTGTTTTTGAGGCTTTTGTGTTTTTGTATCATTGCTTCTTATTTTTGATGAGTTTTCAGGTTTTTTGTAAATAGCCATTTGCTTATTTTCAAGCTCCACGGCTTCTTCTGCATCTTCTTGGGCAAGCCAATTTGTTTTATTTTGGTATGTCTGATGGGTGAATTTCTGTACTGCTATTTTTTCTTTGAGAGAATTTTCTGGTTTTTTATCCTGAGCAAGTGTGTTATTTTCTTGAGCTGTATTTACCATAAAAGCAGCCCACACTCCCAACAAAAGTAAAATACTTGCTGCGATACTCCTATAAATGACTCTTTGCAGGCTGAGTACTTTTGTTTTGGGCTTAGATGTCAGCTGAGGGGCTATTTTGCGCCATGTCTGTGGTGGCTGCCAGGTGCTGTTTGGAAGCATAGGTGGGGCAAAGTTTTCTAACTTTTGGCGGATGATTTTGTCTTTTTCTTCTTGGTTCATAGAGCAATTTCATTTTTTTTTAAATTTGCTTGCAGCAGCAAGCGAGCTTTCCTGAGTTGGGTTTTAGAAGTATTAGGGCTTATTGCGAGCTTTTCGGCTATTTCGGAATGCGTAAAGCCATCCACTACATAGAGATTAAAAACAGTACGGTAGCCTGTGGGCAACACCCGAATCATCTCAAAAATATCTTCGGCTTGCAGAGCTTCTAGTGCATTTTCATCTTCGTCTATGCCTGCATTTATTTCATCTATTTCTTGATAGATGTGTTTTTTTTGGTTTCTAATAAAATTAAGAGCTTCATTGACCATAATTTTTTTTATCCAAGCGGCAAAGCTTCCTTCGTTTCTATTTTCAAAGCGATCTATGTGTCTGAATACTTTCAAAAAACCATTCATCAGCACTTCTTCGGCTTCGGCTTCTTGGGCAGTGTAGCGGAGGCAAAGCCCAAACATTGCCCTTGCAAACTGCTCATAGAGGAGATTCTGTGCTTTTGCTTCTCCGTTTTTACATCTTTTGATGAGTTCTTTTGTTTCCAAAATAGATTCAATTCATTCCTTGTTTTCAAATACAGAAATGCCCAAAACGCTGAGAGGGTTGTCTGAAGATATTTTTTTCTTGAAAAATGAGCCTCAAATAGACCAATCAGTCTTTTACTCGTTTTGAAAATATAAAATTCAGAATATTTTGAGCTTAAAACTTACGCAAAGCGAATTGTCTGCGAATTGATTCTTTTTTTTGCAGATGACTTATAAACACACCAAGACATTTAATACTGATATGAAAACAACCTATCCCACACATACACTGCTTTTGTGCTTCATCACATTGCTGCTAGTGCCAGCCTGCAAGCCTACTGCCAGCATCATCACAGAGCCTGGCCTCAGCACACGCCCGCACGTGTCGCAGCTCTCTGCAGAAGAGCTTGCACGCATCGCCAAAGAAAAAGAAAACATCCAAAAGCAAATAGACAAACTCCTCGCAGGCATTCAAAAGGTAAAAAATAGAACCTCAGGAGAAGCCCTAGAGCGTCTGAAAGTGCCCGTAGATTTGATAGAAAAATCTATCCTAAAAGAAGAAGACTTGCTCAAAGCCTTCGGAGAAGACCCCGATAATGATGACCTTGCCGCCATGAACGAACGCATCACGGCACAAGGCAAACGCCTTGAGGGAGTCTTAGCACAGTATGCAGCCCTAGACAAATCTATCCAACATCTCAATAATAAAATCAGCAAACTTCAAAAAGACATAGAAGATATCCGAATAAAACATCCTGGTTCGGCACTAGAAGAGCTTATCGTACCCATAAAAAACCTAGAGCAAAGCATCGAAACCCAAAAAGAAATGCTCCTCACACTCGAGAAAGACCCTACCGAAGAAGAATTGAAAGAAGTACTAGACAAGCTAGACCAAATAGACCTACAGCTAGACAAAGCAAGAAAAAGCTACAGATATACCAAAGATTTAGACATTCAGTTCAAAGCAGGAACTTTGTTTGAGTCAGGGCAGACCGTCTTGAGCGAAAAAGGAAAAAAACAAATGGCTGTAGTAGCAAAAGACATTCAAAAAAGCATAGACCGATACCATAAAAAATTTCCAAATGATACCCTGCACCTTGTGCTACAGGTGCAAGGCTATGCCGACGAACAGCCATTCTATGAAGGACAACCCGCCGAAGAACGTAAAAAACAAAACTTAGAAATCTCACAAAAACGGGCAGAAGCCCTCGGAGAGTTTGTCATTACGCAAATATCTGAACCTCCTGCCATGATTGACAAAGACTTTAAAGGAATGGGAGAAGCCCTGCCAAAAGGAGCAGTACCTGGCCCAGAAGATGACCCCAACCGCCGAATCTGTACCCTGTCTATCTCTATGCTGAGTGCCTTGACACAGTAAAAACTTAAAGCAAAATAACCCATGCCCACACGCCGACACCTCATCGTCATTGTAGGCCCGACTGCCATCGGCAAGACGGCACTCAGCCTCCAGATGGCTTCTTATTTTGATACAGAGATTCTCTCAGCAGATTCTAGGCAGTTTTACAAAGAAATGAACATCGGGACTGCCAAGCCTAGCCCCAAAGAACTGGCAAGTGTCAGGCATCATTTCATAGATTCACACAGTATCCGAGAGGGCTATAGTGTAGGAAAATATGAAGAAGATGCCATACAATTATTGAATGAATTATTTTTGACAAAGCAAGTCCTCCTCCTCCTAGGTGGCTCAGGTCTATACATCAAGGCAATCTGTGAGGGACTTGACGAAATGCCCGAAACAAAACCCGAAATCAGAGAGCAGCTCAAGCAGCAATACCAAAAAGAGGGCTTAGAAACACTCCAGATACAACTCAAAAACCTAGACCCTGCCCATTATGAGAGTGTAGATTTGCAAAATCCGCATCGGGTCATCAGGGCATTGGAGGTATGCCTTAGTACAGGAAAGCCTTACTCTAGCTTTCGTACTGAGCAAAAAACTGAGCGAGATTTCCAGATACATAAAATAGGGCTAGAACGCCCCCGAGAAGAGCTTTATCAGCGGATAGAATCACGAGTAGATGAGATGCTCGCCCAAGGGCTGCTAGAAGAGGTCAAAAACTTATCTGATTGGAAATCAGCACAAGCCCTACAGACTGTAGGCTACACAGAGATTTTTGGCTACCTCGAGGGCAAATATGATTGGGAAGAAGCCATCAGACTGCTCAAAAGAAACAGCCGCCGATATGCCAAAAGGCAAATGACTTGGTTTAAAAAAGACCAAGAAATCAAGTGGTTTCACCCCTCAGAAACAGCCACTATCTTGGCATACTTGAAGTCAGTAATTTAAAATTAAGAATTATATAATACTTTGATTATCAAACACTTACAAAACAGTAATCATCTATGTGAATTTTGAGTAAGTACTTATTTCACAAAATAAAAGATTTTGCACTATTTTGGCGAAGCATTATACAAAAACACAGACCCTATTAAGAAAAATAATCTCATTACACTAAAACCTTCCAAACTTTGAGAGAAAGCAACAACTACCCCAAAAATGACCCTCGAATCCTCAATGCCTGGGCTTCTTATGACTGGGCAAACTCTGTCTATAATCTGACCATCACGGCAGCGATTTTTCCGATTTATTATGAGGCAAGCACCAAGGCAGCCTTTGGAGGAGATATGGTTGTTTTTTTTGGAATGAAAATAACCGCCTCTGTTCTTTATGCCTATGCCATTGCCCTTTCTTTCTTCTTGGCAGCCATTCTATCTCCCTTGCTTTCTGGAGTGGCAGATTATGGAGGCAAGAAAAAAACACTGATGAAGTTTTTTACCTACACAGGCTCTGCAGCTTGTTTTACACTTTTCTTTTTTGATGGAAGCAATGTAGAATTGGGCGTGATTGCAGCGGTCATCGCCAGTATGGGCTATTCGGGGGCAGTTGTTTTTTATATTTCGTTTTTGCCTGAGATAGCCACCGATGACCGCCTAGATGATGTAAGTGCCAAGGGCTTTTCTTTGGGATTTTTGGGCAGTGTGATTCAGCTATTGGTGAGCCTCATCATTATTTTTAACCATGGAGCCCTAGGGCTGACAGAGGGCTTTGCCACGAGGCTTTCGTTCTTGTTTGTGGCTGTTTGGTGGGTGGGTTTTGCCCAAATTGCCTTTTATTACCTCCCCAACCCTAAAAATACACCCCCTGAGCAAGTGAATCTATTCAAAAAGGGATTTGAGGAATTGCTCAAAGTCTGGAAAAACCTCAAAACCATGCCCAATACGCTGCGTTTTTTAGTGGCTTTTTTCTTTTACAGCATGGGGGCACAGAGTATTATGCTCTTGGCGACCATCTTCGGGAGCAAAGAACTTCACCTGGAGACAAGCAAACTGGTAGGCACTATTTTTATCTTACAGCTTGTGGGCATTGCAGGGGCGTATCTCTTCTCCTATATCTCTAAGAAAAAAGGAAATAAATTTTCTATTCTGGTGATGCTCGTCATCTGGATTATTACCTGTATGTATGGCTTTTTCTTGAAATCAGAGACGGAGTTTTACATCATGGCAGTAGCCGTAGGCACGGTCATGGGCGGTTTTCACCTTTCACGCTCCACCTACGCCAAGCTCATCCCTGCCGATACCCCTGATACCACTTCTTATTTTAGCTTTTATGATGTTATGGAAAAAATGGCGACTGCCTTAGGACCTTTTTCTTATGGACTCATCGAAGCGATTACGGGCAACATGCGCAATAGCCTGCTCGCTTTGGCAGCTTATTTTGTGATAGGTATTGTGCTGCTTTCTACTGTGCGTATCAAAAGAGGAGAGATAAAAACCTGATAATTAAATTAAAACTATTTATAAAAGGAAGGCTTCACTTCTATATCTAAAAGTGAAACCTTCCTTTAGAATCTCATCCACCCGCTAGACCAATGCCTGGGCAATGTCTTCTAAAATATCTTCGATATGCTCTAGACCTACGGAGATTCTCACCAAACCCTCACTGATGCCTACCCGCTGCCTTTGCTCCGGACTGAGCTTGGAGTGCGTAGTAGAGGCAGGATGTGTAGCAATACTGCGTGTATCTCCTAAATTAGAAGTAAGGGAAAGCATTTTTAATTGATTCAAGAATTTTTGGGCTTTTGCTTGCCCTCCTTTTACCTCAAAAGTAACCAAGCCGCCGCCTGCACGCATTTGTTTTTGGGCAAGGGCATATTGTGGGTGAGATGGCAAAAAAGGATATTTTACAAAATTCACATGGGCTTGCTCCTCTAAAAACTGAGCCAAGGCAAGTGCATTTTGGCAGTGCTTGTCCATCCTGACAGAGAGGGTCTCAAGGCTTTTAGAAAGAATCCAGCCATGAAAAGGCGACAAAGCTGGGCCTGTATGCCTTGCCATAAAACGTACTTCTTGGATTAAATCTGCCCGCCCTAGCACTGCACCCCCTAAGACACGCCCTTGACCATCTATAAATTTAGTGGCAGAATGCGTAACAATATCAGCCCCAAACTTGACAGGGTTTTGAAGATAAGGGGTCGTAAAACAATTATCTACATTTAAAATCAGCCCATGTGCCTTGGAAAGCTTGCCCAATGCCTCTAAATCAATCAAATCTAGGGCAGGGTTAGAGGGGCTTTCCACAAAAATCATCTTGGTGTTGGGCTGGATGTTTTTCTCCCAATCTTCGGGCTGGTCTATGTCCACATAAGTATGTGTGATGCCCCACCTTGGCAGCAATTCTGTAATAATCTGGTGTGTAGAGCCAAAAAGCGAGCGAGACGCCAAGATATGGTCTCCACTTTTCAAAAAAGAAGCAATACTCGTAAACATCGCCGCCATGCCCGAGCTGGTAGAGATGCCTTCTTCTGTACCTTCTAGCAAGCACATTTTATCTATAAATTCGTCATTATTAGGATTAGAGTATCTAGAGTAAATATTCCCCTCTATCTCACCCGCAAAGGTAGCCCTTGCCTGCTCTGCATCTTCAAACACAAAACTAGATGTAGCAAAGATGGGAGCAGTGTGTTCTCTGTGTTGTGTGCGTTCGCTTTGAGTACGGATGGCTATCGTTTCAAATTTTGACATACGAAGTAGTGGTAAGTGATTGGTTAATGTGGATAAGTAATTTTATGGGCTTATCTAGTTTACATTTTTTGATGTAATACATTGATAATTAGCACATTTGTCTGTTTCAGGCCTCTTCTCTATGCTTTGATGAGCTCGAGTGAGTACGTGATTTCGGCTGTTTTTTCAATTATTTTAGACACTGAGCAGTACTTTTGCATAGACAAATTCAGTGCTTTTTGGGCTTTGTCTTCTTCTACCTCTCCAAAGATTCGGTAATGTAGATGGATTTTAGTAAAGAGTGCTGGCACTTTGCCCTGCTCGCGCTCTGCATCTACAGTGATTTTTATATCTTTCAAATCTTGGCGTTGTTTTTTGAGAATATCTATGACATCTATGCCACTACAGCCCCCTATGCCTGCCAAGAGCATTTGCATGGGTCTAAACCCCAAATCATGCCCACCGTGCTCTGCGGAGCTATCCATGATGACAGATTGCCCTTGTTCGTTTTTTGCCTCAAATCTGTAGGCCTCATCTATGCGTTCTATTTCTATTTTCATCAGAATATGGTTTATTTAAAAAATAGTATCTTCTCTCGAGATTACTTACAAAGTTAAATCTATTTTTTGAAAGTCAGGATGTTTCGTCTGTTGTAAGATGACAAGGCAATACCGACGCTAATTTTTTGACTGAAATAGAGTGTATTTAAAATTAATTATGCAAATTGGCACAAAAAAATAAATAGTTTATGCTGAAATACCCAAAACAAACCTCAATACACCTTTTTTCTTTCAAACTTATCTTGATGCTATGGCTAGGGTGTTTTTTGCACACTAGCAGCCTCTATGCCCAGCAAACAGGACTCATCACAGACAAAGCCATGGTGGTCTCTGCACACCCCGAAGCAAGCCGCATAGGCAAAGAAATCTTACAAAAAGGGGGCAATGCCTTTGATGCCACAGTCGCCGTAGAATTTGCACTGGCAGTAGCCTACCCCATCGCTGGCAATATAGGCGGAGGTGGGCTACTGGTTTACAGAAAAAACAATGGAGAAATAGGTGCATTGGATTATCGTGAAAAAGCACCCATGAAAGCCAGCAGAGATATGTACTTAGATGCCAAAGGAAATGCCCAAGACAACCTAAGCCAACTAGGACACCTTGCTGTGGGTGTGCCAGGCACGGTAGATGGAATGCTCAGACTACACAAGCAGTTTGGAAAGTTGCCCTTCAAAGAGCTTATACAACCTTCCATTGACTTGGCCCAAAAAGGACTTATAATCACTGAGAAAGAAGCCAATAACCTGAACCGATTCCAAGATGATTTTAAGAAAGCCAACAAGCATGCGCCTCATTTTATCAACAATACGCCTTGGAAAACAGGGGATGTACTCAAACAGCCAGACCTCGCCCAGACACTCACCCGAATCCGTGAGGAAGGCAGAGCAGGTTTTTATGCTGGAAAAACAGCCGAGTTTCTCATCAAAGAAATGAAAAAAGGGGGGGGGATTATCTCACAAATGGACTTAGACCTCTACCAAGCCATCTGGAGAAGACCCGTGGTAGGCACTTACAGAGAGCATCAAATCATTTCTATGAGTCCGCCCTCTAGTGGTGGGATACTGCTGCTACAGATGCTCGAAATGCTAGAGACTTATAACCTAGAAAAACTGGGCTTGCACAGTGCCGAGATGATACAGCTCATCACCGAAGTAGAGCGCCGTGCCTATGCTGATAGAGCAAAGCACCTAGGAGACATGGATTTCTACCCCGTGCCTATAGAAAACCTGTTGGATAAGAAATATTTACAGCAAAGAATGGAAGATTTCTCTTTTGAAAAAGCAGGAAACTCTACCCAGACCCAAGCAGGCTCTTGGAGCGTCAGCGAAGAGACCACACACTACTCTATCGTAGATGCTGAGGGAAATGCTGTCTCAGCCACGACTACCCTCAATGGGGCTTATGGCTCTAAAGTGGTGGTGCAGGGAGCAGGTTTTTTCTTAAACAATGAAATGGATGACTTCAGTATCAAGCCTGGCTTCCCGAATGTCTATGGACTTGTGGGCGGAGAAGCAAATGCCATAGCACCAGGAAAACGCATGCTCAGCTCTATGACACCTACCATCGTAGTAAAAGACGGCAAACTTAAAATGGTAGTCGGCACACCTGGAGGCTCTACCATCATTACTTCTGTGCTACAGAATATCATCCACGTCATAGATTTTGGCTTAGGAATGCAAGCTTCTGTGAGCAGCCCTAGGTTTCATCACCAGTGGCTTCCTGATGTGATTTATGTAGAAGAAGGCAGTTTTGATGCCGCTACCCTTCAAAAATTAACACAAAAAGGCTATAAAATACAGCCCCGTAGCGGTATTGGGAGAGTAGATGCTATTCTGGTGATGCCTGACGGAAAGCTGGAAGGAGGAGCAGACCCAAGAGGAGACGATGCCGCAGCAGGATTCTAAACGAAAAAAGCCCGTTTTGCGCAAACACAAAACGGGCAACTTAAACAAACAACAAACAAACAAATGATAGTTTAGTATTTTCTTTTATTTCTTCTCATATATAGCATCTAATACTACTCTGATTTCATCTTTTCCATTGGTGAAAAAACTAACAGGAATGTTAATATCATGCTCAGAGGCAAGGACTGTAAATTCTGACTTTACATGTAATCTATTACCTTCCAAAACTGTGATAGAGGCTGAAATGGTTCTTTTCTTACTAATGCCATGCATTGCCAAGACACCTTCTACTTCTACATGCTGCACAGATTTGCTGTTGAAGTTAATTCCTTTTTTGATTTTTCCCACAAAAGAAGTCTGAGGGTATTTATCTGCCTCCATATAGACATCTTTGAACTGCTGCTCAATGATAGAATTATCAAACTCAAAAGAAGCTACTTTCATATTAAAAATAACTGCCTCTGATTTAATGTCTAAAGACGAACTGGCTTGATTGGTGTTCGCTTTCATTTTACCCACCATCAAATCAAAATGCAAATCTACTTCCCCTTTTTGGGTATGATAAGCGCCCTCCTGAGTAATGGCTGTGGGGCTGATAAAACCACAGACCAATAACATACTTATTAACAAAAATGATTTCATGACCTATATATTTAATTTTGTATAAATTTCTTAACTTCGTCTGATCGTTTACGCAAAAATCTGAAAAAGAACCATAAAATATCTCCTAGTTTCAGTTTAAAGAAATCTCTTTGAGTACGCATGTAATTTTTAAGCCTATAAAGTAAATAGATACTTCATCAAAAGACTGTTAAAACTAGAGAAACAAGGCTTTTCTCCTTTGAAGTTCAAAGAAAAAACAAAAATCCCCCTCAGCAAAAACGAAGAAGGGGACTTACCAAGAACTATTTAAAAGAAGAAGGAGAAGACTCCGAAATCCTCAAAGGATACTTAACCTTGACCTCCTCAAGGTGCTGTAGCAGCTCTGGACTTGCCATCTTAACATCAAAATCAAGGTAAGCTGCAAGTGAAACACCCAACGCCTCAGCCCTCAGCTCATGAAAAGCTGCTTTTACCTCATCCAAAACTTGTATGTAAGTCTGGTACTGTGTGCCTCTATCTGTCTTGAGTGCCACTACTGCCTCCTGAGAGCTGTCCGAAAGCAAGGGGTCTCTGCCCTGATTGTCAATAAATTCTTTGAGCGAAGCACGGAGATTCTTCACCAGCATAGGCTCACCCTCCACCAATAGTTCATCTCGGCTATTGACCAAAATGACACATACATTTCGGTCATTGAGTGGGAAGGGTTCTCTGTCTTCTTGGGCTGGAGGCAGCAGCACACCCAAGCCCCTGTCTTGAGCAATGGTGGTCGTTACCAAGAAAAAAATAAGAAGTAAAAAGGCTATGTCTGCCATAGAACCTGCATTTACTTGTGGGTCTAAGTTTCTTTTCGTTTTAAGCATGTTGTATTTTTTTTAGGGTACTAAAATTAGAATTATCAAATAAACTAAAAATTTAGTTTATTTACAACTAAATTTTTAGTTTTATTTTTTTACTTGTTGATAGTGCAGAGATTGCTTTTAGGTACTAAATTACGTTTTTAAAGAGATGTCAAAATTCTCTTGGAAGAGTCGTGCCTAACTAAATGATGAATATATTGAGCAAATTATCGAGTATAAAATCTTGATAATCAAAAATTTATAATAAAAAGGCATGGTTAAAGACTTATCAATACTTCACACTCTAAACAATACCTTATGCCCTTTCGGATGAGTGCTGCGGCTTACAATAGTTTGTTAGAATCTTTGGACAATCTGCATTTTATAGAAAAAAAAGGACAGAGCAAAGACCTTACTTTTTTGGCTGATGACTGGTGGCTGGCAGATACTGTGGTCATAGAATATCTCACTTACAGACGTGGAATGTGGGAAATTCACCTTATATTTGCACATTATAGACAGCCTTGTAAACTGCTAAAACGCATCATCACTACCACCTACTGCCCTAAAAAAGCAGAAATTACGGCTAAACTAATGAGAAAACTAGCTGCCAAAGATCAAAGAGGAACACTACACCTCGATGAGGATGACTATGGCTTTATGAAAAACTGATTTGTGTATTTTAAAAAAAGAGGAATGACTCCTACCAAGCAAAAAATCATCTCTGCTGCTATCTATCTTTTTAATGAACATGGGCTCGCCAATGTGCGCCTCCAACAGATTGCTGACGAAGTAGGCATCAGTATTGGTAACCTAGCCTATCACTTCAGCACCAAAGAGATTATTGTCTGTACCGCTTTTGAGCCTCTGCAAGATAAATTTGGAGAGGTCTTACAGCTCTACAGCCTATACCCCAATTTGCTAGACTTAGACGTACAGATGAGTAAACTTTTTACTATCTTAAAAGAGTTCAAATTTTGCTTCTTAGACCTTTTAGAAATACAAAGAAGCTACCCTGAGCTTTACCATGTCTATCAAAACTTTGTGTCCAAACTAGGCATACAGCTTAAAAAAAGAATAGAATTTAACCAAAAGAGAGAAATCCTTTACACACACATCGCTCCACATACCTATCAACAGCTCACCCAAGCAATCATACTCAGCATTACGCACTGGGTAAGCCAAGAAACCCTTTCGGGGGAAACCTATCTCCAAGAAAAAAAATTTAGAGAAGCTATCTGGTTTTACCTCAAGCCATACCTTACTGAAAAGGGACAAGACGAATTTCACGCCTTAATAAAGCCACTTTTTTTGTAACTTTTCTTAAAAAAATCTTTCTATTCTGTCAGAAGCACTTTTTAATTTAGAAATATTCTAAATATTCTCTTTTTAGAATATTCCTCCTATTTTTTAGAAAAAATTTTCTAATTTTAGGTAAATTGATATTCTTTTTATATAATATTGTACTCTGACTATAAAATTTTATAATTTAAACCTATCAAACAATGGCAAATGTACTCTGGCTTCAAGGTGGTGCATGCAGTGGCAACACCATGTCCTTCCTCAATGCCGAAGAACCTACCGTAGTAGAGCTTGTTACCGACTTCGGCATCAATATTCTTTGGCATCCCTCCATCGGTCTCGAGATTGGTGAGCAAGTTACTGACCTTATGAAAGACATCATCGCTGGCAAAATCCAGATGGATATCCTAGTGTATGAAGGCTCAATCATTCAAGGTCCTAATAATACTGGCACAATGAACTACTTCTGTGACCGCCCCATGATGGATTGGATTAAAGAACTCTCACAAGTGGCTGGATATGTAGTGGCCGTAGGTGATTGTGCTACTTGGGGGGGCATCCCTGCTGTGCCTCCTAACCCTAGCGAATCTACAGGAATGCAATTCCACAAAAAAGAAAAAGGAGGTTTCTTAGGTATCAATTATAAATCTAAAGGTGGGCTGCCTGTAGTCAATATCCCTGGCTGTCCAGCACACCCCGACTGGATTACGCAGATACTGGTCGCAATCTCTACAGGGCGTATTGGTGATGTATTGATAGATGACTATCATAGACCCAAAACTTTCTTTACTGATTTTGTGCAGACAGGCTGTACCAATGCCATTAGCTTTGCCCAAAAAATAGACGGGCACTTTGGAAAGCGTGGAGGATGCTTATTCTATGAAGTAGGCTGTAGAGGCCCAATGACCCGTGCAAGCTGTAATCGTATTCTTTGGAACAGACAGTCAAGTAAGACTAGAGCCAATCACCCTTGCTTGGGCTGCACCGAGCCTGGATTTCCGCACCATGATTTGGTCAAAGGAAGTATCTTCAAAACCATGAAACACCTTGGCTTCTTGCCCAAAGATGTACCCACTGGCAACTCCAAGCTGGGCTACTATATGAGGGCTGGCTTTGAGAAAACAATGGGCACTCTAGAAAAAGTAACAGGTGGGCACAAAGAGCTGCGTGAAACTTCTAAGTAGCCTTAAACCCTCCGAGGAAGGATTTTGCTTCGTGAAATTTCATTAATAACTGACAATTAAAAATTAATTATCAATAATATTTAACAATGGGAACAATCAAAGAACTGAATATCTCACCTGTAGGGCGTGTAGAAGGCGACTTAGATGTGAAGGTATATATGGAAAATGGTGTGGTAACACGTGCCCACACACAAGCGGCAATGTTTAGAGGTTTTGAAAAAATCATGGAAGGCAAAGACCCACAGGCAGGGCTTATCGTTACGCCTCGCATCTGTGGTATCTGTGGGGGTTCGCATTTGTATTGTGCGTCTTCTGCCCTTGACACTATCTGGAAAACAAGCCTCCCCCCTAACGCCTTGCTTTTGCGTGCTATTGGGCAAGCCACAGAAACCATTCAGAGTATTCCTCGCTGGTTTTATGCCATCTTTGCTACTGATTTGGCCAATAAAAAATTCGCCAACAAACCACTTTATGGTGAAGTAGTAAAGCGTTTTGCAGCCTATGTAGGCACTTCATTCCAAAAGGGGGTAACCGCAAGTGGACGACCCGTAGAGGTTTATGCACTCTTTGGCGGGCAATGGCCTCACTCAAGCTATATGGTGCCAGGTGGCGTAATGTGTGCTCCTACACTCAAAGACATCACGAGAGCACACTCTATTATGAATAGATTCCGCAATGATTGGCTCGAGACAGTGTGGCTAGGTTGCTCTATTGAGCGGTATTTACAAATTAAAACTTGGGATGACCTCATGGCTTGGGTAGAAGAAAATGAATCTCAACGCAACAGCGACTTGGGCTTGTTCATCAGGGCAGGTTTAGAGTTTGGCTTAGATAAATTTGGAGAAGGTGTGGGTAAATTCTTGGCACATGGCACCTATCTGCACAAAGATTTATACAATAACCCCACTGTAGAAGGACGCAACAAAGCCCTCATCTCTTCAAGTGGATTCTTTGATGGAGAAAAATACCATGACTTTGACCATATGGAAATCATGGAACATACCAAACATACTTGGTTCAAAGATGTGCCCGCTGCACACCCTTGGAGTCAGCCACTGCCTACTCCTGTAACCTCACAAAACTTGGAGCAAACCAATTTTAATGAAAAGTATAGCTGGTCAAAAGCGCCTCGCTACATGGGGCATGCCGTAGAGGCTGGGCCACTCTCCAGAGTAATTATGAATGCTAACCCTAATAATCTCGACCATCAATTCAAAGACCCGCTCTTTGGTGATATTATGAAGAAAAAAGGCGCAAATGTATTCACACGCTCTCTAGCACGAATGCACGAAGCACCAAGACTCTATGAAATGATTAACAAATGGCTCTCTGAAATCAACCTAGACGGAGCATTCTACATCAAGCCCGAAGAGCGTGATGGCAAAGGATTCGGAGCTACCGAAGCAGCTAGAGGTGCACTGGCTCACTGGGTAGAGATAGAAGATGGTGTAATCAAAAACTATCAGGTCATTGCTCCTACTACGTATAATGTAGGGCCTAACGATGAATCTGGTAATTCTGGCCCGATAGAAGCCGCCCTAGAAGGCACCGAAATAGAAGACCCACATGACCCTGTAGAAGTAGGAATGGTCGCCCGTTCTTTTGACTCTTGTCTGGTATGCACAGTACACGCCCATGATGGCAAATCGGGAAAAGAACTTACCAGTTTCAAATTATAAAAATTGAGATTCTTTTTATACCCTGAGGGTTTTTTAGTGTATTCAGTTAAGTTTTGAATAAAATTAATTCTCTCTTGTCTAAACTAAAAGCCCGAAGGGTAATGTAATAAAATAACCAAGAATGAAAATACACCAACCCACAGCCATTATGGGCTTTGGAAACCCTGTACGGAGTGACGATGCCGTAGGAATTTATGTCATAGAACAACTCCATAAAAAACTAGGTGAAGTAGAAAACCTCAAACTATTAGACATGGGTACTTCTGCTTTTGAAGTCCTTTTTCAGTTACAAGGGCAAGAGCGCATCATTCTAGTGGACGGAGTAATTAACACCAACGAACCTATTGGCACACTCTTCAAAGTACCCGCCTCAGAGGTAGAAGCAGCAGTACAAGATGACCCTATGGTATTTTTGCACAGCATCAAATGGGACCAAGCACTCTCTTATGCCAAAAAAATATTAGCCGAAACTTATCCAAAAGATATTCATGTTTATCTTATTGCAATTAATAACACTAAGCTGGAAATAGACCTTAGCCAAGAAGTACAAGAAGCAGGAAATAAGGTAGTAGATTTGATTATAGAAGATTTGAAAAAATAAAAATCTTGAAGCAACACTATGACAACACTAGAACTAAAATCTTCACATATTATCATTCCTCAGCAACTCAATCAAGAAATTTTTGGGGAAGAATCTCATGCATTTTTACGCTATTATCCCGAAAGAAAATCTTTATTGCTTGCTCCAGTAAGCCAAAATTGGTTCAAAAAAATGCATGAAGCAGCCCAATTTATGCTCAAAGACAAAAATTTACAAGGTGATAAAAGCATTGCTATTCACGAAATATTAATTGATAATGAGCTAGACGAGCAAAACAAAACCCTTTCTTTTGAAATACAAGGCAATGGAAAAATATTAAATATTCATTTATAAGCAACACATAATTATATTCAAATGCTTTCAATTTTTGCAAAAAAAGATACATTTCATACTTTAGAGCAGTTTATCCAAAGCGAAAACCGCCTAGAAGAACTCATACAACTCCTTGACATTGAGCAACATAAACCTACTCCATCAGGGCTAAGTTTAGTGATAGAAAATAATGCCATACAATTTCTATTAGATTGGGAAAACAGGCTCCCACCTTATATTTTACCCAAATCTATCCCCTTGGATAAAAATAACTTCTTAGGAATTATATTCGGAAAACTCAATAATCTCGAAAAAGTAGCCGAATATTTAAGTAATGAAAACCCACTTTATCAAGAGTTCTTCATTACGTTTGCCTTACAGCAAGAAACTATGATTCTGCAAAATACCTTTGATGCTATCTCACAAAATACTCAAAATGAAGCCTTCGATACTTACCGATATATACACAACCAAGCCATTTGCACACATTATGGCGTGGTAGAAAAAATTACTGATTTCGAAACTTTGTGCCAACTCTACGAAGAAGCCATTCAAATTGCCCCAGATGCTGAACACCTTGCCTTCATAAGCCGACATTATACCATGCTTCTTTTAGATGCACAATATCTCGAAAAAGCCGAACAAATCATTGGACAATCTTTGAAAGCAAAACCCTCCGAAAGAGCAGAATTTGCACTCAAATCTTTGCTTATTCAATTGCTCATGAGCCAAGTATATGTGCCTTATGATTGGAAGTTGATAGAACAAATTAAAGGGCTAGTTTGGGAAACTTTACAATATTTTGAGGCACAAAACAATCAATGGGAAATGGCTTTACTCCTCATAGATGCCTCCGAAATTGCCAATATCAAGCAACATTATACAGAATCTTTAGGCTATATCAACAAAGCCATTGCCATTTTAGAAGAAGAAAACCTCACAGAATTTATAGGAAATGCACAAATCCGAAAAGCAACACTCCTTTATACATGGGCACAAAATGGCAATCCACAATTCTACAGAGGAGCTTTATCTGCCTATCAAGAGGCTTTGAAAATCTATAAAAAAGAAGAGAATCCTGAGATGTATGCAGAAATTCAACAGCAACTAGGCATTATTTACTCCGAAATACCCGACGAACCCCAAAAGCAACAAATGTGGGCGGCAATGTCTGTAAAAGCATTTCATGAAGCTCTAGGGTTTTTTACAAAAATGACCTATCCTTATGAATATGCCATGCTTTGTAACAATTATGCCAATGCCCTCACTAAATTTCCTACAGGGCTAAAAATGGATAATTATCCCAAAGCCATAGAATTGTATGAAGAAGCTTTGCAAATTCGCAATGAAGATTTGCCCTTCGAAAGAGCCATTACTTTACTGAATTATTTAGAGGCACAATGGTTTATGGCACAAGATGACGAACAAACCACCCTAGAGCAAAAACTCAAAACGTGGGAAGATATGCAGCAAAAAGCCAAAGAAGTCTTGACACTTGTAGAAGATGCTACCCTGAGAAATGAAGCCAACCTACACTTAGAAAAATTAGAAAACCTAAAAACAGTTTTATTAACAGAATGAAATTAATCAACAAACTTAAAAAATCTCCCCTTTGGGGCTAGGGGGCTTAAAACTATGCACGAAATCTCACTCATAAGAAGTACTTTTAGAACCTTAGAAGAAGAGTTCTCCAAAGAGGATTTTCAGAAAATAACGGATATCTACCTCAAAATAGGGCAATTATCTAATGTAGAGCCTATACTATTGCAAAATGCTTTTGATGCCGTAATCAGTGCAGAATTTGCCGAGCAACCTATGAAACTACACATAGAACTATTGCCGACACTCATAAAATGCCCCATTTGCGAGCATACCACAGAGGTCATTAATTATAAATTTATCTGCGAAAACTGTGAAAGACCTTGCAGCCAAATAGTGCAAGGCAATGAACTTTTAATTAATAAAATAGAAACAGCCCCCTAAGCCCCAAGGAGGAATCACCTAAAACTCCCCCCTCGGGGGTAGGGGGGCTTTAAAAATATGAAAATAGAAAGATTTGCCAAGTCAAACAGACAACCCGTAGGAGCTATTCAATGCGAAAACTCTACACTTAACTTGCTCAAAGCCAATGACTTTGTGGCAAAAGCCATCAGAGATAAAATGGCAGCCCAAAACACGCTTTTAGTCAATATTACATCTTCGGCAGGCAGCGGCAAAACTACCCTGATGCAAGCCACTGCTCGCAAGCTCAAAGACCAACTCAAAATGGCTGTTTTGGTAGGTGATTTAGAAACAGAACGAGATGCTATCCGAATCAGAGAGGCAGGCATCGATTCCCTACAAATCGTAACCAATGGCGTATGCCACCTCGAAGCACAAATGATACAACAAGCTTTTGAGCATATCAATGTGGAAGGCTTAGACCTGCTTTTTATAGAAAATGTTGGGAATTTAGTCTGCCCAGCAGCCTTTGATTTAGGGGAAGATTATCGTGTTACGCTGATTGCAAGCACCGAAGGCGATGACAAACCTAAAAAATACCCTCGTATGTTTCTAACTAGCGAACTTATGTTAATTTCTAAATCGGATTTATTGCCTTATGTGCCTTTCTCAGTGGAGGCAGTCATCAAAGATGCCCGTGAAGTAAACCCTGAAATAGAAGCCATCACCCTCTCAAGCACCAATGGCGAAGGCATAGACGAGTGGTGCAATTGGCTTTTGGAAAAAGTAAAAGAGAAGAAAGCAAATGCTCAAGTGAGTGTTTAAAACAAGATTGAACCACTAAGGACACCAAGAACACAGAGAAAAGCCTTCGTGCTCTTCGTGGTAAAAAAATGAGAAGTAAAGCCTTCGTGTCCTTCGTGGTAAAAAAAATTCATAGCAAGTTTATAGATAAAATATAGATACATTATAGATATTTTATTAAAATTAAAACCTTCGTGAACTCCGTGTACCTCGTGGTAAAAAACAAAACAAATGCCCAACACAAAAGAACATATCACTTCTCCTCAAAACTCCCCCTTTGGGGGTAGGGGGGCTGGACTTTTCATTCACCTACAAGGGCGAGTGCAAGGCGTAGGTTTTCGTCCTTTTGTGTATCAGTTGGCGAAAAAAATGCAAATTAAAGGCTGGGTAAATAATACCGTAGAAGGAGTTAAAATTGCTGCTTATGGTGATACACAAACCTTAGAAGATTTTTATAAACGCCTTTTGAGTGAAGCTCCGAATTTAGCAAAAATCACTTCTCATACTGCACAAAGCATTGATTGTGAGGATTTTACAGATTTTAACATCATAGAAAGCGAAAGTGAAGGCAAACCCAATTTGTTGATTAGTCCTGATTTTGCCTTGTGCCAAAATTGTAAAATCGAACTCACAGACCCTCACAACAGACGAAAAGACTACGCTTTTATCACTTGTACGCAGTGCGGACCTCGCTATTCTATCTTGCAAAGTCTTCCTTATGATAGAGAAAAAACCACCATGCAAGATTTTGAGATGTGCCCAACTTGTGCAGCAGAATACCAAAATATCAACGACAGAAGATATTATTCGCAAACCAATTCTTGCCAAGTATGCGGCATACAAATTCAATTATTTGAGGCTACAAAAAATGAAATCAAATTTGAAAAACAACACGAATACATTGACTTTATCAAACAAAAAATCACCGCAGGAAAAATCATTGCTCTAAAAGGCATTGGAGGCTATTTGTTACTCACAGATGCCACTTCTGAGCAGGCAATTTGGAAGCTAAGAAAACGAAAAAATCGACCTACAAAACCCTTTGCGGTCTTGTATCCTGATGCCGAATTTTTAGCAAAAGAAGTCTTTTTAAACCAAGAAGCTCTCAGCCATTTAGAAAGCGAAACCTCGCCCATAGTGTTACTTCCTTTTAGAGAAAACAATAGCCTTGCGATAAAAGCCATTGCCCCCAATCTGGATAAAATAGGCGTAATGCTTCCTTATGCACCTTTGTTGGCTCTTTTGGCAGAGGGTTTTCAAAAGCCATTGATTGCCACGAGTGCCAATATTTCTAATGCACCGATTATTTATCAAGATACTGAAGCACTAGAAAAGCTAGGAAGTATTGCAGATTTTATCCTAACTCATAACAGAGAAATTGTATTTCCGCAAGATGACTCCGTTATTCAGTTAAGCGATGTGCATCAAACACCTATTGTTTTGAGAAGGGCAAGAGGCTTTGCCCCTACTTTTTTGTATGAAAAAATGCCTAATGCAGAAGAGTGTATTTTGGCAATGGGAGCGATGCTCAAAAGCAGTTTTACGATACAGCACGCAGGCAATCTGTATGTAAGTCAATATTTGGGTGATTTAGACAATTTTGATACACAAAATCATTTTCAAAATACCCTAAAAAAACTAAGCCAACTCCTCAAAGCCGAACCAAGCATTATCTTAAAAGATGCACACCCACAATACCCTACTTCTGAATGGGCAAATGAATGGGCAAAATTATCTCAAGTGAGGGTAGAATCTATCCAACATCATGAAGCTCATTTTGGGGCAGTTTTAGCCGAAAATCATTTGTTAGAAAGTGATGTCCCTATTTTGGGCATCATTTGGGACGGCACAGGCTACGGCACAGACGGCAATATCTGGGGTGGAGAGTTTTTTATATACCAAAATTTTAGCTTTGAGAGAATAGGCAATATTGGGGAATTTTCGCATATTTTGGGCGATAAAATGGCAAGAGAACCCCGCATTTCAGCCCTTGCCTTTTGCCAAGAAATACCCGAAGCCAAAGCCCTTTTACAAGCTAAATTTTCTACTATAGAATGGCAAAATTATTCACAACTCTTGGCAAAATCTAGCCTCAAAACTAGCTCAATGGGCAGACTTTTTGACGCTGTAGCCTCACTTGTAGGTTTGGGAGATACACAAAGTTACGAAGGTGAAACAGCCCTTTATTTGGAAGTATTGGCAAGAAAATACATCAAAAAAAATGGCTTCAAACCTCTTAAAAGCTATCTAGAAAATACATCTAGCACAACAAATCTAACTCAAATTATCCTCCAAAATATTATCAAAGACCTTAAAAATAATAGAGAAAAAGAAGAAATAGCGGCTACATTTCATCAATCATTGGTAGATTTAATCCATCAAAAAGCCAATACAGCACAGATAAAACATATTGCCTTTAGTGGAGGCGTTTTTCAGAATAGCCTTTTGATTGATTTACTAAAAGAGCATTTATCAAAGGAGTTTAGCCTCTATTTTCATCAGCAACTTTCGCCCAACGATGAGTGCATTAGCCTTGGACAATGGGCTTGTTATCAAGTAATTGAACAGAAAAAAACATACAATATTTACAAAAAAAATAAACTTAAAAAATTATGTGTTTAGCAATTCCCGGAAAAATAGAATCCATTGAGAGCCAATACAATGGCTTGGTAAAAATGGCAAAAGTAGTTTTTGGCGGTATCCGCAAAGAAGCAAGCCTCGAAATGGTGCCTGATGCCAAAGTAGGTGATTATGTATTGGTGCATGTAGGCGTAGCCCTCAGCATAGTAGATGAAGAAGAAGCCCTCAAAACCTTCTCTTATTTAGAAGGCATCGGCGAGCTAGACGAACTGATGCCAAGCCAAGAAGAAAGAGAAAGAATGGCGAAGCAGTTATGATGCTGAGGCAGAACTACAGGTTAGGCAAGATTTAGGGAAATAAAACTAAATCTTTGTATCTTTATGTAAATATTAACTAAAGCAAATTACCATGATACAAGACATAAAACTCAACTTGATACAGTGGATTTTAGAAATTCAAAACCAAGAAACACTCGAAAAACTTTGGGAGTGGAAAGAACAAGAAAAAAAAGAACGTGAAGCTCGTTTCTTATCAAGCTTTGGTGCTTGGCAAGATGATGAAGATAGCGATTTGATGGAAGTGATTTATGAATCAAGGAATGATAAATCATGTCAATCCTGAAATCCTGTCCAAAGACAATAAAGGGAAATCCTGTCAAAAAAACTAAAACAACGCAATCATGAAATTCCTCAACGAATACAGAGACCCTGAGTTAGCCCAAAAATACCTAGATGAAATCCATAAAACTGCCACAAAAAACTGGACAATTATGGAAGTCTGCGGAGGGCAAACACATAGCTTGGTCAAAAATGGCATCTTGAGCCTTCTACCCGAAAAAATCAGAATGGTGCATGGCCCAGGCTGCCCTGTCTGTGTTACGCCTCTGCACCTCATAGACAAAGCCGTACACCTTGCCACCGAAAAAAACGCCATTCTTTGCTCCTTTGGGGATATGCTCAGAGTGCCTGGCTCAGAGAAAAGCCTCCTCGAAGCCAAAGCCGAAGGCGCAGATGTACGCATTTTGTACTCTCCCCTAGAAGCCGTAAAAATTGCCCAAGAAAACCCCAATAAGCAAGTAGTTTTCTTTGCCGTGGGCTTCGAAACAACCGCCCCAGCCAATGCCCTTTCGGTGATTCACGCACAGCGAGCAGGATTGACAAATTATTCCATTCTTGCCTCACAAGTCCTTGTGCCGCCTGCTATGGAGGCAGTCATCAATGATGATGAAAATATTATTCAGGCATTTTTAGCGGCAGGGCATGTCTGTACCATTATGGGGCTTTCAGAATATGAGCCCTTAGTAGAAAAGTACAAAATCCCGATGGTCGTAACGGGTTTTGAGCCTATAGACCTATTACAAGGTATCTTGATGACTGTCAGGCAATTAGAAAAAGGCGAATACAAACTAGAAAACCAATACAGCCGAGTAGTGAAGCCCGAAGGCAATCCCGAAGCGCAAAAAGTAATCAAACAAGTATTTGAAGTAAGCCACAGAGAATGGCGGGGCATTGGCGAAATTCCTTTGAGTGGCTACGCCGTAAAACCCGAATTTGCCGACTTTGATGCCAATATTAAGTTTGATATACAGCTAGAGCAAGTCAAAGAATGTCCAGATTGCATCGCAGGGCAAGTACTCAAAGGACTCAAAAAACCGAACGAGTGTAGCCAATTTGCTAAAAAATGTACGCCCATCAATCCTTTGGGCGCGCCTATGGTATCTTCGGAGGGGGCTTGTGCCGCCTATTATCATTTTAGCCCCCCAACCCCCGAAGGGGAGGAATCTACAATACTGGCTGAAGTAGGAGGGCAAATCCATGACTAAACTCAGCATGCAGTTGCAATGCCCTTTGCCCAAAATGGATTTTGATGTAATCACTCTAGGGCACGGAAGCGGCGGATTGCTCACACATCAGCTTTTAGAAAGTGGTGTTTTTGATGTACTTAAAAATGATTTACTTGATACCCAGCACGATGGGGCTGTTTTTTCCCTTGAGGGCAAAATGGCTTTTAGTACGGATAGCTTTGTGATTTCACCTATCTTTTTCCCAGGTGGAAATATCGGCAGCCTTGCCGTGCATGGCACAGTAAACGACCTCGCCATGTGTGGCGCAATTCCCAAATACCTTTCCTTGTCTTTTATCATAGAAGAGGGCTTGCCCATGAATGATTTTTGGGAGATTCTTCTGAGCATCAAAGTAGCTTGTGAAGAGGCAGGTGTGCAAGTCATTACAGGCGATACCAAAGTAGTGGAAAAAGGCAAAGGTGATAAAATATTCATCAACACTACAGGCATAGGCACTGTGCCACAAAATGCCAATATCAGCACAAAAAACATCAAAAAAGGCGATAAAATCATCATTAGCAACTCCATAGCAGCCCATGGCATTGCGATTATGTCGCTGCGTGAGGGGCTTAGTTTTGAGAGTGAAATCGAGAGTGATAGCCGTGCCTTGAATGGTATTGTCAAGACTTTAATAGAGCGTTTTGGGGAAGATATCCATCTTTTGAGAGATGCCACTAGAGGCGGTTTAGCAAGTGTTCTGAATGAAATTGCACAATTTACGGCATTAGGCATAGAGATTTCTCAAGCCAAAATTCCGCTAGAGGAGCAAGTAGCTGGGGCATGCGAAATCTTGGGCTTAGACCCATTGTATGTAGCCAACGAAGGCGTTTTTGTGGCATTTGTAGCTCCAGAAATTGCTGATAAATGTGTAGATTTACTGCAAACTCAGGCAGGAAGCCAAGCGGCTGCCATCGTGGGTGAAGTGGTAGAAGCACACCCCAAAAAAGTAGTACTCACAAGTGGCATAGGCGGCAGAAGAGTCGTAAGCCTTTTACCTGGTGAGCAACTACCAAGAATTTGTTGAAGGTGATAATCAATAAAAGGATTCTCTGACAATTTTTGTGGTAAATCTGTAACGGCGGGCTTTAGCCTGCCGCCTTAGCTCCTCAAACAGACTAAAGTCCGTTTTACAATGCTGCTTCCACAAAAATTGTCAGAGAACCAATAAAAGTAGAAATTTTGATAGAACAATCCATCATTTTCAAAGGAAGTAAAGATAAAAACTTGCTTGCGCCTCGTGGTATTTGGCTTGCTAAAGGGCATTTATTTGTGTCGGATACAGGGCAAAATAGGGTCTTTATCTGGAAAAACATTCCTACAAGCCCTTATCAAAGCCCCGATGTAGTGCTAGGGCAAGCAGATTCTTTGCAAATCAGCCGAAATGCAGGGGCAAAAGTCAATGCTTCTACTTTGCAATATCCTTCGGGAATATGGTCTGATGGGCAAAAGCTCATCGTGGCTGATGCTTGGAACCATAGAGTCCTGATTTGGCATAGTTTGCCCACCCAAAACGGACAAGCTGCAGATGTAGTGCTAGGACAACCCGATTTTAACAGCAATGAACCCAACGTAAAAGGGCTTTCGCAGCCTCCTAGTGCCCAAAGTTTGTATTGGTGCTATGGAGTGTTTTCAGATGGTAAGCAACTCTGGATAGCAGATACAGGCAATAGAAGGGTATTGTATTATGAAAATATCCCCACAGAAAATTTTATAGCCGCCGATAAGGTAATCGGGCAACCTGATTTTGAATCAAGGGATTATGACCCACAACACGCCTTGTGGCCTTACTCGGTCAAAGTCAGTAGCACGGGCCAAATGGCTATCACAGACACACAATATTACAGAGTTTTGCTTTGGAATAATTGGCGAGATGCCCTTGCAAAAAATGCAGATTGTATCATAGGGCAAAATGATTTTGACAGCAATGGGCAGAATCAATTTTTACCATTCCCCGATGCACATACTTTGAGCTGGTGCTATGATACTTGTTTTGATAAAGAGGGCATTTGGGTAGTTGATACAGGCAACAGCCGTTTGTTGGGTTTTGATAAAATACCGCAGCACTCAGGGATGCCAGCCCAAAAAGTATTGGGAAAACCTGATTTTATTACGGGCAGTGAAAATGCCGATACCAAAACAAGTACAGAAGAAACACTGTATTGGCCCTTCTCGATTTCTATTGAAAATGAAGTAATTGCCATTGCTGATACAGGAAATCACAGAGTAATTTTGACTAAGAAAAAATAAAATAATATAAAAAAGAGATGGAAATACTTACATTACTTGCCTTTGCAGGCTTTTTAGGATTTACACACGCCTTCGAGGGCGACCATTTAGTAGCCATTAGTGCCTTGGTTACGAAGCGAGAAAAAACAGTGTTAGCCCTCAAAGATGGAGTGTTTTGGGGCTTGGGGCATACTTCTACCATTTTACTCATCGGAATTGTCATTATTCTGGGCAAGGTTACTTTCTTAGAAGGTAATTTTGGATATCTAGAGGCACTGGTAGGTGTGATGCTGATAGTGTTGGGGGCACATCGCTTGTATAAAGTAACCCAATTTCAGCAAAACCATCAGCATAGCCATATTATAGACCATAGCCACAAGCATCACCTAGCCTACGGAGTGGGTTTGGTGCATGGACTAGCAGGAAGCGGGGCGATGGTTTTGCTAGTGATGACCGAAATCAAAGAACCTGTATCAAGTATTGTGTATTTACTAATTTTTGGGCTAGGTTCGGTACTGGGGATGTTGGTAGCTTCTAGCCTGTTTAGTATGCCTTTTTCTAAGACACTCTCTCTTGATGTACGTCTCAAAACAGCCCTTACACTACTCTCGGCTTTGCTTTGCATGGGTTTTGGGAGCTTCGTGTTGTATGAAAATTTACTCTAACTATGAATCCTGAAAGACCAAGTTTGGCAGATGTTAAAGCCTATTTGCGTTATGCCTTTGGCGTGTATGAGATAACCATTCTTCGAGAAGAAGGCAAAATGATGTATCTAGAGCATAACTACAGCATAGAAATAGAGAACGAAAGTTTGTATAAATTACTTTCTGATGATTCAGTGATTGCCCCTTTTGATGAGGTGGAGGAGCTTTGTATATTTATCAAAAAAAGTTAAAAACTGACTATGGAAGAAATAAAAAAAATAGAACTCAACATCATTGCCCTATCAGACAGTGAATCTCAGCCAAATAATTATGTGCTGATTCTGGAAGATGTGCAAGGCTTTAGGCGTTTGCCCATCATCATAGGTTCTTCCGAAGCACAAGCAATTGCGGTGACCCTCGAGAAAATGCAGCCTGCACGCCCACTTACGCATGATTTATTCGCTCAGACACTCAAAACCCTGAAAACAGTGATTACCGAAGTACTTATCCACCGCTTTGAAAATGAAATCTTTTATACCCAGCTCATTCTAAAAGATGCACGGCTACAGGAGTTTATCGTAGATGCTCGCCCTTCTGATGCCCTTGCCCTTGCTGTGCGTTTTCAGTGTCCTATTTATATCTTAGAAAATATCCTCGTAGAGGCAGGCTTGCCCATAGACCAAAGCAAATCTTTTGCTTTCAAGAGAGGCTCACTGTTGGATTATTCTATTGCAGAGCTAGAAAGCATGCTCGCCAACCTCTTGGCAAAAGAAGATTATGAAAGTGCAGGAAGAGTCAGAGATGCCTTAGACAAAAAGAAAAACAACAAAATATAACCCCCTGATTCTTATAAAGCTATCAAAATGCATGTGTAATCACTCAAAATTGACTTACATTCTTGAGCATTCTAGCAGTGAAGTATATATGCTTTTTGTGGTGTATTCATTTATTCTTATCAAATTCATTATCTTTGTTTGCCGTAAAGTTTAAGTATCTGCCAGCTATTTTTCTTAAAACACAGTAGAAATATTCACATACGCCAAAACCATGGATTTAGAGAAAATAACCCAAAAAGTCATACAAAGCAGCCAAGAGGTTGCCAGTTTTTTACGTCAAGAAGCCCTAAACTTTGACCTCTCCAAGATAGAATACAAAGGCATGAATGATTTGGTATCTTATGTAGATAGAGAAGCAGAAAACCGCCTTATCAAGGCGCTGCATGTAGTTTTGCCTGAGGCAGGTTTTATCACAGAAGAGAACGAACAGCACAAAGCCCTGACGGTAAGCCCTTTTCACTGGGTGATAGACCCACTTGATGGCACTACCAATTTTATGCACGGCCTGCCTATTTACTCTATCAGCATCGCACTGATGCAAGAAAACGAGGTGGTGCTAGGAGTGGTGCTTGAGGTCAATCGTTCTGAATGCTTTTATGCTTGGAAAAATGCTGGTGCTTACTGCAATAAAAAACCCATCCGTGTGGCCAACGAAGATGACCTACTAGACAGCCTGCTTGCTACGGGCTTCCCCTACCGTGATTTTGAGCAAATGCCTGCTTACCTCGAGATTCTCCGAAATTTTATGCAAAAAACACATGGGCTCAGACGCTTGGGCTCGGCAGCCGTAGATTTGGCTTATGTCGCTATGGGCAGATTTCAAGGTTTTTTTGAATACAACCTCAGCCCCTGGGATGTAGCAGCTGGAGCAGTCATCGTCAAAGAAGCAGGAGGAAATGTAAGCACTTTCTCAGGAGGAGATAATTATATCTTTGGCAAAGAAATCGTGGCAGCAGGTGCGATTCACCCCGCTATGCTTGAAGTCATCCAACAATATTGGGCTAAAACTTTTTAAATCAACAGGTCTAAAATCATCAAACCATGAAAAAAACACGTCTATTCATTCTATGTATCTGCCTGAACATCAGCAGTATGTCGCTTGGCTTGGCACAGTATGTCCCCAAAGAAGAAAGAGAGAAAAAAACCAAGGCTGACTCTGCCAGCACCATCAGCCCCGAAAAGCCTCCTGTGCAGGCACGCAGCAAGCCCACAGCCCGCAAAGAGCCTACATCAAGTCTATCCGAACAGTCTTTTAGTGAAAGGCTCGTTTTTGGAGGCAATACTTGGCTACAGTTAGGCACTTTCACACGGGTTGATTTATTTCCTACGGTAGGCTATCGCCTGACCGAAAAACTTATCACAGGTGTGGGTGTAAATTACCAATACCTCAGCACCCGTTATGACATCATCAGTGCACAGGGGCAAAGAAGCAGCTTCAGAGTCAGTGAGCATTACTATGGCTGGAGGGTGTTTGCCCAGCAGTTTGTAGTGCCTCCCGTCTTTATTTGGGCAGAGCTAGAATCTACCAATGGTAATTTTTATGACCTCAACGCTCAAGAATTTTCCAGGAGGTGGCTTTATAACCCTATGATAGGGGCAGGCTATCAGCAAGGCAACCGTGATAAACTCGGTACGGGCTTTTATTTTATGATTTTGTATAACCTAAATTATGTAGATGGTCTTTCACAATACAACAGCCCTTGGGTTAGCAGAGTAGGCTTTACTTTTTGATACAGCGTTTTTTTGTGTAAGGAAATAGTTTTGTAAATGACACAAATCAAAAGTAAAACACTAAAAAAACCAGTTTCTTGTAGAGATTAAAAAATCAAAACAGGTATCTGGATGTTACTATATTAAATAATATTATTTGAAATATGCTTTTTGGACTAAGTAAACCTATAAAAAAATATTTCCCAATCAAAAAGAGATAAATATTGCTATTCTCCTTTTTTCTCTCTACCTTTGTTCCTTTAAGTGAGCAATCTTCTGTTTAGCAATCGTTTTTTTGGCACTCCAATTTTTCTTGCTACGCATTCTATTCTCGTTTTTAAGTTTTTTTTTACTATTTTATTTTTAAGTACAATGAACATTTTCGTAGCAAAGTTAAATTATGAAACCGAAGAGAACGACCTAAGAGAGTTGTTTGAAGGTTTCGGAGAAGTCGATTCCGTAAAAATCATTATGGACAAATTTACAGGTAATTCAAAAGGTTTTGGATTCGTAGAAATGCCCAATGACGATGAAGCCAACAACGCCATTCGTGATTTGAACGAACAAGAATTTGACGGACGCACCATAGTCGTAAAGAAAGCTCGTCCTAAGGAGAGTAATTCTGGCGGCGGCGGCGGTGGCTGGTCAGGTGGCGGCGGCGGTAATCGTCGTTACTAATCCCTAAGACTTAGTTAAAGTTGAATAATAAAGTCAAAAATCCACTTTACATCTCGTAAAGTGGTTTTTTTATGCCCTCATAGCATGCGCTTTTCATCCCAAGTGATTCCATATTCATAACCCAATGAAGTCGTAATCATTCCTGCTTGGTGTAGCTGGCAAGTTTCTCTGATGAGTTGGGCAGCTTTTCTAATATTATCCTCATCCAAATGGCTAAAAGGCTCATCTAGCAACAAAAAATCAAAGGGCTGCAGCAAAGCCCTCACAATAGCGATGCGCTGCCGCTCTCCATAAGAAAGCAATCCCGTTTTTTTATCTAACAAGCGCTCTACCCCCAGACTTTTAAGCATTTCCAATGCTTTTTGGCTTTTGTCTGAAGAGTTGAGGGCAAGTTTTACTTCTATGTTTTCCCAGGCAGTCAGGTCTAAAAACAAGCGTAAATCCTGAAAAACTATCGAGATTTGGTTTTGGCGTATCTGAGCCCATTCTGTTGCGTTGATTTGTTGGCTGTCTTGCCCATCCAGCGCTAATTTTCCCGAAAAATCATTCCTGATTCCATACAAAATATGGACAAAAGTCGATTTTCCTTTTCCCGAAGGTGCTTGTATCTGGTAATATTTTCCTTTTTCGAAGCAAAGTAACTGCTTCCATATCTGTGAGGCAGTCTCCTGCTCTTTGGGTTTGGCAAGCAATGCCTGAAGAGGCTCGGGCGTGATGTTTTGAAGGTTTATTTTTTGCACAGTCGTATCTTTCTTTTTGAATGTCTCGGCTTATTTACATCTAAGCTTTGGGTGTTTGATTATACCAAAGCACAAATTTAAGATTTATTTTTGTATGTTTGTGTGCTAATATAAGCCATCTTATCGCTGTTGGGCGGGTCTTCGGGCTTTGCCCAAAAGAGGAAAGTCCGGGCAACACAGGGCTGCTTGCTTCCTAACGGGAAGGCGTTTTTTTGGGAACGAAAAAATGACGGAAAGTGCCACAGAAAATATACCGCCTTTGCTCGCAGAGGTAAGGGTGAAATGGTAGGGTAAGGGCCTACCGCCCTCTTAGTGATAAGAGGGGCAGGGCAAACCCCAGGCGTTGAAAGACCAAATATGCAGGCGATTCGTGCAAACGGTAAAGGGCTGCCCGTCCGTAGTCTGTGGGTAGGTCGTTGGAGCTTTTTTGTGAAGAAAAGCCTAGATAAATGATAAGAGCCTTCGCTTTGGTGAAGTGCACAGAACCCGGCTTATCGGCTTATATTAGTTTTTTTATTTTATAAATGCTTGGGCAACCTCCCTAAAAAGTTCCAACCAAAAAATCTGTAGCAATACGCACATTTACCTATCTACCTGATTTAGAGGCTTTCCAGTGACTCAAAGGTTTTTTCTATCAGCCTTTGTACCACAGTGCTGGGCTTACTTGAAAATGAACCCTCTGCACGATTGGCAATGATGGCATTCAGAGAAATCATCTCGTGCCCTAGTAAGCTACAGAGTGCATAGTAACCTGCTGTTTCCATTTCTAGGTTGGTGAGAGGCATTCCCTCAAAATCCATTTTTTTCAATACATCTAAATAATTATCTTGCAATAAAGGTAAGCGAAGCTGCCTGCCTTGTGGTGCATAAAACCCTGGACAGGTGAGTGTAATGCCTTGCTCAAAGCCTTCTAAAAATGTAGTAGCCCAAGACTTGCCCGAAGCAGCCAAATAAGGACAAAACCCAAGCCCTGCTTTGTCTTGGACTTGCCTACAAAAATCTAGCTCCGATGCTGTCTGATTCCATTGATAAAACTGCATCAAAGTATCTAGCCCCAAGCCATACCTAGATGCCAAAAAACTATTTAAGGGGACATCTGCCCGCAAAGACCCTGATGTGCCTATTCTGATGATTTTCAGGGAGGTAAGCTGAGGCTTGATGACTCGCTGCCAAAGGTCTATATTTACCAAGGCATCTAGCTCAGTGAGCAGAATCTCTACATTGTCTGTGCCTATTCCCGAAGAAATCACCGAAATAGGCTTCCGCCCTACCCTGCCTGTATGGGTTACAAACTCACGCTTCTGAATCTTAAAATCTACAGCATCAAAGTATTTAGAAACCTCAGGCACTCGCTCGGGGTCTCCTACCACGATGACGGTATGGGCTATTTGAGAAGGCAAAAGATGCAAGTGATAAACACTGCCATCTTCATTAAGGATGAGTTCGGAGGGAGCTAACATGGCTTTACAAAATCAAATAAATAACTGTTACAACTTAGGCAAACAAAAATAAGCTTTTTAGGGTGTATAAATGTCTGTAAGTCTTGATTTTTTCAAAAAATCTCTTACAAGCAGCTCATTATCAATGTTTTAATCTTATCACTGAGCGTTTATATTTTATCCATCAAAAGGCTATTTTTGACCAAAAATGGCAAAGTCTTGGGTAGGTAACTCATTTTGCATAGATTCATAAGATTGTTTTGAACAAAGAATCCGTATATTGGTTCTGATTGTACTTAATGCTAAACGTGTTCCCAATCATCAAATGATTATTTTTTGGAGCAGACCTACATCCATAGACTTCATACGTAAGGTACTTAATCACGCTAAAAAATGATGAAGAAAGATCACACAACCAAAAACAGGGGGGATACTTCTCCTATGCTTCAAAATATCAAAGACCTCATTGAGAGTACTCAAGCATCCCATACAATACTAGCACTGCAGCTGATAGAGGGAGGAGGCGTAGCACATGATTTTTTGGCACATCTTCTGGCACTTAGCAAGTGGTATCCTAGCCCTGATATACGTGTGCAAGCGAAAGAACTTTTTTATCAATCTGCCTCTCGTCCACTCATAGAATATCTTCACAAAAGATGGTGCAAGCAATACAATGAAGAGTTTAATGAAGTCAAGATTAGCCATCAATTTGAAGACTTAGAGGTATTTCAAGAAATAGACATTTCTGACCTGGCTTGGATGAGCCTCAAGCTCAGACGCAAAGGTGGAAAATATTGTCTTGAGCATAAGACTGCTCCCAATCACCTCATTCTCAGAGAGATAAAATCAGGCACAAGCTTGTTCCTGTGTAATTATGAATTAGACAGCCTCCCACAAGAGGTTAGCCAACTAGATGACCTGACCGTGCTCAACATCAGTGGCAATCGCTTCACAGTGCTGCCCCACGAAATCAATCAACTCAAAAAATTAGAGAAAATATACTTTGCCCGCACCCCCATCTCTAGCACTACCATTAGGCAGTTAGAAAAATATTTTCCGAAAGTATTTGCCGAAAAATACTACTACCAAGCCAATGACCTTAAGCAAGAGTCGGCTTACCTTAAAGCCTATATTATGTATCAGAGAGCTGCCAAACTAGACCCCCTTTTTGCAGAAAGCTGGCACCAAGCTGGCCTAAGCCTTTTAGCCCTGAAACGCAGTGACAGTGCCACACTCTTTTTTGAAAAAGCACAGCAGGCATACCACAAGCTGCTAAAACACAGCCCTAACAACGCCTACTATTGGTTTGCTTTGGCCACTTTACTAGCTCGCACCACACAGACAGCAGCCATGATACATAGCCTACAAAAAGCCATTCGGCTTAACTCACACTACAAATCTGTGGCTCTAGAAGAGGATGAATTTCAGAATTATGACCTCGAGAAGCTTCTTTAGCACATCGTTCCATAATATTTTAACTTCCTCCGCCTGAGTCCTAAATCCTTATATTCACTGCTTTTTAAAGATAAATGAAGCTCTTTTTTTATAGTTTGTAGGGTATCATGTATCTTTGGGTATTGATAATTATAAGAATATGCCAATAACCAAGTCTTCTGTCATCCTTGCCATAGAATCTTCTTGTGATGAAACATCCGCAGCAGTCCTCAAAGATAATAAGGTGTATGCCAATGTCATTGCCAATCAGACCATTCATGAGGCTTACGGAGGTGTCGTACCTGAGCTTGCCTCCAGAGCACATCAGCAAAATATCGTGCCTGTGGTAGCTCAAGCCCTCGCACAAGCAGGGGTAGATAAATCTGAAATCAATGCCGTAGCTTATACACAAGGGCCCGGGCTTCTAGGTTCACTTTTGGTGGGAAGTTCCTTTGCTAAATCTCTTGCTTTAGGCTTGGGCATACCGCTAATAGAAGTCAATCATATGCAAGCACACGTATTGGCACATTTTATAGATGAGCCAAAGCCAACGTTTCCTTTTTTGTGCTTGACTGTGAGCGGAGGGCATACGCAGATTGTACGGGTGGATGACTACCTTCAGATGAACATCATCGGTGAGACCAAAGATGACGCTGTAGGAGAGGCTTTTGACAAGACAGCCAAAATGCTGCATCTGCCTTATCCTGGAGGCCCCTTGGTTGATAAATATGCACAAACGGGAGACCCTCTCCGCTTTGAGTTTCCTATCTCTGATATGCCTGACTTGGATTATTCTTTTAGTGGAATCAAAACAGCCGTGATGTATTTTTTACAACGGCAGACACAAAAGAACCCTGAGTTTATCAGCGAAAACTTGCACGACATCTGTGCCAGTGTGCAATATACACTCATCAAAACACTCCTCCAAAAACTAGAAAAAGCAGCTACGCTGACAAATATCTCTCAGATAGCCATTGCAGGAGGAGTATCTGCCAACTCTGGACTCCGCAAAATGATGACTGAAAAAGGGCTCGAGCACGGATGGCAGACCTACATCCCAGCCTTTGAATATTGCACAGACAATGCCGCTATGATTGCTATAGCAGCCTCTTTTAAACTAAATACGGAAGACTTTGCCCAAAATACCAGCTCCCCCAACCCTCGACTTGCTTTTTGAAGGAACAAATCATTTACCTAGAAACACGAATCATGATGTATCTCCACACCCTTAAAAAGATTCTTTGCCTGTATGTGTGCCTCGCTTGGGCTATTTGGGGATTCCCCCTACAGCTCAAAGCACAAGTAATCATTGATGAAAACATAAGCCCTAACCGAATCCTGAATCAGCTCGTAGGAGAAGGCGTAAGCATCGGCAATATTAATATCAACTGCCCAGGCAACCGCACGGAAGGTCTTAGTTATGCAAGGTTTGTTTCTAACAATGCTAATTTTCCCTTAGATAGCGGAATCGTGATGACCACTGGAAAAGCTGCCGATGCAGTAGGTCCTAATAATTCTAATGAAACCTCCACTGCTTGGAATGCACCTGGTGATAATGACCTTGCTGCCATTGCAGGGCTTAGTATCTTTGATGCTTGTGTGATTAGTTTTGATGTAGTACCCGTAGGCAATAGAATCAGATTTAGATATACTTTCTCTTCCGAAGAATATGAAGAGTTTACGCCATGTGCAGGTGCTAATATCAATGATGCTTTTGCTTTCTTAATCACAGGAAATAACCCCGCAGGTGGTAGCTATAACAAAAGAAACATTGCCATTATCCCCAATACCAACCTGGCTGTATCTATCAATAATGTAAACCAATGCACCAACAGTGCTTATTATGCCAACAATAACGGAGGAGTAGAGATAGAATATGATGGATATACCGTCAATTTAATCGCTGAGATTGATGTCATCCCTTGTGAAAGCTATAGGCTTGAACTTAAAATAGGCGATGGATTTGATGGACTGTATGATTCAGCCGTATTTATAGAAGAAATTACCAGCGAAGTGCCCAAATTCTTGTTTAACAGTAACTCTGTGATAGATGAGCTAGTGGCAGGCTGTATCAATGGAGATATTGAGGTAAATAGAAACATCACAGACCGAGCCGAAACTTATACCATTGATTTTGGAGGAAATGCAAGCCCAGGTACAGACTTTACGATGAATGTGGATGGAGTGCCTGCTACTTCTTATCCCTTTAATGTCAATTACAATATAGGAGAAACTACCCGAAACCTGACCCTGTTGCCTGATGTAGGTGTTACTGAGCCACAGTCCGTTATCATCTATCTCAAAGCTGGCTGTAGCAATGAGGTCATAGACAGCTTGATGGTAAATATTTTACCTTTGGATGACATTGTCCCCGTGCCTGAGTTTCCTGGAGGGCTTGTCTATAGATGCACTTCAGGGCAAGTCATACAGCTAGAAGCTAGATTGGCTGATGCCTACACATGGAGCTCTAGCAATGGCACATTTACTTGCTTAGACCCTGATTGCCAGCGTATTGAGTTGGTCAGCTCAATTACTGAAACAAATTATACCTTGGAAATAGACATCGGTGATTGTACTTTTGAACAAACTATTCAAGTATTGCCCAGTGAACTGGCACTTGCAGAGACGGATATTAGCATTTGTGTAGGTGAGAATACACCCCTAGAAGCTACAGGCAGAGAAACATATACCTGGACACCTGCCACAGGGCTCAGCTGTACTGACTGCCCAAACCCTATCGCTACACCTAGAGCAACGACTACCTACATTGTAACAGGCACAAAAGGGACTTGTAGTAGTGAAGCTTCGGTTACTGTTACGGTCATACAAGAAACAGGTCCTGAGATTACGGGCTTGCAAAGCACTTACTGTATTAGCTCCGACCCTGCTACACTCCAAGCAACACCAAGCGGAGGGATATTTACCATACAAGGGGGCAGCACAAATATTCCCAATGCAAGTATATTTGACCCAGCCAATCTAGGAGTGGGTATCTATGAAGTTATCTATGTGCTAGGAACAGGGGCAGGATGCTCAGAACAGACCACACGCATCATAGAGGTCTATGCCCTTCCCGATGCACCCCAGTTTGAAAACCTTGAGAATGCCTATTGTATCTCTGAAGCTGGTTTTACTTTGCAAGGAAGCCCCACAAGTACTCAAAGTTTTTTTAAGATAGATGGTAATATTGCTACTACTTTTGACCCAGCAAGCCTAGGGATGGGCATTTATGAGGTGGTTTATATGTATGAAGATGCCAATGGCTGTCAAAATAGCATCCAGAAAAATGTAGAAGTGAAAGCACTTCCAACCCTAAGTTTTGATAACCTTGCGGCAGGCTATTGTATATCTGAAACCAGTATCCCTGTGCAAGTCAGCATTACAGAAGCCAATGGGCAAAGCCGCAGCGAAATAGTAGAAGTGCTTAACCCAAGCCTGATAGGAGTAGGTAATTATACCATCTTCTTTACGTATGAGGGGGTAAATGCTTGCAGTAGTCAGATAGAAAGCACCGTTCAGATTTATCCGCAGCCCATACTTCGTTTTGATAATCTTGATGCAGCATACTGCAATGCTTCACTGCCCTTCGCACTACAGGCAAGCCCCACAGGAGGGACTTTTGAGGTGAATGGCACAGCACAGACTCAGTTTGACCCTGCTCAGTTTACGCCTGGGGATACCCCCTCTATCAGATACATCTACACCGACCCGAATGGCTGCAGTGAAGAGATAAACCAAACAGTTTCTATTACTGCCTCTAGTGTAGATACAAATAACCCCGAAAACCTTTTGCTCAATGTCTGCCCACCTGAGTTTGCAGGTTTTGAGTTAGAAGCCATAGACCTTGCAGACGCAGAAGAAAGCTATACCTATCTATGGCAGCCCTCAGGAGATACCACCCGCAGTATTTATATCTATGATAAATCTCAGGAAGGAAACTATACTGTCATTGCCAGAGACAGTGAAAACTGCCCCTTATCGTACCGAAGTTTTGAGGTAATCGTAGATTGTCAGCCTATGCTTTATATACCTACGGCATTCACACCTAACAATGACCAAATCAATGACCACCTTGAGATACTGGGGGAAGACCTTTCTGGACTTCACTTTAGACTCTATAACAGATGGGGTGAACTGATATTTGAGGCACTCAAGCAAGAAGTACGCTGGGATGGAAAGTGGGAAGGCAAAGATGCCCCTGAGGGGGTCTATATCTGGACAGCCACCTACGCCAATATCTTGACAGGTGAGCTATTTCAAAAACAAGGAAGAATTACCTTGCTTAGGTAAAATTTTCAAAAATACTGTTGTACTTAAGAATGTACTCAAAAAACGAGCCCTGACAGATTATAACATCTATCAGGGCTTATTTTTAATTTTCACTCTGGTAAGTGTTAATCATCTGTATCAAATACAATCTCTCCTAGTTGGTTGCCAGTATCTTGGATATCTCTCAATCTTTTTGCTTCATCTAGCTCTTCACGAAGACGGATAAAACGATAAACCACCTCTGCATTTTCATTGCTATCTACTTCACCATCAAGGTCATAGATAAGCGTTTGCATCATAGTTTCTATCTCTTGTGTTTTGAGGCTTTCCTCTCCTTTGCTTCTGTTATTGGTAATTTCTGTCAGCTCTCGTAGGGATATTTCCCTATAATTATTCTCAAAAATAGCCCTCATGAGTCTTTTTCGGATATTTTCTAATCGGCGTTTTTTGCGCTTGGGCAAGATGTCAAACCACCTATAAATGGGCAATGCAAAAAATAACACAGAAAATACAAAAGGTATCCAGCCCAAAAAGATAGTAGCTCCTAGCCCACCCTCAGACATCAAGAATGCCAAGAAAGCCGAAGAAACCAATAGGTTGAAGCCATTCATAAAGCCCACACCTAGATTCCTACCTTGTGTATTGCCTGTAAGTTTGTACTCGGCTTCATATTCATTCCAATACCAGATGACAGGGGCATCAGCTTCATTGTCTTTGCTTTTGATAAGGTCTCTAAAATCTCCATAGAGCACTTGATTATCACTGATTTTGGGCTCTCCATCAAAGCGAGCAATGACTTCCGAGAAGAAATCATCCGCTTTTTCGGAAGTCCAGCCAGCAAGGGCTATGATTTCAGGCTTGACGATGACTCCTTGGTTTTTACGGAGATAAGAGGCTACTTCTTGCTGATTTTCGAGGGGGTGTGCCTCTACTCTAGGTGGCCCGAATACGAAATCATACACAGATGCCACAAAGCCTTTTTTTCCTTTGTCCTTGCCTTTCTTTTTGGAAAGGCTAGAAGGGCGTGCATCAAAAGCACGGTAAGAGTATCCACGGCTATCTACCTCATAATGATAGGAACTCGTAACGGTTTTCCAATAAAAAATATTAAACAACAAGTCTCCCAATACCCTAAAGGCATCTCCGACACCATCTCCGACATCTATGTCACTATCTCCATCACCACCTGATAAAGAGGCAATAATAAGCCCGATAATGATGACTAAAAAAAGTGAAAAATAAACCACCAATGTAATACTAATCCAGACTTTGAATACGGCTACGAAGACATTCCAGAGTATTTTCTTTGATTTTGACCACCACTCTGCCCAAGTTTGTTCTCCTCTTCGGGCAAGGCTCGTACCAAAATCATAGATTAAATCTCCATTTTCGGTAATCTGAAGGCGGCACTTGTACTTGCCTATCAAAAAATCCATGACATCTTTTGAATCTCGCAAACTCAGACCGCTTGCTGAAGATGCATCTGCTAGAGTGATTACGCCTTTACCACTTTGTAGTAAGTTTTCTATTTTTTCGGAGGCGGACTGTAGTGCGGGGACAAGTGATTTTTTCATAGTTTAGTGATAATTCAAGAATTTCAAAGCTAAGAATACGTGTCTTTTTTTAAAGTGAAATATACGGATTTATTCTGAAATAGGGCAAATTATTCGCCAAAAAAACAAATTTTTAAACTTAAAGAAATATAAATACAAAGTAAATGTCCGTACAAGAAAATTTGAATGGTTTTATTTTATTTGATATTTATTGACTTGTGATTCAGTTATCAATGTCATTTTTTAGCCAAAAAATCTTATCTTAATGTTTTCATCATTAATCTTATAAATATATGAACCATCAGATTATCGTAACCACAGGCACACTCGAAGACAAGCACAGTATCATACATCCTATTTTTGTACAGATTACCAACAGGGGCACACTTAGAAACCAGATGAAGCGTCTGGAAAAAGAATATGAAGAATTTATCAAAGACTTACAAGAGAAGGGTTTGATTCACCCAGAATCTGAGAAAAAAGAAGGAATGTCTAAGAAAGGGCACAGCCACCCCACAGGCTTACACATGGAAAAAGCCTTTTATATTGGTATTGAAGAATTAAAGAAAAAAGCCCAAGTGCTAGAAGCAGATGCTGTGATACACCTGCGCTACGAAACGGACATCTTGGACGGAGATGCTGATTTTTATTTTCAAATGTATGGCACTGCAGTAAGAATCGAGAGATAGTTTTTGCTTCGCAAAAAAAGTAAGTAGGTTTTATTTCGGCTCGTGAAAGCACGAGCCGAGGCTGAATAGCTTTTATTTTTAAAATTCTTTGACTTCTCCCATAGCACAAAATTTATCTATTCTCTGCGAAATACGCTCTTCGGGGCTAAATTTTTGAAGCTCGGCAAGGTTCAATAAAATAGTCTCTTTGACCCGCTGAAAGGCGGTTTCGGGGTCTCTGTGTGCTCCTCCTAGGGGTTCACTGATGATGGCGTCTATCAGTTTGAAGCCCAGCATGTCTTTGGCTGTGAGTTTGAGGGCTTCGGCTGCCTGCTCTTTGTATTCCCAGCTTCTCCACAAAATAGAAGAGCAAGACTCTGGAGAAATGACCGAATACCACGTATTCTCTAGCATCAGCACTCTATCACCTATAGCAATGCCCAAGGCACCACCCGAAGCCCCTTCTCCTATAATAATACAAATGACAGGGACTTTGAGCATAAACATTTCTTGGATATTGCGTGCAATGGCTTCTGCTTGCCCTCTTTCTTCTGCTCCAATCCCAGGAAAAGCCCCTGGAGTGTCTATAAGTGTAACGATGGGCTTGTTAAATTTCTCTGCCATCTTCATAAGTCGGAGTGCCTTTCGGTAGCCTTCGGGGTTTGCCATCCCGAAATTACGCATTTGTCTTTGCTTGGTATTTCTACCTTTTTGCTGCCCCACAAACATGAGCGTCTGTCCTTCTATTTTACCCAATCCGCCCACCATCGCAAAATCATCGGCTACATTTCTATCTCCGTGCAATTCTATAAACTCATCACACATGGCATGGATGTAATCCAGGGTATAAGGCCTATCACTGTGCCTAGAAAGTTGTACTTTTTGCCAGCGAGTGAGGTTTTGATAAGTACCATTTTTTAGTTTTAATATATTGGTTTCTAGTGATTGGATGGCATCATCAATGCTTGAATCTTTTACTTGTTGAGTAGCATACTCTTTCATTTTTGCCAGTTTCTCTTCTAGGTCGGCTATGGGCTTTTCAAAATCCAGTAACATATTTTGCTTTGTTTAATCCACTCAAATTTAATTGAGGGCAAAATTAAATAAAAAAGTGATTATCAATGTAAATACTCTGAAAGTATAAGCCAAACAAATATAAAAAAGGATTACTCATTTTCAGAGTAATCCTTTTTTATGTGCTGTAACTTTCGTCAAAATAGCAATATTAGGAAAGGGATTGGTTTTCTATGGAAGCCAGCTCGAGTACTTTCTCATATTCTTCGGAGCTAAGGTCTTTAAAGAAGAAATAAACAGGATTTACTTGCTCTCCTTTATAGATTACTTCGTAATGCACGTGCGGAGCAGTAGAGAAGCCTGTGCTGCCTACATAGCCTATGCATTCACCTCTTTTTACTTTTTGTCCTGGTTTTACGGTAAAGTTTACCATATGCCCATAAAGTGTTTCGTAGCCATATCCGTGGTTAAGCACTACGTGGTTACCATATCCTGACTCATACACCGCTTTTTTTACGGTGGCATCTGCCGTGGCATAAATTGGTGTACCTTGTGGTGCGGCAAAATCAATTCCTGGGTGAAACTGCCCTACTTTATAAATGGGGTGTACTCTGATGCCAAAGCCTGAGGTCAGGCGGATAAGTTGTTTGTTAGAGATAGGCTGTATGGCAGGCATCGCTGCGAGCATTTTAGATTTGTCTTTGATGAGTTTTGAGATTTCATCATAAGATTTGCTCTGTATGTACATTTTTCGTTTGAGTTTGTCTATTTCTTGGTAGGCAGTCAATACGAGTTTTTCATTTTTGAGGTTTTTGTTAAGGATTTCTTGGTATTTCTGGCTTCCTCCTGTGCCCGCTTGCCTTACCGAAGATGGGATAGGCTCTGCCTCAAATATTACTCTATACACATTGTCATCACGGTGTTGGAGTGCTTCTAAGCTTTCACTTACCTCTGTAAATTGTTTGCTGAGTAGATCATAGTGGAGTTTGAGTTCTTCGTTTTCAGCTCTAAGCCCTGCTTTGTCATCGTCTTGGATGTATTTTGCAAGCAGATTTGCCATTAAGAAACCTAAAATTCCGGCGAGGGTGATAAATCCTAAAATATTCAGGAATATATCCAGCTTTTTAGGGCGGACTCGCTCGTATTGACAGGTTTCTGGATTGTAGTGATACTTAATACGTGCCATTACTTTATATTAAATTAAAAAATTAGAGCAGACGGCTTATCTGTTCATACAACTTAGCTTGCAAATATAATACTTTATCATTACAACTAACCAATTGACAGCCTGATTTTGAAGCTTCTTAGCTTAAAAATATAACTATTTTAATATTTAGTTAAACTTATCTAACTCACTAGGCATAAAAAAAGCTACTTACTTGTATAAGTAGCTTCTATAAAAATCTAGAACCATCCCCTCTACTTGGTCATCTCTATTTCTTTTCGGGTAATGACTTCGGTCTGTTTACGAATAGATTCAATGTGAATGAGTTTGTAGATTTCGGCAATAAAATCTTTGTTCATTTCCATTTTTTGAGCCCAATCTGAACGAGAGCGAAATATATCATTCCATCTTTCTACTTGGAAGATAGTAATGTTATTTTCACGTTTGTATTCACAAGCCTGTTCTACCAGACTCATTCTAGTTCTTAAGATTTCAATTAACTCTCTGTCTACCTCGTCAATACTTTCGCGCAGCTTGTCTAATTGATTGATAAGCTCTACATCTTGGCTTTGGTTTCTGACGATTCTGATTTTCAGGTTAGAAAGTATATCATGTAGCCCGTCAGGTGTAACCTGCTGCTTGGCATCACTCATTGCCTTGTCAGGGTCTCTGTGTGATTCTATCATCAGCCCGTCATAGTTGAGGTCAAGGGCTTTTTGGGCTATCTCCTGAAGATATTCTCTGGTGCCTGCGATGTGGCTTGGATCACAGATGATCGGCATATTTGGGATATGCGTTTTTAGTTCAATAGGTATTTGCCAAGTCGGGATGTTTCTGTATTTAGAGCTTTGTAGAGACGAAAACCCTCTATGAATCACTGCCATTTTGCGGATTCCAGCATTATAAATTCGCTCTATTGCTCCAATCCAAAGAGCCAAATCAGGATTGATAGGGTTTTTAATCATCACTGGCACATCCACGCCTTTGAGTGCATCTGCGATTTCCTGAACATTGAAAGGGTTTACAGTAGTGCGAGCCCCTAGCCAAAGAATATCTACCCCGTGTTTGAGGGCTTCTTCGATGTGCTGAGGGTTGGCCACTTCCACTGCAAAAGGCATGTTGAGCTCTTCTTTGACGGTCTTGAGCCAAGCCAAGGCTTCTACACCATAGCCTTCAAAACTATTGGGACGAGTACGAGGTTTCCAAATTCCAGCTCTCAAAACATCCACATTGAGTGCTTTGAGTGCCTTGCAGGTCTCCATCAGTTGTTCTTCTGATTCTGCACTGCATGGCCCTGAGATAATGAGGGGCTTTTGCTGATAATCTATCCAGCTATGCAGGGGTTCTAAGTCTAATTTAACGTTCATCATAATATTCTCGATGAATTTATCATCATTTTTACGTTTATAACAGTATAAAAATTGGGATATTTTCTGATATTTCAAAGTTTATTTCAACTTAATATGAATTATGTTTTTTTATTTATATTTTTTTGTGGAATAGTTATATAACCTATCTCTTATTTCAAGACAAAAGAGGAAATATTCCGTTCTGTAAAACTTACACAAATCTATACATTTGCTGTTTACTTCCTGCTTCATAGTGTCTCCTTGCCCTAGGGC
>JAABSX010000023.1 GCA_011390205.1 Microscillaceae bacterium | reverse complement strand
CGCCATATTTTTCTTTCCATTCCCATGCGTATTTCAGAAATTCTTCTCTTCCAATGTCTGATTTTTTGATACCCTTATCACGGAGCATTTTCACTACTTTGGCTTCTGTAGCGATGGAGGCGTGGTCAGTTCCAGGCACCCAGCAGGCATTTTTGCCTTCCATGCGGGCTTTGCGAATCAAAATATCTTGAATGGTATTGTTCAGAATATGCCCCATGTGTAGCACCCCCGTTACATTGGGCGGAGGGATTACGATGGTAAAAGGTTCTTTGCTTTCGTCTTTTTTGGAGGCAAAAAATTTATGTTCGAGCCAATAGTCATACCATTTGCTTTCAATGTCTTTGGGGTCGTATTTTGTAGAGATTTCCATTGAGTATATATTTCTGTTTCCTTATTTCCAATTAAAAAAGCCCTAGACCTTTTTTATAAAAAGCTTAGGGCTTCAAAAATACATAAAATCTTATTGGGAAGGAAAAAATGTTTGAAGTGTTTATCAGAATGACCGTAAATACTGGGTTATCTTCTCGATCTAGAAAATAACCTAAGTTATCTACCTTTTGTGTCTCTTTCTTCTATCTGTCTTTCTAACTCGGCATACCATTCTTCGCCATATTTTCGGATAAGTGGATTTTTCAAGAATTTATAGATAGGTACTGCCAGAGATTGACCTAGTTTGCAGGCAGGGCTACAGATGTGCCAGCGACTATAATTCAGCGCTTCTTCATCACTTAATTTACTAATACGGATGGGGTAAAGGTGGCAAGAAATAGGTTTTTGAAAATCAATTTTGCCATCGTTGTAAGCAGCTTCTATACCACATTTTAAGATTCCTTTTCGGTCATAGTAGGCATAGACACACTCTTTATGATTGATGGTAGGAGTTGAGTAGTCGCCGTCTTCATCTAAGATGTAAGCGCCTTGTTTTTCTAGTTCGGCAAGTCCTTTTCGGCTAAGATAAGGTTTGACTTTTTCTAAAATGCTGTCCATCGTAGCTAGTTCATTTTCTTCAAGTGGAGCGCCTAGGTCGCCTTCTACACAGCAAGCTCCCCGGCATTTATCCAAATCACATACAAAAAACTCTTCTACAATGTCTTCGCTGATATAAGTATTTCCGATTATAAACATGTTATCTTTTTTAACAGGTGATGTTCTACAACAATAGGCAAACTTATTACATATTGGAATAGTTTTTTGTACTAAAACGAGATAGTACTTACATGACAATAATATTTTAGCTTACTTTCTGTGTGATGAGGAGCAAAAGTTGTTCGTCTGTGTTTTTGATTCCCCACAAATAGATATTTCCACCTGATTTTAATCCATTTTTTTTGTACATCATCTCGGGAGAATCAGGAAAGTTACGGGTAGCAATATTCAATTGGCTTGGATACTAATTATGTTGTATTAAAACTAGAAAGAGTGGTATAATCTCGCCTATAAGTAATCAGCTTGCTTTTTGGGTAATCAAGATACCTACCTGATTTTTGCTATCTTTGATTCCCCACAGATAGGTATCTCCACCAGCTTGCAGACCTAGTTTTTTGTACATCAGTTCGGGAGAATCAGGAAAGTTACGAGTAGCAATATTTACTTTCTTACTTTTTAAAGTTTTTGTTACTTCTTTTTTGCGATAATGACAGTGTGATAAGACTTCAAAAACACGTCCTGGGATTTGCTCTATGGGTAAAGGTAGTTCAGTACAAGTATAAAGATGTGTGTGTGGGTGCAGTTTTTGAAAGCCAAACTCTTTTGCAAATGTATTGAAAGCTCCTGCTTTTAAGATGGCTCGGTTGGGCTCTATTAGGTATTTTTGAGGCTGGGTATAATCAGCTTGAGTTTCAGATTCATGATTTAGATTAAAGCAAAATCTAGCAACTTGATTTGCTTGGATATTAATTGTTTCTATATCCAAGCTTGTTATAGAATCTTTTCCTATCTTAAAAAGAAGCTCTTTGACTTCATTATCAATGGCGACTATCCATGTTTTTTGAACATGTTTTAGCTGTGTGATAGCTCTCTTGATATCTAGCATAGGGGCAGCTTTGAGCAAGACAGTAGGGCATTTTTTAAAAATTAGGTGTGAAATTTCTATGATATTGGGTTCACAATCTTCAAGAAAGTGTACTCTATTTTGTTGTGAATCTCGGCGAGAAGGGTCTAGGTAAACTGCATCGGCTTGCCAGTTGCTTCTTAGAAAATCTTCGGCTTTTTGGTTGAGAAATTGCACATTCTGAACACCTAATATCTTAAAGTTATCTTTGCTAAGTTGGTGGAGTATTGGGTTAGGCTCTAGATGAGTAACAGATTGGGCTTGTTTTGCAAAAAAATAGGTATCTACGCCTAAGCCTCCTGTAAGATCTATGATTTGTTTTTTTTCTTGCAAGAGCTGGCTTTTGAGCAGGGCAGTAGCTTCGGAAGAGCTCTGCTCAAGAGAAGTTTTGGGGTAGAGAATGCCCTTTGATTTTGCCCACTCAGGTATTTTTGATTGTGCTTTTCTGAGTGCTTCTATTTGTGTAATAATTTCGGGAAATGGGATTTCGGGAAATGGATTTTTTTGAAAAGCAATTTCGCTCAGGTTACTTTTAAGATGAATTTCTATAAAGTCTTGGACTTCTTTTTTACGAAGATAGGCATTCATTTTTAGGCCTCCACAGGTGTTATTTGGTTGTATATATTTTTGACATATCCTAAAATCATTTCAAGGGAAGAAGGGAGATTATCTCCAGAAATCATGCTTATTCCCTTGATTTTTTGATGCGATTTGAGACGGAACACATGGCTTGTGTCTGTTTGTGTATGCAAAATAGGCATATTGCTTGTCGGAGTGTATTTATATCTGGCCTTGGGCAGCACCAAACGAATATCATGTGTGAGTTTGATATTGTATTTGTATTTTGTTTTATTTCCTTTGCGTTTGTATTTCACAAAGTATCGCTCCCCTGCGATGTGGCTTACTTCGCATCTAATGGCTGAACCATCATGCAGCCTAGCCGAAAATTTAAACCAGACATGTTCGGATTGTTTTGTGCTTCTCAGTCGATAATTGGTTGGGGTAAGATAACCTACTTTGAGTATATCTTCTCTATCCAAGAAAGTAGGTTTGTCTAGGTAAACTTCTAATAAAAGAGGATGATTAGGTTTTATTTCTTCTCTTAAAATTACAAGAATCGGGACAACAATCTCACGGAAAAAATTGGGTAGATTTATTTTTTCTAATTTTTTGAGTTTGGCTCCCATCTCTGCGAAAAGCCTTCCCTGTGGACTAATTCTGTGTAAAACCGAACTAGCAATTACAATCACTAAAAAACCTACATAATACTGGGCAGAAATACTTAGTTCTAAAATGGCTTCTAAAATTACTAAAGCCACGATAAATACTGCAATGCCAAAACAGCCAATATTCTGGCTAAGGTTTCTCCAGGAGGCTCCTTTTTTTTTAATCATTATGTCATCACGCATTTGGTCATATCTCATCAAATCCGAAACGACTGCGAGCCATTCACCAGGAGTATGCTTGCCCTTTATTTTTTCAGTCTCGATAATCTGTGCTTGCTCAGATGAAAAGTTTTCAAAAACCTCATAGGCCTGATTGATGGCTTCAAAAACTTCTTTGTGGGTAGTAGATGACATATTCAAAGTCTAAAGTAAATACACAATATTTAAAATCTGAGTTAAATATAATCTAAAATTAGTGGATTCAAAAACATATGTGAATGTGCCAATTTATTAATATACTAAAGTGCTAATTTTCAGTACATTACGTAAAAAATAATCAGAATTAATTTTTATACCCTAATTACTCAAAATTATTTAGGAACATATCCGCCTATAAAAGGTTATCTTTATAAACCTTAAAAAAAAAGAAATTATGTTTGGATTATTCAAAAAAAAATCAGAAATAGAGAAGCTCAATGAGCAATACCAAAAGATGATGAGTGAAGCACACCAGCTTTCTCAAAAAGACCGCAAGGCAGCAGATATGAAAACTGCCGAAGCCGAAGAAATTCTTAAAAAAATAGATGCCTTGAAAGCAAAAGAAGCCTAATTTCTTTTTTTCCTATACCCGTGCAGACAAAGCAAAGACAAAAATTGTCTGCTCGGAAATAAGTCAGTACCAAATAATACTTGAAAACACTCCAAAAACAGGTTTTCATTCCTCAATATCTATCACTGACCAATACAACTCTTTTGTGAAGACGCAAACAGTAGAATGAGCTTCGTGCGTCACCTTTTTATATAGCCTAGGTCATAAACCATTTGTTGTGGGAGTATTTGGCAAAATTATCTTGAGTCTTACCAAACAATAGTATTACTATTATGTTGTATCAATTTACTATTCTTTGAAAAATAAATTAAGTACAAATTATTTTATCAAAAAAATATGGACATAGCTAAAACGCCCATCGATCGGATAAGAAACCCGATAAAGCATTTCATGAGCAGTTCTTCATCAAGTGGTATCGTGCTTTTTATTACTGCACTTTTATCTTTGATTTTAGCTAACACATCTGCCGCTACTTTTCTCGACAGTGTCTGGGCTATGAAGTTTAGCATTGGTTTTGAAAGCTTCAAAGTAAACAAACCGCTCATTTATTGGATAAATGACGGACTGATGTCTATGTTCTTTTTTGTGGTGGGCTTAGAGCTGAAGCGAGAAATACTAGAGGGTGAGCTTTCTAACCCACGCAAAGCCCTGTTGCCAATATTTGCTGGCTTGGGCGGTATGCTTACTCCTGCGGCAATTTACTGGTATTTTAATATGGGTACGGATGCCGCTTCAGGCTGGGGGATTCCCATGGCTACTGACATTGCTTTTGCGCTGGGGGTGCTTTCTCTTCTGGGCAAGCGAGTGCCTCTTTCCTTAAAAATTTTCTTGACAGCTCTTGCCATTATTGATGATTTGGGAGCTGTGCTCGTAATTGCATTGTTTTATACCTCTGAGATTTCACTCAGCAATCTTGGCATTGGGATGTTGTTTCTTGGCCTGATGATTGCCGCCAACCGCTTGGGAGTTCGCAATGTGCTTATATATGGTGTGCTAGGCATCGGTGGGGTTTGGCTAGCATTTTTACTTTCTGGAGTGCACGCCACCATTGCGGCAGTCCTTGCTGCTTTTACCATCCCCTCATCCGTCCGTATATCTCAGGAGAGATACAGTCAGAAAATGGGAAATCTGTTACAAAAGTTTGAAAAATCTCCTCCTACCTCCAGCTCAATGATTAGCCCTGATATGCAAGAAATTTTGGATGACATCAAAATCACAACAGACTCAGTCATTCCTCCACTTCAAAGGCTAGAACACTCCATGCACAATGTGGTGGCATTTGTGGTAATGCCCGTTTTTGCACTGGCAAATGCAGGGGTTTCTCTGGGTAATATTACTTTGAGTGCATTAAGTAGCCCTATCCCCTTAGGCATTATGCTAGGCTTACTGCTAGGCAAGACTGTGGGCATTGTCGGATTTGTGTTTATTTTTAATAAAACAGGCATCGTGAAGCTGCCCTCAAACATGAGCTATGTCCAATTATTAGGAGTAGCCATGCTTGCTGCCATTGGCTTCACCATGTCACTTTTCATTACTTCTCTAGCATTCGAAAATCCTGCGCAAATCGTGCAGGCCAAGATAGCTATACTTTTGGCATCTCTGGTGGCAGGTCTTTTAGGCTTTCTGACGCTGCACCTGTCTTTACCACCCGAAGACACTGAATCTCTTGATGATGATGTGAAAATAGAGGCAGCCCCTGTAGAGGCTTAGAATACACGATAAGATACTCCAAGAGTCTTCTGTCTGTGTTTTGTGTCTTCACAAAACACCCATTTATATATAAAAATATGATTAAAAAATATATAGTTTTTATGCTGGGCTTATTTTTCGGACTCTCTACCCAAGCACAAACTGGGCTAGAAAACGAAAATGTCTTGGGTCGTTTGTTTCTCGAAGCATTCCAAAAGCAAGATTTTAAGAAGTTAAAAACCGTCTTTGTTCCTGTAGAGCTTTACCCAAAAATTGCTCCTGAGGAGGCCAAAGGAAAATCAAAAGCTGAACTCAATCAACTTAAAAAAGTAGTAGAAAAAAGGCTCAAATCAAAATGGGCTATTTTAAAAGAAGAAGCCGACTTTTATAAAATCAGCAGAAACCAGCTCAAATTTCAAGAAACTGCCTTGCAAGAAATCCCCACAGCGCAAGGAGGATTGTATGGGCTAGATGTCATCTCTCAATATGGCAGCAAATCCCAAACGTTTACCCTTATCATCACTCAACACGCCCAGCACTGGTATTTGCTTGATATTGCCAAGCAGACAGGCGTATTTGATGATTTGTAAGCAATGGCACAAAAAAACCGACACAAACCTAAGCTTGTGTCGGTCAAGAATCTATGTTCTTTTTAAGATTAAAACTACTTGCTTTTGGCTGCGATTAAGTTTAGTGCCGAACCAGCTTTAAACCATTCTATTTGCTGCTCATTGTAGGTATGTTTTACTTCAAAATCCTCTTTAGAGCCATCGGCGTGGTTCAAGACGACTTTCAAGTTTTTACCAGGGGCAAACTCAGTCAATCCGATGATGTCTATGCTGTCATCCTCTTGTATTTTGTCGTAGTCTTCATTATTGATGAAAGTGATGCCTAGCATCCCTTGTTTTTTAAGGTTTGTTTCGTGGATACGGGCAAAAGATTTCACCAAAATCACACGAACGCCCAAGAAACGAGGCTCCATGGCTGCATGCTCACGAGAAGAACCTTCACCATAGTTGTGATCACCCACTACGATAGAGCCAATTCCTTTAGCTTTGTAATCACGCTGCACGGCAGGCACTTCACCATACTCACCTGTCAGTTGGTTTTTGACGGAGTTGGTTTTGTTTCCATTGAAGTAGTTGACTGCACCAATGAGCATATTGTTAGAGATATTGTCTAAATGCCCTCTGAATTTCAGCCAAGGGCCCGCCATAGAGATATGGTCAGTAGTACATTTTCCTTTGGCTTTGATGAGTAGCTTCAGTCCTGTAAGGTCAGCACCTTCCCAAGGTTTGAATGGAGCTAAAAGCTGCAGACGGTCAGAGTCTGTATTTACTTTTACCTGTACTGTGCTGCCGTCTTCGGCTGGTGCTTGGTAGCCTGCATCTTCTACGGCATATCCTTTGGGGGGTGCCATCAAGCCTTCTGGCTCATCTAGTTTTACCTGCTCTCCTTTTTCGTTGGTGAGGGTATCTGTAAGCGGGTTAAAAGTCAAATCACCAGCAATGGCGAATGCCGTTACGATTTCGGGAGAAGCTACGAAGGCGTGTGTAGCCGAGTTTCCGTCATTTCTTTTGGCAAAGTTACGGTTAAAAGAAGTAATGATAGAGTTAGGGCGAGTGGGGTCATCCATGTGTCTAGCCCACTGACCGATACAAGGGCCACAAGCATTGGCAAGCACTACCCCCCCCATTTGGTCAAAAGTGTCTAAGATACCATCTCTTTCTGCTGTAAAACGAACCATCTCAGAGCCTGGAGTAATGGTAAACTCTGCTTTGGCTTTGAGGTTTTTATCTACGGCTTGCTTGGCAAGTGAAGCGGCACGGGTCAAATCTTCATAACTAGAGTTGGTACAAGAGCCAATCAGACCTACTTCTAGCACAGGCGGATAGTTATTGTCTCTGACAGCTTGCGCAAATTTAGAGATGGGCCAAGCCAAATCAGGGGTAAAAGGGCCATTGACGTGTGGCTCAAGCTCCGAAAGGTTGATTTCTACTACTTGGTCATAGTATTTTTCAGGATTTTCATACACTTCATTGTCAGCACGCAGATTATCAATGTGAGCGTCTGCGAGGTCAGCTACATCTTGGCGGCTTGTAGAGACAAGGTAATCACGGATAGAAGCACCATAGGCAAATACAGAGGTAGTTGCACCGATTTCAGCACCCATATTACAGATAGTTCCTTTGCCTGTGGCAGAGAGAGAGTCTGCACCTTCTCCAAAATATTCTACGATGGCATCTGTACCACCAGAAACGGTCAAAATACCTGCTACTTTGAGAATGACATCCTTGGCAGAAGTCCAGCCACTCAGTTTTCCAGTAAGTTTTACACCGATGAGTTTAGGGAATTTAAGCTCCCAGGCCAAGCCCGCCATTACATCACAGGCATCAGCCCCGCCTACACCGATGGCAATCATCCCTAAGCCGCCAGCATTGGGCGTGTGAGAGTCAGTACCTATCATCATTCCACCAGGGAAGGCATAATTTTCAAGCACTACTTGGTGAATAATGCCTGCGCCTGCTTTCCAGAATCCGATGCCGTATTTGTTAGAAACAGAAGATAGGAAATCATATACTTCTTTGTTGGAGGAGTTGGCAGTGGCTAAATCTTGCTTTGCACCTACTTTAGCTTGGATGAGGTGATCACAGTGAACCGTGCTAGGCACGGCAGCTTGTGGGCGGCCAGCTTGCATAAACTGTAGCAAAGCCATTTGAGCGGTTGCATCTTGCATTGCTACACGGTCAGGGGCAAAATCCACATAATCTTTGCCTCTTGTATAGGCTTCGGTGGGCATACCCTCAAATAAGTGGGCGTATAAAATTTTTTCTGCAAGTGTCAGAGGTCTGCCTACTACTTGGCGAGCCTTGTTGATACGGTCTCCCATACGAGTATAGACCGATTTTATCATTTCTATATCAAAAGCCATAATGAATTGTATTAGTTTGAATAGTTAAACAAAAAATAAACTACAAAACAAAGATAAGTAAAAGCACTTGCAATCAGATATTTTTAGACTATTTTAGAATGGGTTTATATAAAAATACCTTTGACAAAGCGTGTGCGAAGCATCAGTACTAAATCTTAAGCCCTAAGAAGGTGATGTCATCTCTTTGATTTTCGTGTTGTTGGTGATGCTCGAGTAATCTAAACAGTACTTGTTTTTGTGTATTGAGGTTTTTATGGTAATTTTCATTGAGGACATTTTCTATGGCTGCATTTCCGATTCTTTTGCGTTTGTTGTTATTTTGGTCACAAAGCCCATCGGTAAATAGATATAAAAAATCCCCCTCTGACAGTATTCGGGTATGGTTGTTAAAAGAGCCTGCAACTGTATCCATTCCACCCAAAAAATGCCTATCTCCATCTAATTTCTCTAATTTTTCTTTATTTCTGATATAGATGGAAGATTTTGCGGCAGCAAAAGTAAGTACTGTGGTGGCTGTGTCTGGATTTTTTTCGAGCAGGCAGACACTTATGTCCATGCCATCATTATTTTTTCCTGCGTTTTGTTTGAGGAGGTTTTGAATATTGATGTGCTGGTAATGCAAGATTTGTGCAGGGTTATAGACCCTATTGATGTTGATAATCTGGTGCAGCAGTGTAGAGCCTAGCATGCTCATAAAAGCCCCTGGCACACCATGCCCTGTGCAATCAGCTACTACCAAAATAGCCTTCTGTGGATTTATTTGCGAAAACCAATAAAAATCACCCGAGACCACATCTTTGGGTCTGTAGATGATGAATTTATCTGTAAAAAATTTATCTAAATCTGTTTTTTCGGGTAGCATCAGTTCTTGAATCCTTGAAGCATATCGGATACTTTTATTGAGCTGCTCTGAGGTAATGATGAGTTTTGAGAAGAGAGATTCCACTTCTCCTTTTTGGCTGGTGAGCAGGTCATTGAGGGTGATGAGTTCTTCTTGATTTTGGTGAAGTTCTTCGTTTTGCATCACGATTTCGTTCTGCTGCTCGGCAAGTAGTACGTTTGCTTTTTTCTTATTTTGATAAGCATAGGCTACAAAAGCCGTAAAAGCCAGTACTATCACAAAACTTATCATAAAGATATAGCCATAGACTTTTTGCTCTTTGATTTGGGCTTGTAGCTCGAGTTCTTTTTTCTCTCGCTCTAATTTTTGTTTTTGTTCCTTGAATTGAAAGTCTTTTTGCAGGGCTGCTTTTTTATTTTCTTGATTGTCTAGGCTATCTACGAGTTTTTGATAAAATTCAAAGGATTCATAAGCTATTCGGTATTGATTGAGTTTTTTGGCGGCTTCACGTGTCTGAAATGCAGCTTCTATTTCTAAATTAATTTGTCCGATATTGCGTGCCATCTTGAGTGCTTTTTGGGCAAAGTCAAGTGCTCTGTTGTATTCTTCTTTTGCGTTGTAGTATCTTGCATAAGAGATATAAATTTCACAGATGATTCCTTTGTTGTCCGCATTTTGTGCAAAATCAAGACTTTTGTCCAAATATGGTAACACACCTTGGTATTGTTTCTGGCCTAGCAGTATATTTGCCATATAATCATAGGTAAAGGCCATTCCGTTATAATCTTTTATTTTTTGATAGATATTAAGGCTTTTTTGATGATATTCTATGGATTTATCATAGTTTTTAGTTTTTTCGTAAGCCTTCCCGATGCTGGTGTAGGCCACGGCTACATCAGGTGGGTGCCCTACTTGCAGTCTGAGCTCGAGGCTTTTGAGGTAGTAATCCAGTGATTTTTCTGCATTTCCGAGGTTGGCATATATTTGCCCAAGATTTCCATAGGCCCAGCCCGCCCCTGTCAGGTCACGGATGGCTTCAAATGCTTTGAGGCTTTTGTAATAATAATCTATGGTTTTTTGGTAATCTCCTTGATTTTTATAGACCGAGCCTATGTTGGTATAGACCCAAGCGAGGTCTCTTTTATCTGCTGCTTCTTCTATAAGTGGGAGTGCTTTTTGGTAATATTCGAGGGCTTTTTCATAGTCTGTCTTCACATAATAATAGATACCTATGGCACGGTTGGCACGCCCCATTCCTTTAGCATATTGGGATTTTTTGGCGAGTGCTAAGGCTTTTTTTGACAATGAGAGGCAAGTATCTGTATGGGTGTTGCGGTACTCTATGGCCAGATCTATGATGGCAAGTATTCTGGTAGAGTCTGCAATGCCTTTTGTCTGAATCAGCCTTTTGAGGCTGTCTGCTTTTTGAGCTTGAGATGTATAAGAGAGAAGTAGGAATGCCAGACAATATAAAATTTTTCTCATATGATTCAGTTTTTATAAAACATGCTACACGTTTAAACATATACTAGACCATTTTTTTTGCTGATTGTTTATGCATTTTTTTCGGATGATGTTTAGCACTGCCGTTTGTTTAATTAGAATTAGTTTTATTTTTTCTAAAGCAAACTTTCAGGTGCATTAAGTTCATAGATTATGCCGAATCAAGCCAATGCTTGTATTATTTTTTTGCGATGATGGGCAAGTTAAAAGTAAAAATTGTCCCTTCACCTATTTTACTTTCTAGTCTAAATATGCCATTATTTTTTTCTATAAAATCTTTGCAAAGCAGTAAGCCAAGCCCAGAGCCTCGCTCATTATGAGTACCTGGTGTGGTCTGGTTCATGACTTTTTTATTCTCTAAGAGGCTCAATTGCATTTCTTTGCTCATGCCTATACCTGTATCTTGTATGCCGATTTCTACCTTGTTTTCTATTTGCTGTGCTCTGATAAATATTTTTCCTTCTGTGGATGTAAACTTAATGGCATTGGAGAGAAGATTTCTGACTACAGAGTCCATCATATTGTGGTCAGCTTCTATGACAAGGTCTGAAGGCACTTCGCTCAATACAGCGATTTGTTTGCTCTGGATGGCACTCAAAAACAAAGCAATGTTGTCTTGAATAAGCTGGTATAGATTGATTTCTTCTTTGTTGATGACAAGCCCGTCCATTTGTGATTTAGACCAGTTGAGGAGATTGTCCAGTAAAGTCAGTGTATTATCTACTTTTTGTTCCATAGCTCTCTGAATGATTTTTATTTCGCCTTCAGATAATTCTGAGCTATCTAAAAAAGACAGTACTCCTTTGAGATTGGTAAGTGGACTGCGAAAATCATGGCTAATGATAGAGAGTAACTGGCTTTTAAAATCACTCAAATCATGGAGTTCTCTGGTTCTTTCTTTGACCTGAACTTCTAGCTTCTGATTGGATTTGAGTTGTACTTCTTGTGCTTGTTTGAGCAAGACTGCATTTTTTTGGAGTTCATTTATGAGAGCGCTTTGATAGTTTCTTTTTTCCAGTTCGCTTTGCTTGAGTTTGTAACCAAGCCCTAGGGCAAAGATGAAGATTTCTAATACAATACCACTCTCAAAAATTAAATTTCCACTGCCTAATTTTAGATACTGACTACTCACAATACTGGTTACCAAGCCTAGGTGCAGACACAGTGCCCCTCCTACTATGAAGTAAGTCTGTCTGTTTTCTTTTTGAAAAATAAAAAACAAAAATATCACAAATACAGCTGCCTCAAATAGTGCAAAATTAGGATGAATGATGTGCACCAAGTGATAGTTAAAATCATAAATAGCCAAAAACATCACCAAGGCAAACTCTGCCAGTCGGATATAAATCCAGAGAAGCATTAGTTTGTCATATTTCGGTGTATTTTTTTGTGCATTTAAAAACAAACGATGAAACTGTACATAAAACAAAGGGATGCACGAGGTAGAGAGGATATAAAAATACAGAAAAAGCCATGGCTGCTCAGGAAACAATAACTCAATGCTAAAAAAGTAATAATTAAAAAAATAAATGCTATTAGACAAAATGTATAGACTGTATATTAGGTAGCTTTTATTACGGCTATAGACGTAAATTAGCATATGATAAGCAAACATAATCCACATAAAACCCTGAAAAATACCCTGCCTCCATGCGCGTTTGTTGATGTTTTGCATCCAAGTATAGGGGCGTTCTAATCTTACATCAAACTGAAGCGGCTTCTTGTCTATGTTGTGTATCTTCATAAAAACAGTTACTTCCTTTTGGGCAGGTAAGAAAATAGATACATTTGCATTTCTTTCTTGCTTGATGTCTTTTTCTGAAAGTGGCAGCAGACTTCCCGTCTTTTTCAATAGTGTATCCTGAGAAGAGCAAATATACACCTCTGCCTCATTGATAAAAAAACCACCCAGATACAGTATCCAGTCAGTATCTCTGTCTAGTCTACTTTGAATTGTTATCTTGCCCCAGTAGCTTGTGTAGGGGTTTTGCGCCTTTGATGTGGGCTGATAAGGGCTAAATTTGTGAAGAGGAAGTGATTGAAAAGATACACCATTACTTGTATCTTCCCACACGAAAAGATATTTATTCAAAGCTGTATAATCAGCCTCAAGCTCATTTAACTTAAAGACATTTTGCGGAACTTGACCCAGTAGATTGAGATATACAGAAAGGCTTAAAAATATAACAAGGAATATCCTCATAGAAATTCTAATATTCTGACTAGCAACAGTAACTTAAAGATAGTGAACAAAAAACATACAAATATATGCTTATATACTGAGATATGCTGATGTAATATTATAGTATTTACCATAAATACCAAAGTAATGTATGTCTAGATATTGATGTGCTTTTGAGCCCAAAAACTCATATATACCCCTTTAAATCGTTTTTTATTGATGCACCTGACATAACAATCTCTTCGGCATTGTGTTTAAATGAGCGTACAAGCTAAAATTTGCATATTTTTAGCTTCGTATTTACCAAACATAATTTAATTTAGTTTATGCTTTCCAATACCAAAACACTTATTTTTTTAGTGCTTTATACAGGCCTTAGCTTTTTGTTGGGTGCTTGCCAAAGCAAATATGACAAGCAAGAAGCCTTCGTCAGGGGTTATGCCATCGTGAGCCAAGGCGAAAAGTACGGCATGATTAACGAGGCTGGCGAAGAGGTCATCCCTCTTGATTTTGAGTCTGTTTCTTATTTTGTAGGGGACTATGCCAAGGTTAAAGTTGGCAATAAATTTGGGTTTATCAACAAAAAAGGGGAAACTATCATCAAGCCTAAGTATGACAAAATCTATGGCTACAATGGAGACTATGCCAAAGTATTGCTTAATGGCAAATACGGGTTGATAGATAAAAATGCCCAAGAAATCATTGCTCCTGAATATGATGCCGTGAATTATAACATCATCGGAGGGTATTTTGAAGTAGCCAATAATGGAGAAGTGAGTAAACTAGACCGTGACGAAGTACTGTCTAAAGGGAATAAAACGGTCTCTTAACTTACCTAAAGAAGAGAATGGTTTTTAACCTACATTATTCAGAAACTACCACAGCGCTGTGCTTGCTCTTCCTTTTGATGTCTTGTAATAAATACCACTCTACAAGGTAATCAATGGGCTTGAGCATCAGTGCAAAAAACAATTTTAGGATAAGGTTAAAGTAGAAGTCATTCTCAAAGTATTTATCGATAATCGGGTCAAAAAACACCTCGGTAACAACGAATAAGAAGATAGCAGCAGTGAGTGTGATCGTAGTCGCTCGTTTACTGATCCTAGTTTTGGTCAGCTCATCTACCATACTTTGCAGCACAATCCTTTTTCGGTTGATTTCCTCAGTACTCTGTATAAGGTCGTCATTGGCTTGGTTAAGCTTGTCATTAGTTTGGTTGAGTTCGTCATTGGTATTGTGCAGCTCGTCATAAGCACGATTGAGGCGTATCTGTAACCTATCACTGACCCGTGTCATCACACGGGCATCATTCAGCAAGTTTTCATACTCATGGCTGAGGTCTTTGTACTCTTGTGCAATTTCTTCTACTGACTTATTCTTTATGAGCAGCAAGGCTTTGGCACGCTCAAGCACTTGCACCTCTTTCTCAAAAACATCTTTGGGTTGTTCAGTTGCCATGAGTAAATGCTCAAGATTTCATTACTAACTCTATATCAAGATTAATCAAAGATTTGAAATCATTCCCTGACTCTTCCATATCTTCATCTCCTTCATCAAAATACCATTTTACTCTGGTATCGTGGCGTTTTTCGGAGAGTGCTTCTAATTTTCTGAGCATATCTAATATGCACTTGGAAGAACTTGTATTAAAATACTCTAAGTTAAACTCAAAGATAGTTTCTGGACACGGCACTTGAATATACGCATCTAACCAATCAAACAATGGTTGATAAAATGCTATCGAATTTTCGGGGATAGACCTCCCAGAGATAGATAAATCACCTGTTTGGGCGTTAAAGCTAACCTCGGGTGTGCGTCCAGTTCCTTCTAATTGTATATTTTCCATTAATATATGTGTACTAATCTTTTATTTTTAATAAAACTCAAGCTAGGCAGACAAGCTACACTAGGTTACTGCAAAGGTATTTTTACTTCTAAACTATAAAAAGAATAGTTTTCTTCGGATGGTTCAAAATGGTAGAATATCTCACTGCCAGATTTGCGGGCAATGTCTATAATGCCCAAGCCCGCCCCTCCGTTGGGTGTTGGTTCACTTACCAAAAGTACTTCCTTGTAAAAATCCTTTAAAGCCTCTGCATCAAGCTCATTTACTTTGTCTATTTTAGATTTAAGAAAATGAATGATGTCATTTTTCACAAAATTGCCCGTAATGATATGATAAGAATCCTCAGTACGGCGAACCATCAGTGCAGCAGATAGCAGGTTATCACGCTCAAACTCATTTAGTTGCTGATAGTTGTAAATGTTCTGCAAGCATTCCAAGAGTACACTAAAAACCTTTTTTTTTGTTTTTACATTCTCACTTTTATGCTCCAGCCGGTCATCTACTAGCTGAAGTATAGAGGTGAGAAGACTATTGGTAATCTCCCCCTTGAAATACAGGATAACGCATTGTTCCTGCATTTGCTTATAATAATTATACACGTCTAGCATATCTTGTCAAAATTAAGATAAATTAGCAAAAAAAACTAATTTTAGGCAGATAGGGTTTTTAGTTCTCGTGTGATATTGAGATGGTTTTTACATCTTAAACCCTCGAAAAATGCACCAAAACTTGTATCAGCCTTGTTAGTGATTATGAAATAATCTTGCCATTCGCTAAAACTAGCCGAGTGAGAAGATTGAACCATGTTATTTATTAACATCAAAATGTAAATTTGCAAAAAAAACCTTAGTTTACAATCTTATGCCTTATAATTTTTTGCTATCTTGTATTCAAATTTGTGCTCAGCACGGGCTCAAAAAAGTAATCTTATCACCAGGGTCAAGGGTTGCACCGCTTACTTTTGCATTCCATAGGCACCCACACATAGCTACTTATACCCTCTCCGATGAGCGCTCAGCCGCTTATACGGCTCTAGGAATGGCACAACAATGCCTCAGTGAAGGCATCAAAGACAAAAATTTCAATGAATACCCCTTGGTAGGCATTGCATGCACCTCAGGCACGGCAGCCCTTAATTATGCCCCTGCCATCGCAGAGGCTTTTTATCAGCAAGTCCCTCTCATCATATTGACGGCAGACCGCCCACCTGAATGGATAGACCAAGCCGACAACCAAGCCATCAGACAGCATCCTATTTACGGAAAAAATATCAAGGCTTCTTTTAATCTCCCTATGGTGCAAAGCCATGCAGACAGCCAGTGGCATGCTGAGCGGATTTTTCATGAAGCACTCATCACAGCACGCAAAGCCCCTGCAGGGCCTGTGCATATCAATCTCCCCTTTCGTGAACCCTTTTACCCGGCTGCCGAGACTGTATTCGAGTATCCTAAGAATACAAGAATGATTCGGCAGGTCAGCACACAAACAAAGATAGAAACTCGCACATGGCAAAACCTCTTAGAACAATGGGAAAGCTATGAGCATAAGCTCATCGTGGCAGGGCAAGGCTTCTTAGATACAGATCTGATAGACAGCCTCAAACACCTGCACCAAGATTATAAAGTGCCCATCGTAGCAGATTTACCCGCCAACCTTGCCTCTATGCCTGAGGTCATTCAGCGGCAAGATATTTTTTTATCTCGCTCAAATACTGATTTCTTGGCATCTCTGCAGCCTGAGCTTCTGATTACTTTTGGCAATGCCTTTTTGTCTAAAAGTCTTAAAAATTTCTTGCGCCGCTACCCTGCCACGGTGCACTGGCATTTGCAGCAAGGAGATACAATCGTAGATACTTTTCAGTCTGTTACGCACATCATCCCTCTAGAAGCACGTGATTTTTTTAGAAATCTTTTTCACGATTTGGATTTTAAAAACCTGCTGCAAGGCGAACCCGAAGAAGACAGCCCTTACCTTAATCTGTGGCAAGAAGCAGCGCAGAAAGCAGATAAATTTTTATATACCTACCCCTCAGATACAGAAGCACATCTGCCAGAAATGCTAGTAGTGGGTGAAGTCTTACACAACTTGCCTGAGCATACTGTTTTACACATCTCTAACTCTATGCCCATCAGATATGCCAATCTGTGGGGATTTTCTCCACACCTACGCTCCAAAAAGGCAGACATAGAGGTCTTTGCAAATAGGGGCACAAGTGGCATAGATGGCTGCATGAGCACCGCAGTAGGCGCAGCGATGGCGCAGCCCGATAAAAGGGTCGTCTTACTGATTGGTGATTTGGCTTTTTTTTATGACCGAAATGCCCTCTGGAACAACCAACTGCCCCACAATCTCAGGATTATTTTGCTCAATAACCACGGCGGAAATATTTTTAGAATGATTGACGGGCCAAGCCAACAACCTGAGTTTGAAACATACTTTGAGACAGAGCAAAAACTAAATGCTGAAAATACTGCCCGTGATTTTGGGCTTGCTTATCGCACATTACAAAATGAAACAGACATCGCACAGACACTTCAAGAGTTTTATGCACTAGATGGCACACAGGCAAAGCTGCTTGAAATTCATACAGACAAGGTACAAAATGCAGTATTTTACAAAAAATTCAAACAAGATTATCAAAAAACATTTGAAGCATAGCTCAGTTCTTAAAATGAATAAATTGAAAAATTAATACATTACCAAATTGAAACTTTATGTATATCTCTGGCAAAACCTTGTTGTTACAGCTACTCATCTTGCAGGGCTTGCTGATGGGCTGCAACACTAAAAATAACGGAAAACTTGACCTAGAAAAGCCTAGCTTTCAGACCTATGATGATACAGAAATGTTTTTTAAGAATGTCCGCCAAATTTATTATGAACTCGAAAACCAAGAGAATACCCAACTCAAACTTTACCGCCTCAAAAAACAAAACCAAAGCACTCAAGCACGCCCTATCCTTAACCTTGCCCTTGTGCATAACTGGAGGTATGATGAGGCTTATCTACTCTTAGAACCCAATGATTTCTTCGAAAATCCTCGACAAATCAGCCTCCAATGGACACTGCCCCAAGAAAAAAGCACAGGACTTATACAGCTCAAGTCTGGCAGCAAAGAAGCCATGCTTGTATTTGCCTACCAAATCTATCAGAGGCTACTGCTCAACTGTGATTTAGCTCTAGAGCAAGCAGGCAAAAAACATCCCTTCTTAGCAGATAAACAAGAACGTGAGGCTTTTAGAGTTTCCGTAGCTGATTATCTCAGACTTATCCAAACAAAATAATACACAGCCTACAGACTTGTAAAATCAGTAAAAAAAGACTAATCTTGCTAGCCAAAATAAACCTAAAAACTACTTAAACACTTGAAAATCAATATCTATCTTATCGGAATCTGCCTTCTCATCACAGCCTGCCAAAGCAGCTACCAAGAAAATACCCAGCAGCAAAAAGGAAAATTGCTTGCCTCCGTAGCTGATTATAGCTTATATGAAAGTGATTTGAAAGGACTTACAGCCGCTGGCATCCCCGCCAAAGACAGTGCAGAAATCACCCAAAGCTATGTCCAGAAATGGATTAAAAAAATGCTGTGGGTCAATGAAGCTGAACAAAAACTCAATCAACAAACCAAAAACCAAATAGATGACAAACTAAAAGACTATCAGGCAGATTTGTGGATACACGCTCTAGAGGAGCAGCACATCTCCCAAAATCTTGAAAAAGAAGTCAGTAACAAAGAAATGCAGGATTTCTATCAAGAAAATGCTGCTGACTTTATCCTCAAAAATCCCATCATCAAAGCCTCTTGGGTAATCATGCCCAAAACAAATGAAGAAAAAGAAACACTAAAATCACTGCTCAAAAGCAATAAGACCGAAGATTATCAAAAACTAAAGGAATATTGTATTAAATTTGCCCAAAGCTATCAAATCAATGATAGTACATGGTATAATTTAGATGAAGTATTGCGTGTAAGGGGCTTCGCAGAAACTCAAAACAAAACACAATTTTTAATCAAAAATAACGTGCTGGAGCAGAATAATGAAGACAATACACAATACCTACTCATCATTGATGTAAAACAAGAAAGCACCGCAGCACCTTTTGAGTTTGTGAAACCCCGAATCAAAACACAAATTCTAAATAAAATCAAAATACAACTGCTGCAAGACCTAGAAAAAAAACTGTTCGAAAAAGCACAAAAACAAAAGACCTTTAAAATTTATGAGTAACATAAAAAAACAACAAAATACGCATCTCCTCTCTATATGGGCACTCCTATGGATATGCAGCACTTTACTGTGTATGCCAGCGCAAGCGCAAAAAACAGTCGTCGACAAAATCGTGGCAAAAGTCGATAACTACATCGTACTTCGCTCTGATGTAGATAAATTTTACTTTAACCTCCTCTACCAAAACCAACTCAATGGAATGGATGAAAGTGCTGCTAAATGTAAGATATTGGAGCAAATCGTAGTAGAAAAAATGATGCTCGCCAAAGCCGAAATCGACTCTATCGTGGTAGAAAGCAAACAAGTAGAAAACCAACTAGAAGGACGTATGCGCTATATCTTGGTGCAAATCGGGGGAGATGAAAAAAAACTAGAAGAAATCTATGGCAAAACCGTAGATGACCTCAAAGATGAGCTAAGAGGAGATATTCACAGCCAACTTGTAGTCCAGAAAATGCAGGGAGAAATTACATCCAAAGTAAGCCGCCCCACTCCAAAAGAGGTAAGAAAGTTTTTTAATAGCTTCCCAAAAGACAGCATCCCGAGCTTTGAAACCGAAGTAGAAGTAGGACACATCGTAAAAATACCTGGCGTAAATAAAGTACAAAAACAAAAAATCAAAGACCGATTAGAAGAACTCAAGCAGCGTGCTGTGAATGGAGAAGATTTCGGACAACTTGCCAAAACACATTCCGAAGATTATGCCTCTGCCAAAGAAAATGGCGAACTCGGATGGCTCTCAAGAGGCTCTTCTGTGCCTGAGTTTGAGGCTGCTGTATTTAGATTAAAGCCAGGTGAATTGTCTAAAGTCGTAGAATCTGAATATGGCTTTCACCTCATCAAACTCAATGACCGCCGAGGAAATGAATACAACGCCTCACATATCCTCCTCAGGCCCAACTACGATGAAGTAGATACAAAGTATGCTGCCAACTTCTTAGATAGCCTCCGAAATGCCATTTCGGGTGATAGCATCTCTTTTGAAAAAGCAGCCAAAGAATACTCTGATGATAAAAATACAGCCTCAGGCGGAGGAATCATCATCGGAGAAGATGGCAGCAGCCGTATCTTCTTAGAAGACCTAGACTCTTACCTTTATTTTACGATTGATACCATGAAAGTAGGGCAAATCTCACACCCTGTCTCTTACCGAACAGATGATGGCAAAACAGCCATGAGAATTATCTACTTCAAATCTAAAACAAACCCACACATCGCAAGCCTTGAGCAAGACTATGATAAAATAGCGGGCTATGCCTACAACATGAAAAAAAATGAAGCCGTTAATGAATGGTTCATAAAAACCAAAGAAGAGGTATATATCAGCATAGATGAAGAATACAATGAATGCGACCTCCTCAGCAACAAAGTCCCTTAATGAATGACTTTCAAATGATTTGTTAGGATGCTCTTGCCCACTCAGAACACACGCAATGCACACACAAGCAAAGTGTTAGACAGTCCGCAGTTCTGAGTAGCTCCCAAGAGCATCCTGCCCCAAAATTTTAGATTTACACGATTCTTACTAACCTATACAAACCCTTTAAACAAAACATGGAAAATTTTAACTCTGATGTAGAAGCCGCCGATGCACTCAAAAATATTTACCAAAAAATACGCACAGAAATCTCTAAGGTAATCATCGGGCAAGATGAGGTCGTCCATCTCCTACTCAATGCTATTTTCTGCCAAGGACACTGCCTGCTCGTGGGTGTGCCAGGTCTTGCCAAAACCCTTCTTATACAGACCATTGCAGATGCCCTTGAGCTTGATTTTAATAGAATACAGTTTACGCCTGACCTAATGCCCTCTGACATTGTAGGCTCGGAGACATTAGACAAAGAAAGAAATTTTCAGTTTATGCAAGGCCCCATCTTTGCCAATATTATCTTGGCAGATGAGATTAATCGTACACCCCCCAAAACCCAAGCTGCCCTGCTAGAGTCTATGCAAGAGTTTGCTGTTACTATCTCAGGCAAAAAATATGACTTATCTCGCCCCTTTTTCGTGCTTGCTACCCAAAACCCCATTGAGCAAGAAGGGACTTACCCCCTGCCCGAAGCACAGCTTGATAGATTTATGTATAACCTCATCCTAGACTACCCTAGCTATGAGGCAGAAACCGAAATCGTGAAAAGAACCACCTCTGATATCAAGCCCAAAGTCAATAAAGTCATCTCTGCCGAAGAGATTCTCTACTTTCAGCAGCTTGTCAGGAGAGTGCCCGTGCCAGACAATGTGATAGAGTATGCCGTCAAAATCGTGCATAAAAGCCGCCCAATGACCACACACGCCGCCCCAGAAGCCAATGAGTACTTAGAATGGGGTGCTGGCCCTCGTGCCTCTCAAAATCTCATACTGGGTGCCAAATGCAATGCCCTCCTCAATGGCAAATACTCCCCCGATATAGAAGACATCAAGGCGGTAGCATTGCCTATCATGCGGCATAGAATCGTGCGTAATTTCAAAGCTGAGGCTGAGAGGGTCAGCTTAGAAGACATCATCAAAAAATTGCTTTAAAAAGATTACCAAAGCTGTCAGTGGACTTGCTCTCAGAAAAATCAATGGCCTGAAACCATGGAATAGGCTCTATATTTCCTGATGTCTGGTGCTCTATATTTTCGCAAAATCAAGCGTCTCACCAGCATTTTTTTATAGCGAATGATTTGACAATCCTTCGCTATAAAAAAAGATGTGGAAGTAAAGTTTTGCATCTTATATACAAAGCCAAGATTGGAAAGAAAATAAAACGCCAAAAACTTACACGATTTGCCCCTTACTTCATCAAAATTGCCCCTGTTTTTGATGAGAAATAATATGAAAACCCAAACGAAAAGCATATAAATCAGGTTATTCAAGTGGAAACTAGTTTAAAATAATACATGAAATTAGAACTAAACATTACCGCCCCTAAGTTTAAACTGCCTAGTGTATTCGGGGGAGAAATAAATCTTGAAGATTATAAGGGCAAAAAAGTATTGATTGCTTTTTTTAGGCACGCAGGCTGTCCGTTTTGTAATCTAAGGGTGCATACACTGAACAAACACTATGAAGATTTTAAGAACAAAAATTTAGAGATGATTTTCTTCTTTGAATCTCCAGCAACTCTTATTCAGCGCAGTACTTTTCACAAAGATGTTTTACCGATTCCTATCCTCTCTGACCCTGAGAAGATATGGTACAATACCTACGGACTCGAGGAATCAAGCCGTATCTCAGCCATGAGCCACCTTACTTCCATCATACAATCTACAATTAAGGCAAAAATGAAGGGACTACCCGTCTATACAATGGCTGCAGGTGAATCTATCAATACCATCCCTGCGGAGTTTTTACTAGACGAAAATCTTATCATACGCCGCATTCATTACTCTACAAGCCTCACAGACAGAATGTCCATCAAAGATATTCAAGAATTTGCAGGTACTTCTGGATACGGGCTATCTATGTGATTTGGCATCAGTAGTGCTGTTTTTGGTTGATTGTGTACAGACTATCTTTTCTTGGAATGACCTTGGACATTATATCCAAGGTTTTTTTGTTGGTTAATGGAAAAGTATCTTCTTAAAAATCTTTATTCTTTTGAGGAAATGCCTCCGATTTTGAACCGTAAATTTTTGTGGAATGTTTTTTTAGGAAGGCTATAAAAAAGATAAAGGAGGTATGAGCGGGGATGCTCATTTAACCTCCAATATCCTTCAACCAGCTATGGACTGCAATATTACTACATACAGATGATATACACAAGTTATCTCTAAAATTTAATGTTAAAAAATCGTTAATAAAATTTAAGTATCTGATTATCAATATTTTATAATAAGATAATTGACCTTTATTACAGATTTCTCTTTCCGTTTATTTGGGGCAATGCCACCACAAGCAGCACCAGCACAGCCGTTACGAGCTTCAGCAGATTAGGCGGCACACCCAAAGCCAAGCTCAAAGCCAAGATTAACCTAAAAGCAATTGTACCCAATACCACCCCCAATAACCGATACTGAATGTGCTGAAAGCCCAGTAGGTTGTTAAATGTTTCGCCTATCATCACCGAGCCCAGCCCGATAATCACAATCCCAATGCCCATATTAATATCTGCGAAGCCTTGGTATTGTACTATCAAAAAACCACTCAAAGCAGTCAGGGCATTGGCAAGCCCTAGCCCTATGACTTTCATTCGGTCAGTATTGACTCCATTGGCACGCACCATGGTTTCAGAATTGCCTGTGGCACGCATCGCCAGCCCAAAATCTGTCCTAAGCAAATAGCCCAAAGCCACGCAAATAAACAAAATAAGCCCCGAAAGCACCAATAGGGGAGAAAATACAGCCCCAAGGCTATGCTCAAAAACATACAAAAGATTGGCAGTGTCTATCAGCGGAAGGTTTGATTTGCCCATCATCTCTAGATTAATAGAATACAGAGCCGTCATAACCAAAATACCTGCTAGCAAAGCATTGATTCTCAACTTAGTATGAATCAAACCCGTAGCTACTCCAGCCAATACACCCGCAGCTATGACTGCCACCAATATCAAAGGCATTGCCACTCCCTGAAGCAATAAAATAGCTGTCAATGCTCCACCAAGGGTATAACTCCCGTCTGTGGTAATATCAGGAATGTCAAAAATACGCATAGAGATAAAAATCCCCAAGCCCATCGCAGCATAGCCCAAGCCCAGCATCAGAGCAGAGAGATAAAAACTATTGAATGAATTTCCAGAGGCTTTTTGTTTACCTATCTTGGCTTTTACCTTGGATTTACCGATTTCTTCAAAAGTGCTATCTACCTCCACTTTAAATTGTTTGGCTATTTCAGGATTGTAGATTTTTTTGTGAAATTTCGTCTGAGAAAGTGCGGGCAGACCTTTTTCAGGATTTTCGAGGTAAGCTGCTGCTTGCTCACCTGCTTGGTAGCCCCACATATACATATCTGCCCCATAAGCTGCCAATGAACCACGCTCTACCAGCCCTTCTTCACTGGTGAAAATGGGCACATTTGCTTGCTGGCAAGATTTAAAAATGACTTCAAAAGAGGAAAAAACGACATTATCAGGCATCGCAAAAAAAGCATCAATGCCTTCATTGAGCAATGACTCTACTACAAGCTGTGTGTCCGAAGAATTGCTCACGGGCTTTGCCACTAAGTCCAAGCCCACTTCCTTGGCTTTTTGGGAGATAACTTGGTAGGCATTTTGAGATTGAGGCTCACCCTGATTGTAAATTACGCCTAGTTTTTGGGCATTGGGCAATAGCTCACGCAGCATCCCCACCGAAGTAGCAATGTAAGCAAGGTCATCATACGTACCAAAAAGATTTTTAGGAGCATTGCCTTGTTTGTCTCTTAGATTGACCAAGGCGGGGTCAGGCCCTACCATCATGCACACAGGAATCTCAGAAGTCCGCTGCAAAGCCGTAATCATAGCACCTGTAGGGCAGGCTGCAATGAGGGTTACTTGCTCAGAGATGAAATAATCTGTGCTTTGCAGCAATGTAGGAATATCGCCTTGGGCATTTCTATAAAGCACTCGAAGTGTGTTGTCTTCTTCGCTCCAGCCTCGCTCACGGAGAGCATCCATAAAGCCCACTCTCGCCTGTGCAATGGTGGCATCTTCAAAGGCATCTAAAAATCCGATGCTAGGAGTCTCTTTTTTTTGTGAACTGCAAGCCCATAAACCAAGCAAGCACAGGATATATATAGAATAGTTACGCATCATCGTTTTGTGAAATAAAGCTGTAATTTAGCAAAGGATATTCAATATCAGAAACACAGACTCCAATTCATATAATTTCGAGGAGGTAAAAGGAAAGATTCTGCAATATCTCTAAAAATTACTATATTTATGCCCATTAACTAAACCAATAGAAGATTGAAAACACCTACTAACCCATCTAAAAACACCACACAAGGACGAAGGCAAGCCCTCAAAAGTATCGGATTAACAGGTGCAGCCCTCATGCTCGCACCTCAAATCATCGTGGGCAAGACCCTCGCCCCCTATAAAATATCTATCCGAAGTGCCAAGGTCTATCACCAAGGTAAAATAGAAGCCCTTTGTGTAGGTATCACACACGACAACAAACTCAAACTCAGCCCCAGCAACCTAGAAGCAGATAAAATCATAGATGCCACAGGCAAAATCATCAGCCCTGGCTTTATAGACATCTTGGCAGACAATGCAGGAAGCCCCGAAACCACGTATAAAATCTTTGAAAAATACAAACTAGCCGATGGTGCCAGCACTGTCTTGCAGATGCACGGAGGAGCGGCTAGCCCTGCAAGCTATCACCAGAAGTTTGACTCTAAGCCCCACTATGTCAATTATGGCGTAGGTGTCTTTGTGATGGTGCTCAGAAACCAATACGCCAATCTTGCCACACGCTACAAACTGACCGAAAAAGGGCTAGAAGAAGGCGGTCTTGGTGTGTGCCATAGCATTGAGTATCAGCCTACTCCATATGAAGAACTGCTAGGCTATGCCAAAATCGCTGCCAAATATGACAGACCTTATTTCTTGCATTTGCGGTATTCTTCTCCTGATAAAGAGCTGGAGGGTGTCAAAGAAGCCATCAAACTTGCACAAGATTCTGGAGCAAGGATTCACATTGACCACTTGCACTCTACGGGTGGTACGCACAACATGAGCCAAGCTCTAGAGCTTATCCAAAATGCCAATAACTTTGGCTCAAAAATTACTACTTGTGTCTATCCTTACAGCTACTGGGCTACGTATCTAGTCTCCAAACGCTTTGACCCTGGCTGGCAGCAACGCTTCGGACTGACTTATGAGGACCTGACCATCGTGGGTACAGGACAAAAAATTACTGCTCAGAATTTTCCTTTTTACCGCCAGCAATATGGTGTGCTTGTGGCTGTGCCTCCTGGCACGATGCCTTTCGAGAAAACCATTAACCTTGCCTTGCAGACAGATTTCTGTATGATTGGCTCAGACGGAGGCATAGAGCGTGATGCCAAAGCGAATAATCACCCAAGAGGAGCGGGCTGCTTCGCTACGGCTATCCGTCATGGCATGGACATAGGCATGAGCCTAGAAAAGGTCTTATCCAAAGTAACTACTTTGCCCGCCAAACTAATGCGTGGTGCGATGAATCTCAGAGGAGAAATTGCAGATGATTACATCGCTGATTTGACCATCTTTGACCCTAAAACCATTGCAGGAAAAGCCTCCGTAGCCAATCCTAACCAGTTTTCGGAGGGCATAGATACTGTCATCGTCAATGGTGAAATCGTCTATCAAGATAACAAATTATTAAAAACCAATGGCAAACCTATCCGCTACTAAGTAGTTTCTGGAGTAAATAGACGCAATACTTTCCAAGTTTTGAGAGCTTGGAAAGTCTATTCAGCAAAGAACCATTTTAAATTTTTTTATGAAAAATACCGCTTTTAGTATCCTTGCATTATACTCGTTATTTTTGGGAGCTTGCCAAGACAAGGCTGCACAAAGCAATCAACCCAAACAAGAGAACACACAGAAAAACAGTTCAGAAAACGACAACAAAGAGACAAATACACAAAAAACTATTGTCTTTTTTGGGAATAGCCTCACCGCAGGCTATGGATTAGAACCCGAAGAGGCTTTTCCGCAACTTATCCAACAAAAACTAGACTCTCTGGGCTACCCTTACAAAATAGTCAATGCAGGGCTAAGTGGAGAAACTACGGCTGGCGGAGCGGAGCGGATAGATTGGATTTTGAAACAAAAACTGGATGTCTTTGTGCTAGAACTGGGCGGAAATGATGGATTAAGAGGGATTGACACCAAAGAAACAGAAAAAAACTTGGGCATTATTATAGATAAAGTCAGAAAAAAATACCCCGAAGCTAAAATATTACTTACAGGCATGGAGACTCCCCCCAATATGGGACAGGCTTATACCTCAGATTTTAGGAAGATATTCCCAAAAGTAGCCAAAGATAAAGAGGTGAAATTAATGGATTTTCTGCTCAAAGATGTGGGTGGCATTCCTGAGCTGAATCAGCCTGACGGAATCCACCCTACTGCAGAAGGACAAAAAATAGTAGCCAAAAATGTATTTGAAGAGTTAGAAAAATTGTTGGAGAAAGATGAATAGATGAAAAGCAATTTTCATGTCTAAACATTCACCTAACTTTCACAAACTACTGAACAGAGTGAAGAAAAAGCTTGGGACAGAGCAAGTAAAACTAGCCTCCTCCCCTACTGTTTTATTTCATCCGCAACAGCATACGCACAGGCAAGTGATCACTGATTTCTCTGGCTGCACTGGGCGTAAATACTTCTACCTTTATCATATCTTTATACATCTTGATATTGGGAAGGATATGGTCTAGCTGTCGCTCGGGCTTATCAGCAGGATGTGAAAAGACCTCAGACTCAAAAGGGTGGATAAATTTCAATTTTTGCTTGCCTTTCAGAATCTGTAAAAACTCTGCGCTGCTGGGAATGGCATTCAAATCGCCCATAATTACCTGCTTGGTTTGGCGGTCTTCGGCTTGGAAACGCTGACATTGCCCCAGCAAAAAATCGATCTGCCCTTGTCGCATGGCTTGATCTCGCTCATTTCGTCCTGCTTTAAGATGCAAGCCATGGAGTATAAAATGATAATCAGGCCTTGCCAATATTTCTACACTCACCATACGTGTATTGACATTTTTTTGGGTTTCGGGTCGCCCCTCTTTATCAGTGCTGCCTGGCACGGCTGTGTAAATATTACCATAGCCATAGACCACCCCGATAGGCACTCGGCTCATCAGCACTACATTCATGTACCAATCGGGCGAGGGAGCAGCTGCAAAAAAAACATAGCCCATGTCTTTGAGGTAATTTTGGGCAATTCTCTCTAAAAAAGGCTGTGACTCAAACTCCTGCAGCACAAGCACATCTGCATCCAGCTGGCGTACTGCCTCTACAAATCTCTGGATTTTCGCCTTGATTTTATCTGCTTCTGGTGCATCCTCGAGGGTGTTTTTGATATATGGGTTATCATACGTATCCACAAAATGCTCTACATTCCAAGTAGCAATCACCAAGGTATCCCTGAGTGGATTCTGATAATCACTGGGCTGTGCAATGCCAAAATGCTTTTGGGCTGTACCTGCTTGCAAAATCACTGCAAGCAACAAAAAGGTGGAGAGTATTTTTTTCATGGGTAGTTTTAAAGTAAATTTAAGTTTAAGAGAGTCTATCCTAAGTTATGGGCTCTTTTGAAATTTTTGTAATCTTGTGAGCGTTTGTAGCTTGCTTTTAGGTTTCCGTCAGGAGTATAAATTTGCCACAGCCCTCGTTTACGGCTTATTGCTTTGCGTTCTAGTTTTTCAAAGTATGGGGCATTTTTTACGTTGGGCGGGTATCTCTTGGCAAAAGCATAGCCTTTTTTGACTAGAGTGGCATTTAAAAATTCTCCATTGGAGAGGTAAACATAAGCAAGCACTCGCCCAAATTTATCACGTGGCTCTTTGTCGTAATACAAAAAAACCCTTCTGCCTTTATAAAGGCGTTTTTTGACATACTGAGAGGCTTCTGCTCCAAAAGGAGCTACATTTTGATACAAAGAACGCAAACTTTCAGGTGCATCTACACCAATCAGACGGACTTTGTAGCGGCGTTTTCTTCTAAGAGGATTATTGACCAAAATCGTATCTCCATCCACTACTTTGTAAATCTTGGTACTCATCCCTCGGTAGGGGCCTAAGGCTGTGATGTATAAACGGAGGTATAACAAAACCCGATAGACCATGTATAGCAATGGAATGACAAGAATGAGCGATTCAGGGTAATGGGCTATGCTCCAATCCCATAACCATTTAAAGTAGGGCTGGACAAAGGCGTACATATCTTTCATAGAGAACTTGGCTTAAGGTAATTTTAGCTAAAATATTAAACAGATAGTTACAGTATTTTAGCAAATATACACTTTATTTTTAAAAAACACCCCAAACTATTTTCAATCTCTTTTACACTTCTTAAGAAGTTTCAAACTTACAAAAATTTTTGCCTTAATCAATTTCTTAGTTTCTGTAGTGTTATATTATTTTTGATTGGAAAGGAGAAATAATTTGCTGTATTTTTATCAATTCACTGTGAAATGTAAGAATTAGGGCTTGGTTGCAGTAACAAAATATGCCTAAAATATTTATTATTGAAAAAATATTCAAAATGATGCTGTCTGATATAGTAACACTTACACAAATAGAAACAGAACTGAAGAAAAGGTGTCAATTTGCCTATCATTGGGGAAGGTTTCAGAATGATGTAGAAGACTCAAAAACCAACTTTATCTATGAGATATTATATTTTGAGGATTTGATGTCAGAAATAAGGCGAAAATTTCAGAACCATCATGATTATGAAGCCCTTACACAATACAGCCTTAACCGCTGGTATAACTTCTGGTCTGCTACGGCGGTCGAGCGTATTTTTACCCAATCATCAGATGTAAAAGCCAACCCTGATTCAAAAGACAGATACAAGGATTTTGAAATAAAAGGGATTCCTTTTGACCATAAAAGCTCTGTTTTCCCAAAATCGTACCCCCATTCTATTGAATTTGCCATTGAGAATCCAGAAGATCTAATCACATGGTTTTACACCAATCAGAGCCAACAAAAGCGGCAGCATTTCAAAAATAGATTGTTCATCGTGTTTTTTCACCCTAGCGGTGCACATTGGAAGCTGAAAGCTGAACTCACTTGGCTACAGTCAAAAATTGAAGAATATCTTGCCCAATTCAAATTTGAAAATCTAAAAAATATGTACGTTCATGGGCAAAACACAGCCCTTTCTGACATTATATGGGCTATTCATACATTGTAATTTTTACACTTTTCCCATAAGCACAAAAAAATAAAAAAACATCTTAATATTGGAAAAATGATATACACAACTTGCTGATAATCAATTTTTTATGACGTGGCTTAATATCTGTTCAGGTCAAATTGCTAAATAATATCATCTTAAAGAAAATATGAAACTTTTATACATCGCTCTCTTGACTTTTATGTTTGCGCTCTGTTTTGCTCCTCTTAAATCAGTGGCACAAGATGAAAATACCGAACAACAACTGGCACAACTGGTAGATAAAATGCAGGAATACTACCAAACCGACACAGAGAAATGTCTTTCTTTTGCCAAACAAGCAGAGATACTTGCTAATAAATCTAATAATCTCGCATACCAAGCCTTGGTCTATACTTGGCTCGGAAATATCTACGGATTGAAGGAAAACCGCTCAGACAAGGCAGCAGACTACCACCAGCAGGCTTTTTTGATTTACAATGATTTGTTCGGTCAGCATCAAATCTCTGCACAATTTTTTTATGATTTTTTTGACAAAAATGTAGCTCCTATCTACGAACTTATCTCAAGTGAAGCCTATCGCCGCCGCCGCCGAGATAAAAAAGCCCTGCACAAATACCAAGAATTATACACAGAACTGAGCCGTTTTTTTCTGAACAAAGAAATAATGAACCGAAGCACTCAAAAGAATATCAATGCCAAAGATATGGTACTGATTGGTTTTGACAAGCATCAAGTCATCACAGAAAATACACCCAAAAAGATTCAATATGAAGTGCTTACCTACCAACTCACAGCACTTTACCTCTCTTACATCAATGAGCTAGAGCAAGCCCTTGGGCAAAAAGGAGCTGATCTACAGAATATCAGAAAAATATTCTTAAGAAAAAAACAGCAAATACAAGCCGAAATAGATTTTCTTAACCTGAGTATCATTGCAAAAGACTCTATCAAATTAAAAGACTCTCTGCTAGCAATGCAAAAAATAAAAACCATGCTCGCCTACCAAAAAACAGCAAATGCAGAGTTTAAACTCAAAACAGCACAATATTATCAAAATATCAGCTTACTGCTTCTGCTGCTCACATTCTCGGGCATTGCATTGGCAGGCATCTGGATGCGCTACCACCAAAGCAAAAAACAAAAAGAACACATCAAAAATAAAAATCAATCATTGACCCAAATGAATCAAGAACTTGAGCAATTTGCCCATAAAGTCAGCCATGACCTCCGCTCACCACTTGCTTCTGTCATGGGCTTGCTCTACATAGCCAAGCACGAAAAAGACAGCACGCAGCTCAATACTTACTTCACCATGATGGAAAAAAGCCTCACAAAACTCAATGAATTTATAGAAGATATACTTACACATGCCAAAAATGCAAGTGCAAAGGTGAAAATAGAGAAAATCAACCTTAAACCTCTCTTAGAAGAAGCCATTCAGCAGCATCAATATAGTAATCAAGACAGGCAACTCAACATCAAACTAGATATTCAGGAAGAAAACAGCCAAATATATACTGACAAGCACTGCCTCAACCTAGCACTTAATAACCTGATATCCAATGCTTTCCGCTATTCAGATAGCAATAAAATGTCTTCTTTCTTAGAAATCTCCGCACAAATAAAAGCCAAAGAAACACATCTCTCTTTCAAAGACAATGGCGTGGGAATACCCTCAGAGCATACTCCCAAGATTTTTGATAGGTTCTACCGTGCCAATGAGCAAGAAAAAGGCTCAGGTCTCGGGCTTTACATCGTCAAACAGGGCATCGAGAAGCTGGGCGGAAGCATCAAAGTAAGCTCTCAAGAAGGAATTGGAACACAGTTTGACATACATATCCCCAATAATGAAGCTTCCAAAGCCTGATTTTTCTTGGCTTCTCTTATTGGAGACTTAGTAAATCTATCATCACTACTCCATAAGAGTGAAATCTTTGTAAAAATAGATACAAAATGCATGCGAACTCCGTAGGAACTGTGTTAAATTCCAAATAAAAGCCAAATAAAATTTGTTTTTCATTTTCAAGTAGTTTTTTGCATATCAATATGGAAGTCATTTTGGTAAGGTTTTCCGCTCTTGATAATAGCAAAAAACTGCTTGACTAACTTATGCATTACTGCCACCATAGCTACCTTGTGTGCTTTACCTTTCTGTCTTAGCCTTTGATAAAGTTCTTTACAAGCAGGGTTAAACCTTGTAGCCGAGTGAAACTACTTGCATTGATATTTCACTCCTCATACCTACGGAGTTCATATTTGAGCATATCGGACTTTTCTACAAAGATGAAACCCCTCTGGGGTATAAAATGCTTCTTAAAAACTATTCTATACCTAAAATAAATTTTAAAGGCAAGACTTTTCCTGAGTCTCCAATTCTCTTAACTAAAAAAATATTTATTTTTCTCCACACATCCTCCCTAAATTCATATTTGTCTAAAAATATTTGTATTTTTCTCCACACTCATAAAACTCAATACAATGAAAAAGTCATCCCTATTTATTATCTCAATTTGTATGTTTTTGAGCGGTATTTTGAATGCCCAAGCCCAAGAAAAAGACTGGAATCTAGGTGCTGAGATACAAGAAATCCCCTTGTATGCAGGTGTGCCTCAGGTACTTTACACTTTACCTAATGTATCAAAGAAAAAGGCAAGAACCCTCCAGTACGAAATCAAAAATGGACAAATCCTCTCCCAAGAGAGCAACAAACTCAGCATTGTAGCTGCTGCAGAAGGAGAAAGCACTCTATTTCTGACACAAAAAGGGAAAATATTAAGCCAAAAAGTATTTAAAGTGCTGCCCAGACCCAAGGCAGAAGTACTGCTCACCTATGCAGAAAAAGCAGCGAATGACCATCCTTCCGCCTCCTCTGATGGTTCGGATGTACGAATATTTACCTCCAAAAAAGTAGAATTAGAAAAGGGGCTGCCTGAAGATGCCGTTTTGAGAGTGAATACCAATGTAGATAGCAGATTCTCAATGCTTCATCCTACAGAATGTAATTACATCATCAAAAAAATGGAAGTATCTCTTTTCAGAGAAGGAAGATTGGTCGGTAGTCTTAAACTAGATTCTGAGCAGCTTGACCTTACAATTCTTGATGAAAAAAGAGGAGATGGAATACAGTTAAAAGTAACAGAATTGGTGAGGATAGATGCCTCTGGAAAAGAAGTAAAAGAGGCAATAGTAAATCCTTATATTTCTTTTTTTATTCTCTAAATAGTTGATTACCAAGCCATAAAATTAAACTTTGTCAAAGTTAAACCTTAACTTTGGTGGAGTTTTTTTATTATGCAAACTTTGCCAGCGTTTAGAAATCACGTTTTTTTATGGAAAAATACCTTTTTTTTCACCCATTAAGGGTTCGTTGGGCAGAGGTCGACCCACAATCTATAGTATTTAATGGCCATTATTTGACCTATTTTGATGTCGCTATTACGGAGTATTACCGCAATCTTGGAGTTGTCTTTCCAGAAGGGATTACTGAACTGGGCTGTGATATATTCGTCAAAAAAGTAAGCATTGAATATCACCAATCTGCACGCTATGACGACGAACTCAGGATATATGTCAGATGTGCACGATTGGGTAATAGTAGTTTTCGTTTTTTGTGGGAAATCAGACGTGGAGAAGATGACTTACTTATCACAGGGGAAACCATTTCGGTCAATACAGACCTACACACACGCCGCCCCAAGCCCATTCCTGAGGCCTTCCGTAATTTGATAGAAGGCTTTGAGAAACACATAGAGAAATAACAGTTTTAAAAAGCTTGAATGGTCTTAAGGTAGCGGTTTTTATTCAGATGAATGCGGCGTTTTTTGAGTAAAAACAAAAGCACAGCCCCTGGCAACACAAAAGAACTGCTGACTATCAGTGACTCACGATTGGGTGAGAAAGAATTATTGACTGTATCTAAGGCGAGATAGCCTAACCCTGCACCTATCAAAAAACCACTCAAAAGCCTCACAAAAGGTCTTTCGGGCGTAACATATACTGCCTCAAAACTAGACAAAAGCACTGGAGTATCATAGATAATCACGAGGCTATCTTTGATGCCCTCTAGGGCTGCATTGTATCGGTTAGGGTCTCCTTTGAGGTCAAATTCTATTTTGCTGCCTACATAATATCGAAGCCTTTTGATTCCTCCGTTTTTCTCTAAAGTTAAAAAACGAGGGGCTGATTTTGCCATTAAATCCTGTATGCTAGGCAGTTTTTGCACTGTGAGCGAGTCTTGCCCACCTGTATCTGCCCCTTGTGTAGGTGTGCTGACCTGTGCCTGTGTGCTGAAGATGCTCAGGCATATCAGCAATCCGATTTTAAGGCTGTGCCAGAGATGATTAGACAATGGGCAAGTGGATCTTTTCATGTATGTGAGTATCTGTTTTAGGTATTCTATCACCAAAATAGAGTCCGTCTTTGATTTTGTGTTTATCAAAAGACCTTCCTCTATTTTGGTTTAAGGTACTCAATATTGTGGTAAATTACAAAATTTTCTAGGAACTCCTCATGGCTTTGTAGGCATTGATAAGTCCGTTGGTAGAGGCATCATGGCTGCTTACTTCCTCCTCAGAAAGTAATTCTGGCAGTATTTCTTGGGCAAGCTGTTTGCCAAGTTCTACACCCCATTGGTCAAAACTGAATACATTCCAGATGACTCCCTGCGTAAATATTTTATGCTCATACATGGCTATGAGGCTTCCGAGTGTGTAGGGGGTCATTTTTTTGAACAAAATAGAATTGGTAGGGCGGTTTCCAGTAAATACCTTAAAAGGTTTCAAAAATTCTATTTCTTCTTTGCTTTTTCCTTGGGCGGTGAGTTCTTGCTCCACTTCTTGGGCATTTTTGCCCCTCATGAGTGCTTCGGTCTGTGCGAAAAAGTTGGCCAATAGCTTGGGGTGATGGTCACCAAGCGGATTATGACTGATGGCAGGTGCCATAAAATCACAAGGAATCAGCTTAGTACCTTGGTGAATGAGCTGATAAAAAGCGTGCTGCCCATTCGTGCCTGGCTCACCCCAGATGATAGGGCCTGTCTGATAATCTATTGTTTGCCCATTTCTATCCGTAGATTTCCCATTGCTTTCCATGTTTCCCTGCTGAAAATACGCTGCAAACCTATGAAGATATTGGTCATAGGGCAAAATCGCCTCTGTGTGTGCATCCATAAAATTGCCATACCAAATACCTATCAAGGCGAGCAGCACAGGCAGGTTTTCTTCAAAAGGGGCTTCTTTGAAGTGATTGTCCATGGCGTGAGCGCCCTCAAGCAAGGCTTCAAAATTATCAAAACCAATGGCACAAGCAATGGAAAGCCCAATGGCAGACCAAAGCGAGTACCTCCCACCTACCCAATCCCAGAACCCAAACATATTTTGGGGATCTATGCCGAAGGCTTCTACGCCTGCTTGATTGGTGGAGAGTGCCACAAAATGTTTTTTGACTACGCTTTCATCTTTTGCCTGTGCCAAAAACCAATCTTTGGCTGAGTGGGCATTGGTCATGGTCTCTTGCGTGGTGAAAGTCTTAGAAGCGATGATGAAAAGTGTGGTTTCAGGATTGACCTCTTTGAGGGTTTCGCTGAGGTGTGTCCCATCCACATTAGACACAAAATGCACTTTAAGATGTGGCTTTTGGTAGGCTTTGAGGGCTTCTGTAACCATAAGCGGCCCGAGGTCTGAGCCTCCTATGCCGATATTGACAATGTCTGTAATGGGTTTTTGGGTATATCCCTTCCATTCTCCCGAGATAATTTTTTCGGAAAAATCTTTCATTTGAGCCAGCACCGCACGGATATCAGGCATGACATCCTTTCCATCCACCCAGACAGGGGCATTGCTTCGGTTGCGGAGGGCAGTGTGGAGCACGGCACGTTTTTCGGTTTGGTTAATGGCTTCTCCTGCATACATTGCCGTGATGGCTTGGTCTAATTTTACTTCTTTGGCAAGTGAAGTAAGGTATTTGAGGGTTTCTTCGGTGATAAGATTCTTAGAATAATCTAGTAAGATATCTTCAAACTGTATAGAAAACTTGGCAAAACGCTCAGTATCGTTTTCAAATAAATGTCTTAAGGAGCGTATCTTTGCCATTTCGGCGTGTGCTTCTAATTTTTGCCACGCATCTGTGGTAGTCGGATTGATTGCATTCATGTCTTAAACTGTGTTTTTTTTATTTGGGAATGATATTATGAGGAAATGTTGCTTTATAGTACCCCCCGTAATTGCTTGCAATTTTGAAAAAAATACTTAACTTATCAAATAATTAGTCTGCTAGCTGGTCAGGATTTAAAACTAGTCAGTGATGTTTATAATTCTGCCGCTTTAGAGTATGAGATTTTTATTAACAAGAAACTCCCCCGTCAATGGTGTGTACGCCTCCATTGATAAAGCTACTCTCTTCACTTGCCAAGAAAAGAGCCAATTTTGCGACCTCTTCGGGCCTTCCATATCGCTTCATAGGGATGTTACTTTCTAAGATTTTACGGGCCTTTTCTCTATCACTGCGTGAGATGGTATCTTCCAAATCTCTGACCATATTGGTCTCAATAGGGCCAGGATTGATGCTATTGACTCGGATGCCCATTTTGCCCACTTCTAGAGCGGCTGTTTTGACCAATCCCACCACTGCATGCTTGCTGGCTACATAAGAAGCCCCTCTTACCTGCCCTTTGAGCCCGGCCACAGAAGAGGTAGCGATGATACTTCCTGAGCCTTGCCTCATCATAAAAGGAAGTGTGTACTTCATTCCGAGCCAGACGGCTTTTACGTTCACATTCATCATGAGGTCAAAATCTTCCTCAGAAATATCCCAGAGGGGCGTGGGTATGCCTGCGATGCCCGCATTCAAAAACAAAACATCTATCTGCCCATACGTGTCTAAAGCTGCCTGTACATATTTTTGATTTTCATCTTGTTTGCTTACATCTGCTCTGATAAAAGAAGCTGATTCGCCCAAGTCTTGAGCTAGTTTTTCTAGCTTCACTTCGTCTTTATCTACCAAAAGCACCTTCGCACCCTCTGCTATAAAAAGCGCAGAGGTAGCCATGCCTATGCCTCCTGTTGCACCCGTAATGATTGCCACCTTGTTCGTTAATCTTGACATATTTTTTGAATTTTACGTAAAATACTACTTCTGACACAAAACTATTTAAAAAACACAAGGTATAACACAAAATAGGTCTTATTTTGGCATAACGTTAAGAATGACTACCGCAACTATGATAAATAATCAATCCCGCATAGATGACTTAAATGACTTAAGTGAGTGGTGGCGGGCTTTGAGCCCACTTTGGCAAGAAATATTTTTAATTAACTTGGCACTCTCGCAAAAAATGGCGAAAAACAAGCTCAGAAGTTTAAAAATACTTAGAAGGTATTACTATGCCACTCCACAAGTAATCTATGAAAAATTTTATGGAGAAACTTTTATGATGCCACAAGAAGACATCAATGAAGAAACCCTCCAGCAAATTAGCCTGTTAGAAGAAATCCTCTGCCAATCTACGCCCATCACTGACCTAGACCCACTCTGTGCTTTGCGCAATCTTCGGTTTTTGTTTTGCCACAGCACTCCACTAGAAAATATAGAGGCACTCAAATATACACGGTATCTCCGAACATTTAATTGCTCAAAGACTGCCGTCAAAAAATTGGATGTGCTCAAGTTTTGTCCATTGTTAGAGACACTCATCGCCAATGATACACTGGTCTCCGACATCAGTGAGCTAGGATATCTTAAGCATGTGCGTATCTTGTGGTTAGAGAGAACTGCCATCAAAAGCATCAAAGCACTAACAAGAATGAAAAAACTGATACAAGTGAATATCTCGTTTACTGCTGTCAGAGATATCAGCCCGCTCAAAGACAAAACAGAACTAAAAGTGCTCAAAGCAGGATTTACCAATATCAAAAACATAGATGAGTTAAGCACTTCTACCCACTTAGAAAAGCTCTACCTATGGGCTACCCCCATTGTGAGCCTAGAGCCATTGTATGCTTTGACTCGCCTTCACAAACTATTTATCCCCCACTGCAAATACTTGAAAGAGGAGGATATTCAGGGGTTTAAGAGTCAGAATATCAAATGTAATGTCATCTTAGATTAAAAAAATGAGGTTCAGACCAAAAAAAATCCCCAATACAAGTCAATGCTTGGAGATTTTTTACTCTTTTGGCAAATCATCAGGCCAATCTGCATATCATTATCATCTAATGATTTGATTATCAGCAACTTATAGTGAAGTGCTACGCTAAATTAGTTTTGAATGATTACTTAGAGTAATTGATAACCTACCGTAAACTGAAAAGTGCTGATACGGTCATCTGTGCGTACTCCACCAGGAAGCTCATCTCCTAATTTGCTTAGGTTGCCCTCGTAGCGAAGCCCTAGCCTTAAGCGTTTGATATCTAGGCCTATGCCTGCTTGGTAGCCTAGCACAAAATCATTGATGGAATCATCATAACTATCCGAAGGGTCAGCTTCACTCTGATTGCCACCAATCGGGAAACTCAACACAGGGCCCGCATGCATCCGAAAAACCCGAAAAACCCTTAGCCCTACCATCACAGGAATATCTGCTGTACCGAGTGTACGGCGCAAGTCTTCTGATTGACCTAAGGCATTTGTAGCGCGCATATTCCCTCCTTTTTGAGAAAAGAGAAACTCAGGCTGAATATATACATTGTTAAAGTTAATCTGGAGATAAGCCCCAGCCACAAGCCCTAGCCTCAAATCTTCTGACTGCCAGCCCGACTGTGAAGCTACTAATTTATTGAGGTTAATTCCTCCTTTGAGGCCAAACTCTATCGTTTGGTCACTTTGTGCTTGTGTGCTTCCACCCAAAAGGTAAAGCATTAGAAATGAAATCAGTAAAATCTTTTTTGACATGGTATAAGGTATTTTTATATGATAATATACCTTAAGTACACTAAGAAAACCCAAAGGTTGCATCTGCTAGGCCTAAAAATTTGTAAGACCATCTTTTTAGACTGTATAACACAGGCTTTGAGTTGTAAATAAGCCCGATAATGGAATATATTTTGTGCTGCTGCAAGCCTGATTTCAGAAGATTTATTCTCTTATAGGCCCTTATTTTATTGCAAAAATTTTATAGATTCTAAAATATACATTAGATTAGGTTCTGTATTTTAGTTTTTAAACTCAGACACAAATAAAATCAACTAAAATGAGTCAGACTACTCAAAACATTACATATTTGATAGAGCAAGGCTCATGGCAAAGTCTGGGGCTGGCGAGTCAGCTCATCAAAGGACTCAACTATCCTCCCTTGGCACTACACAAAGTCGTGGAGAAAATCACACTTCAGTACCTGCATGAATTTATGCCTGATATGGATTATCACCGCTTTGGCTGCTCTATCATCGATAAAATGACCTTTGACCTAATACACCAAAAACTGAATCAGTTTTTAGAAGTCCCCTGCATAGAAGTGGAGGTTTGTTCGGATTTTTTATTTTTAAAAAATTATGTAAAAATCTCTCCCTCAGATTATGAACTGATAGAAGTTTATTTTGAGGAGTTTACCAATACACTTTTTTATTCTATCCGAGCCAAATTTAAAATCGGTGCTGTTCTCAATGGTGCGTGAGTGATAACAAGTATTTTTTAGACCAATCCTAACCAATAAATAAACGAATTATGTTTAATTTTTTTAAGAAAAAAGTGCCTAAGGTAGTTTACCAGAATTTTATTTGGATAGAAGCGCAAGACAAGTATGCGTTTTTGTTACAAGCATTGCAGAAACTTGATGAGACAGGACAGCCCGTAATTTTATTAAGTTTTTTTGAAGAAGCCCATCATACCCTCAAAGAAAAGCTAAGTGGCACAAGGCTAAACACTCAAGAGTTAGGTAAGGAGGCTTTGCTGTCTTCTAGTGTTTCTTTGTTTTTGGGCAAGGTCTCTGATTTTGAGCATAAGCTCGGCAGCTTAGTTTCTTTTTTCTCTGATAGACCTTTGCGTTTTATTTTTACGGAGCATTATCCTGCTTTTGAGCGAGAAGATACACTTTTGCAGCAAATATTTGAGCATTTCCCTGAATCTGAGATTGCTTTTTATACAGCACTGAAAGAGCCTTTCTTTGAGCATTTTGGAGGGGAGCGTATCATCAAAGTTTTACAAACCATGGGAATATCTGAACAAGAGATGATAAGCCATTCTATGGTAGATAGTGCCATCATCAAGGCTCAGAAGAAGATTCAAAGTAAATTATTGCAAGAAAGTAATGCCAAATCTCAGAAAGAATGGATTGATAGAAATATGCACTAACCAGCATTCAGATAAAAAAACCTCCAAGAAATCTAAATCTTGGAGGTTTTTTGAGATGCTGCTGCGTAAAATATATTTTAAATTACTTCTGCTTATTACTTAATTTCATCTCTACCCTGCGGTTTCTTGCACGTCCTTCGGCAGTGCCGTTATTATCAATTGGCTTAGATTCACCAAAACCTGTGCTACTAATGCGCTCTTCAGAGATTCCTTTTTCTATCAAATAAGTTTTTACGGCGGCGGCCCGGTCTATGGATAGCTGCAGGTTATCGGCTTCTTCTCCTTCGCTGTCTGTATGCCCTGCAAGCGTAATGTTGGCATCAGGATACTCCTTAAGAAGTGCCACCAGCTCATCCAAAAGTGGGTAAGAAACTGTTTTGATGATGGATTTACCTGTTTCAAATAATACCCTACTTGCTTTTTCTAAGATTTTGGGGCAACCTTTGTTTTCTACGGGGCCAGGCACATCTGGGCATTCATCGTCTTTGTCTAGCACACCATCTTTATCACGGTCGGGGCAACCTTTGGTCTCTGCGGGGCCAGGAGTATCAGGGCATTCATCGTCTTTGTCAGGGATGCCGTCTTTATCACGGTCGGGGCAGCCTTTAGCTTCCACAGAGCCAGGGGTATCGGGGCATTCATCATCTTTGTCAGGGATGCCGTCTTTATCACGGTCGGGGCAGCCAGCGAGTTTAATGACTCCTGGTGTATCGGGGCATTCGTCTTCGGAATCAGGCACACCATCTCCATCTCTATCAGGGCAACCAAAGCTTTCTACGGAGCCAGGTGTGTCGGGGCAGCGGTCTTCTTTGTCGGGGATGCCGTCTTTGTCACGGTCGGGGCAGCCAGCGGCCTCGATAGTGCCTACTTCGCCAGGGCATAAATCTACGATATTGGGTGAGCCGTCATTGTCATCATCGGGGAGGCATCCAAACTGATTTACTTCTATTCGGATTTTAAATTTCACATTTTCTTGGATTACAGCTCCTCTGGAATCTAAAAGACTGCTCACGAACTCTACGTAAGAGTTGGGGTTTACTTGGTTGAGGAGTGTTTGTACGGAGTCTATTTTGGTTTTAAAATCGACCAAGACAAGTTCAAGTTCTTCTATTTTGGCTTTTCTTTCGCTGCTTTTCATATCGGCATATTTGCCATATTTTTCGTCTGCTCTTTTTTGTTCTCTTCTAATTTTTGCTTGTTGGTTGAGCAGTTCTATTTTGGCGGCATCTAGCGGCACACGGTCTTGGCAGATATAATCTTTGAGTTTTTTGGGGAATCTCACCACTACTTCTTGCCCCGAATACTCATTGATGACTGTAGCACGCTGCCCTTCTATTTGGCTGAGTGTAGAGGGGCATTTGTCTTGCCCACTGATGTCTGATACGCCATCCCCGTCTTGGTCAGTGTTGGTGATTACATTGCACTGTGAGAATCCATTCTGAGGGGCAAAGCAACAGAATGTAAGCAATAAAATACTTGTTTTTAGAAGTTTGGATATGTTTTTATACATTGAGTCTATGATTTATTTTAGGTTTACAATCAATTTGAATACGGTAAAAATACAGAATAAGTAGCTTTATTATGTTTAGTAAAGTAAAGTTCTTTGTATGTTATGCAAGGTATCTTCATTTTTTGTGGTCAGATTTCATGATTTATTCATCTTCTAAGCTATGATTTTGTAGATAATGAATCAAAATATGGCGGATGTCATTTGGTTTTTGGATGTTCTTTTGTGTATCTATGTCATTAAACGGATACTCTTTTAAGAAATCTAGGTTTGCTTCTCTGCCTTCTGCCAAAAAACTCGGGACAACTACCTTGTAAGAGCGTGCCGGGTCAATGGGTTCTTTGCCGACATACCATCTATTTCGTATTTGGTATAGCCCATCATACTGTAAATATCCCCCGATGCCTTTATTGGTGTGCAGCCCGATGTCTAGCACTTTGAGCAGGTCTGCCCCTGTCCAGGTGCTGAGTCTTATATCTCCCCCGAAGGGCAAGATGCGTAAAATATCTGTCTGTGTAATTTGTCCTGAGAGCTGGTCATCAATTCTGACAGAGCCGCTGTTGATGAAGGCAATCTGTGCTTCGGGGCAAGCCTCTAGCATGGCTTTGGCTATGGCTTTGCCTAGCAGTGTAGGCTCGTAACGTATGGTCGCCTCTCTCCCATCCAAGGTTTCATTGAGTTTTACTACAATGGCTTCTGGCTCGTAGCCAAGTTTGAGCATGCTTTTGTGTGCTTTGCTTTGCCATTTATCTACTACTTTTTGGGTTTTGGTTTGGGTAGGGATTTCTGCATTGATTGCTTTGAGTTCGGAGTACAGGTTTGTTTTTTTGGTTTTGAAATCATACTGAAAGTAATGCACATAGACTGTTTTGGCGTTGGCATCTGCCTTGGTGATGTAGTTATGGCGTGTGTCTATCTTCATATTGATATGGTCATGCCCTCCTATGATGAGTGGCACTTCGGGTATGAGCTCCGCCAGCTTTTTGTCTGCTTCGGCCTCTAAATGACTGATAATGAGGATGATGTCTGCTTTATCTTTGATACTTTCGTAGGTCTTTCTGACTGAGGCAAATTCATCTTCATAATGCACAAAAGGGGCTTGATTGAATGGAAGTGTAGTACCTATGAGCCCTAGTTTCAGTATTTTGCCTTGTGCATTTTCAAACTCATGGATGATATAATCAGGAACAACTCGGCTTTGTCCGTTTTTTATTTTTTGAAAAGGAGTAATTTGTTCGTCTTTTTTCTGACGTACATTGCAAGAAAACCATTCAAAGTCAGATGCATTGATTCTTTCTTGTAGGGCTTCCTCACTGATGTCAAACTCATGATTCCCAAATGTAACATAATCCATGCCCAGTGCATTCATGGTCTCGACCATGTGCAGCCCTTGTATGCGTTCGCTTTGTCCGTCTTCTTTGAGTGTGCCTATGAGTGAAGGGCTCAAAAAATCACCTGCCATGACCGTAAGTGTATGTGGATTTTTGCCGATGAGTTCGTCCCTGAGTGTGGCTACTCTTGCCATGCCTGCTACTTTACCACCTTCTAGGGGTGAGATTTCATAGACATCATTGAGTTGTAAGATTTGAAATTTAAAATTCTCTTCGGGAAGTGTAACTTGGCTAGATTTGCAAGCAAGAAATGTAAGCCCAATCAGGACATATATAAAAATTGGAAAAAGCTTTTTTTTCATTTTCTTGTAGAATATTTGTAGGCACTAATTTTAAGCATGTTTTACAAAAATACTCGTTTTTATGATACATTTCCACAAAAACAAGCTAAAAACTTGGTTAAGTAAATCTGCCAATCTGTAAATATGCTCATTTGCCAATCATCTGTCTGCCAGACAAAGCACAGTACAAACCAAGCCTTAAGCAAACATTTTACTCATTTTGCAATTTTTTGAGCGTTTTTTCAAAACAAACACTGTTTGCCAAGCCTGCATACTGCCCGTAATTGGCAATGAGCTGGTATTGATTTTTTTGGTAAAGCCCAATGGCTTCAGGCTGTTTTGTGCCTGTTTCTAAGATACACTTGCTGTAGCCCAGTGCCGAAGCCCAAGCTTCCAACTCGGCCAACACTCCAGAAGCAATGCCCCTGCCTCTGTGTGTGAGTGCCACATACATTCGCTTCACCTCTGCCGCTTCTGCCGAATGATGTTTGAAAGCACCACAGCCTACTGGAGTGCTGCCCTCGTATGCCACAATCACATGTTTGAGTGCCTCTATGGTGTTAAACTGTGCATAAAAAGCGTGCTCATCTCCATCTCTTACTTTCAAATCTGCATCAAGTGCCTGTACAAGTAACTGAAAATCTACGCTCTGGGAATCTGTCTGTATGTAGTGTATCATTTTGTGATGTTGGTCTAGAAATAATGCTTCGCAATGCTCAAGCCGATGCCTATAGCAAGAAGTCCGAGCAAAAAACTGGCTCCAGTATAAAGCAAAAATGTAAAGTAAGCCCCTGACTTCCAGAGATTTTGGTTCTCTAGTGCAAAAGAGGAAAAAGTAGTGAAACCTCCACAAAAACCCGTAACTCCTAGCAAATACCAAGACGAGCCGAGCTTGCCATATTTGCCAAGCAGTGCCACCAAAAAGCCAATCAACAAACAGCCCAAGACATTGGCCATGAATGTGCCCCAAGGATACAATGCTGATTTAAAACAATGCTTGGCGAAAAGCCCCAAAGCGTAGCGTGCCATGCTGCCCAAACCCCCACCCACGAATACATACAAAAAATAGCTCATGTCTTTCATCATACTGCCATATAAAACGAGTAAACTACTTGGTGTTTTTAAATATAAATTATTGATAATCAACAATTTGTGTTATTTTCAAGCATTCATTTCCTCAGTCTGTGTCTTGCTGCTTCACAAAGCAGACAGTCTTTTAACTTGTAAGAAAACAAAACAAAGAATTACATGATTTTCGATTCTCCACTTACTTACACTCAAATATATGACATCTGACAAGCAGACACAATAAAAATAGCAGAAATCGCCACTATATGCCCTAAAAAAGGTCTCGGATGCTTTGCCCTGCCTCAATCCTACACAAAAACCCAAGTAAGTTAAAAGAATCTTTTTTATTTTTTTCAAAAAAAATAAAAATATAAGATGAAAATACACCTAAACATGCCTTGTAACAATTTTAGACTTTTTCCATTTTTGGAACATTTTTTCCAAAAATAGAGCATAAATAGAGTTTCTTCTTTTTTGCCAAAAATCTTACTTGGTAATTATTTATACCCTAAAAGTGCTTTTTTAGCCCAAAAACACTGTTTTTAAGAAGAATAAGGCCATCAAGAAGTAAGTTTTTCTGGCATTGGCAAGTCCTTTGTCAATTAGCTATCAAGAAATTACTTAAAGATTACACACAAACTTTTTAAGAAAAATTTCAAAAACACCAAATGTCTTACAAACACAAAAAACCCAAGAATAGACACCAAAGATATCAGATAAAATTACCCAAAATCTTTACACATAAACACTAAGGTCATGAAAACAAATACTATTTACCTGACATCTCTGTTCTTAACTATCTTTTTTGCCATCACTGCAAAAGCACAAAAATTTGAAGACGCTCAGACCTACCAAGATTATATCTTGGCAGAGCAAGCCAAAGTAGTGGATATGAACATTGCTTACCTTTCCAAATCTCTACACGACCACGTGGCACGCCAAGATGAGGAAGAAAGACAAGAAATCATCAAGCACCTAGATGAATCTATCAGCAAAGTAGAGGCTATGCCTGATTTCAAAGGAGATAATTCCCTCAAAAACACAGCCTTACACGTATTCAAAACTTACAAAGAGACTTACCAAATAGAACTCAAAGAAGCTGAAGCACAAACCGTAGGAAGTCAATCTAAATACGAAGAAATGAAGGCGCATTTTGACTTACAAGAAAAAGCAGAAAGCAAACTCACCGCAGCAGGCAAGGAATTTATCAAAGCACAAAGAAAATTTACTCGTACACACACACTTGACCGCAACGACGAGCAAATCGAGTGTTTGTTTAGCAAAGTAGTGGAAGTCAATCGCTATTGCAGAAACGTATATCTTGCTTATATGGAAGTATCCGAGCATAGCCAAGCTTTCTTTGATGCTATGAAAAAGAAACAAATAGAATCTATGGAAGTAGCCAGGGCCAAACTTATAGAAGTATCTGAAGATGCACTGGTACAAATGCAAAAAATGAATGATTTTGATGGTCATACAGCTTACATTGAGTTGGCCATCTCTATGACTACTTTCTTACAAGAAAAAGCAAAAAATGACTTTGTAGAAATTATTAAAATCAATCAAAACAAAAAAGCAACCTTTGATGATTCTAACCGCTTCAACAAAATGGTTATCGGATTCTATAAGGAAGCCAAAAGCATGACCAACAAATTTCACGATGCCAGCTCTGATTTATTAGAAGAAAATGTAGCCACAGAGGCACACAAAGCCCTTGCAGCCAAAGCCAGCACCCCTGCTGTAGCACTGGGAAGCCCCCAAAATGCAGTCTCTTCCATTAAAGTAGAAGCTGACACAAAAGCTACTTTGGCAGAAAACAAAGCAGGCCTAGAAGAATAATCCAAGGCATGAAATAGAACCAAGTAAAGAATCTGGTATTATAAAAAAGCCAAAACCTGTATAGGTTTTGGCTTTTTTCGTTTTTGATGTTTATATTGAGATTTTTAAATCAAAATAATTCAGAATGTACTTCCTACTTATTTCTCTTTGCAATCTCTGGATAAGCTCAGGATGCTTATCTTTAAAGCAAAAACCAATACTGCATGCCCATTCCCCCATCCAAAATACCCTTGCTGACACAAGCCTCGTGGAGCTCAAAAGCCTAGACCCTACACTGCTCATAGACATGCGCTATGCTACTTCTAATAATTTTACAGGGAAAATACTCTACCCATGTGCCAAAGCCTATCTGCGAAAACCCGCAGCGCTTGCACTCATCTCTGCACACCAGAAATTTAAAAATAAAGGCTTCCGAATCAAAATATTTGATGCCTACAGGCCTCTCTCTGTGCAGTGGAAACTCTGGAATATGTACAAAGACCCCAACTATGTGGCAGACCCCCGAAAAGGAAGTATGCACAACCGAGCCGTAGCGATAGACCTCACCTTGGTAGATAAAAATGGCAAAGAACTAGACATGGGTACTGATTTTGATTACTTTGGCGAACGAGCCCACCCTGACTACCAAGACCTGCCCAGACAAGTGCGTGCCAATAGATACCTGCTCAAATCTGTGCTAAAAGAGTTTGGCTTCTTGGGCATCCGTACAGAATGGTGGCACTTCTCCTACCAAAAACAACCCTTTAACCTCCTCAATAGCCCTTTTCAATGTAAATAAATAAATGCTGATAATTTTGAATCTAATTTTGTATTTTTATCTTTGAGCATCATACACAAACCAAGCAACATACTTTGACAACACACAGAACCATTACTTTTGTACTCAAAAGCCTACACACACAAGCACAAAGTTTTGAAATGCCTGCCCAAAAAAATAAAATAAGCATCGGGCGAAAAGGATTTCAAGCTGATTTGGAAATAGATGCCCAAGGCATCAGCCGAACACACGCACACATCCAAAGAACTGAAAACGGGCTGCTCAAATTAGAAGATGCTCAAAGCACCAACGGCACTTACCTCAATGGAGTCAAAATCACCGAATCAGAGCTCAGAAGAGGGGATGTTATTACTTTTCAAAAAAATAACCCTGATTTTTGGATTATTGTGGATGCCCAAGAACCCGAAGCCAGCATACAGCAGCTAGAAAGTGAATACACCCCTCTAGAGCATCTCATCGCTCCTACACGTACACTTTACCAACTTTTAGAAGAAAAAAATACCCTCACCATCGGCAGGCAAGACTGTGATATTACGCTTGCCAACCTGACCATCTCAAGAAAACATACAGAGATTACACGCCAAAATAAAAATGACTTCTTGGTCAAAGACCTTGGCTCTAAAAATGGGACTTTTATCAATGGTACACAAATCTTTCAACCCACACTGATAGGCATCGATGATGTCATCCAAGTAGGTAAATATGAGTTTAGACTCAATAAACGCATAGATACACAGGCAGAAAAAATCAAAGAAGATACCATTATATTGGTAGAAAGGCTTGGGCGTACCATCAAAAAAGCAGACAAGAGAATCTCTATTCTTAACAACATCAACCTAAAAATAAAAAAAGGAGAAGTCATCGCCATTATGGGACCCTCAGGCAGTGGAAAATCTACCCTGCTCAAAGCAATGAACGGAGATGCACCCGCCACAAGTGGGAAGGTATTCGTACACGGAAGAGATTTTTATGCAGATTATAAACTCCTGAAGCAAGACATAGGCTATGTGCCCCAAGATGACATCGTGCACAAACCCCTGAGTGTCTATGATTCTCTCTACTTTGCCGCACGCCTGCGCCTTGCCTCAGATGTGAGCCGGGCAGAAATAGACGAAAAAATCAATCAAATCTTGAGCAAATTAGGCATTGCACATACCAAAGAAGCCCTCGTAAAAGACCTCTCTGGTGGGCAACGCAAGCGGGTATCTATAGCCGTAGAATTACTTTCTGACCCCTCTGTCTTGTTTTTAGATGAGCCTACTAGCCCCCTTGACCCCGAAACGATTGAAGAGTTCTTAAAAATCTTAAAAAAACTGGCAGCCTCTGGCACTACCATTCTGATGGTTACGCACAAACCCGATGACCTTGACAGTGCCGATAAGGTTGCTTTCCTTTCTAAAGGAGGATATCTGGTCTATTTCGGAGATACCAAGCAATATTTAGACTACTTTGTATCCAAAAATGTGATAGGCGTGTATGCCCAAATCAATGATGCCGAAAAGGGACGAATACAATCCGAAAAATTTCAGAATGAGCACAAAACACCCCAAGAAGCCTATTTTAATGACAACCTCAAGGTAATCACCCCCAAAAGAACAGCCCCTTTTCGGCAGTTTTACTGGCTGACTTTGCGTTACTTTTCTATCAAAACCAATGACCGCCTCAACACTGCCTTGCTGGTGTTGCAAGCCCCTATCATTGCCTTATTTTTGGCTATTTTGTTTGAAAAGCTGATGCTTCAGACGCTTTTTTTGATGGTGATTGCTTCCATCTGGCTGGGCACAAGCAATGCCGCACGAGAAATCATCAGCGAACTGCCTATCTACAGGCGAGAGCGGATGTTTAATTTACAGATCTTGCCTTATATTTTTTCAAAACTGACGGTCATCAATCTTTTTGCCTTTTTGCAGGTATTTCTTTTGGTAAGTATGGTGCATCTCACAGTGGGAATTCCTTATTATTGGCAAAGCATTGCTTTGCTTTTTCTACTCTCTTTTGTGGGTTCTTTGCTGGGTTTGTGGCTATCGTCTATTTTTGACAATGCCGACAAAGTAACAAGCCTTGTGCCTCTAGTGATTTTGCCTCAGATTATGCTGGCAGGTGTGATTCAGCGGCTTAACCCTCAGTCAGAATGGCTTAGTTTTCTGACAATTGCCCGCTGGGGAATGGAGGCCTCTGCCAATATAGAAAAAACAGCCTATTTTTATTATCCCGATAAAATCCCCAATGCTGATTATTGGGATGCCTTGAAAGACATTTCCCCCTTAGATACACTCAGAACAGAAGAAATCAAAGACAGCCTGGCCACAGTGCAAATGCCTGATACCCTATATCAATACATCGCAGAGCCTATTCTAGGAAATTCTAATATGCTTGACCTGCCTCATTATTTCTCTCTCCAAGAGATTTTGTTGTATCTCGGTCTGCATGCTTTTCTTTTATTTATTGCCATTTATATCAGTCTGAGAAAGAAAGACAGTCTTTAAAAGGTGTGATTCGTGAAAATACGAACCACGCAGGGAGATTTCTACGAAATGACAGGGATACCAAAGGTTTTCGCATCTTAAATTCGTGATTTTGTTATTAATGAGGGTTTATCTCAGAATTTAATTTTATATTTAAGTCTAAGTAATTCGTAAAATTTGCTTTCACTAAGATACTAAAGACAGTGGCACAGATGCCATCACCCCTCCCACTTTACACAATCGGCACTTACATAGTCCTGTGGATTTTTGATGAAATCAGGCAAACCTGGAGCTTGCACTGACAAACCCTGCACCTCTCGCTGATGTACGCTTTGATTGAGTAATAAGAGTTCCGTGAGTATATCACTGTTCGGAGCAAAGCCATAAGCTTCTCTTACAGCTTTGTCTAGAGCTTGGTGTAATTTTTTGATGGGATTACTGTCTGAGTATAAATCTAGTATGCCATACATGTTTCTCAAACTCCATTGATTTTTTTGCATAGTAGCTGTACGTGCTTTTCTGAGTGTCAGGGCTGCGTCTGCGACTGCCTTTACTTGCTTTTCGCTTGGATTTTGAGGGAAAGGGAAGGTGTACCAAACGGTATCAGCAGTATAGCGATAATCTCCTTTCAGCGTAGAGCATTTTGCTTTCCACCATTCCCAGTGATAACAAGATTGTAAAATCCCAAAACTATAGTCATCTTCAAAAGTGAAGACCATTAGTTGGTCATTTGGAGAAATTTCAGTAGAAATAAATTCAAAAATAGGTCTTAGGGATACTCTTGAGCAAGCAATATATTTTTTCATTGATGACAGTTCCTTTATCAGTTCTGTTTTTTTTCCAATCAATTGCCACCAAGTTTTGTAGTAATTGATATAGCTTTTATCTACTTTTATTTTAGGGTTTTTAGCCAATAGTTTTTGATTTTCTTGTTGTTGTTTATCCGACAGTGCTTTTCTATCAAAATAAACAGTTTTCTGGATATGTTTGAATAATTCTTTGTAGCCAGCGGTTTGAATGACATCAAGTTGAGAAAAATCTATGACAAATCTTTTAGGTTGGCTTGCAAAGCTGGCAACTAGCTCACGTCCAATCAAATAAGGCTTTAATACATCTGCATTTTTTTTATCGGCTTTTAGGTAGGTTTTGGCTTGAGCAGGAGTTAATAAAAATCCTTCATGTCCGTGCTTTAGCCCTTGTGAACAGTATTTTCTAAGTTTATTGCAAGAAAGTTTAGCAGCAGTACTCACATCTACATGTAAGCTAAGACTACTATTGATAAATGTACGTGTGTGTGGCTTCAACTCTCCCTCTTCATTGATTACAAATAATATTTTATCATTGAGATAATTGCCCTTTACCCAATTCACTATTGACACAAAAACGGCTGCTTCACCTTCCCAATTTTGAGAAGAAACAGCATTAAAGATAGTTCCTCCATTGTTTACGATATAATCCAAACTGTTTTCTCGGCTGTTATTTTCTCTAATGCTGTTAGTACCTACTAAACCAGCAAAGTGATTGGGCTTGAGTGTTTGATGTGCTTTATAAAACCAAAGTGTACAAAAATCACCGTATCTATTCAAATCAGGATATGCTTTCCATAGCCCCTCGAGGTATTCTTTCCCAAATTCACTGAGCATTTTGCTTCTCGCCTGAAAAGGCGGATTTCCGATAATGACGTCGACTTTGTGCCATTGTCGGGCATTGCCTTGGTCATCTAGGAGGGCATCAATGCAGAGGATATTGTCGTCGAGGTTATCTAGGGGTAGAGGTTTGAATTTGCTATCAAAACTTTCTTTGTACTCTATGTAAGAGAGTTCTTTGGCGACCATGAGCGTAACTTTGGCAAGTTCTACGGCAAAGGGTTTGATGTCGTAGCCATAAAACTGTGCGGTATTGACGTAGGTATATTCATTGAGGAATTGGAAGAATTTTTTACCTTCGGCAGGTTTGGTAAATCGGTTTCTGATGCGGTCAAGGATTTGCGCTTCTAAGAGTTTCATTTCTTTGAAAGCCACAAAGAGGAAGTTGCCACTGCCACAAGAGGGGTCTAGCACTGTGTATTGGCTCAGGGCGGTGAGCAGGGCGAGGTGTTCGTCTAGGGTTTGGGCTTGGTCTATTTGTGCTTGCCAAGGCTGCACAATACAAGGCAAGACGATTTTTTTGATGTCAATTTCAGCGGTATAGTGCGCCCCTAGCACGTGTCTTTCGCCTTTTTCGAGGGCAGTCTGGAAGATAGTGCCAAAGATAGCAGGATTGACCTTAAACCAGTTTCGTTTGGAGGCATCAAAAAGCATTTCTATTTCAAAATGCGTCAGTTCTATGGGGATAATCTTTTCGAAGAGCCCTCCATTAAAGTACTCTACCCCTTCGTAGCGTCCTGCGGGGGCGGTTCCTAGTCGGTTCATCTCTTGAAAAAGCCCTCCTATGAGGTCATAGCTACTTTCTTTGCGGTCTATACAATCTTGGAGCAAGCGAGTGAATACCTGATTAGGAAGCAAACCTACATCTTCGGCAAACATCGTAACGATGCACTGCAAGCAATACCGCAAAGCATCTATTCTTTCAATTTTTCTTGTAGTGAGCGATTTGAAGATATAAGCTATTTTTTGGGCAATGTCTTTGGTAATGTCTTCGCCTGTTTTGAAGACAGGGTGCTTAAATTTGGGATATAAGAAAGAAAAAGAAGCTCTCTTTTGGGGAAGGTCTGTGAGTGCTACCTTATCGAGTGGCTCGTAAACTAGTTTGTTAAAATCATAAATCCAAAACTCATCAAAGTTACAAAGCACCACATACTGCGGTCTGTCAGGCACTAAATCTATCCAGTATTGGAAAGCCTGCTGATAATGCACTGCCAGGTTTTCACCTCTTTTTTTCATTTCTATCAATACACGGGGCTTCCAGACGAGGTCAGCAAATCGGGTGCTGCGTTTGTCTTGGCTCTTGATGCGTTCTTCTAGAGTTGCCCCTGCTCCTTTTACTCCTTCAGGATGCCCCATAGCCACAAAAAAATGCTCGAGAAATATTTGGGCCTCTCCTTTTTCATCGCCTTTGAGGTGTTTTTGGCAATAAGATACAAAATTGTTGAGTGATTCTTCCGTCATTTTTAGCTTTATTGAAAAGATTTTAAAACAAACAAGCCTATAAAGTTAATGCCTAATGTGAACTAATGCAAACACAATGTAGAAGTTCCTAAGTATTTGTCTCAGATTAGCTTAAGTACAAGCATCTGACAAACAGAAAGCTATAAAAAATTTCACTTACGCTTCATTACTTGCCCCAAATCCCCTCTGAGCGTAAAGAAGCTGCGTCCTGTTCCTATTTGGTAAGTTCCTCTTCCAAAACCAAAGGCAAACTTCTGGGTGCGTAGCTGAAAACCAAAAGAGAGCCCTCGCATACCTCCTTGATTGGCTATTTTCATTTCACGGTTGATAAGGTGATTATAACCTAAATTGACTTGAAATTTAGAAGAAAGTAAAAGCTCTCCCCCCAGCACAAAATGCCGAGCTGCCTTGTCAAAAAAAGTTTTTTCTTCACGCACGGGCGTTCCGTTGGCATCTAACTGTGTCTGTCGGTTGGGGTCTAAATAGGTAATGTCAAACTGATAGAGGTGGTGCAAGCTCACAGAAAAACGAAAAGGCATTTGCTCAGGTCTGAAGCTTGTGCCTATCTGCACATCTAGAGGCATATTCAGCTGAGTATCAGGGGTGTATTTGCTCATCCCGAAGCCGATATTTTTGACTGCCAGCCCAAAGGTAAAATCTTTTAGAGGATGCCGAAAAACCAGCCCCAAATCAAGGGCAAGGGCATAGGCACTATAGACATCTATCTGTGAGCCGAGCAGCTTGGCATTGACCCCAAAGCTAAAATTATCTTGCTGAATGGCATAGCCCACATTGAAATTAAAATCTTGTGCCTTAAATTCTCCCAGTATTTGCCCCGAGGGGTCTGTCTCTTGCAGTGTGCCATAGTTTACGAGGTGAAGCCCAAAAGCTAAAGCCCCTATTTTTTGAAAAGGCTGAATGTATGCCAATGTAAAATTATGAATGTCTGCATGCCAAGGCACATAGCTGAGTGCGGCATGCCTGTTGATGGAGTCTTGCATCAGGGCAGGGTTTCGCCAAAAAGCATTCACCTCATGGCTGCCTGTGCTGATATTGACTCCGCCAAGGCTCGCCCCAAAGGCATCTACAGGCACACGCACAAACTCGAAAGTATTGCGCCCTCCTACTTGTGCAAAACTGGCAGATGCTGCCACCAAGCCCAGAAAAACGAAAAGAAAAAGCTGCTTCATGGTTTCAGAATAAGTCTGCAATTTAAGGGTTTTGCTTGATATTTCACAGTCTTTTCAGATTTTGGATGAGCCATCGCAGCTCTCGCTCTATAGATTTGGACAAATCTGTTTGCAGACTTTTGGGCAGCACCTCCCATGTGTAAGTTTCTACCTCTAAATGCTGGCTCAGGTCTTTGGCCTTGGCAAGTGCCAGCACTTCTAAAATATCTGCTTGCGTAGGTGCCAAGGCTGTGTATTTTTCCAAGAAAATAGGCACATGAAAATGTACCCGCCATTCTTCTATCTCAGACTTATCTGCCTGTGCAAGGGCAAAAGGCAAATCAGAAAACTGTGTATAGCTTTGGTCTTCGTTGCGCTGCACTACTTGGTGCAAATAGGTAGATTCGTTGAAGGCTTCCAGTGCCTTCAATACTTTCTTGTTTTCTTGGGCAGATTTCCCAAAAGAGGCTTTGAGGGCAGCACTGATTTGAAATTTTCCTATCAGAATGCCTGCCTGTTGAAGGCGTGCTAGAGCCTCTGCATGGTCTTCAAAAGCTACCGCAAAATGGCAAACATCGTAGCAAATCTGAATATGTCTTTTGAGGCTTTGCTCGGCTTCAAAGCTATTCATGCCTCGAGTATTGGCTAAAAAATCTATAGCAGAAGGCACAAGATAATCTCTGTAATATGCCAATACTTCATCGGTGTTTTCGAGTAATCCGTCTGGCTCAGGCTCTATATCTAAGTGCAAGATTTTGCCTGTGTCTTGCTCAAACTGTATGAGCCTGTCTAATATTTTGAGTAGATTCTCTGTAGATTTTTCAAAGACCAGCTCAAGGGCTGCTTCCGCCTCTTCTAGCCAGCCTTTGTAAGAAAGCGGAGAGGTAGAAATTCCTCCTTCTATGCCATAAGGCAGTAATTCTACCAAGATTTTAAAAAGTTGATAGGTATATTCAAGTCGTTGGGGGCTGGTCCAGTCGGGCAGGTGCACGGCATCTTTGACTACTTGTCCATGAAAATTGCCATAAGGGAAGCCATTTATGGTAAAAACATATAAATTTTCTTGCTGAAGCCATGCTTTAAAAACTGCTAAATGATTTGCTTTAAGAAGCTCTTCTGCCGCCTCATAAGAAAGGCGAAGCCCTATCCCGAAGGCTGCTTTGGGAGATAGCTTGGCTTTGAGGGGGGGGATGTATTTTTTTAAATTTTCGAAGACCTCCGCCCAGCTTTCGCCTGCATGGATATTGCTACAATAGGTGATATGAAAAGAATCAATTTCCAAGAGATGAGGGTTTTGGTTTACAATTATAAAAGACTCTCTTGAGTCATTAAGCAAATATCTTAAATCTAATTCTTTTTGTCAAAACTTTGCCCTTTAAAAGTTGTCTTAGAAATGAATGTTTTTGATGTCGTATTTTCATACTACTGTGCATTTTTCCATAGCCCAGAGGGGTTTTATCTTTGTAGAAAAGCCCAGTATGTTCAAAGCTTGATAAGAAAAGTGATTTTTAGAAAAAATGAAAGTCTATAAAAACAAAAACACCAAAACCTGCACCCTAAAACAATTCGTGTTCTTTCGGGGTAGGTTTTGGTGTTTTTGAAGGCAAATCGTTTTTTGACTTACTCTGTGATGGTGATATTTCCTACATCACTGACTTGCCCTGTGCTGACATTTACGCCATTGCGATAGACAGTAACATACCCTTCTACGGGCACTATCGAAATATCATAACTGCCAGCATCTAAGCCTTTCAAACAAAATTTACCATTGCCATCAGGGTAAGTGCTTGTGCTGTCAGTGCCCTGTATGGCATAAATCACAGGCGAAGCAGCCAAAGGGCTAATCGTGCCACAGATAGAACCTCCTTGGGCTAGTGGAGTAGCACGGATGACAGGTTTTAGATTATATTTTCCACTGCCCGTCCTCACGATAGACCTTGCAGCATCAAAATCAAGCAATAAATCATAGGTAATATTGGGGCTGAGCTCCGCTTGGATGTTTAGCTTCAGCCCTGATTGTTGTGCACTTGGAGTATTGAGATCATGGCTTACACCATTGATTACTACACTGTTGTTGTCTCCTAAAACCAAACGAAGCTGAGAAATACGCCCTGCAGGAAGTTCGGCACTTGCCAAAACTGTATCAATGCCTCCAGTAAGTTCTAGTAAGTCATACACACCCGCACTGATTTGGTCTAGAGTTCGCCAGCCTCCATCACCCTCCCCTGCACTTGAAGAAGTATGCACACGCACTTCTTGAATATCAATATAGACGTGGTCATAGTCAGCAGGAGCGTCAGTCAGCCGCACTCTGAAAGTAGCATTTCCTTCTTCTTTATCGCTGCAAGATGTGAACAGAAATAAAGCTGAAGTAAAAATAAGAAGAATTAAAAAAGATATTTTTTGCATTGTTTATTTTTTGGTGAGAGATTCATTTGTTGGTATAACGCTCTTTATCCAAACGTAGTGTATTTACTTACAAGGGCTTGCTTTCAACAAACAAAATCATGGCTTGCTGCCTTTTTCTTTCACCTGCTCAAGCATCAGCCCCATGGCTTGGTGAATGGCGTTGACAGCCTTTAACGGACGCACCATGACCTCAAAATCAATAATTTTACCCTCTTCATTGAGTGTAATCAGGTCAATGCCTCTGACGGTAACATCACCTATTTTACAATTAAACTCTAAGCACCAATGCAAATCTTGCCTGATGCTGCGGATGTATTGAAATTCATCTAACAAGACCTTGGCGGCAGAGAGTAAATATAGTTTGGTAAGGGCTTTGCCTTTTTGGGGTGTCCAGACTACGGGAGAATGAAATACGACCTCTTCATCTAGCAATTCATCCAATAAATGTGCTTCATGCCCTGCAAGGTAAGCATGCCAAGTGTCCCAGGCTTTGTCTATATTTTGTTGTAGTGTGGGGTGATTCATCAGCGAATATGATTTAGTTTATTTTTACAATGATTTTACCTATTTTTTGTTTATTTAACACTGCATTGAGTGCCTCCTTGGCTTTTTCAAAGGTGCATATTTTTGAGATAATCGGGTGAATATTGCTGGCTTGCTGCCATTGCAGGAGTGTCCGAAAAGCTGCTTTGATTTTGTGAGGATGTCTTTTTTGGTAGCCCTGAAAGTGAAGCCCTGAGAGTGTGATGTTCTGAATCAAAAGTCTATTGATGGGTGGCTGAGGAATCGTACCACTTGCAAAACCCACGGAGATAATCTGACTTTCCCAAGCCATGCAGCCCAGCATTTCACTGAAAATCTCCCCTCCCACAGGGTCATAAGCCACTTGAATGCCCTTTTGTGCGGTTATTTCTTTGAGTGCTTGCTTAAAATTAACCTCCTGATACGCAATAAGATGCCTTGCCCCTGCTTGCTCTGCAGCTTGTAACCTCTCCGAAGTACTGCCCACTGCGATGACCTCTGCCCCCAGAAAACTCCCTATGTCTACGGCTGCCAAGCCCATACTGCCACTCGCCCCAAGCACCAATAGCTTCTGACCAGGCTGAATGCTTGCACGATGCACCAAGCCCAAGTAAGCAGTCGCATAGCTTAGCCCCAAAGCCACTACAGTCTCGGCACTGATGTACTCAGGGATAAAAATGATATTTTTCCAAGAAACCTGCACATACTCCGCCAGCCCGCCCGTTTCGCACAAAGCAAGTACTTTGTCTCCTATGTGTAAGCCTTCTACTTTTTCACCTACTTCTGCTATCTCTCCCGAAACCTCCCCCCCAGGTATGAAAGGAAAAGGAGGTTTTGCTTGGTATCTGCCCTGAATCATCAAAATATCTACCAACTGCAAGCCTACACAAGATACTTTAATGCGAACCTCATGAGGGGCCAATCGGGGCAAAGAAAGACTGTCAAATACCAAAATATCGGGGTTTCCCCATTCTTTGCATAAAATTGCTTGCATATCTTTATAAAAAAGAATCTAAAGACCCTAAATTAGCAGAAAATTTTTGATTGTACTGCCAAAAAACATAATTTTATGATTGATTTTCCGAATGCCAAAATAAATCTCGGCTTACAGATTATAGAAAAAAGACCTGATGCCTACCACAACATTGCCTCCGTTTTTTATCCTGTCGCTTGGTCTGATGCCCTAGAAATCATCCCCTCAAGTAAGTTTGAATTTAGTGTAACAGGGGCAGAAATCCCCGAAGACGGACACGAAAACCTCTGTGTGCGTGCATACAATCTGCTCCAAAAAGATTTCCAACTGCCTCCTGTGCACATTCACCTTCACAAGGCACTGCCCATCGGTGCAGGGCTAGGCGGTGGCTCCTCTGATGCTGCCTTTGTGCTCAAAATGCTCAATCGGCAATTTGAGCTAGGCTTAGACGATGCCCAAATGGAAACCTATGCAAGACAACTTGGCAGTGACTGTGCTTTTTTTATTCAAAACCGCCCTCGCCTAGCACTCCAAAAAGGAGATGTCTTTAAAGAAATTTCTCTAGATTTATCGGCTTACTGGATTGTGCTGGTTTTCCCTCAGATTCATATCAGCAGCAAGCAGGCCTATGCAGGCGTACAGCCCCAAAAGCCCTCCATGGCACTGGAAGAAATCCTCCAAAAAAATCCTCAAGAATGGCAAGGCATTCTGGTCAATGATTTTGAAGCCTCACTTTTCCCACAGTTTCCCCTTCTAGCAGAGATAAAACAAAATCTCCAAAAGGCTGGAGCATTCTATGCCGCTATGACAGGCTCAGGCTCTGCTGTTTTTGGGATTTTTACTCAGAACCCTATCCACATCCCTCTCGATATACCCAATGAATGCGGCAAATGGTACGGCAGACTGATATAAATAATCGATGAACGTATTTGTCTTGCCGTATTTTATCTGAAAAATACGAAAAACGCATCTGAGACCCATACAGAAAATAAAGCATTTTTTTTGGATACAGAATTTGTCCGTAACTATCCTTTAAGATGCCGCCACACACTTTAATCAAGCAAAAGTGAGTGTGTGAAGTCGTGCCTTACACAAAGCTTTTTTCTGTTTGAAAAGAATAAAGTACTCAATTCATACACTTTTTTAATTTATTGTCGTGCAAACTTACACAGAGATATTTATACAAAAAGTAGAATACTGAAATAAAAATTTAATTTTATAAGAGAATTACAGGAATATCTTTGTTTGATGCAAATAAAATAATCATAAATTTTATTTTATAGGTACTTAGAAGAATAAAGTAGTTTTCTATTCATTGTTCTTGAATAACTCACACTCTATTTTAATTTATCTCAATTCTCTTATGAAAAAACAACTTTACAAAAACTTACAAATGCTTGCCCTCAGCCTACTTTTGCTGGGCTTCGGTATGGGGCAGGCGCAGGGGCAAACGCTTAGAACCCTTGCCAGTGGACAGCCTAATGGTGGTGTGGATGCCATAGTAGAAGATGCTTTGTACATCTATATAGGAGGGAATTTTACAAGTATTGGAGGAGAAACACGAAATAGAATTGCTCGTATCCAAAAAAGTGATTTAACATTAGATATGACATGGAATCCTAGCGCAGATGCTACAGTCCACTCTCTTGCCATTTCAGGTACAGACTTGTATGTAGGAGGAAATTTTGCAACTATCGGAGGAGAAACAAGAAGCAAAATTGCCAAATTAAGTACTACTGGAACAGGAACAGCAGATCCTACATGGAATCCTGATGCAAATAATAGAGTTTTCTCTCTTGCCATTTCGGGTACAGACTTGTATGTAGGAGGAAGTTTTACAACTATTGGGGGTGAAACACGAAACAGAATTGCCAAATTAAGTACTACAGGAACAGGAGCTGCAGACCCAACATGGAATCCTGATGCAGATAATACAATCAATGTTCTTGCTATTTCAGGTACAGACCTGTATGTAGGTGGTGGTTTTAATAATATTGGAGGGCAAGCACGTGATTTTATTGCTAAGGTAAACACTAGCACAGGAAATGCAGACGCAATGTGGAATCCTGATGCAGATTTTCCTTCCATCCGTGCTTTAGCGCTCTCAGGTACAGACTTGTATATAGGCGGAGACTTTTCAGCTATTGGGGGACAAACACGTAACTTTATAGCTAAGGTAAGCACTACAGGAGCAGGAGCAGTAGATCTTACTTGGAACCCTGATGCAGATGCAGAGGTATATGCTCTTGGCATTTCAGGCGGAGATTTGTATGCAGGAGGAGGTTTTACAACCATTGGTGGAGCAACTCGCAGTGCTATTGCCAAATTAAGTACTACTGGGACAGGAGCAGCAGATCCTACCTGGAATCCTAATACAGCTTGGACTCTAGATGTAAGTTCTTATGCCTATGCCATTCTTCTCTCAGAGACAGGTGACCTATACTTAGGAGGAGATATTACAAATGGAGGAACCAATGATAGATTTGCTATATTTGCTGCCCCCCCCGCCGAAATCAACCTACAGGGCAATGGCATAGACATCGCTGATGGAGA
>JAABSX010000022.1 GCA_011390205.1 Microscillaceae bacterium | reverse complement strand
CCCATTTTCGACTATACACATATCGCTAGACTGTACCTGCAAGAAAATAAAATCACTTATTTTCCTCTTGAATTACTGGATAAACTATCCAATCTCAATGAGATTCAATTGTATGGCAATCCGATTAAGAATTTGCCTGAAGAAGTATTTGATTTTGAGGGGAATTGTTTAGAAGATATACAAAACTACCTTGAAGCCTTAGAGCTTATTACGCAAGCTAGTAATTCTGGACAAAGAGAGCTAGACTTGAGAGGGCGAGGACTTAAAACATTGCCTGATGCTTTATTTGAATTGGAGGATTTGAGACGATTATTTTTAACAAATAATCAACTCATCACTATCTCACCAAGAATCGGAAATCTAAAAGGATTGAGGGTACTTGGGGTTGAAGATAATCAACTAGAATATCTCCCTGAAGAATTAGGATATTTATCATCTTTGAGATTTCTAGATGTAAGTGGAAATAAACTTACAAGTCTGCCTGAATCATTTCTCAGTTTACAATTGAGTTCTAATGAAACCAAAAAATGGGATAATAAAGGACTAAGGCTTTCAAGAAATAATTTTGCCATCAGTGATGAATGGCTTGAAAATAATGAACCGCTCATAATTATTGAAAGAATCATTAGGGATGGTAAAATAAATCAAAAAATTCAGGCAAAAAATTCAATCCTAGACTTATCCAATCAGGGAATTGTAGATTTAACGACTGAAGTACTTGAAAAATACGATATCACTTATGTTGAAATACTACGTCTAGAGGACAACCAAATCACCCATTTCCCTACAGACTTACTAGATAAACTCCCCAACCTCAAAGAACTCTACCTACAAGGCAACCCCATAGAAAACCTACCCAAAGAAGTCTTCGATTTTGATGGGAATTGTTTGGAAAGTGTAAAAAACTACTTAGCACAATCACAACAGCAAACCCCACAACCACTCACTCAACAAACTTCCCAACAGCAAGAAAGCCAACAACAAACCCAAAAATTCCAACAATTTACCCCTGAACCCGAAACATCTAAAAACTTCACCCAAACCATCAACGGCGTATCCTTTGAGATGATATGGGTAGAGGGGGGCACATTTACCATAGGTTCTGCCAAGGGGAATAAAAGCGAGCAACCCCCCACACAAATTACCTTAGAGAGTTTTTATATGGCAAAATACCCTGTAACGCAGGAACTTTATGGGGCTGTGATGGGTAAGAATCCCTCTCATTTTAAAGGAAACCCACAAAACCCAGTAGAAATGGTAAGTTGGAATGATGCACAAACCTTTATAAAAAAACTCAAGGAACTTCTCCCTTCGGGAGGCAGGGGGCTGTTTCGCCTATCCTCTGAAGCCCAATGGGAATATGCTGCAAAAGGTAGACAAAAAAGCCAAGACTATGAATATGCAGGGAGTAATGACATAAACGAAGTGGCTTGGTATGAAGAAAACTCAAACGACAAGACGCAGCCTGTAGGATTACTAAAGCCCAATGAGTTAGGCTTATATGACATGAGTGGTAATGTATGGGAATGGTGCGAAGATGATTGGCATAACAACTATGAGGGAGTTCCTAGTGATGGTGCTGCTTGGATAGATAATCATCGGGCCTCGTTCCGTGTTTTGCGCGGTGGCTCTTGGAGCGACTACGCCGCTTACTGTCGTGTGGCTTTTCGCGACTACGACGCACCAGACCGCCGTAACAGCAGCTTCGGCTTTCGCCTTGTTTGTTCTCTATAGTTTGCTTTGCTTGTTTCATTTCGTTACATCATTTGAGCTAAGATATAAAAATTCTTTCTGGCATCGCTTGGAGGGTGCAAGGGACGCAGCACCCAAAAAGCGATGTGAGAAAGAATTTTCCCTAAAGTAGCCTGAGCCTCTGGCTCGGGCAGTATTAAAGATTTGTCATTCCGTAGGAATCTGAAGGTGTGAAAAAAGGCTACGCAGTACAGCGGATTCTTACAGAATGACAACGTCGTATTTGTCATTCCGCAGGAATCTGAAGGCGTGAAAAAAGGGCGTAATGCTTAGTCGGCATTTGCACTCTCGACTCAGGAGCAGAAGATTTGTATTTTTCCATAGCGAACAAGGTTCATTTGTAGCACGAAGCTCCAGCTTCGGAAAAGGGAAGCTCCGAAGGAAGAATCAAAGATCCCTCTAAATCAAATTCATCACAACAGACTTTTAGGACGGATTCCCCAGCCTCAAAAAACATAACCCACTCTAAAATCCATAAAATCTGCCACATCCGCATGGGCTTTGAGCTGTATGCCCGCAAAGAGGTGTGGGCTAAGCTGATAGGCAAGCCCGTAGCGCTGATAGTAAAAAGGCTTGTCAAAAAAATCTCTATACAAATAAAACCCAAATTGCTGAGAGAAAATAAACTTGCCCAAAAGCAAATCATGCCCTATGTTTAGACTTCCTTTCTGAAAATCATTTTCTAAACCTGTCCGCCTGAGCCTCTCACGCAAAGAATAATCAAAAACCCACTCTAGCCCCGCAGTCAAGGCACTCATCCTGCCCACCACATAGCTGCCATAGACTGTAGCCCCGATAATCCCAAACCTACGATTGTCCTCATTGTTGAGCGTCTTGGCAGTACCAAAAATGGCCGCCTTCACCTTGAATCTATCTGGATGTAGCTGCCTCCAGTCTTCTTTCTTTCTAGATTTGAAATTATAAGGATTTAAAATATACTCTATACCGAGGCTCGCCGTAGGAAAGTTAATCCCTTTGTTGGGCTGTTTGATGCCTCCATTAGAAATATGATTGTAAAAAAAGCCAGCCCGTACTTGCAGTTCGGGGCGGATTCGGTAATTGACCATGCCATTGGCGACCAGCAAAAAACTAATCGGAGTGCTATAAAACTGATTCTCAGGGTTGGTTTCTGTATCAAAGACACGGTTGAGGTAAGAAAGCCCCACACCCAATCTAAAAGAAAAATTGAGCCGATTCCGTACCGCAATACTGGGCTCAAAGTATGCCCCTAGATTAAGGGCACTGCCCAAAATCTCAGGATTGTCAAAATTAACATAGCTCAAAATAGCCCCAACCCTCGGAAAAGAAGCAAAATTTTTCCAAGATTTTTCATCAATTAAATGCAAAGAAGCATCTAGCTCAAAACCCCAAGGGTTAGAATTTGCCTGTGCCCTGATGGCATCTGAGTGAGGGATAATAAACCCGTGATGCCCCCTAAAACCGAGTGCCAAGGGTGTCTTGGGCTTCGGAAGCTCATCAGTCTGAGCCAACACAGCAGCAACCACAAAGAGGAAAAAAGACAAGAATACACAAAATTTAGGCATATCTTTCATCAATTTAATAGTATTACTATTTGCTAAAACTGAAAGAAATATAGAATGTTACTTCATTTTACCAAATATTTTTGAGCAAAATACCAAAACAAGCAAAGTATGCAGACAGACACAGATTCGCCTACCAGAAATCTCTGAGCTTACTTCTGTTAGTCATTTGTTAAAAGAAGCAACATAGCAGCATTTATCACAAGTGAAAAGTCATTTTTTGCCAAAAAATATTTTATTTAGGACAAATTTTAAATTTCTTAATCACTAAAATATGCGACAAAAATTACCCAAAACACAAAATCTAGCTTGGTTTGTCCTTGTGCTTTTTGCCTTACAGGTAGCAAGCAGCAGCAGCACACTGCTGGCACAGACACTAGACATGGCAAAGTTCTCAGGTATGAAGCCCCGTGCCATCGGGCCTGCTGGCATGAGCGGTCGGATTACGGCACTAGATGCCGTTAATGACCATCCTCAGATTATGTATGCTGGCGCTGCCTCGGGCGGCTTATGGAAGTCTATCAATGAAGGCATTAGCTGGAAACCCATCTTTGACAATGAAAAAGCCGCTTCTATCGGGGCAGTCAAGATTTACCAAGCCAACCCTGACATCATCTGGGTGGGCACTGGTGAGGGAAATCCACGCAATAGCTGCACCATGGGCTACGGGATTTATAAAAGCCTAGATGCTGGTCGCACTTGGCAAGCCATGGGCTTAGAAAAGACCCAAGCCATTCACCGAATCATCATTCACCCCAATAACCCTGACATCGTATGGGTTGCTGCCATCGGTTCGCCTTGGGGTGAGCATCCTGAGCGGGGTGTATTCAAAACCACTGACGGCGGCAAGACTTGGGAAAAAATCCTCTACCTCGGCACAAAAACGGGTGCGGCTGATATGGTCATAGACCCTAGCAATCCTGATAAACTGCTTGTGGCAATGTGGGAGCATTTCAGAGAGCCGTGGTTTTTTAAATCTGGTGGTGAAACCTCTGGTTTATATGTTACCCTAGACGGTGGTAAATCTTGGAAAAAACGCACTTCTGAAGAGGGCATGCCCGAAGGAGATTTAGGACGCATCGGCATCGCCATCGCTCCTAGCAACGCCAATAAAATCTATGCAATTATAGAATCTAAAAAAAATGCCATCTATGCCTCAGAAGATGGAGGCTTTCGCTGGAAAAAAGTAACTGACAAAGGTGATTTCGGAAACCGCCCTTTTTATTATTCAGAGATTTATGTTTCGCCCAAAAACGAAAACCTACTTTACAGCCTTTGGTCTTATGTCTCTAAAAGTGAAGACGGTGGACGCACCTGGGAAACCATCGCCGACTATGGCAACCGAGTACACCCCGACCACCACGCATGGTGGATTTCTCCTCTCAATCCTGACTTTATGCTCAATGGCAATGATGGCGGCATGAACATCACCCGAGACGGTGGCAAGACTTGGCAATTTGTAGATGCACTTCCCGTAGGGCAGTTTTATCACATCAATGTAGATACCCAGACTCCTTATAATGTCTATGGAGGCATGCAAGACAATGGCTCTTGGTATGGCCCTGCGTATGACTGGAGTGCCAATGGCTTACGCAATGATGTATTTGAAGAAATCTTATTTGGAGATGGCTTTGATGCTATGCCCGATGCCAGCAACCCTGAATATGCCTATGCCATGTCTCAGCAAGGAAATTTGGCAAGAATCCACCTCAAAATGGGGCAATCTAAGGCGATACAGCCTGCACATCCAGAGGGCACAGAGCTAAGGTTTAACTGGAACTCTGCCCTTGCTCAAGACCCTTTTAACCCGAAAGCCATTTACTACGGAAGCCAATTTGTGCATTATAGCAAAGACAATGGCTACAACTGGACGATTATCTCCCCTGACCTCACCAGCAATGATACCACCAAACAAAAGCAAGGAGACAGTGGCGGACTCACTTATGATGCCACAGGTGCAGAAAATTATACCACCATTATGAGCATTGCCCCAAGCCCCAAAGACGAGAAAGTCATCTGGGTAGGCACAGATGATGGCTACCTTCAGCTTACCCAAGACGGAGGCAAGACTTGGACAAATGTTTATAAAAACCTCAAAGGTGTACCCGCAGGCACTTGGATTCCACAGATTCAAGCCTCTACACACAAAGCAGGAGAAGCCTTTGTGGTGCTAGAAGACCACCGCCGCAATAATTGGTCGCCTTATCTCTACCATACTCAAGATTTTGGGAAGACTTGGAAAAGACTCATTGACGAAAGCAAGGTTTGGGGCTATGCCCTTTCGGTAGTCCAAGACCCGATTGCTTCTAATTTACTTTTCTTAGGGACTGAATTTGGCTTGTATGTTAGCATTGATTATGGCACTACTTGGACAAAATGGACTCAAGGCTACCCCACGGTCTCTACCATGGATATGGTCATTCATCCCAAAGAGCACGACCTCGTGATAGGCACATTCGGCAGGGCAGTCTATGTCTTAGATGATATTCGTCCGCTCAGGGCATTGGCACAGCAAGGAGCTAAATTATTAGACAAACCTGTGGCAGCCTTTGAAGCACCCGAAGCCGTGCTTGCCAATTACAGACGTGGCGGTGGTGCAAGGTTCTCAGCACAAGGTGTTTTTGAGGGTGAAAACCGTCCCTCAGGAGCGATGTTAAGCTATTCTATCAAAGAAGTGAAATTCAAAGAGAAGAAAAAAGAAGGAGAAAGCAAGGAAAAAGCAACCAGCTCGCCTAGCAAAACAGGCATGCAAGAACTTAGCAAGGCAGCCAAACCTATTTCTAAAGACACCCTCAAAATCACAGTAGAAATTCTAAATGAGAAAATGGAGGTCATCCGCACATTGCAAGACACGCCCAAGCCAGGCATCAACCGTATGAGATGGAGGCTTGACCGAAAAGGAGTCCGCAGCCCCAACGCCCCAGAGCCTAAAGATGACGATGCCTCAGAACCAAGCGGGCCAGAGGTATTGCCAGGTGAATATTGGGTAAGGTTTACCTATGGAGAAGACAAAGATTCTACCAAAATAAAAGTAGTGGCTGACCCTCGTGAGCAAATCTCCCTTGCCGATAGAATGGCAAAAAATAAGCTGATAGACCAGCTGATGGAAGATACAGAAACCACTCGCAAGGCCATTTTGCAGCTCAAAGAAGCCCAAAAAACAAATAACCTCATCACAGGCAATTTAGATGCGAAAGAGGAAGCTACCAAAGACTTACGCAAGCAAAGTGCAGAAATCAAGAAGAGTATCCAGAAACTGCTAGAAGAAGCCAATGGCAAAGAAGAGGTGCAAGGAATCGTCAGAAATCCTGATCAGATTACTGCCAAAATAAGAGGTGCATTCGGTTTTGCCCAATCTACTTGGGAAGAGCCTAATACTACACAAATGATTCGTGCCGAGCAAGCCCAAAAAGCCCTTGAAGCATTTTTGAAAAAAGTCAATGCTTTCTTTGCAGAAGACTGGAAAAACTACCAAAAAGCAGTAGAAGAATCAAAGTTTTCTCTTTTTAAAGAATACAAGCCTATAGAGCGTAAGCCCTAAATAAAGGTTAGTACATAGAATGTTTTAAAAAATCCCCTTGCAGTTGATGACAAGGGGATTTTTTAATGCTTTTTATACTTTGATGTAGCCTACTTTGAGCACATTCTCTTGGGGAGTATCTGTGCTTCTGCTCAGGCGGAGGCTATATTTTTCTTTCATTTCTGAAGGGAGGATGTCATTGACTTTAAAAATATCATCAATGTCCACGCCGTGCTTGTCATCTATGTGGCTTTCGGCAGTTTTGAAACCCATCGTTTTATAAAAATCTGTTTGTTTTACACGGGCAATGACCGCTGCTAGAGATTTGCCCACCATGAGGTGCTGCTCGTGAAATTCTTCAAAATACCCTTGCTTGTAGCCCCCCAAGTTGATAAAAAAAAGCTGCTCTTCGGCTGTGTTTGCTTCTTTTTCTACAATCTCTATTTGGTAGCCATCTGCAAAGGCCACTTCTTGGTAAGCATCAATATGAATCTTGGCATCGTGCCAGAATGCCTTCATGGCAGGCACAAGGCTTTGTATATCTTCTGCTATTCCAAAAAAGACATCGTGCTGCTCGGTGTTTCTGCCCTGAGGAGTAGCCCCAAGGATGACGTAAAATAATTTCATTTTTTTGTTTTAAATTTAAAGAACTGTGCTTTGCTTGTCCACCAAAATTACAGAAGATTTTTGGAAAGCCTCACAATGCCGTTCCTAAATTTGACCCCAAAATTTGACAGGAGTGTGTTCCAAAAATAAAAAACTGAACTATTTTTAACTAAATAGTTTGATTTATAAAAATAATTTTGTTTATTCGCTTTATAATTCAATAAAATAACCTTTAAGATTATGAGTGTACTAAAAAAATTGGGCTTTTTGGCTTCTTACATCATTCCCTGCCTCATCGTATTAGGCTATTATGGGGGCGGCTGGTGGATGTTTTCTGCTTTTGTATTTGCATACATTTTGATTCCGATTTTTGATGAAATCATCGGAAAAGACCCCGAAAATATCAGCCATGATGAGATAGACAGCATTGTCAATGATCGTTATTTTGAGGTCATTGTGTATTCTATGGTTTATATACAACTCGCCTTGATTGTCTGGGGGGCTTATGTGGTTTCGGAGTTTTCGCTTACGTTTGTGGAGACTGTGGGCTTTTTGCTGAGTCTGATGACTTTCACAAGTGGAGGCATTAACATAGCCCATGAGCTGGGGCACAAGCAAAATGCGTGGGCAAAGTTTCACAGCAAACTCAATCTGATGACTGTCTGTTACATGCATTTTTATATAGAACATAACAAGGGGCACCATGTCAATGTGGCTACGCCGCATGACCCTGCCACAAGTAAAAAGGGACAGACATTTTATGCCTTTTGGTTTCAGACTGTAGTAGGAAGCTGGCGGAGTGCTTGGAATATAGAAAAACGCCGCCTTCAACGTGCTGACTTATCTCTTTGGAATCCTGTTCATAATCAAATGCTTCAGTATATCATTTTTCCGTTGCTTTTTGTGATAGCACTTACTGTGCTGTTTAGCATCACAAGTGGAGCTTTTGCGTGGGCAGTGCCTGTTTTTTTCTTTGCCCAGAGTTATATGGCATTTTCCTCTTTAGAAGCTGTGAATTACATAGAGCATTACGGCATACAAAGACGAGAAATAGCCCCTGGACGTTATGAACGAGTGAATCCTTTACACTCTTGGAACTCTAACCATTTGGTGAGCAATTTGATGCTTTTTCAGCTACAAAGGCACTCAGACCACCATGCCTATGCTGCCCGTCCTTACCAAGTTTTGAGGCATTTTGATGAAAGCCCACAGTTGCCTTTTGGATATCCTGTCATGATTTTGATGTCATTGGTGCCGCCTCTCTGGTTTAGGGTGATGGACAAACGCCTAGAAGCATGGCAAGCCCAATCTTATGATGCGGAGCATATTCAACAAATAGTAAAAGCAAATGCTTAGGGCATCAAGATAAATGAATGCCCGTATCAGCATACCTTGACACAAATCTGAACCTTTTGCACTGTTTTTGTGTAAATACATAAGAATTTTTATTTTTGTGTTCGTTTTTATTAATCATCTTAAAACATTGAATCATGGCAAATGCAGTAGAAATCACTGATGCAAATTTTGAAGAACTAGTAAAAAACTCCGATAGACCTGTTCTAGTGGATTTTTGGGCTGAATGGTGTGGCCCTTGTAAAATGCTCACTCCTGTAGTAGAAGAACTTGCTGCAGAATATGAGGGCAAGGCAATCATCGGAAAACTCAACGTAGATGATAACCCTGAAATCTCTGCCAAGTTTAATGTGCGTAGCATCCCTACGTTATTGGTATTCAAAGACGGACAAGTAGTAGATAAACAAATAGGCGTAGTGCCTAAGAGCGTCTTAGCACAGAAGCTAGATGCAAGTCTGGTAGGTTAATCTCGCTCTATAACTAAAAAAAGCACAAAGGTTTTTAAAAATCTTTGTGCTTTTTTATTTAAAATTCATTTGAATATCTCGAGGCTACATTTTTTCCATCACCTCGGCCAGTTTTGCCTCCAGTGCTGGGCCTCTGAGGTTCTTGGCGATGATAGTGCCATCACGCCCGATGAGGTAAGTAGCAGGAATCGCCCTGACATGGTAAGTCTGAGCTGCTTCTGATTGCCAGAATTGGAGGTCAGATACGTGCTTCCAAGAGAGCTGGTCTTGGGCGATGGCAGCAAGCCAATCTTCTCTTTTTCTATCTAGAGAGACTCCATAGATTTCAAATCCTTTGCCTTTGTGCTGATTATACATTTTGAGTACATTGGGGTTTTCTTGTCGGCAAGGGCCACACCATGATGCCCAAAAATCAATCAAAACGACCTTTCCTTTGAGAGATGAGAGTGCTAATTTGCTACCCTCTGGCGTGGCAAGGCTAATCTCAGGGGCAGGTTTTCCTACTTGCAGATGTTGGGTAGCTTCTAACTCTTCGGCAATTGCCTTGACTTTTAATCCTAGTTGCTCCGTATATTTTGAGTCAGGTAGTACAGTCTGCATTTTTTTATGGAGGGCTTCCAGAAACTCAAACTCCGTATCAGACTCTAGCACACTGGCAGCCCGCACAGAGACAATGCTCGCCCCTATGGAATCTATAAATACTTTAACCCTCTGTACGCTTTCCTGCTGTAATGCAGTGTAAGATTTTTGTAGCTCGGCAGGCTGCTCACCGTATTTTTTCTCGAGTGCTTGGAATCTTGTCGTAAAGTCTTGTAAGATTTTTTCAAAGGCATAGTACTCATCAGTCGCTTTTGAACCCGAGATTTCTACCCCAAAATCAGGTTTTTTTGTATCTAACACGATACTGATATTTTTGTCTTCGGGTGAGATGACAAGGGGGACATCTTTTTGCCCAAATACATTCAGGGCAAAGAAATCAGGCTCAGTAACATATGCCTCTAAGCTAAATGAAGTGCCATTGACCTCAGCAGAGTCTATGTTTATGAGCTGCCCATCTTGCATTTTTTTGAGAATAATCAGTCCCTTTTGAGCACTATTTGTAGTCCCTTTAAGGGCAATGAGTGTACCTTTGGGGCTGTCTGAGTCTGTATTTTCTTGTTTTTTACTGTCTTGCTCTGATTGGCAAGCAAATAATAAAAAAAATATAGATGTGAGAAATAAATAAGAAAATCGCATGTTTTTTTGATTGCTTGTGATGATGTATAAATGGATGAGCTACTTTTGAGAAAGTAGCTCATCTGACCTAAAAATGAAAGGTATTTTTGATGGAGATAGTTCAAATTATTTTTTTACACCCAGCATGAGGTTAGAAGTACCTGCTTGGTATTGGTAGCCAATCCCGAAAGGCAAGGGCTTTACTTCTGTTCCTTTTTGATAGACTTGACGTAGGTCAGCTTGGTATCTGACACTAAAAAGGGAAATAGGCGCTACATAACTCCCATAAAAAGTCAAATCCCATTTGCTTCTATCTATCATTTTGATAGGCATCCCCGAATCATCTTGGAGGTAATATTTGCTTTTATCCAAGATTAAGTTTCGGATAATGCCAAAAGTATCTCTATGCATCAGGTAAGAGGCAGACTTGATATAAGTGCTGGTGATGTCCAGATTTTCTAGGTATTTTCGGAAATCACTCCTCTGTGCCAATCCGCCTTCTGTGAGTCCGCTTCTAGAGGAGTAAGGGCTGTCTTGCAGATTGGCAGCAAAATAATAAAGGGTTTTGTATTCGTTGGGTTTGTCATTTCGTTGGTAAGTGATTTTAGAGCCATAGTAAGTAGAGTCTGTTTTTGCTTCTTCTGCGGGGACTACCGTGCCTTCTGGGCTAATGGCTATTTTTTCGTAATAAAGCACTCGATGATTGGTGCGTGCCATAAAGAAAAACAAGACGGGCAATGTGCCATCAATGTCACTGACTACCCGTCCCGTAAAATCATCTGCCATAGAGATGGTTCTAAAAAAGCTCACACTTAAGATAGAATAAAGCGTCCGTTGAATGCCATTAAAATATCCTGCAATAGATTTTTTATTGATTTTCTCAAAATCAGGAAGGTTGCCGATAGGCTCAAGTCCAATCATCACTACACCGTCAGCTTCTGGGAAAAACACTGAAGCATGCATAAAGTCGGGCCCACTGAATGGATAAAACACAGTGCCTTTAGCCTCATTGGGTGCTTGCAGCTCTTGTTTACTCCATTCTATCATTTTGGGGAGTTTGTTGGCGTTGATGTTGGCCCATTGCTTTTCGGTTTGTTGGGCAAAGCCTTGCCAAGCAGTATTTTGGCTGTATTGGGCATATTCACTGCCCTCTTCGGCGGGAAGACCTGCAATAAATCTAGCAAGATCATTGAACTTTCGGTCTGTCTTTGGTTCAGATGGTTTTTGTGAACCCTCCTCTTTTTTAGCCGTGTTTGTGCCATCTAAAGAGTCAGGCAGTGTAGTGTCTTGAGATTGATTACTCTCAGAGCTGCCCGAGCAAACAGGCAGCAGTAATATCAAGCTTAAGAATACAAATAGGTTTGTGATTTTTTTGATCCAGTACATGATGTTTATTAGGTTATTTTTACTGCTAAATTACATCTTTTGAAGCAAACAAGAAAAATTCTTTTATTTTATAAATTAAAAGTTCTATTTTTAATGAAAATAATTTAGATTGATATTAGTAAATATTTGTTATTAGTAAAAAAATAAGTAACTTAATAAAGAACATACTCAAAAACCAAAAAAAATATCCGATAACATGCGTGAAACACAACTACACGAAACACTGCTTCAGGCACTGAAAGATTTTCAGTTTGAAAAAGCAGAAATGCTGCTTGAGCAGAATGTAAGCCCTCAAGAACTTACACGTACATTACACCGAGTAATAGAAAAAGGTGCGGGCATCTTGGCTTATACCTTTGTGAACCACATGATAGCCAGACATCAAACTGCTTTTTGGCACAGAGTAGCAGCTTTTGTGATTGCAGAATCTCTCGAACACATAGAGCAAGGCAACAATGCGGGGCTGTACCATATCTTAGAAGCAATTAAACTTGCCCCTGAAGATTGGCTCTTAAAAGAGTATGCACTTAGTTTTTATGATGGTGGGATACTGGGTGAAGAACTCGCCAAAGAACTCGCAAATGCTATACTTGAAAAAGAACCTTTTAATAAACTGGCTATCAAGGTCATAGAAAATAAGCCAGAATGAACGTTAAACCAACGATAAACCCTTCTGGTGCAAGCATCGCTTCGCTTATGCTTGCACCATTTATTTCCGAAAGCGTCCGCTTTCCGCCGAAGGCGAAGGACTTTGAACTACCAAGCTACCGAAAAAACATAAATATCTTCACCTTTATCAAACACTCCAGCATACCAACTCCTGCACCTTCGGTGAGAAGCGGACGTTTCTGGTAATTGATAGTCCAAGCACCGCTTCGCTCATGCTTGGACTAGGTGAGATAAGTACTTATTTTTTAGTCATGTTATAAAATTCCTGCTCCAGTTCCTTCTTCATTTTCTTTACATTTCCTCTCATTGTAAAATATGGAACAAAAAACGTAAATATACCAAGAATAAGAAAAACTAGGAGCATAAACTTATCAGTATCTCCTCCAACAGTAATAGACCACCCAACGAAGATAATGTAAAAGATAAAACTGCTAAAGTATGAGTTCTTCACCATATCGAGCCCATTTATTTCTGCTTCAATGAGTAGTTTCTCGTTTTTCTGTCTATAATTGCCACTGACAACCGTAGCATCAAAGCGTCTTCCAAGAACCCTTCTTTTGATTTTAAACTCATCAAAACCTACATGCCCCTTAAATTTATATTTACTTGAAGTAAAACCATCAAAAACCTCTGATAATAAACCTATGCGACCTTCTTCTACCTTTGTTTTGAAGATTGATACAAACTCATCTTTTTGAATTTCAACTTCAGTTGTTAAAAAGTCAATTAACTTCATTTTTTTAAAAAATTCTCTCATAATTTCATTTTGATTAAATACAATATCAAACTCTATGAAAATAAGATGTTTAGACACTTACTGTTAAAAGTACATAAGTTTGAGAAAAACACCAAAACACGAACTTAATTTCCCTGGACATGCAAATAAAAATCAGACACTCCAACGTACAAACTCCTTCATCCCTTTACTCATACCTCAGCGAGGCAATAGGGTCTTGCTTGGCAGCACGACGGGCAGGTGCTATTCCAAAAATCAGCCCCACAGTAGCCGATACAAAGAAAGATAAGAAGATAGAAAGAAATGAAATAATGGTAGGAATCTCCGCAACTTGTGCAATCACATTTGCCATCACTACCCCCAAAATAATCCCTGCAATTCCTCCAAAAAGACTTATCAAAACAGCCTCGAACATAAACTGAAGCACGATGTCTTTCTTTTGGGCACCCATCGCAAGGCGAAGCCCTATCTCACGGATTCGCTCCAAGACAGAGGCAAGCATGATGTTCATAATCCCGATGCCGCCTACCAACAGAGAAATGCCCGCAATCACTCCCAATACTAAATTGAAAATGCTTTTGGTGCGTTGCTGTTGTTTGAGAAGAAGTTCGGGGATTTCGATTTGATAGTCTATTTCACCATTATGGCGGCGGTTGAGCATTCTGGCTAAGATTTCTTGTGAGCTTTTTAGCTTTTCGGTTTCAGAGATTTGGACTACTAGGCGGTCTAGCTGATGATAATTTACAGGTGTTTTGGCACTCGGTTCGGCATTTTCATTTTCTTCTTGGCGTTCTTGGTCGGCTCTTTTGATTTGGCTTTTGGTTACGAGGCTTCTATTGCGATAGCGTAAAAGTGCTGTCTGGGTCGGGATATAAATATCTCTGTCATAATTTCGGATGCCTAGGTTTTCGATGCTGCTTTCGGATACATTGCGTCTTTCTAAAACGCCTATGACCTCGAGCCAATGATTTTCGCATTTGATGGATTGCCCTATGGGGTTTTTACCTGCAAAAAAACGACTTGCAATTTCTTGTCCTATGATGCAGACCCTGTCTCCTAGCTCTATATTTCTGTCAGAAAACATCCTTCCACGCTCTATCTCAAAGGCTATCAAATCAAAATAAGCTGGTTCTATGCCTACAAGTTTGGTTTTAAGGGCTGCTCCTTCGTAGATTACGTTGGTTTCTATGACTATCTCGGGGCTTACCTGCGTTACGGTAGGAATCTGAGCGATGCTGCGGGCATCTGCAAGGGTCAGTCCACTTGAGAATTGTGAAGCTACTTTTTTAGTATTTCCTGCATTTTCTCCGTCTTCATTGTCATTGGAGGAAGTTAAGATGGGCGTAACCACGATATTATTTACTCCCACTAGCTTTATTTGCGTCAGAATCTCTTGCTGAGCACCGTTGCCGATGGCAAGCATCGCTATCACAGCTGCTACTCCGAAGATAATCCCGAGGGTAGTCAGTGCAGCCCTGAGTTTATTGGCTAAGATGGCATCCCAAGCAATGGCAAGGTTAGAAAGGTATCTATTCCACATATTTTTTTATTGAAGGTGATTGAATGTAATTTTATTATCTGTGTTTTTTTCTAAATAAATTGAAGAATCTTCTAAAAATGGAGGCTCTACAAGCACCTCCTACTATTACCGTTTCTGATAGAGTTGTTGTATCAATCTCAAGTTTTAAGACTACCATAGAGGCAATATCTTGAGTATCAATTTCTAATTCTTTACTTTGATATCCGATAGCCCTAAATATGATAATGAATGACTGATTTGACCTATTTTCTGGGATTTCTAAGGAAAATAAGCCTTTTGGATCACTAAGTACTTTAATCTCCGTATTTTTTAAAGCTACTGTTACACCAGGAACACCTTCTTCAGTTTCAAAGTCAATCACACGACCTTTTATTATAGAAGACTTATTATTAGAAGAAACAGTCTTATCTTCTTCTTTTTGAGAAGCCTGTTTAGAAGGAATTTTGACTGTTTGAATTGTTCTATTTTCTTGTGAAGAAGCTATTTCGTATTGACCAAACATCAGAAAAACGCTCAATAATGCCGAAGGAATCCAAGTACGCTTTGCAGTGAGCGTAGGGTCTGTAATGGTTCTATCTAATTGATTTTCTCTAAATCGTCCACATACTTTTTCCTTGCCTATTTTGTTAAAAACATCTTTGAGTTCTTGATCGGTCATTTTAGTAAAATCGATGACTGTTTTTTCACAACTATTGCAGTATCTTCCCATATCCGAAGAAGCCATTGCAGACCAATCTTCTGAGCAGGGTTTGGGAATGGTTAATTGCATAGTTTGTCTTTTTTTCATCTGGATGTTTTTATTTCAGAACAAAGCTCTACTTCTGCGTAATGTTTTTCGATTTTGCTTTGTCCTCTTTTAGCTCAGCGGGGCTAAGCTTGACCAATCTGTAAGCATCTGGCTTAGAAGGACGAGAAATCAATACCTCATCTTCTTCGCTAAGTCCAGCTAGTACCTGGATTTCGTTGGCATTGGCTTTTCCTATTTTTACTTGCTGCCTGACCAAGCCCGTATTTGTTTTTTTGAACACGTAGGTAAGCGAGTCTCCCAAGGTATTGAGGCTTTCTAGAGGCACATAATAAGCCGTAGGGATTGCCTCAGTCAATATCAGGTTGCTGGTAGTCATAGAGGGCATCAGGAGTGTATCTCTCTGATTAATTTCTATATTGACCTCAAAAACTTTTGCGTCAGATTTGGGTCTTTGCTCGCCTACATTGGCTACTTCTATGACTTTGCCTGTCAATTTTTTTTCTGGAAAAGCATCCAAACCTATGGTTACTTTTTGTCCAGTTTTTATTTTGCGAATATCTACTTCATTGATGTAAGTCCGAGAAACCATCACCGACATATCGGGCAAAGTAGCCACGATGGGATCCCAGCCACTGATGCTTGAGCCTTCACGCTTTTTCTCCCCTCCCCAATCACGGGCATAGATGACCATCCCTGCTTCGGGGGCTTTGATTTCAAAATCATCTAACAAACTCTGCAAAAAATCTACGGTTTGCTGGGCTTGTGAGAGGGTAGCAGCCGCTTCTTGCATACGGGCTACAGCTTTTCTTTGCTTGATAAGGTAATTTTCTAAGGCTTGGTTGTAAGCTCTTTCAGATTTTTCGAGGTCTATTTCAGCTTTTTTGATGGTGGCAGGTGGCTCGTATTGTGATTGCTGTAACTCTAATCTTTTTTCTTGCTGCGAAAAACGCAAATTGACCATGTTATCTCTTGCTTCTCTGAGCTCGAGGGTGGTGTCTAACTTGGTTTGTGTGTATTGTGAGTTGGCTTTGTCAAGGTCAGCTTGCTTGGTGCGAAGTTTATCGACGAGTTCGGAGCGGTCAAGCGAAGCGACAAAATCTCCTTCTTTTACTTGTTGCCCTTCGGGGATGATGTTGGCGATTTTTACCTGCCAAATCTGTGCATTACGCAAACCTTCTGGTCCTCTGATATCTACTGATTTTTTGGCGTATAACTCTCCAGAGTTTTCTACGGTGATTTTAAACTCCCCTTTTTTTACTTTCACAAAGATTTCTTCTTGTTTTCCTCCGCCTTGATTCCAGAAGAAATAACCTGCTATTGAAAGTAAGATAATGATGCCGAGTAGAATATAAATTCGTTTTTTCATGGTGGTTTTGATGAATGATTTTCCCTAAAAAAGATAATTTCGAGCACAAAAACAAATTATTTACAGTCTTTTAACATATACTAGGATTTACTCTTCTGCTCCAGCCTGCTCGCTGTTTGTATCCCAAGTGCTGATGTATCTCCAATAAGGGCTTTTGGCTGCTTGCTTTTGAAAATCTTGCCAAAAGGCTTCTCTGCCTTCTAAATTTTCATACCAAGATTGCTCTAAAAAGTCTTTTGCAACACTGGCATTGCCTGTGTAGTATAATTCTAGCAAAGTTGCCCACAAATCAGGAGGAATAAAACCCCATCTTTGATGCACCTCCCCCCCGAGCACATTGACCTCGTAGGGATACGTATTTTTCGCTTTTTGATAAAAATGCAGCATTGCTTCTCTTATTTTATTTGCCCTCTGAGAAAGGTCATTGGGTAATTTTTTTTTCATCAACCCGAGTGCGGGCTGATACCCTCCCCCACTCATTTTGAGTGGTACTGTCTGGTAAGGAGCATCCAAAAAAGCGGCATTCCAGTAAGCAAAAGTATAATCTTTGACTACGATTTCAAAAACCCCGTCTTTGTCATAATCAGCCAGCCAAGGCGTATCATAGAGGGTTTTGACTTGGGTGATTTCTTTGAAATGATTGGCTTCTAATGAGAGGATATACCAAGTAATCGCCTCGCCCTCTTGTGGGCTGTATTTTTGTAAAATTAGGTTGGCATGTCCGTCTTGGTCAATATCATAACTTGTAAGATTATTGACACTCACAAACTGTAAATGACCTGCTTTGGGGGCATCAAGCGCATAGATTTTCTGTGCCTCTTGATAGATTTCCATGCGCCATTCTTGAGGGTTGTATTGGTATTTTTTGAGGGTGTATCTCTTGTAAGTAAATTTGAGGGTATCTGTATTGGGTTTTACCTGTGCAAGCAGCTGTGAGAAGTGAAACATCAAAGCAAGAAACCCCATGAAACTAATCCATTTTTTCATATCAAAACTGATTCTTTAAGCGTTTTGTCCTAGATTATGTCAACGTAATTTTATGATACAAAAAGCATTTTATGACAATTTATTTTTAATTTTGAAGAAAAAACACCGTGAATGTAAGTAGTTATGATTTTCCAATAATCAATGGTAAAATCTTGTAGCTCATGATTTGGCAGCGATTTATGTCTAAATACACTACAAACCTATTTAGATGCTCTATTTCATTGGCATCATAAAAGATACTGCCTGACTCCACTATCATTTAAAATCAATCTCCATGAAAAAGTACTTTACCAAGTTTTTGTTTTTATTGTTATTGCTGTTTTGTATCTCTCCCCAACACAGTCAAGGGCAATCTCTCAGCACTGAGGGAAAAGATTTTTGGATGGGCTTCACTCAAAATTTTGGTGACCCAGAAGCATTAGATTTATTCATTACTTCTCGCAAGGCTACCTCTGGCACGGTGAGTATTCCATTGGCAGGCTTTACCCGAAATTTTAATGTTACTGCGAATGGCACAGTCAAAATCACTCTGCCCAATAACCCTGCTCACAGTGTGGGCACGGGCATTAAAAACAATGCCGTCAGAATCATTTCGCAAGATACCATCTCCGTATTTGCCATCAACAATCTGACGAACTCCACAGATGCCACGGTGGTGCTTCCAAGAGCTACTCTAGACATCAAGCCTACTTATATTGTGAGTTCATTTCTGGGTGGAGGGTCTTTTTCTGGATACCTCATCGTAGGAATTGATAACAACACACCCATACGCATTACCAATCCAAATGGTACTATTCAGAATATCACCCTTAATCAAGGACAAACCTACCAAGGGCAACTGACAGGCGAAACAGCAGACGTAAGCAATACCATCATCACTACCACAGATGAGTGTAAGACTTTTGCCGTGTTTTCGGGGGTAGGCTGTGCCAATATACCTTCGCTAACTTGCACACGCTGCGACCATATTTTTACACAGCAATACCCTACTTTTACATGGGGTACTGAATACCTCGTAACACCTTTCGGGGCAGGGCGTAGTGGTAGTTTCTCACTTGAGCAGACGGGGGGCTATGTCATCCGAATATTTAGAGAAGAACTAAACACCACTGCCACTGTAAATGGTGTAGCCATTAACTGGAATGGCCCTCAAGGACGCTACCACGAAATCAATGTGCTAGATTTTACAACACGCTGTATCTCGGCAAGTGGAGCCATCTCCGTAACACAATACATGAAAGGACAAGAATGCAATGGGCTTCCCCCTCAGTTTGACAGCAACACACTCGCCAAAGGAGACCCTTCTATGCTCATTCTTAACCCCAATAACCAGACTGTTAGAAGTGCAGTGTTTAATACTGTAAGTACCAATAACCTCTCAGACCACTTTGTCAATGTCATCTTAAAAACTGAAGATATCGGCTGCCTGACCCTAGATGGAGCTACAGTCAATACTTCTAAGTTTGAGCCTTTCCCTAACTGCTCAGAGTACTCTTTCGCAAGACTTAATATCAGCAATGGCAGCCATGTAGTTGAGTGCAATAATGGTTTTATCGCCTACTGCTATGGCATAGGCGAGCGTGAAAGCTATGCTTACACGGCAGGGGCAGGCTTTGAAAATCTACAATTCAGAATCGCCATAGAAGATGAATTCAATGCCAACACTACCAGTGGTCCCGTAGAAAGCTGCACAGGTGTAGAGATAGATTTTAATGCTATAGGTGAGAATGCCCTAAGCTATACTTGGAACTTCGGTGATGGCTCTCCAGAACAAAATGGGAGCAGTGTAAGCCATACGTACACCAATCCAGGGAGCTTTCAAATCACCCTCACAGCTACTGTAGAAGATGGCTGCGGCACTAGAGATATTGTCGTAAACCGTACTGTCAATACCTTACTCTATCCTAATGTGGATTTTGGTGGAGACCCTACTGCTACTTTTTGCACAGGCGGAAGTGTGGCATTAGATGCAGGGGACTTTGGAGAAAATGTTACGTATAGCTGGTCTAATGGCATCAACACTCGCCTGAATACAGTCAGTACACCTGGCACTTATACGGTTACTGTTTCTAATAATGTGGGCTGTAGCTCTACCAACTCTATTGTGGTCAATGAAATTGCGCTTCCAGTACTTAGCTTTACTGGCTTGGCAAATACCTATTGTATAGATGCACCTAGCATAGATTTACTGACTGCGGTTAGCCCAAGTATCTCCAGTGTGAGTAGCTTCACGATAGAGGGCAATAGTGCTACTACTTTTGACCCTGCTGCACTCGGAGAAGGCATTTATGACGTAGTATTCTTTTATTCTGACCCTACTACAGGCTGTGATAATCAAATCTCTAAGACAGTAACAGTCAATACACTACCTACAGTTACATTTCCAAATCTTCCTAATACCCTCTGCCAAAATGGAGCAAGTATTGATTTATTTGATTTTGTCAGCCCATCTAGCAGCACACAAGGAAGCATTACAGTAGATGGCTCTGCCCTGAGTACACTTGCCCCTAGTACACTAACCGTAGGGCAAAGCTATCTCATCAGGTATGAATACACAGAGCCTAGCACAGGATGTAGCAATGCTGCTGAGCAAAGTATCAGCATAGTGGCTCCACCTTCACCTGCATTTACTGGTCTAGAAAACAACTACTGCCTCAACTTTGGAAATATCGATCTTTATGCACAAGTAAGCCCCTCTAGCACACAAACAGGTGTCTTTCAGCTAAATGCCCAGACTCCCTTTACTGTGGCTGAGGCACAGGATTTTAATACCAATGCACTCATAGGAGGTCAAACTTATGCACTGACTTACATTTATACTGACCCAAGCTCTGAATGCCAAAACACGGTCAGTACTACCTTTAGCATTACTCCTCTCCCAGTCATTAACTTTGTGAATCTTGCTGCTCAATACTGCCCTAGTGATGTGGCTTTTGGGCTATCTGACAAAGTAGATAGAGCAGGAGGAACATTTACACTCGATGGAGAGCCTGCCACGAGCATAGACCCTGCAGCCCTTGAGCCTGGCCAGAGTTATGAATTAACTTATACTTTTACTGACCCCAGTACATTGTGTACCAATTCTATTACACGGACGATTGGCACACCTAGTTTGCCTGTATTTGTAGATTTAGCACCTGTCTATTGCCAAGATGGAGGGTCTGTCACGCCTAATGCCGAACCCTCGGGTGGCACATTTAGACTTAATGGCAATATCATCGCCACACTAGACCCTGCTCTCTATGCTGCTGGGGCTTATACCCTAAGTTACACAGATGCGGGCAACTGCGCCAGTATTGATACACAAATAGAAATCTTAGCCTCTACAGATCCTGTTATTGTCGTGTCTGCTTCAGATATTTGCTCAGATTTTGGAGATGAGTTTCCTGTAATCATCGATGCCACCGAAGGTATCTCAGACCCTAGCCGAGATGTATCTTACGAATGGCTTAACCAAACAGAAGAAGCACTTACACAAAGGCTCTCTGTTAGTCAGTCTGGAAGCTATACAGTCAGAGTCTTAAACAACCTCAACTGTACAGAAGAGCGTACCTTCATCGTCAATGAGCGAGATGATTGCGAGCCCCGTATTTTTATGCCTGATGCCTTCTCTCCGAATAATGACGGACTGAATGATAAATTAGAGGTTTTTGGGAGGTATTTCGTAGATTACAAACTGACCATCTATAACCGCTGGGGAGAGATTATATTTCAGGGCTTCACGGCCGAAGACCAGTGGGATGGCAGGATGAATGGACAAGATGCCCCTGCAGGTGTCTATATCGTGGTGCTAGAATACCGTTTGCTCACAGAGGATAACATCCGAAGAGACAGCCGCAAACTGACTATATTGAGGTGATTCTAAGGGTCTTTTTCAAATCTACCTCAGTATCTAACAAAGAAGACACTCCTTTTTGAGGAGTGCCTTCTTTCATTTTTAAGAATCAATAAAACCTATACTGCCAAAATCCGTGGTGCAAGTGTCCCTCTGAAAAAGCCCGTCATAACTTTCCCTTCGCCATACTCTATACGGATATCTATGGTATAAGTAGTGCCACTTTTGCTGATGATTACCCTACCCCCAGTCTGTGGTGCTAATTCATGAGATGTTGAACTAGACCAGTTGAAGGCATTGTCAGGAGATACCGCAATATTGGTAATGATGCTACTTAGTGAAAACTCTTTGCCTACTTCCGCACCTAGGATGTAAGTACCTGGCTCTAAAAAAGCATCTGCGCTTGAGCCATAGAACTGTAATCCTAAATAGTTGGTCGTGTTGGCAGAGTAACCAGTCTCATCAGAGTAAGTACCTGATTGTAAATGTATAAAGCCTCCACCATCACCATAATCATAGATGTAGCCACTCTGTAGGCTGAAGGTTTCTCCATCAAACGTAAAAGCATTGCTTGGCTCAGAGTCTTCGTCTTTGCAAGAGGTAAAGCCCAAGGCTATCAAGGCAATAAATAGCGTAATAAAATGTAGTTTTTTCATAATAAATTTAACAGTTTAAAAATTACTTTTCCATTTATACGCTGCTTTTTCTCTGGTAAGTCCTTTTTTATATGAAGCCTCTGTTTTTTTGCTCAAAAGAGTGCAGTTGATTTATAAAGCTACCCTAAAGAAAAAAATCTCTGTATTATGTGGGTAAAATTATTCCTCTTTCCTAGCAGAGATTTTGGTGAGACACCAAAGTTTCGTAGGTGAGGTACCTCACGAGGGATAGACCAACAAGAATTGTCAGAAAACCACAGAAATATTTATTCTCAAAGCACATTTTAGAGACAAAACTTTTCCCGAATCTCCCAAAAAATACTTATATTTAGTTTTATATGTATTACCCAAACCACACCACACATTATGAAGAAGTATTTTATCACAGTTTTGATGCTCGCATTCACGGCAAACATCTATGCTCAAATGGCTGGAAATCAAGTCTACCAAAATGACAAGAGTTATAATTCCCCAAACACAAGTATTCACTCCACAGATTCTACCCTCACCATCAAAGCTACTGTGCTTCTCAACAAAAAAGCAGATTATTACCTAGCTACCGTGGGGATAAAACAAGAGGCAAAGAGCGTAACAGATTGTAACCAAGCACTCAATCAAAGGATCAATGCGTTCATGAAGGACATCAAAAAACTAGGCATCCAAGACAATGATGCCTATATAGATTTCATCTCCCAAACCAAAGTCTATGACCACAAAATAGAAGGAAATACCATCACTGAGTTTTTGGATGGATTTGAAATAAGAAAAAATATTATTTTCAAGTTCAAAGACCTCGAACTCATGGATAAAATCATAGAACTGGCTTCTAAACAAGAAATCTATGACATCGTGAAGGTAGAATACTTTAATGAGGATACCGAAAAAATATATGCCCAACTATTTGATGAATCCATCAAAATCATAGAAAACAAAAAAGCAAGATTTCTAAAAGTCAGTAATATCAAGCTCTCTGGAAAGCACCGAATTATGCAAGATATGTTTCAGGTGTACTACCCCAAAGATAGTTACAAAGAATACTCCGAAGCATTTGAAAGCTCTTCTGTCAATACCAATTACTCTAAAGAATACATCAAGAAACAAGTCAGAAAGGACAAAACTTTTTACTATGAAGGAGCACAAAGTAGCCCTCAAATAGATAAAAACATAGACAATGTTTCTCCCATTATTGGCATTCAGTATGTGCTTAGCCTGCGTATTTTGTATGAGTTAGAATGACATTCATTCTCTTGTAGAAGGCTTTTTGGCACAATAAATATACTCAATTCACTGTCTTGTGTCAGATGTGTAAGGTATTTTAAAATCTCCTTGTCTAAGTTTACTTGGTTTGTATGCTTTATTTATTTGATACTTGCTTTCATTTTCTCTAAGGTTTTTTCATAAAAAGCCTCGTAGTGTGGCAGGATATTGCTTAGCTGAAAATGATTGGCCCTATCAAGGGCATTTTTGCGAAAAGTGTCCAAATTTTCATCTTTGAGCAAGGTAAGGGTGTTTTTAACCATGTCTTCTACATCTCCTACTTCACTCACAAAACCCGTAACCCCGTGTAAGTTCAGTTCGGGGATTCCGCCCGTATTTGATGAAATCACAGGCACTTCGCAGGCCATTGCTTCTAGGGCTGCAAGTCCAAAACTTTCTTTTTCGGAGGGCATCAAAAAGACATCTGCAATAGAAAGCACTTCTTCTACAGCACCTAGCTTGCCCAAAAAACGGACATCATCACAGACACCTAGTTCACGGCAAAGTCGCTCCATGTTGATTCGCTCAGGGCCATCACCTATGAGTAGCAGTTTGCTAGGGGTATGCTTTCTGACTTCACTAAAAATCTTCATCACATCCTGCACTCGCTTCACTTTGCGGAAGTTAGAGGTATGAATCATAAGTTTCTCTCCATTGGGGCAGATGGCAGTTCTGAAATGGGCTTTTTCTTGGCGACGAAAGACCTGTAAATCTACAAAATTAGGAATCACCTCTATGTCTTGAGTAATTTTAAACTGATCGAATGTATCTTTTTTGAGACTTTCAGAGACAGTCGTAACACCGTCAGATTGGTTGATGCTGAAAGTAACTACGGGCTCAAAAGAGGCATCTTTGCCTACCAGGGTGATGTCTGTCCCGTGCAAGGTCGTTACCACAGGCATATTATAGCCTTCTGTCTTCAAGATTTGTTTTGCCATATAAGCCGCCGAAGCATGCGGAATGGCATAATGCACGTGCAGTAAATCTAGTTTTTCGTATTTAAACACATTGACGATTTCGCTGGCAAGGGCTAACTCATAAGGTGGATATTGAAAAAGAGGATAATTGGGGACATAAACAGCGTGGTAAAATAAATTCTCATTGTAAAAATTAAGCCTAACAGGCTGCGTGTAAGTAATAAAATGTACCTGATGCCCTTTGTCAGCAAGGGCTTTGCCCAGCTCTGTAGCCACTACCCCGCTACCTCCAAAGGTAGGATAACATACTATGCCTATTTTCATGCTTTTTCCATTTTTTTTTAAACACGTAAAACTAATCAATTCTATCCCAAATTGTTTGTTTTCACGCCCTAAGTTGATGTTAAAATGAATGTTAAGTCGGATGCTGAACCCAATATTACAGCATAAAAAAGAAAGATAGATGTGGCTCTTTTTTAAAAAATGCCACACCTAATCCCCAACAGCTTCCTTAAAATGTCTATAAATAGACCTAAGTGGTCAGATTTTTAGTGTATGTCTCATTGTTTTAGCTCAATTTTAGAAAAAACATAGTACCACTCTGTGGCTATTTGGAGGCTTCTTTCTGCATATTTTTCGGCTTGCTGGGGCGTACCATCAAATGCCTTGGGGTCATCAAAAGTAATCGGGATGCGGCTCTCTGCACCTAGCACCACGGGGCAGCCTTCATCGGCTTGTGAGCAGGTCATAATCGCCAAGAAACTTGATGTTGGGTTAAAATCACTGTCTAGTTTTTTCGAAAAACCGATGACAGGATGTGCATTCTCTGCATATTTGATGCTATAAACAGGATTGCTGACACTCTCCGCTATTTTGCTGATTTCAAACCCTGCACCTTCAAGTGTCTGCACTACCATCGGAAAAAGTGCCGTGCTCTCTGTCCCACCCGAATAACAAAAAACGTCTTTTATACCAAAATGATGTGCCAAGACTTGAGCCCAAACCTGCGACAAATGACTTCTTCGTGAGTTGTGCGTACATATAAAATTAATGTTCATCTCTTGCCCAGCATTGAGTTTATGCTGCACAAAATCAATGAATAATTCTAGAGCTGCCTTGCGTTCTTCTGCTATTGACCTAGGGTCAAGTGCAGAGATGGTTTCCGTTATTTTTTTAAATAATGGCATTTTAAAGCGTATTTTGGGTAAATAAATTAACAACAGCCACCACCAGGAGTACAAGCATTCGTGCTCTGAATCGCTGAAAGCCTTACTTTTGACTTCTCCTCAGGGATTCCGCATTTATCTTTTGCAAGACAGTCTGTCTGTTTAGAGGTCAGTAAAAAGTGTTTTCCGTCAAAATCCAACCCAAATTTCTCGATGGTTTGCCCCTGATATTCTACTTCAATCTCTAAATCTCCGATTCCTAGATGTTTTTCTGAAAGCTCTATAATTTTTAGTAATTTTTCTGGATGCAGTCTGTGGTCATAGTCATTGGCATTCCAGAGTTGGAAGTTAACCACTTCTTCTTTACGAACCACTCCCCCACAATCTATGAAATGTTTGGTGATTTTGCCTACTTCTGTTACATGGAAGTGATTGGGCACTAGCTCACCACTGGGGAGCTGAAATGCGATTTTTTCCAACTGATTTAATTTGTTTTTTGCTTCTGAAAGTTTCATATATCTATTTATTTATTGTGTAGTTTGGTAATTTGCCAACGTAGCGTCAAGCACTTAAAAACTTAGGATAAATGCCTGAAAAAAGTCTAACAACAATCCTTCTCGGGGCTGTCTTGGTCTAAAAACTGGAACATTATTTTTTTCATTTTAATCCAATTTTCGGTATGGATACAATAGCAGACGCTTGTGCCTTCTACATTTCCCTGAATCAATCCTAATTGTTTTAGTTCTTTGAGGTGCTGCGAGATGGTGGGCTGTGCCAATCCGATTTCTTGCACCAAATCACCACAGATACATGCATTGATTTTGAACAAATGCTGCAAGATAGCTACCCTTGCAGGGTGCCCGAAGACCTTTGCAAAGAGGGCGATTTCGTTTTGTTGTTCCGTAAAAATTTCTGTTTTGACCAGTCCCATGATTCTACTTTATTTATTCATTGCAATATTACGATTAATGTCTGAGATAAGCAAATTTTTAAGTGAATTAAATGCTCAAATGATATTGAAAACTCTCTGCATCACTCTTCTAATAGGCTCTGATGCCTTTGATAAGTCTATGTTATTTTTAAGATTCTTTATGAGTATTCTGTGTATCAAGCATTTATATGCAGCATTTCCCAGTACTTGCCCTAGAAGTAAAAAAAAAATATTATTTTTGAAAAACAGATTTATCATTAGAAACACAGACTTCTGACATTGCAAACTGTGGGCAACTCAGTTGTTTTTTATTCACAGAAATAACAATTTGCAGCTTAAAAGATTTAATAATTAATCATTCGGCTTTTTATCCATCAAAAACACATGATTCATGGAAATACACTTTCTCAAAGACGTTGTTGTATTGTTGGGCCTTTCTGTATTGGTCATTTTTTTCTTCGATCGGCTAAAACTACCCACCATTCTAGGGTTCTTGCTTACGGGGGTTGTGGCTGGCCCTCATGGTTTGGGCTTGATAGATGCTTCACACGAAGTAGAGATTTTATCGGAGATAGGTGTCATCCTACTTTTGTTTATCATTGGTTTAGAGTTTTCACTTTCTAATCTTTATGCCATTCGGAAGCTCGTGTTTGTGGGGGGCTTGGTGCAGGTATTTGGTACTGTGGGCATAGTGATGCTGCTCGTGATGCTTTTTGGATATACTTGGCAGCAGAGTATATTTATGGGTTTTTTGCTCTCGCTTAGTAGTACGGCCATTGTCTTAAAGATTTTGCAAGAGCAATCAGCCATCAACAGCCTCCATGGCAAAGCCGTATTAGGTATTCTTATTTTCCAAGACATTATTGTAGTGCCTATGATGCTTTTCACGCCCTTGATAGCAGGGGCTTCTGACAATGTGGTGTTGAGTTTATTGGATTTACTCGTAAAAGCACTGCTGGTAGTGGTAGGCGTGTATGTCAGTGCAAGGTATATTTACCCTCGCCTGATGTATGAAGTAGCACGCACACGCAACAATGAGCTTTTTATACTGACTGTGGTCGTTACTTGTGCTTTGGTTACTTGGATTACATCTTCTATTGGCTTATCACTTGCACTGGGTGCTTTTTTGGCGGGTTTGATTATCTCAGAATCAGAATACAGCCATCAAGCCACAAGCATTATTATTCCGTTTAGAGAGATATTTGCGAGTTTTTTCTTTGTTTCTATCGGAATGTTATTAGACATTTCATTTTTGACAAACCACCTATTCTTTATCTTGGCCATAGTGCTTGTCGTAGTGCTTCTTAAGGGGCTTATTGCAGTTTTTGCCACAGTGATACTTCGTTTTCCATTATACTCTAGTCTTATGGTAGGGTTTGCACTGTTTCAGGTAGGTGAGTTTGCCTTCATTCTTTCACGCACAGGCATAGAATACAAGCTGCTAGACACTCAGGTATATCAGTACTTCTTGTCGGTGTCTATCCTGACGATGGCAGTAACGCCCTTTGTGTTGCTCAATGCAGATAGACTCACAAAATATCTACTGCGCATCTCACCCAATATCATAAACAAGCGAGGGCTGTTTGCTGGTAAAGACTTTGCAAATGATTTAAGCCTTGCAGAAGGAGATGCCAGTACGCTAGAAGACCACCTCATCATAGTGGGCTATGGCACAAGTGGGCAGCACGTAGTAGAAGCGGCAAAGCATACCAATGTGCCCTATTACATTATAGAATTTAATGCCGAAACAGTAAAGCGTGAGGCTGCCAAAGGTGAGCCTATTGTCTATGGAGATGCCTCACAAGATGTCATCCTAGACTATGTCAATATTCATACGGCACGTGCCGCAGTAATTGCGATTTCTGACCAAGAGGCCGCCAAGCTGGTGACACAAAATATGCGCAAGATGTGCAAAAGTGTCTATATCATCGTGAGGGTTCGTTTTGTAACGGATGTGGAGAGATTCTTCAAACTCGGCGCCAATGAGGTCATCTCTGAAGAGTTTGAAAGCTCTATTGAGATTTTCACACGTGTACTGAGCAAATATCTACTCCCAAAAGACGAAATCACACAACTGGTAGATAAAATACGCTCTGACCGATACCGTATCTTGCGCCCACTAGAAGCCATTAATAAGGTAAAAGACGGGCTTGATATCCCTAACCTCCGTGTGAGCTGCATCAGTATTCAGCAAGAAAATGGAGAGATTACAGGCAAAACCATCAGTGAGATAGGACTAAGGCAAAACTACGGCATCAATTTACTGGCCATTCAAAGAAAAGAAGACCTAATCACCGATGTGCAGTTTGATAGCAAAATCTTGCTAGATGATTTACTTTATGTACTGGCAGAGCCACAAAAAATAGAGCAGTTTGAGCAAAAGATAAAACATAAAAGTCCCTTTTATGGCAAACCAAATGAGAAAAGGGTAATTCAAAATTAGTATCTTTTCTGCAAATGTATCCAAGCCGATGAGCAGCAAAGCCTCTAAAAGAAAATGCTCAATGATGTACCCGCAAAGTAATTGTTCTTTGTGGGGTCTTGGTTTTTGTCAAAGAAAATAGCCTCTCTTTGGCTGTTAAATGTCCTTGTTTCCAATCTCCAAAGTACATTCTCTGTGATGTTTAAATCCATATTGAAAGAATAGCTAAATGCCTGAAAGCCCTTCGCCATGTCTGTAGAGACAATCACCTCTTCTTTATCTGAATAATACTCTGCTCTTGCAGCAAAAGCAAGCTTTTGGGTAGGTGCAAATTTTGCTATCAGCACGGGCGAGTACCAAGTATTGTACGCACTGCTGCCTTTTATCTTTTGCTCTATGCCGATGTCAAAACCAGCAAGAAGTGCAAATTTTTGACTTATCTGAAACTGCCCATAAAAATTGTGAAAGTAGCGCATCTGTCGGGTGCTGTCAGGGGTATCACTCCCCACAAAAGAACTGCTATTCAACGTTATTTTGCTGCTGGGTGTCCAAGTGATTTGATGCCCAAAGGCAGGAGTCTGGTTGCCTTCTAATCTTTGTATTCTCTGCCAGCCATTTAAGATGAGCGCACTCAAAAACCATTTTTTGCTGTCGCTTGTATAAGAAACCTTCGCCCCTGATGAATAATAAGGAGAACTTTCGGCCACCATACTTCGGGTCATATTCCAGCAGTTTGCCCCAATGGCACTCTCAAAACCGATATGTGAGTCAAAAATCCCAGCATCTACCCAAAGATTTTTGGTTTTAGAGATTCTTACTCCCACATTGGCCTCAAAGATATTCTTCATCACCCCAGACTCTGCCGCAAGGTTGGCATTGGCATAAGTGCCTGCCATCAGGGCAAGCTTGCCTCTTACCTTGTCAGTATCATATGCAGCCTGAATAAACCCAAGGTTTAGGCTTACTTCATTGTGCCGATTAAAAGAATACAAAAAATCAGGGCGATTGTGGTCTTCTGGATTTCCAAAATCATACACATAGTAAGTCTCTAAATATCCACTGATTTTCAATGGGTTTTTGGTAGAATCTGTCTGAGACTGGGCCAGATTTACCAGACCCAGCATTGCCAAAGTTAAAAGAAATGTTTTTTTCATTGTATGGTTTTATAGAGTTGTTTGAATGAGATAAGGATATACAGCTTTTGTTTTGTATATTCCTTCGTTTGTATTTTTGTGAGCAGAAAAATCGCAAAGTTGCTGCCTTAAATGACCAATGGCATTACAAATATTGTTCCTTTGTACTTTCAAGGGCTGATTTTGGTACATAAAAATATTTTCTACTGAATCTAGTACGGCATTTTTGTCTATTCTTTGCCAACTAAAACACACCTTAAAATATTTTTTTTAAAAGTTCTTGTGTATTTTGGGAGTAGAAAAAAACATCTAAAACAATGAGCATAGAAGAAGCACAAAAAATAGTGGATGAGTGGATTAACACCACAGGCATACGCTATTACAACGAACTCACCAATACTGCCATCTTGATGGAAGAAGTAGGGGAAGTAGCCCGCCTCATGGCACGCCTCTATGGTGAACAGTCTTTCAAAGATACAGACACCGACCGAGACCTCGCAGATGAAATGGCAGATGTCATGTTTGTGCTCATTTGCCTTGCCAATCAGACGGGCATAGACCTCACTGAAGCACTTAAAAAGAACTTGGAAAAGAAAACAAAACGAGACAAAGATCGACACGCCAATAACCCCAAACTCAAGTAAATTTGAAGCCATATACCATCTTTTTTGCTGTCTTCTCACTCCTGCTCGCCTCCCCCTCTTCTCAGGCCCAGAACCTTGTGCAAAACCCTGGCTTTGAGGAGTATGAGCAGTGCCCTGAGTACCTGGGCAGCGTGCGTTCTTACAGCCTCCAAAAGCCCGAAGGCATTGTCTATCATTGGCTTGCAAACCCCTCTAACTGCACCCCAGATTACTTTCACCCCTGCGGAAAGCGGCTTTTTAGAGTGCCTAAAAACCTGTGTGGAGAGATGCCCGCCCACGAGGGAGAAGCCTATGTGGGCATCATTGCACGCATAGGAGAGGCTGGGATTTATAACATGCAAGACCTCTACTACCGTGAGCATATCACCACCAAACTCAGGGATAGCCTCAGACAGGGATACCTCTACAAGGTCTCTTTTTGGGTCGCACTTTCAGAATATGCTAACTTTGCCGTAGGCAATATCAGTGCTTTGCTCACCGACAAGCCCTACAGTATCAAAGAAAATGAAGCCCACCAAGCTCAAATCAATGCTCCCAAAGGATGGCTCGACAGCAAAAATCAATGGGTAGAAATCACAGACACCCTCGAGGCAAAAGGTGGCGAAAGATACCTCACCATCGGTAACTTTGAGAGCTACAAAAATCATCAAATTAAGAAGACCACACAAAGCACTGAATACATCAAAAAATTTAACTACAACCGAGCCTATTATTATATAGACATGGTCTCTGTTCGTATTCTTGGAAAAGCCCCCATAACTAGCCCTCCTCTGCTCACCCAAAAAATAAACATTACTTTTCAAAGTGATTTTGGAATCCTGGAAATAGGCAAACCTGTCATCCTTAAAAATATTTATTTTGACTTTGACAAGGCAGAATTACTCCCAGCATCTCTGCCCGAATTAGAAAAACTAAGGAACTTTTTAGAGACACAAAACGATACCAAGATACAGATTACAGGACATACTGATAGCATCGGTACTGCCCAAAAAAATACAGAGCTCTCTAGACAAAGGGCTGAGAGTGTCGTCAAATACCTGACACAAAAAGGAATCTCCGCCACACGCCTGCGAGCAGAAGGCTTGGGAGAATCTAAGCCCATCCAAAGCAATGAAAAAGAAGAAGGAAGGCAACAAAACAGAAGGGTTGAGTTTGTGATTTTGCCAAAATCTCCTTAAAATACCTAAAAATTAATCCAACAATGATACAAAATACCATCGTAGTACTTTTATTTTGTGCCGCATTGATTTACTTAATCCGTACATTCAGGCACGAGTTTACAAGAAAAGAGGGATGCAGAGGGTGCGGCACCTGTAGCACTGCCAACATCGAGAAAATTACCCAAGAAATAGAAAAAAATATGCTCAACTCTAAATCATAAAAAAATCTATGAATAGCACCATCATCCGAAGAGGAAAAGCCCAAGACATCCCCAAAGTAGCCAAACTTATCAAGCAACTGGCAGAATACGAAAAAGCACTCCACGAAGTAGAACTTACCGAAGCCCAACTGCTCGAAGATGGTTTTGGAGAAAACCCACTTTATGGACTTTTCGTGGCTGAATATCAAGAGGAAGTGATTGGTTTTGCCCTTTATTTTTACAGATACTCCACTTGGAAAGGAAAAACACTTTACTTAGAAGATTTTTATGTTGATCCCGAATACAGACAGGAAGGCATTGGGATGAGGCTGTTCCAGACCCTTATCCAAGCCGCCAAAGAGGAAAAATGCCACAGAATGTTTTGGCAAGTACTGGATTGGAATGAGCCAGCCATCGAGTTTTATAAGAAAATGGGGGCAAACCTAGATACAGAATGGACCAACGGACACCTTGTAATCACAGCAAGCTAAAAAAATGAAAGCAAAGCACTTGATTTCTAGGACTTTTTCGCGGTAAAGTGAAATTGGGAATAATTTTGGGTCTCATACAGTCATTGCCAAAATAAAAATGCTTGTGAATCAATGTTTCTTGGCATTTTGTATCTGTATCGTAAATAATCAAAACATAAAACCAAACATCAAAGCCATGAGACGACTACGCTGCCTCAGTATCTTTTTATACTTGCTCACAGCAGGGCAGCTCAGTGCACAGCAGACAGCTGTCTTGGAGCTAGGACACCTGAGCCTCAAAGAAGGGCTTTCCCAAAGCTCAGTGTATGCCATTTATAAGGATAAAAGGGGCTTTCTATGGTTTGGCACACAAGACGGGCTTAACCGATATGATGGCTACGGCTTTGTCGTCTATAAAAAAGACCCGACACTGGCAAGCTCTCTCAGCAATAATTTTATACATGCCATCACAGAGGGAAACCAATACATCTGGATTGGCTCTGACAATGGGCTTAACCAATATGACCCTGCACAAGAAACTTTCTTGTCTTTTTTGCCCCAAAACGGAGCGAAGGGAGGCCTACAACACAAGCAAATCAATACTTTACTCATCTCCCGAGATAAAAAAACACTCTGGATAGGCACGCCCAAAGGCGTACAAACCCTAGATTTAGAAAATAAAAAACCTACTGACAAAAGTTTTAAAACTGTAGCACTCCAAGCAAGTGAACCTGATGTGAAAAAAATATTTGAAGATGATAAGGGCAATCTCTGGGTAGGACACAGCAAAGGACTAGAAAAATATAACCATCATACCCGCAGATTTGAGAAATTTCTCTACAAAAGCAGTGAAAAAGATTCCCTCAATGACCTCTCTGTCAATGCCATTTACCAAGACAAACAAGGTAAGCTCTGGGTTGGGGCTGGGCATTATGTCTTCTCGCTGCCTCACCCTCCCCAAAAACAAAATTTTATTGACCTGACATCCTATGTCATCAACAATGCCAACATCAATCACCTCTCTATCTCTGACATCAATCAAGACAAAACCAATATCTACTGGATAGCCAGCAATGAAGGGCTGTTTAAGGCTAAATTTTCTCAGAATAACACAGAAGTAACGCATATCGTCAAAGATGTAAGAAACCCCGACGGACTGACAGCCAACGAAATATTCACCATTTATGTAGATGATACAGACATCGTCTGGCTAGGCACATACACAGGGGGAATCAATAAATATGACCTCAGGAATAGAAATTTTAAACATTACTTCCGAAATTATCAAGACACTAAAAGCCTCAGTAGCAACAATATACGCTCATTTTGCACTGAATCTGATGGTAAAGTATGGGTAGGTACGTATGGCGGCGGGCTTAACCTCTTTGACATCAATGCTGGTACATTTGAAGTATTTAAACATGACCCAACAAACCCCAACTCTATCAGTGATAATGACATTCAGGTAGTCTTCAAAGACCGAGATAACAACACGTGGATAGGCACTAAAAATGCTGGACTCAATAGATACAAACCCCAAAGTAAAAGTTTTGTGCGCTACCCCTACCTCGAGAACAGCAAAAACCCTCGCCCTGATGCCCTGCTTGACCCCTTCGTGAGGGTAATCTATGAAGACCGAAAGGGCGGCCTCTGGATTGGTATGCGGGGCGGTGGGCTGAGCAAACTTGACAGACAAACAGGCAAATTTGAGCATTTTCTCCATGACAAAGATAACCCTCAAAGCATCAGCAGCAATACAGTCTATTCTATCTTAGAAGATTCAGAAGGTATGTTTTGGGTAGGAACACGAGATGCGGGGCTCAATAGATTTGACCCCCAAAAAAAAACCTTCAAAAGCTACAAACACGATGATAAAAAGCCCCAAAGCCTGAGCCACAACAATGTCATCAGCCTTTTTGAAGATAGCCAAAAAAGACTTTGGGTAGGCACTTACGGGGGAGGGCTTAACCTCTTTGACCCAGAAAAAGAAACCTTCAAAACCTATGGTGAAAAAGAAGGACTTATGAATGATGTAGCCTATGGAATCTTAGAAGATGACTCAAGCAAACTATGGATTAGCACCAACAAAGGGATTGCCCAGTTCATCCCTGAGCTTCTCAACCAAGATAAAGCCTTTTTTGAAGATGGATTTGATTATAAAAAACCCGCTTTTAAAACTTTTGATGTCTTTGATGGGCTACAGAGCAATGAATTTAATGGAGGTGCTTATTTTAAAAGTTCCTCAGGTGAAATGTTCTTTGGAGGAATCAATGGATTCTCTGTCTTTGACCCTGATAAAATCAAAAATAACCCCACACTGCCCCCTGTGGTCATTACTGATTTTCAGATATTTAATATCTCCCAAAAAGCAGGCGGTGAAGTCCTCAAAAAAGACATTCAGGCAACTGACACCATTCGGCTAGAGTACGCTCAGTCTGTGTTTTCTTTTGAATTTGTAGCCCTAAACTACACCCGACCCGAAAAAAACGAATATGCCTACAGGCTCGTAGGTTTTGATAAAAATAAATGGACACGGACCAGCCGCAGGTTCATCACCTATACCAATTTATACCCTGGCACTTATACCTTTGAAGTGCGTGCCGCCAACAATGACGGAGAATGGAATCCTAAAAAAACAAAAATCACCATCATCATCCGTCCACCCTTCTGGCTTACATGGTGGTTCTGGACACTGGTAGCACTCCTTGTGATAGGCTCAGCTTACACTGCCTACAGACGCAGAATCCGATTAATCAAACAACGTGAAGAAATGCTAGAAAAAGAAGTAGTACTTCAGACGGCTCAAATTCAGCAGCAAAAAGAAGAAATACAGGCTACCCTTGACAATCTTCAAGAAACCCAAACACAACTCCTAGAATCTGATAAAATGGCATCCCTCGGGCAGCTTACCGCAGGCATTGCCCACGAAATCAACAACCCCATCAACTTCGTCTATGCAGGCATCAACTCTCTCAAAGCCAATATCAGTGATGTGCTGGAGGTCTTAGATGCCTATGCAGAGATTAAGCCCGAAAATGCAGAAGAAAAACTAGAAGAAATCAACCAGCTCAAAGAAGACATAGAATATGAAGAAGTCATAGACGAAATGCAAGAACTTGCTGACAGCATCAAAAGAGGTGCAGAACGCACCGCCGAAATCGTCAAAGGCCTCCGAACCTTCTCAAGGCTAGATGAAGATGACCTCAAAACGGCTGATGTGCACGAAAACCTAGATGCTACTCTCTCCATCCTCCGAAACCAATACAAAGACCATGTAGAGATTGTCAAAAATTATGGGCAAATCCCTCCTATTGACTGCTACCCTGGCAAGCTCAATCAAGTATTTATGAACATCATCGCCAATGCAGTGCAAGCCATGAGCAAGCAGCAAGGCACACTTACCCTCAGCACACAGAATATACAGTTTGCGGCACAGCCTGGAGTCATGATTTCTATCAAAGACTCAGGGCTAGGCATGCCCGAAGAAGTCAAAAGAAGGATTTTCGAGCCATTCTTCACCACCAAAGATGTGGGCAAAGGCACAGGGCTAGGGCTGTCTATTACGCACAGTATCATAGAAAAACATCAAGGAAAAATAGAGGTAGAAAGTGAACTAGGCAAAGGCACTGAATTTAAAATCATGCTGCCCGTTCACCCCAAAAAAGAGGTAGAAAACAAGTCATAAAAAATGAAAAATGTATTTGTAGCCATTTTTTTCCTGATTTTGCTTATCTCAGTACTCTACTTTGATGTGCTCGAATGGAATCAGTTTGACCAAAACACAAAACTCGTGGCAGTTACTTACACAGCCCAAAACTGCCTCCGATGCCAAGAACTTAACCACAAAATGCGCAAAGTAGCTTGGGCTTTTGCCCAAAAGCCCATCGTATTTATCCAGTATGATATTCACCAAAAAGAAAATACTAAAAAAATCAGAAAGACAGGGCTGCAAGACCTCCTCAGACAAGAGGTAGAGGTCGGTTTTGTGCAAGTCTATGACATAGCACAGCATCAAACACTCCTAAAAATCAGCCCAGATTTATCTTGGGAAGAAATACAGGCACAAATTCAGGTACTTTTGGCTAGCAAAAGCAGCACAAAAGATACCCTTCGGTGAGAGATAGAAAAGCTAGATTCTGATTTCACAGCTTTTTCATTTAACTTTGCAGCCTAAAAAAACAATGAAAAATGGGAAGAAAAAAACTGCCACGTTTTGCAGACAATGAAAAAGCACTCAATGTAGTACAGCCAGGAAAACCTCTATATGAAAGCATCAAAGGAAAATGGAGTAGCGATTTTTTTAAAAACGAAAAACCCATCGTGCTAGAGCTTGGCTGTGGCAGAGGAGAATATACCGTAGGGCTTGCAAAGCACTTCCCCCACAAAAACTTCATAGGCATAGACATCAAGGGCTCACGCATCTGGAAGGGCAGCCAAGTAGCCATCCAAGAAAACTTAGAAAATGTAGGTTTTTTGCGGACTTATATTCAGAATATCCACGAGTTTTTTGCCCCTGATGAAGTCAGCGAAATCTGGATTACTTTCCCTGACCCACGCCCACGTGAAAGTGATGAACGCCGCCGAATGACGCACCCTAGGTTCTTGCAAATGTATCAGCAACTTATCAAGCCTGAGGGAATCATCCACCTCAAGACCGATAACAGACCTTTGTTTGATTATACATTAGAAGTACTGAAAGGCCTGAATACCAAGGACTTAGAATATACTTTTGATTTGTATGGCTCATCCCTGAATGAAGCCCACCTAGGCATCAAGACGACCTATGAGGCGAAATTTACGGCACTAGGGTATGACATTAATTACCTAAAATTTCGGTTTAAGTCTAGCTCTGAGACATCTTCATAATATTGTGGAGGCTCTAAATGAAAGCCTATCAAAAGGACATCATCTGTCTGAGCCCCCTCACCAATCCACTCACGAAGGCGATTGTCTAAGATAAGTTTTTGCTCAAACATAGGCCGGCGGTGAATCTCATAGAGTAAGCGGTGCAAGCGTTTGGACAAAAACTTTTTCTTTTTGGTGCCACCAAGTTGGTCCACAAATCCATCTGAATGAATATAAATCGTAGTGGGCTTGTCTAGTGAGATACGGTGCTTTGTGTAGGCACGCTGCTCCCCCTCCTGATACCATACCCCTACCAGTTTTTTATCTGCTTTGATGACCTGCATCTCTCCCTCCTGGATCACCACCAATGGATTAAAAGAACCTGCATACTCTAGGTAGTTATTCTCAAAATCAATCACACAGAGGGCAATGTCCATGCCATCAGAGTTTTCACTTTTCTTTTGCTTCATCACCGTCCGAATCCCTTGGTGCATTCGGTTCAGGATTTCGTCGGGCTGGGTGATGTTTTGCTCTATGACGATGCTATCAAGCAAATCATTGCCTATCATAGACATAAAAGCTCCAGGCACGCCATGCCCCGTACAGTCTATGGCAGCAATGAAGGTCTTGGAAGACTGGAAGCCCTTAAACTCTGAGCGAATCTCATCAGCATCTGCCGTAACCTCTTCATAGATGGGCTTGGGCTCAAGCTGTGTAAACCAATAAAAATCACCACTGACAATATCACGGGGCTTAAAAAACACAAAAGACTCAGGAAGTGCCTCTTGAATGGTCTTCAGACTGGGTAGCATTGCCTCTTGAATACGCTGTGCGTAGCTGATACTATCCACGATTCGTTTGTTTTTCTGATGCAGTTTTTGGTAAATGTCTGCATTCTCAAGTGCTACAGAGATGCTGTTGCCCATGTTTTGAAGTATGTCTAAATGATAAGGCTGGTAAGCATTCTTCTGCAGTGATTGTACAGTTACCACGCCTATGCACTCATCCAATGAGATAAGCGGAATATAAATAGAAGACTGATACAAGGGCAGTGTAAGCGGCTCAGGTATTTCGCCGATGTATTGTGCTGCCTCTTCCATAAAATCATTGATAAGAATAGAGGTATTGTGCCTAAAACAGTAAGCTGCCAAGCTATTGTCATCTTCTAAGAGATCTCTGCTTGCTGTCAGTTTATGAATATTGGGCTGCTCGGAGAGGGTATCTAGTCGTTTTTTTTCTGCATTGTAAATCCCAATAGAAAACACATCACTATCCATTAAGCTGCCTACCTGTGCTGAGACCACCCTGACGATATCAGGCACATTGAGTTGTGCAGTGATTCCACGCCCTATGTCACTGAGTAATTTTACATTTTGGTATGCTTGGTTGATTTGCTCTTTTTGCTGAATAATTTCTTTGGAACGCTGCCGCACACAATTGACCATCCAGGCCACATCTCTAGATATACCTCCTACTTCATCTTGACCTTGGGAGTGATAAATCTGTATTTTTTCATCAAAATCATGTGCGATGACTTCGTGGATAGATTCTGATAACTGGTTAATGGGTTTGCCTAGTTTGTAAATCACAAAGTAACCCAGCAATACATTCAGTGCCACGAAAAGCATCAGACAAATCACCAATACATTTTGTAGATAAAAAGCAAAGCTATGCGTCTGTGTGGTTGTCTTTTGATTTACTTGATGGATGACCTGCGTAATCTCGTGAGAGAGGCGGGCAAGCTGCCCCATGGCCCCCTGCTGAGGAGTCATTCCTATTTCTTTATCACTTGCCACAAGCCTCAAGAACTTAATCCGATAGAGTTTTAAGAGTTGTATGGCTTGCTGACGAGCACTGTCTTTTTGAGGAGATTGCTGCACGGCATACAATAAACTATCATTGATTTGCCTAAACTGCTGAATGTACTGTGGCTCTTTGTGAAGCAAGAAATTTTTTTCGGCACGGCGCAGCATCACCCACTCAGCACGTGTACGAATCGGCTGGTTTTTATCCATTTTTTCTACAAAGCCCTCCATCTCACCCACTAGCCCAAATTTTTGGAAGCCTTTGTGCTTGATGAGTGATACCAAGCTGTCAAATATAAAATCATAGGCATCAAATTTATCAAGTGCATTCTCTATGCTTCGCTTGACGGTAGGAGAAGACAATGTGCTATTCTTGCCAAGTTTTTGTAATCCAGCCCTGATATCTTGCATGTACTTTTGGTGCAAATCAAGGTGATTGCTGTGCCCTGTGGCAAAAAAATCTATGTTTTTTTGGTCAAATAAAAGAAAGTCTTTTTCATGCTGCTGTAAGGTATTAAACTGGTGGCTGATGTCTTGGAGCTGAATACTGAGCTTATCTAACTGGTTTTGTCTATAAATGACCCAGAAAAAAACCAAGATAATGCAAAGCACAAACACTGAAAACAATGAAAATGCCGCAATCAATTTAGATTTGATACTTTTTAAGCTAAGAAAATTACGAAAGTGTGTATAAGTGATTCCTCTCATCATAGGGGTGTCTATTACCAAATAAGTAAATATACTAATTTATCAGTGTGCCAATATGCTAACTATCAACGTATTATATAAAAATAATATAAGCTAGATATGCTCAAAATACTCACAAATATTAGTGAAGTAAAACAAATAATCAGATGTATTTTAGTATGCAAGCTTTGTGAGGAATGTCTGCGGCTTTTCTCTTTACCAGCCTTAGTGATGCTTCATCAAAAGCTAAAACTATGCCTAACTATTACAATGTAATGTATCTATAAAAAAAGAATATAAAATACTTATTTTCCAATACTATGATGCCTGTTCTCTCTATCAAGGTAGGGCTTTGAGCCTTGTGCTAATCAGGACTCATTTTTAGAAAGGAAGCATAATGCATGAATTTATCATAGAGATTTTGGGCAGTTACTTGTAAGAACTGAATTTTTTTTTGGTAAAATAAAAGGCTGGAAGTGATGATGGCATTGCCTTCATAGACACACAATAGCTTTCCTTCCTGAAAGAAAAACCTGAGTTCGGTATAGTTGAAATTAGGATTGTTTTGATTTTCTTTACAAAACACCAGCTCACCCATTGCACTGTATAAAAGCTCTATATGATAATGAATCTTTCCAGAATCTATCTGCAGCACCACGAGCTCTAGCTGAGAGTCTTGTTTGTCTTTAAAAGAAGAGTAATACTGTTCTTTGCGGTGATAACCTTCCACATTTGGAAATTTGAGTGCTCCTGGCTCATACCTAAACTCACTCAAGAGCAGCTTTTCGGCTTGTTGGGCTTCTTTGATACCAAGATACTTATTCAAAATTGTGGAAGTTTGCTCATTTTCTTGGGCATTGGTGAGGCATACCAGACCTGATACAAGCCAAATGGCACAAGAAAGACTGAAATACCTGCTTAAATACATCGGAACATTGTTGCTGCTCATCAATTAAAAATAATTTATTGCCCAAATGATATTTACCTCACTACTATCCGAACGTACAAAAACAAAAATACGTCCACAGTTTTGCCTCTTCAGCCCAAAACAGCATTCAGGAGCAAAGGCACTTGGAGGAGTTTGGTTACGTATCCAAGCATTTAAGCACAAATATCCTTAATTTAAAGAGAATCTCGGAATCAAAAAAGCAGAACTTTCTTGGTGAAACATCAGCTCGTGTATGGTATATTCTATCCAATGATAAATCGGGAAGCTGCTCAATATGGCAATAGCATCTGTCTCAGAATCAGCCTCTAGGGTAGTCCATAAGCGTGTGCGTTCTGCATTGAGTGTATAACTGCTGAGTACTCTCTGGGTCATGAGCTCATTTATTTTCTCAATCTGTGCTGGCACCAGACTCATAAACTCCTCTGAAAGCACCTCTGGTAAATCTATCTCTATCATGTATTGTGACATATCAATATGGTTTTGGGTTTAAAACTGACTTTTTATTTTCAATCTTTAAAGGAACGTATAAAAGGCAAGGAAGGTCTTACAAAGCATTTGTAAGAGCTATAAAGAACTTAGCTTACTTTCAAAAACATAAACCAACTGAATTCTTAGTTTGTTTATTAGCTGGCTCAATCAAGCAGAATCTTGCTTTAAAACTGCATCAGTAGCCCTACCCTATCAGGAAGGAGAGAAATCTGTATATTCTCAAGCAGCGTATGGTGTCTGCCCTCATTGTGCCTGTGTATCAGGTACATACTCACATCAAAAACCATCAGAAAAGCTCCCTGTAGCATCACTGAGCGTCCGAAGCCCTGCAAGGTATCTCTGTTTTTTTCTACGTTTTTGCCTCTTTCATTGAGGTAGAGCCCTCCCAAGATATAGCCTACATCTAGCCCTGCATTGAAGAGCAATGTTTTTTCTATGCTGCCCTGCTCTTGGAGTGATGCAAACACAGACAAGCCTTCTGTAGGGCTTTTGAGGGCACTATAAAGCCCAAAACCTGCCAAGCCCAAGTTAAAAGTATTCCAATAAATATTCATTTCGTGAAATTTTTGGGTGATCCCCTCCGTGCGGTTGCGCATGACTGCTCCCGTGAGCATGTTGCCCACAGCCCAGCTTCCGAGCGTAAGCATGCCTATTTTATTGATTTTCTGCCGAGATTGGTTAAATCCTGTCAGAGATTCGTTTTGTGCCATGAGTGCATCTGCAAAAAATAATAGAACGGCTAGAAGCAGTATTTTTTTGGGTTGGGTGAGTATCATCAGATATATTTTTAGGCTTATGATTAATTCTTTAAGTATGACTTATGTCTGCTATTTAACATTTAATCCTTTTTTCTGTTTAGAAACTGGAGGTTTGTTTTATGGGTAATTCATTTACCAATGGTAATCTCATTACAAAATTGTATATTTGTGAGATGGTTGTAAATCACCACCAAAAACAAAAAACCACTTAATCAAAGATGAGAATACCTTGTCATTTCAATGGTTTTATTCATCTATAATTTAATATTTATTGCATTTACAGAAATACATACATGATAGAAAGTAAAAATGCCCTAACACCCCAGCAAATCGTGGCCGAGCTAGATAAATACATCATAGGACAAAAAGATGCAAAACGAAATGTAGCCATCGCCCTCAGAAATAGGTGGAGACGCATGAATGCATCTCTGGAGATGCAAAACGAAATCGTGCCGAATAATATCCTGCTCATCGGTGCTACAGGGGTAGGGAAGACAGAGATTGCCCGAAGGCTTGCCAAAATCGCAGATGCACCTTTCACAAAAGTAGAAGCTTCTAAATTTACCGAAGTGGGCTATGTGGGCAGAGATGTAGAAAGTATGGTCAGAGATTTGGTGGAGCAATCTGTCAATATGGTAAAAGCTGCCAAAAAAGAAACCGTAAGAGAAAAAGCTGCCCAGATTGTAGAGGAGATTATCTTAGATGTGCTCATCCCCCCTGTCAAAGAAAAACGAAATACGAGCAACTCATTCACGGGCTTTGCCATAGATAATAACGGAGGAGAAGACCAAGAAATCAACGAAAAAACCCGTGAGCGATTCCGTGAAAAAATCAAAAATGGTGAAATGGACGAGCGCAAAATAGAGATTAGTGTGCATCAAAGCTCTGGCTCTAATGTGGGCATGGTAGGCCCAGGCATGGACGAAATGGCCATGATTAATATCCAAGAGATGATTAGTGGGATGCTCCCCAAAAAAGATAAAAGACGAAAGGTAAGCATCGCCGAAGCCCGAAAAATACTCCTAGAAGAAGAAACTTCTAAACTCATAGACATGGATGAGGTCAAAGAAGAAGCCCTCCGAAAAGCAGAAAACTCAGGGATTATTTTTATAGATGAAATAGACAAAATAGCCAACCGCTCAGGTGCAGGAAGCGGAGGCCCAGATGTGAGCAGAGAAGGTGTACAGCGTGATTTGCTCCCCATTGTAGAGGGTAGCTCAGTCAATACCAAGTACGGAATCGTCAAGACAGACCACGTGCTTTTTATTGCCGCTGGTGCTTTTCACGTAGCCAAACCCTCTGACCTTATCCCAGAGCTTCAAGGAAGATTCCCTATCAGGGTAGAGCTAAATAGCCTCACCAAAGATGATTTTTATCAAATCCTGAAAGAGCCCCGAAACGCCCTCACCAAACAGTATGTGGCTTTGCTTGCCTCCGAAGAGGTAGTACTTAGTTTTCATGATGATGCACTTGAGCGCATTGCCGAAATCGCATTTCAGGTCAATTCTGAGATAGAAAACATCGGTGCACGCCGTTTACATACGGTGATGAGCCACCTGCTCAATAAATTTTTATTTGAAGTGCCTGACATCATTGGGGCGAATGCACAGATTGTCATCACCAAAGAAACCGTAGATGAATACCTCAAAGATTTGATTAGAAACAAAGACTTAAGCCAATATATTTTATAAATTCTAAATAAATTCATATATTGAAGTTCAATATTTTTAGTTCTCTGACCATTTTTGTGAGAGCAAAGCCCTAGAGCAGTCTTCAGGCTGTCTCGGAGGCTGCACCTTCTTCACAAAAATCGTCAAGTAAGCATATTTTTTATACAAGACCTGCTTTTTTGAGAAAAGCAGGTTTTTGATTTTCCAAAAAATGGACATCAAAAAAAGCTTCTATACATCTTCTTTATTACGAGCATATTTTGATGAAAGACTCTCAAAACTATTTTGGGCAGTCGGTATCTTGTGCCTCAGCATTCTGTTAGGAGTAACGGGTTACATGAGCATAGAAGGCTGGAACTTGGCAGATGCTTTTTATATGACCATCATTACCATCGGTACGGTGGGCTTCTCAGAGGTGCATCAGCTATCTGATGAAGGGCGTTTGTTTACTGCCTTTTTTATCATTATCAACTTGGCAGTGTTTGCCTTGTTTGCCTCTGTATTGACCAGTTATATCTTGGAAGGAGAGTTAAGAGAAGTTTTTAGCCATTATATCAGTAATCGTAAAGTGAAAAGATTAAAAAACCATGTGATTATTTGTGGCTTCGGCAAAAACGGGCAAAAGACCTGTGAGGAGTTTTTTAAGGAAAAAGTATCTTTTGTCATTATTGATAAAAACTTAGCACTGCTAAAAGAAAACCCCAATGAATTTGACCGAAATCCAGATGTAGCCTACATAGAAGGAGATGCCACCCAAGATGATGTCTTAAAAATAGCAGGGGTTGAGCGTGCATTTGCACTGATTACGACACTGCCCTATGATGCTGACAATGTATTTGTAACCCTGACTGCCAGACAGCTCAACCCTCATATCAAAATCATAGCACGTGCCAATGAAGCCACAGCCGAAAGCAAACTCCTCAGAGCAGGTGCAAATAGGCTTGTGCGCCCAGACCTCATCGGAGGTATGTATATGGCAAACCTCGTAACCCGCCCTGAGGTCGTAGAGTTTTTAGATATGATTAGTGGCACAGGCAAACTTAAGCTAGAAGAATTTTCTTACAGTGACTTTAGAGAGGATTTTAGAGATAAAAGTATATTAGATCTTGGTATCCGAAATATCACAGGGGCTTACATCATGGGCTTTAAAGATGCAGACAACGGCTTTCTTATCAATCCTACACCACAGACAGAGATTACCGAAGGAGACGTAATGATAGTACTGGGCACGGCTGAGCAAATCATTGGCTTTGCACAGTATTACACCACTAAGAAAATAGAAGAGCTTTACTTTAAAAAGAAAAACTAAATCTCAGTAAACGCCTCTACTAAAATAGTTTATATTGTTATTTGGTAGTGTTATAGATGTAACATTGAGTAATTATCAATTTACTTACAGGTGTATTGCCCTCCTGAAGCTTTGGTGCCTCTTCCAAAATCAGGCTACACTCAGGTCTTAAATTGTGTGCATAATGGTAAATTTCTAATTTTCTCTTTAACATTTTATATGTTCCTTTGCTTTAGTAATGCTAATAAACATCTTTTATATTTTGAACATTTATTTTTTGATACGCATCTAAACAAAATGCGCTTGTGGGTCTCATCAAACATAACTAACTGATAGACAAAAAATCACAAGCAATACAATTTATAATTACTTATGAATAACACCCCCATAAAACTTGACCCCATAGAAGACGCCATCAAGGCAATCAAAAATGGTGAGGTCATCATCGTAGTAGATGATGAAAACCGTGAGAACGAAGGTGATTTTATCTGTGCTGCTGACTGCATCACCCCCGAAATTGTCAATTTTATGGCAAAAGAAGGGCGAGGGCTCATCTGTACATCCCTCACCGAAGAAAGATGCCAAGAGCTTGACCTTGACCTAATGGTAGGCAAAAACACGGCTACCCATGCCACCCCTTTTACCGTCTCAGTAGATTTGCTAGGCTATGGCTGCACCACAGGCATCTCTGTGCATGACCGTGCCAAAACCATCAAAGCACTCACTGACCCTAGCACCAAGCCCTCCGAACTTGGAAGACCTGGACATATTTTCCCACTCAAAGCACGCAAAGGGGGAGTCCTGCGCCGAACAGGGCATACCGAAGCCGCAGTAGATTTTGCAAGGCTGGCTGGGCTAGCCCCTGTAGGCGTACTTGTAGAAATCCTCAATGAAGATGGCTCTATGGCGCGCCTGCCAGACCTCCGCATAGTGGCTGATAAATTCAAACTCAAACTCGTAAGCATAGAAGATTTAATCGCCTACCGCTTAAAGCACGAATCACTCATCAAGCGCGAAATAGGTGTAGAAATGCCCACTACCTATGGAGATTTTGATATGGTGGCATACCGCCAGCTCAATACCGATGAGATGCACCTAGCTCTAGTCAAAGGCTCTTGGGAAAAAAACGAACCCGTCATGGTCAGGGTTCACTCCTCTTGTGTTACGGGAGATATCTTCGGCTCATGCCGCTGCGACTGTGGGGAACAGCTCCACAAAGCACTCCAAATGGTGGAGCAAGAAGGCAAGGGAATCGTACTGTATATGAACCAAGAAGGCAGAGGAATCGGTCTACTCAATAAACTCAAAGCCTATAAACTACAAGAACAGGGCAGAGACACCGTAGAGGCAAATGTAGAGCTTGGCTTCAAGATGGATGAAAGAGATTATGGCGTAGGTGCACAAATATTACGTGATTTGGGCGTTACTAAAATGAAATTAATCTCTAATAACCCTAAAAAAAGAGCTGGACTGATAGGATATGGACTCGAAATTACGGACACTGTGCCCATAGAAGTCCATCCCAACCCCCACAATGAAAAATACCTTGCCACCAAAAGAGATAAAATGGGGCATACCATTCTGAAGGGTTAAAAGGGTAGATGTGTTGATTTTTCACTGTTATTCCGTTAAAAATCTGAAAGCCTGCCAAAAGGATACATCATAAAAAAACAGATACTTCTCGGCATGACAGTGTAACACTGAATCTGAAACATAGCTCTGCCATTTGAAACTAAAATATGACTATGAAATACGCTCACTTTGTAATAATTATACTGATTGTTTGTTTTTTTTCTAAAAATGAAACGTTCGCCCAGGCTTTTGCAGAAAACTACTGGCACTCAGGCACTGTTTTCTTAGAAGAAGGAGACACCCTCTCAGGCACACTTAAATTTAGCCTGCAAGATGAGGTAGTACAAATAGAAACTGCCACAGGGCTCAAAACCCTCACTGCACGAAATGCCATAGCTTTTTATTTTTTAGATAGATTTGAGCAAAGAGAAAGGCATTACTATGCCTTGCCCTATCCAAAAGTATCTAACTACCCCACACCCACTTATTTTGAGTTAATCATGCAGGGCGAACCCATCACGCTGCTGTGCAGAGAAAGTATGGTGGTGCAGACCATCGTCAATAATAACCCTTATGTAATGAACCCAGGCATCCCGATGAGGCAAAATATACTCAAAAGAGAATTCTACTTTTTATACAAAAGTGGCAAGATTGTACCATTCAATGGGACTAAAAAAGGATTACTCTACCTGCTCAAAGACAGAGAAAGAGATATAAAACTTTATATTAAAGAAAATAGAGTTAATTTTGAAAGTAAACAAGACATGGCAAGCATTATTAATTATTTTAATTCTAAAAAAAGATAAATAAAAACAAATGAGTTCTTCTAAACCCACCATCTTAGTAGCCAATGACGATGGCATCACTGCCCCAGGCATCCGCACACTTGTCAATATCATGAAAGAAATCGGAGAGGTCGTAGTAGTAGCCCCTGACAGCCCCCAATCAGGAATGGGGCACGCCATCACTATCGGAAATGCACTCAGATTGGATGAAAACGATATATTCGAGGGGGTAAAAGCCTATGAATGCTCAGGCACTCCTGCTGACTGTATCAAGCTTGCCAAGCATTATATATTCAAAGACAAAAAGCCCGACCTCGTGGTCAGTGGCATTAACCATGGCAGCAACTCTTCCATCAGTGTAATTTACTCTGGCACCATGTCAGCCGCTATGGAAGGTGCTATAGAAGGTATCCCTTCCATTGGATTTTCTCTCTGTGACTATGGACACCAAGCGGATATGTCGCACGTAAAACCCTTTATCAAGGCAGTGGTGGAGAATGTGCTCAAGCAAGGTATCCCGAAAGGCATTGCATTGAATGTAAATATCCCCGCAAAATCAGCTGAACCTATCAAAGGCATTCGCATCTGTAGGCAGACCTTAGGGCACTGGGGCGAGGAGTTTGATGAGCGTGAAGACCCTTACGGAAGAAGGTACTTCTGGCTTACAGGTAAATTTGTGAACCAAGACAAAGGACAAGACACCGATGAATGGGCACTAAAAAACAACTATGTCTCCATAGTACCTTGTCAGTGCGACCTTACAGCACACCATTTATTGAGCAGCCTTAATGAATGGAACTTATCTACCCAAGAAAACTAACTAAACTCACAAAATACCTCGGAGAATTATTAAAATTTGGTTCAGTAATTTTAATGTAACACAATGATAATTAATTCACTCATTCACTCATTACAAAGTATCTTAAATTATGCAAAACCCATTTGATGTCATTTATGAAGACAACCACCTGCTCATCGTCAATAAAGTGAGTGGACTTCTCGTACAGGGTGATAAAACAGGAGACCGCTGTCTGGCAGATTATGCCAAAGAGTATATCAAAACAAAATATGACAAACCTGGAGCTGTTTACCTCGGGATTCCGCATAGGATAGACCGCCCCGTCAGTGGATTGGTGATTTTAGCCCGCACCTCGAAGGCTCTAGAGCGAATCAACGAACTATTCAGAACCCGTGATATTCAAAAAACCTACTGGGCAGTAGTGCGCCGCAAACCACCCGAAAAACAAGGAAAACTTACACACTGGCTCATAAAAGACAATGCCAAAAACCAAGTTACGGCCTATGATTACCCACACCCCGAAGGGCAAAAAGCGGAGCTCAAATACAGGGTATTGGGCAAAATGAATGAACTTTGGCTTTTAGAAGTAAACCCTATCACAGGCAGACCGCATCAGATTAGAGTACAGCTTGCCAAAATGGGCTGCCCCATCAGAGGAGATGTCAAATACGGATACCCCCGAGGAAACGCCGAAGGCGATATCAATCTGCACGCCCGAAAAGTATATTTTGAACACCCTATCAAAAAAGAAAGCATGATTTGTGTCGCAAGTGTCCCCCAAACTGCATTTTGGGAAGAGTTCTTAGAATTTGATGACCTCAGAAGCAAAGAAAAAAATATGGAAAACTGGTACGAAGGCTAGATTACTAAAAAATAATTAATCATTGAAGCAGAAAATAGCATACCTTCTAGCAATATATTTGCTAAATAACATTTGTTAAATAAAATTAAACGATTCGATATTGACTACCAAGCAAAAAGCACTTTCGTTGTATGTAGCCATCAGTCTGATTACGCTTGCACTTTATCCCCTCTTCCAAAATAATACACACTGGGGAGATGAAGCAGCCTGCGCCATTCTGCTCTTTATCTATTTATTTGCCTACAGAATCACCCAAAATCAGCTCCTAATGCCACTCATAGAGATTTCTCAAAATGCTACGCCAATACGTCGTGGAGAAATTAAACACCGAATCCCCCTACAAAAACAAACAGAACTGAGCAATATAGCCAAGACCATCAATAGGCTCTCTGATAATATTCGGCAAGCCACTGAATTTATCAAAGCCATTGAACAGGGAGACCTACACGTAGAATACCAAATAAGTGAAGATACCGAGCAAACACAAAATGACCAACTCGCCAATGCACTCAAAAACATGCAGCTCGGATTGCAGAAAATAAACCAAGACGAAAAAGAAAGAAACTGGACAGTAGAAGGATTGACGCTCTTCTCAGATATTATGCGTGAGCACAACCAAGATTTTGAGATGCTCAATAACCAAATACTATCTCAAATCATTGAATACACTGGGGCAACACAAGGGGGAATATTCATCACAGATAGAAAAGAAGAAGACACTGAATACCTCCACATGATTAGCTGCTATGCTTATAACCGAAAAAAATACTTAGAAAAAACCATTCAAATTACAGACAATCACGCCGAAGGGCTCATAGGGCAAGCTTACCTCAATGGCAAAACCATTTATTTGTCAGAAGTGCCCACAGATTACCTTCAGATTAGCTCTGCACTGGGTGACATCAGCCCTCAAGCTCTTCTGATAGTGCCACTGCAAAAAGAAGATCAAATCATAGGTGTATTAGAAATCGCCTCCCTCTCAGAGTTTGCACCTTATCAGATTGAGTTTGTCGAAAAAATAGCAGAAAGCCTCACCAGCACACTCATTATCTCACAAAATAATCAGAAAACAAAACAGCTTCTCAGAGATAGCCAAGAGAAAGAAGAAGCCCTCAGAGCCCAAGAAGAAGAAATGAGGCAAAATATGGAGGAACTTCAAGCTACGCAAGAAGAAATGAAAATCAAACAAAAAGAACTCGAAATACAAAACAAAAAAAGAGAAGCAGCAGAAATTATTCTACAAAAAGCCCTCGGAAAATCACGAAGAATAGAACAAGAACTCAAACAAAAAAATGCTGAAATAGCCGCCCAAGAAGAAGAAATGAGGCAAAATATGGAGGAACTCCAAGCCACACAAGAAGAAATGAGCCGCAAACAAAAAGAACTCGAAGTACAAAACAAAAAAAGAGAAACAGCAGAAGTTATCCTACAAAAAGCCCTCGAAAAATCACGAGGAATAGAACAAGAACTCAAACAAAAAAATGCTGAAATAGCCGCCCAAGAAGAAGAAATGAGGCAAAATATGGAAGAACTCCAAGCCACACAAGAAGAAATGGAGAAAAATCAAACCCTCCTAAAAGAACAAAACCAACAAATGGAAAACGACCAAAAAAACCTTAAAGAACAAATCGCAAAAAACCAAACCGTAGAAACTACCCTCAGAATACAAGAGAAAAAAATAGAGGCAAATGCAAACATCCTCCGAACAGCCATCAAAAAATACAAAGAACAAATTAAAAATCTCAAAGAACAAATCAAGCAGAAAGATCAAAAAGTAAATGAACTAAAAAATCAATAATACCAAGCCAAACCGCAAAATATCTACCCATAAACTTGAAAAAAATGTTTCAAAAAGATTTATTCAAAAACAAAATAGCCATCATCACAGGGGGAGGCTCAGGAATAGGTTATGAAATCGCTCAACAACTTTTAGAATATGGTGCAAGTGTATGGATAGCCTCCCGAAATGAGGAAAAACTTCAAAAAGCACAAGAAAAACTCAGCCTGATTGGAGATTGTAAATACATCTCTATAGACATCAGGCAGCCCCAAAGGATAGAAGAAGCCATCACAATCATCAAAAGCCAAAGCAAAACCATTGATATCCTCATAAACAATGCAGGAGGGCAATTCAGGGCAGCCGCCGAAGACATCACGAACAAAGGCTGGGATGCCGTCATCCATAACAATCTAAACGGAACTTGGTATATGACCCAAGCCATCAGCAAGGCCTTCTTTATACCCCAGAATCAAGGCAAAATCATCAATATCATCGCACAAATACACCGAGGGTTTCCAGGAATGATACACACAGGCGCCGCCCGTGCTGGTGTAGATAACCTCACCAAAACCCTTGCCGTAGAGTGGAGTAAATACGGAATACAGGTCAATGCCATTGCCCCTGGCGTAATCCGAACCTCAGGCTTAGATACCTACCCCGATGAAGTGCGGCAATACACCTTGGAGCAAGTGCCTAAAAAAATACCCGCCAAACGACTAGGCACAGCACAAGAAATCACAGCACTTGCCCTCTTCTTGGCAAGCCCCCTAGCAAGCTACATCACAGGAGAAACCATCTATGCAGATGGAGGGCAAAGACTCTGGGGTGATTTCTGGGAACTGCCCTAATGAGGTGAAGTACAACTTATTCAAACTTATCCCGTTATTTTTTTGAAGTATTGAAGCAATTAATCACTACCCCTAAAAATATAAAAAATGCAATTCCTTAGACTTATCAAACACCCCCTTTTTATCTTATTTTCCCTACTGCTGCTGGCTTCCTCATGCATGCCTCCACGCTGCAAAATGCCTCAATGTGCCGTTGTCATTGACCACAACCACCAAAAATACGGTGAAACTGTCAAAGGAGGAAAATCAGCCCTCAGGGTATATAGAGGGGTAGAATGGCATAGATACATCTTCAGAAAAAAATACAAAGCCAAATCAGCAGACGGAAAATACAGAAAAATAGACACCAGAGAAGCTTACTGATAAATAATTCGTAAATAATTGATTATCACGTACTTGAATAAGGTGTTAAAATACTTTTTTGTTTTCAATTCTAATAAATAATGCCTAATTTTAGGCTTTGATTTTTAGGCATTATCCACAAAATGAAACAAAAAGACACTCACACATCTATCAGAGTCTCTACCAAGATTATGTTGGCTTTTCTCAAAACACACCCAAACAATCCCAACATATATAGGATGGATTGCCCAAAAAATAAACTAACTATTTTTAATAATCTTAATTAAGTACAATAAAAATGCAAGAATCACTCGACCAAATCACCCCGGTTGATATTGAGGAAGAAATGCGTAGTGCATACATTGACTACGCCATGTCTGTCATCGTCTCTCGTGCCTTACCCGATGTCCGTGATGGACTCAAACCCGTCCACCGCCGTGTGCTCTACAGTATGTCTGACCTCGGGCTAGGTGCTGGCAAACCCTACAAAAAATCCGCCCGTATCGTGGGGGAGTGCCTCGGAAAATATCACCCTCACGGTGATTCTTCGGTCTATGATACAATGGTGCGTCTGGCACAGCCTTGGTCTATGCGTTATCCTTTGGTAGATGGTCAGGGTAACTTTGGCTCAGTAGATGGTGACTCTCCAGCAGCCATGAGATATACCGAGGCCCGCTTACAGCGTATTTCTGAAGAACTTTTAGCAGACCTCAACAAAGAAACGGTGGACTTCACACCCAACTTTGACGAATCTCTCAAAGAACCTAGCGTATTGCCTTGCAAAATCCCTAACCTCCTCGTCAATGGTAGCTCGGGAATCGCCGTAGGAATGGCAACCAACATGGCTCCGCACAATATCTCCGAAGTCATTGCAGGTATTTTTGCCTTCTTAGACAATCCTGAAATCAGCATTACAGATCTGATGGAGCACATCCCCGCACCTGACTTCCCCACGGGGGGCATCATCTATGGCTATCAAGGGGTTTATAAAGCCTATGAAACAGGGCGAGGAAGAATCATCATCAGGGCAAAGGCAGAAATCACTCATACACCCACAGGAAAAACGCAAATCATCGTCAATGAAATCCCCTATCAGGTCAATAAAGCAACACTCATTGAGAAAACAGTTGGACTCATCCAAGACCGAAAGATAGAGGGAATCAGTGAAATACGTGACGAATCTGACAGAGATGGACTCAGAATCGTCTATGACCTCCGCCGTGATGCAGTGCCTATGGTAGTCTTGAATCAATTATTCAAATATACTGCCCTACAGACCTCCTTCGGAGTCAATAATGTCTGCCTCGTCAAAGGAAGACCTTATACACTGAACCTCAAAGAGCTGATACATCATTATATTGAGCACAGACACGATGTTATCTTACGAAGAACTGAATACGAACTAAGAGAAGCTAAAGCCCGACAGCATATCCTAGAAGGGCTTCTCATCGCACTTGACCACCTAGATGAGGTCATTGCATTGATTCGTGCCTCTAAAGATGGCGAAACAGCCCGCACAGGCTTGATGGAAACATTCGAACTCTCTGAGATTCAAGCCAAAGCCATCTTAGATATTCGCTTGCAACGCCTTACTGCCCTCGAGCGTGATAAAATCGTAGAAGAATACAAGCGCATCACTGAGCTTATTGAGTATCTAGAGTCTGTCATTGCCGATAAAGGGCTGCGTGTACAGATTATCAAAGATGAACTCCAAGAAATGCTCGAAAAATACGGAGATGCCCGCCGCACAGAGATAGAAATGAACTCCGAAGAGTTTATGGATGAAGACCTCATTCCGCAAGAAGAAGTGGTCATTACTATCTCGCATCAAGGCTACGTAAAACGCAATTCGCTAGACGAATACCGCACCCAAAACCGTGGGGGCGTAGGCTCAAGAGGGGTTTCTAAGGGAGATGACTTCACCACACATATTTTTGTAGCTTCTACCCATGATTATCTGCTCATCTTCACACACTCAGGGCAGGTCTATTGGATAAAAGGATACCAGCTACCCGAAGGTGGCAAAACTGCTAAAGGGCGTGCCATCCAGAACATTATCCAGATGGATAAAGATGACCAAGTGCAGGCAGTTATCAATGTAAGTAATCTACAAGATGAAGATTACCTCAATAACCACTTCATCATCATGGCTACACAACAGGGAGTCATCAAAAAAACTCCCCTAGAAGCCTTCTCTCGCCCACGTCAAAATGGAATCCGTGCCATCAACTTCCACGAAGGAGACCGATTGCTAGATGTCAGGCTGACCAACGGAGAGAATGACATTATCCTTGCATTGCGTTCTGGGCGTGCCATTAGATTTCATGAGAGCCAAGTCCGTGCTATGGGCAGAACAGCCACAGGGGTAAGAGGCATTAACCTAGACAATGACAATGATGTGGTCATCGGGATGGTCTGTATCAACAGAGAACAAGCCAATCTGCTCGTAGTATCCGAAAATGGCTACGGCAAGCGCTCAAGCATAGAAGATTACAGAGTAACCCGAAGAGGTGGCAAGGGAGTCATTACGATGAACATCACCGAAAAAACAGGGCAACTTGTGGCCATCAAAGAAGTGGTAGATAGTGATGACCTTATCCTTGTAAATCGCTCAGGAATGGTCATCCGACTTTCTGTCCAGAATATGAGAATCATGGGCCGTGCTACACAAGGCGTAAGACTTATCCGCTTACAAGAAGATGACATAGTCGCCTCTGTAGCCAGGGTAGAAAGTGTAGAAGGTGAAGAAGAAGAAATCAGCCCACAAGAAGAAGGCAATGCCACAGAGCCACAAGACCTCGATAGTAAATCAGAGGAGCATGACAATAATACACCTACTGATGACCGTTAGTAGCTTGAACTATTCCCCAAAAACAATAAATATTTCTGAGCGAACTCAGCACTATTTATTGCTTTTTGGGAATATCTTTGGATATTTGTAAACAAAAAAACTTTTTTTAGTAAAAAAACAAGAATTTATGAAGACAATAAAATTACTATTATTGGCAACCTTTCTACTGGCTGCAGCACATACCCATACATTTGCACAAGTAGGTGCAGCCGTGCTTGCTATGGATGCGGGTACACTTGACAAGGCAAAAGAAAAAATAGACGAAGCCATCAAGGATGAAAAAGCTGTTTCAAAAGCCAAAACATGGCTGGTCAGAGGGCAGATCTATTCCAGAATCGCAGCAGACCAAACAGGTGTTTACTCCTCGCTCTCCGATGACCCTATTAACATTGCCATGGAGTCTTTTGCCAAAGCCAAAGAGCTAGACTATGACAAAGAAAAAGACAAAAAAGGAGGCATCTACAAAAATGCTGAACAGGAGCTTGCTGGTATCCACCCAATCGTCATTAACTATGGTGTAGGAAGATACCAAGCCGATGACCTCGGCGGGGCATTAGATGCTTTTTTGATTGCCCAGACTACCAACCCACAGGATACTATCCCCTTTATGTATGCTGCCGACCTTGCCTACGGCCAAGAACGCTTTGAAGACTTTGAAAAGTCTGTTACGAAAGCCTTAGAAATGAATTTTGAGGGCAAAACTCGCTATTTTATGCTTTATTCTTTTTACCTCTTGAAAGAAAAAGAAGACAAAGAAAAATCACTCGAAATCGCAGAAAAAGGACTAAAACTAGACCCAAACACTGACCCTGAGTCTTACAAGCAAATGCAGTCCATCGCCCTACAGTTGTATCTTGACCTTAACAAAGTAGATGAAGCCATCACAGGGATAGAGCAAAGCCTAAGCAATGCTACTACTGATGAAGACAAATCTCTTTTTAACTTTAACCTAGGGGTGCTTTATGAGAAAAAAGGAGACAATGAAACAGCTCTCTCTTATTATGATAAAAGCAATGCCATCCTGCCTAACTATGATGCACTGTTTAACTCAGGGGCACTGTTCTTTAACAAAGCCGTAGAAATCAAAAAAGAAGTGGATCAAATGACCCTAGATGAATACAACAAAAAAGGAGCTGCCGTAGAAGAAAAAGCTGCCGTAGAATTTAAAAAAGCACTCCCTTATTTTGAAAAATTATACAAAATGCCCGAAGGCAAGACAGCAAGAGTAATCGGACCCCTTGCCCAGATTTACAGAATCACAGGAGATACAAAAACAGCTGAAAAACTAACTGATGAGCTAGAGTCTCTTGATGAGTAGTATTCAAGAAGCGTCTCCCCAACAAAAGCCAAGTCCTTGCAGACTTGGCTTTTTTTTTGTGAAATGAAATATTGGTAAATAAAATAAAGATAGATAAAATATAAAATAACCACAAGCCTATCCTTATATATCCAAATCAAGCTCTTTTGCACGTTTTTCCATGAAAATAAACTCTATGAAATTTTTCCAGATACATCTTCTTTTTGTCTTTTTTGGAATCTTGTTCTCTTTCCAATATAATCACCTGCAGGCACAAACACTACAAGATGCCTACATCGCCATCAATGAGCAACGCTATGAAGCCGCCAGACAAGTACTGGAGCTACTCCAAGAAAATGAAACAAATGACCCCAAACAGCAGACAGAGATTGGATTCTTAAAAGCCAAAACCTATGCCTTCATCGCCAGTGATATCAGAGGCACTTTCTCAGGGCAAGATACCATCGCACTTTTTAAAGCTTACCAAGCCTATCAAGAAGTCATTCAGATGAAAGATGTGCAAAATAGCTACACAGATAGCAGCAAAATAGGGCTTGATAGCTTGCAAAGTACTGCCCTCAACATCGCAGGAAAATACTACAAAAAAGCTTACAAAATGACCAGAGAAATCGGGGCTTCCAAAGACCTGCAAACCAACAGCATGTATAAAATCGCTTTTCGAACTGCACAACTCGCCAAAAAACTTGATGCAAAAGATACCCTTGCCCACAGCATAGCCGCCTATGCTGCATTCCTGAGCCAAGATTACCCCAATTATATCCAGACTGTAAAAGACCTCATAAGAATCTTAGACAATCCGAAAATTAAATATGAACACTACGAAAACCTCATCGCTACTTGCAGAGATGTCATCAATGATACTAAAGAAACACTTCTGGTCTTAGACCTTGCCCTCCAAGACTTCCCCAATGATGAAAAATTTCTCGAGGCACGCATCGCTCTGCAAGAGGCTCTCGGCACAAATGATGAAAAACTACTCAATGATGCAAAAGCACGGGTAAAAGCCAGCCCCTCCGACCCTAATAATTACTTTAACCTTGCCATCGTCTATCAAAGACTCGAAAAAACATACGAAGCCCTAGACAATTACGAGCAGTGTATCCGATTAGACCCCTCTAACTTTACAGCCATCTACAATACAGCAGGGATTTATTACAACCAAGGAATCAAAAAACTCAAAGAAATAGATAAACTCACATTCACAGAATATCAAAAAGTAGGAGATAAAATAGAAAAACAAGCCGATGGCTTTTTTCAGGATAGCAAAATACACTTCGAAAAACTTTATACACTTGATGCCAGCAATGTCATCGTCTTGAAAAGCCTCGCACAAATCTACAAACGTCTCAAAATGAGTGAGAAATTGGCAGAAATAGAAAGTAAACTCACCCAATTAGAAAAAAAATAAGCCAAAAAACCATCCTGTTACTAAATTTTTAAACAAAAATCACTTATTATTTGGCAATACCAGATTTTACGCTAAATTTTGCAAAAAAATAAAACCAACAAACCAAAAAAAATACAATGGGTAAAAGACTCACTCGGATTTTTGAAGCACAAATCCAAACGCATTTACCCAAGCTTTTAGGACAAGAGATTCACCTAATTTTGAAAAATAATGTAACTTTACACGGTATCATCCTAAAAATAGAAACCCAACACATTGTCTTCAAAGATATGATCCTGAGAAAACACACAATCCCAATCGCTGAGCTCAGCCAAATCCTCAAAGATGAAAAAAGTGATTGGTAAAATATCCCTGGTCCTAAAAAGACAAAATCCTAGAAATGGTTAAATTCGATTAAATATCAGCCCAATATGCTTACTGATTTATTAATAAAAAACTACGCACTCATCGAGCAACTTAAGATGAAACCCCACGAATCACTCAATATCATTACAGGTGAAACAGGGGCAGGAAAATCTATCATGCTCGGAGCCATAGGGCTGCTCATGGGCAACCGTGCCGACCTCAAGGCACTCTTCAATACCGAACAAAAATGCGTGGTGGAGGCTTCTTTTATGCTCAAAGCATATCACTTGCAGGCACTCTTCGAAAAATTTGACCTAGACTACGCCGACCAAACCTCTATCAGAAGAGAAATAGCCCCCTCAGGAAAATCAAGGGCTTTTATCAATGATACCCCAGTTACACTAGACATCCTCAGGCAAATCTCCGTAAAGTTGCTAGATATTCACTCCCAACATGATAACCTGCTGCTAGGTGATCACCTCTACCAGCTCAACCTTGTAGATGTCTATGCACACAACCACGCACTCAAAACTCAATACCAAAAAACATACAAGCAATTCGCCAGCCTTGTGAGCGAATACAAAAAGCGCCAAGATGAGTTTGCACGCTCAAAAAAAGAATTTGATTACCATAGTTTCCTCTTAGATGAGCTCAAAAAAGCTGCCCTGCGTGAAGATGAACAAGAAGAACTCGAGAAAGAAATACAACTCTTAGAAAGCTCCGAAGAGGTAAAACTCAAGCTCAATGAAGTGCTTGCTTTTTTATCTCATTCTGAACTAGCCGTCAATGATGAGCTAAGGGTCAAAGTAAATGTGCTTGGGCAAATCTCGCATTTTTTGCCCGAATATGCACAGCTCAAAGAACGCCTAGAAAGCTGCTTGCTAGAGATGAAAGACATCGCACAGGAGCTAGAGCGTGAAGAAGAAAAGGTAGAATTTAACCCCGAACGCATAGAAGAAGTGCAAGGCAGGTTAAGCCTCCTCTACAATTTGCAGCAAAAGCACCAAGTGAAATCCATTGCTGGGCTGCTGGCAATTCAGACAGATTTGGAAGAAAAAGTGAACCTAGTCGCTAATTTTGATGAGGAAATCTCCCAGCTCAAAAAAAAACTAGACGAGACTGAGCAAAAAATGCGTACTGAAGGCAAAGCCCTCTCAGACACCCGCAGGGCAGTAGCGCCACAAATTGCCCAAGAAATCAAAAACCTCTTGGCTGACCTAGGAATGCCCAATGCTACGATTCAGATTACTTGCGAGCCCATCAGCCCTACGGCAGAAGGGCTTGATTTGGTCAATTTCTTGTTTAGTGCTAATAAAGGCATCGCTCCCCAAGAAATCGCTAAAGTGGCTTCAGGGGGTGAGTTTTCGAGGCTGATGCTTGCCCTTAAATACATTTTGGCTGGAAAAACCGCCATGCCTACCATTATTTTTGATGAGATAGACACAGGCATTTCGGGTGAAATCGCCCTCAAAATGGGCAATATGTTCAAGGGAATGACCCAAAAACACCAGATTATCGCCATCTCACACCTGCACCAAATCGCTGCAAAAGGCAATCACCACTATTTTGTGTATAAAGATGACTCAGGCGAACGCACCATTAGCCGAATCCGCCAACTGGCAGATGACGAGCGTATCCAAGAAATAGCCCAAATGATTAGCGGCTCCCAACCCTCCGAAAGTGCTATCTTAAGTGCTAAGGAACTGCTAGAAATGGGTTAATTGCAGAATAAAAGGTAAATAAAGCAAGATGTAGCACTTCTCAAAAAAGTGCTACATCTAAAAAACTGCTAGAAATGGGCTAATTACAGAATAAGAAGACAAGTATTAACTACTTGTCTTGGTAAATTTATCAAAATCAGGCTTTCTTTTCTCCAAAAAGGCATTTCTTCCTTCTTTTGCCTCTTCGGTCATGTAGGCGAGTCGGGTGGCTTCTCCTGCAAAAACCTGCTGCCCTGCCAACCCATCATCGGCAAGGTTAAAGGCGAATTTAATCATCTTGATGGCAGTAGGGCTTTTGGTAAGAATCTCTTGAGCCCACTCATACGCCACCTCTTCTAGCTGCTCATGAGGTACTACGGCATTGACCATGCCCATCTCAAAGGCCTCTTGGGCACTGTAGTTTCTGCCCAAAAAGAAAATCTCTCTAGCTCTTTTTTGTCCGATTTGTTTGGCGAGGTAGGCCGAGCCGTAGCCCCCATCAAAACTGGCCACATCTGCATCTGTCTGTTTGAAAATAGCGTGCTCTTTACTGGCAATGCTCAAATCACAGACCACATGCAGGCTATGCCCCCCTCCTACTGCCCAGCCAGGCACTACCGCGATGACCACCTTGGGCATAAATCTAATGAGCCGCTGCACCTCAAGGATGTTGAGCCTTGCCACTCCGTCTTCACCTTTGTAGCCTTGGGCATCCCTCACATTTTGGTCACCACCTGAGCAGAAGGCGTAG
>JAABSX010000021.1 GCA_011390205.1 Microscillaceae bacterium | reverse complement strand
TGCATCAGTGTAGGTTCGCCCACGATACCTAGGTCTATTTTACCTAGTTTTTGGAGGATAGAAGCAATGCCATTTTCTCCTGAAATCTCTTCTTCGGCAGTGCCAGCCCAGATAAAATTATGGGTTTTGTTTGGCAAAGTTTCTAAATGAAAAAACACAGCCAAAAGCCCCACCAAAGAAGCCCCTGCATCATTGCTGCCCAAGCCATAGAGTTTGCCGTCTTTTTCTAGGGCTTGATAAGGCTCAAGTGTCCAGCCTGCGTTGGGCTTGACGGTATCGTGGTGAGAGTTGAGTAGAATAGTGGGCTTTTCGGATGAAAAATCTTTGCTCCTTACCCATACATTGTTCAGATGCCTTTGAGGAACATAGCCTTTTTTTTGGATAAAATCTGCCAAAATATCAGCCGTATGGTTTTCTTCTTGGCTCAGAGAGGGCGTAGCAATTAATTTTTTGAGTAACTCGAGAGCTTCTTGGTACATTTGGTTCATATTTTAGTAACATTTTTTGTCATGCCTGAAGGTTATGTAAGAATTTCCTCTTCGGAGGTTAGGGCGCTATCAACCTCGTTCCCACCATATTTTCTACATTATTGTCTGTGGGGAGCTGCCCAATGATGACTTCTTTTACCCCTTTCTGCAAGGCTGCAAAGCCATTGTCTAGCTTCGGAATCATTCCTTCATGAATATTTCCTGCTTGTTTTTGGGCTTGGTATTGGGCATAGCTAAGGGTTTTGAGGTAGCTATCTTGATTTTCGATATCTTCCAAAACGCCTTTTTTCTCAAACACAAAGATAAGCCTAACTTCCTGATTATCAGTCAAGGAAGAGGCTATTTCGGAAGCAATCGTATCGGCATTGGTGTTTAGTAATTGCCCTTTGCCATCGTGTGTGAGTGGAGCGATGACAGGCGTATTTCCTAGATTGAGGAGAGATTGCAAAGCTTGGCTATTGACTTTTTTGACATCACCTACCCAGCCATAATCTATGGCTTTGATGGGGCGTTTTTCGGCTCTGATTAAGTCTAAATCAGCTCCACAGATGCCGAGTGCTTGGCATTTTAGGGCTTGAAGATTGGCGACCAGGGTTTTATTAGTCAGTCCAGCATAGACCATGACAGCTACTTCAAGCATTTCAGAACTGGTGATGCGTCTGCCGTCTATCATTTCAGTTTTGATGTCTAGTTTTTCGGCGAGGGCAGTAGCCGTTCTGCCTCCACCGTGTATCAATATTTTGGGAGAAGGGATTAGTGCAAATTGACTACAAAAATCTTTTTGGGTTTGGGTATCTTCTAAGATTTTACCCCCTATTTTGACTATATTGAGCATGGGTACTGGAGCATTATGTTTGAAAAATAAGTAAATGTGCTGATTTATTAATAGGCTAATCATCAGCAGATTAGATAAGAGATAAGTATTCGTACCACATAGAGCGATTTTTGTGGCAGTTTAGGAATAACTTGTATAGAAATCAGACAAATCACAAATTTTGTTCATCTTGAAACTCTGTCTGATGAGTCTTTTGTATAGTAGTGTGGTGCAAGTACTTAAAAAAGTGTAATTATACTTTAAAAAACAGTCATCTGGTGTATTTACTACGGCTAGATGTTTACAAAAAACCCAGAAAAAGACTTGTTTTTCTGGGTTTTTGAGTTTTAGTAAAAGTATTTCATTTTATGTAATCACATTTTAAAGAATTCTTCTCATAAAATCTTCATCTAATTTGATGTATTTCACAAGTGAAAACCCTGTGGGCATAGTTGTTTTTTTGAGTTTATCAATATAGGCTTCTATCTTTCCAGCTCTTTCGGAGCGGTTGCTAGAGCTTGCTATTTTGAGTATTTTTATAAAAAGTACCACGTGGATACAAGTTTCTTTGCCCAAGAGTCTGATTTGTCTTTGGATACTGTTGGTAAGCTGCCCAAGGAGTTCATTGTCTTTGATGATGGCATAATGCACTGCCAAGAAAAGTTTAATTTCTAGGTGGACATAGGGGTATTTTTTAAGGCTAATGTCATTGAGCAATTTGTTGAGCCAGCGGATGCCCTCGTCATATTTTTCTGCAAAATACTGAGAGATGGCACGGTAGCAGACATAGCTTACATACTGTGGCACATTCAGTGGGTCAGATTCAAAATCGTGGAATAGCCCTTGATTCTCTTCGTAGAGGTCATTTTGGGTATTCATGCGCAGGTGTCTTTCTAGTTTGGTAAACAAAAACCTTGCACTGTATGTGTGTGTGTTGTAGCTAGAAAGCAAGCTGCCTATAGAGTCATTGACTTCATCAAAATATCTTTCTGCTTTGCGGTAGAGTCGGTAATGGTTGTAATATTCTAGGCGCAAAAATTCAAGTACTACCCTGAGGTGAAAGTAAATGGTATCTTGGGCAAAGTCATCAAATATTTTTTCTACCTTGTCAAAAATATCCTCGATGGGCTCTATAGATTCGTCTAGGAGTTCGTCTTCTGCCTCTACAAACAATCTATGAAACACATTGACACAGCTTTGATAGACATAGAGTCTATGTGAGTCATATTTTTTACAAATTTTGGTAATTTCTTTATTGAGCAGGCTCAGCTCGAGTTTGTCGTTTTCGTCATCGGTAAAGCTATAGATTCCATATTTTTTAAAATACTCAGCCATAAAGCTTTCCACTTGGTCCACGTCTAGGGTATAGGCTACGTGCCTGTTGTAAGATTGGGAGTAGTCAAAATAATCGGGTGTATTGACGTGTAACTTTTTAAGTGTTTTATAGACGAGCATCAACTCGTTAGATAAATCATACTCAATGAGTTCTTTCTCTAATTTTTTGAGTGTAGTGATGGCAATCGTTCTTTTTTTAGTAAATACGATTTCGTTGATATTTGCCACTTTTCTCAGCAAATCGGTTCGGGGGCTTTCTATCTGCTCGAGTAGATATTCCTCAATTTTTTGGTTAAGTCTTGACCTCAGCGTGTAGTAGGCATTGGTGTTTACGTTCAGCTCTTCCATGATTTTATTGTCAGAAAGCTGCTCTTGATGCATATATTTGAGTAAAAAGGCTGATTTTTCAGCATTGCTTTCTACCAAGTGCTTGTAGATTCTTTCATAATCTTGATCAGAAAGTTGCTTGATAATATTTTTTAATTTTGCCATTGTATGATAATGAATAAAATGAAATACGGATTACTATAGATTACTTTTTCGGATACCTTGATACTTTCTCATGTAAATTTACGCTATAAACCGAAATATAAAGCAAAGTAATGAATAGTTTAATTATTAACAAATATTATGCTTTTTTTATATAAATAAAAAATCCCGAGCGAAGTCGGGATTTTTTGTTAAGGAATATTTAGGACTTTTTTGTCTAAATATGCAATGCTCTATTTTCAGTGGCAGCGAGGCAGGCTTCTTTGACTGCTTCCATATAAGTAGGGTGTGCATGCGACATTCTTGCGACATCTTCGGCTGAGGCCCTGTATTCCATGGCGGTTACTGCCTGTGCAATCATATCTGCGGCACGGGCACCTATGATGTGTACGCCCAGTATTTCGTCTGTTTCTTTGTCTGCCAATACCTTCACAAGTCCGTCTGTATCCATACTTGCTCTAGCCCTGCCCAAGGCTCTAAAAGGGAAAGACCCTACTTTGTAGGCTTTTCCACTGGCTTTGAGTTCTTCTTCGGTATGCCCTACACTTGCTACTTCTGGCCAAGTATAGACCACACCAGGGATGAGTAAATAGTTGATATGAGGCTTTTGCCCTGCGATGGTTTCTGCCACAAACACACCTTCCTCTTCGGCTTTGTGTGCTAGCATAGCCCCTTTGATGACATCTCCAATCGCATAAACGCCTTCTACAGAGGTCTCTAGGTGTTTGTTTACATCTATTCTTCCTTGTTTATCAGTAGCAAGGCCTATATTTTCTAGTCCTAGCTTGTCAGTATAAGCACGTCTTCCGATGGCTACAAGACAGTATTCTGCCTCAAAGGTAGTTTTTTCACCTTTTTTATCTTCTGCGACTACTTCTACTTTTTTGCCTTTATTTACTACAGAGGTTACTTTATGGTTAAAGAAGAACTTCATCCCCAGCTTTCGCATAGATTTTTGCAATTCTTTGCCCATTGTTTTATCCATCATCGGAATCATAGAATCGAGGTATTCTATCATCGTAACTTCTGTGCCCAAGCGAGCATAGACTGAGCCGAGCTCTGAGGAAATCACTCCTGCCCCGATGACAATCATGCTTTTGGGTACTTCGGTGATTTCTAAGGCTTCTGTGGAGGTAATGATGCGTTTTTGGTCTATCTCTACTCCAGGCAGTGGTGTAGGGCGTGAGCCTGTGGCGATGATGATTTTTTTGGAGGTGATTTCTTGGGTTTCACCCGTTTCATTGGTGATGATGAGGGTGTTTTTATCTTTGAATTTTCCCCAGCCCCAGAGGACATCTATTTTATTTTTTTTCATCAGAAACTCTATTCCATCACAGGTCTGCTTGACCACGTCTGCTTTGCGTTGAATCATCTGCGGCATATTTACCTTAAGGTTTTTTAGGTCTATGCCATGCTCTGTGAAGTGAGATTTGGCATTGTAATAATGCTCAGAGGAGTCAAGCAGTGCTTTTGACGGGATACAGCCTACATTGAGGCAAGTGCCCCCAAGGGTTTTGTCTTTTTCTATGATGGCAGTTTTGAGTCCGAGCTGGGCGGCACGGATGGCGGCTACATACCCTCCAGGACCTGAGCCGATAACGGTTACATCGTAAGTCATATATTGATATTTTGTTAGGACAATGAATTTAAGTATTTTTGGCAGGTAAAGACCCACCATATAATCACGCTAAAAATACGAGTCATTTTTGTAATAGACAAGTATTCTGTGAGATTAGTTTACATCACAAAAAAACTACAGCCAAAAGCTTGGCTGTAGTTTTTGAGTTGTATCATTATGATTTTATGTGTTTATTCGGGTTGGTCAGTAAAGAATTTATTATTCCCTAAGATATGGGTATCATCACTGAGCCTAAACCTAGAAATATTACTTTCTGCCGAGGTAGGAGGGTCATTGAGTTTCACGTTTCGGCGTAGGTAAGCGGGCACTTCTATTTTTTCTTTGAGCCCTTCACCCTCTGAGGTATCTCTGCTGAGGTTGCGCAGTTTGCTGATTCGCTCATCGGCCTGCTGAGAGAGTCTTTCTTTTTTAAGGTCTATTTCAGATTTTTGGGGTTTCAGGAAGCTATTTTGCGCTGTATAATTTCCGTTTTCATCTTCTACCTCATCATCCAAATTAAAGACGACTTTTGCGTCTGTTTTTGGTTCTTCTCTAGGAGCAGGTTTTGAATTTACGTTAAATACAAAACTAGGGCTAGGCTCTTGTTCCAGTTTTTTCTCCTTCAAAACTGGTTCGTTAGACTTTTTTTCGTTGCGTCCGCCGCTCATAAGGAGTCCTGTTTCATCATCAAAGCCTGTGGCGATGATGGTTACTTGCACACTGTCTCCGAGTGAGGGGTCTATGCCAGCCCCAAAAATCATGTCTGCATCTTCGCCTACTTTTTCTTCTATATACTCAGTGATGGCCGTAAATTCTTCCATTTGGAGTTCTGATTTTTCACCAGACATAATGGATAGAAGGATTTTTTTGGCACCATGAATAGATTTGCTATTGAGTAGGGGAGATGCCAAGGCATCTTGTGCGGCACGGATGGCACGGTTTTCACCATCTGCACGGGCAGAGCCCATGACGGCAGCACCAGAGTTACGCATCACGGTTTTGACATCTTCAAAATCCACATTTACATAAAGTGGGACTGTGATAAGTTCTGCGATTCCTTTTGCGGCAGTAGTCAAGATATTGTCAGCTTGTGCGAAGGCCTCGCTCATTTTGAGATTTCCGTAGATTTCCAAGAGTTTGTCATTGGAGATGACCAGCAGCGTATCACAGATTTCTTTGAGTTCTTGAATGCCTTTTTCTGCATATTTACGCTTGCGTTTTCCTTCAAAAGTAAAGGGTGCTGTAACGATGGCCACTGTCAGAATACCTAATTCACGGGCAATCTCAGCGATGACGGGTGCACCACCTGTGCCAGAGCCGCCACCCATTCCGGCAGTGATGAAGAGCATTTTGGTGTGGTGGCTGAGCAGCTCACGGATTTCCTCTTTGCTTTCTAGGGCTGCTTCTCGGCCTATTTCGGGGTTAGCACCAGCACCTAATCCTTCGGTGAGTGCAGAGCCTATTTGTAATTTGGCGGGTACTGCACTGAGGTCAAGGGCTTGCACATCTGTATTACAGACGATGAACTCCACGTCTTTGATGCCTTTGTTGTACATATAGTTCACGGCATTGCTGCCTCCGCCTCCTACACCTATCACCTTGATGATAGATTTGGAGTTGCTCAATACATTGAATTCGTATTTTTTATCTTCCATATTGCCTTACCTCACAGGGTTGGTTTATGTTAATGATACATTTAGTTAGTAGTTATTTTTACTGTCAAAGTCATCCATGAGTAATCCTTTGGTTCTTTCGATGATTTTTCGGAAAAAATCAGCTCCTCCTGATGCCTTCTCTATTTTATGGGATTTCACTTGTGCTTGTGATTGTAAGTAGCGGTCATGCCTATCATCTAATGCCCGAAACCCTGCAAGCACGAGCCCTACAGTAGTGGCATACATCGGGTTCTTGGCTACTTCTATTTTGGTTTTCCCTAAATATTCGTTGGGGTGTCCGATTCGGGTATCCATTTGTGTCATATACTGGAATAACTTTTGGCAGTATTTAAGTTGAGAGCCGCCTCCTGTAATTACGATACCACCTACCAGTTTATTGACATAGCCAGACTTAATCAGTTCATTGTGTACCAATTCTATGATTTCTTGCATTCTTGCTTCTATGATGTGGGCTAGATTGCGCAAAGAGATTTCACGGTGAGGCCTGTCACGCAGCCCGGGGATAGATACAAATTCATTTTCACTTGCCTCCTCTGCAATAGCTCTGCCAAATTTGACTTTGAGGCGCTCGGCTTGGTCCACCATGATTCTGCAGCCTTCTTTGATGTCAGAGGTGATGATATGCCCTCCAAAGGGAATGACTGCCGTGTGTCTGATGATATTTTCATAAAACACGGCTACATCTGTAGTGCCTCCGCCTATGTCTATGAGTGCTACGCCTGCCTGTCTTTCTTCTTCTGTAAGCACTGACATGCTAGAGGCGATGGGCTCTAAGATAAGATTTTCTATCTCTAGCCCTGTGCGTGTTACGCAGCGTTCTATGTTTTTGATGGCACTGGTTTGTGCCGTGATGATGTTAAAGTCAGCCTCTAGACGCACACCCGACATGCCCACGGGTTCTTTGATGCCCGTCTCAAAGTCCACGGTATAGTCTTGTGGCATGACGTGTATGATTTCGTTGCCAGGAGGTGTAACCGTCCGATACATTTCATTGGTAAGTCTATTGACATCATCAACTGTGATTTCGTTGTCTGTATTTCGGTGGATACTTCCTCGCTGTGTGATGCTTTTGATGTGCTGCCCTGCAATGCCTACATTGACCACGCGGATGTCAATTCCTGCGGTTTTCTCAGCCTCTTCTATGGCGGCGGCGATGGATGTAACGGTTTTGTCTATATTAGTAACTACTCCTCGGATTACTCCATTGGATTCGGCTTTGCCCATTCCTAATATTTCTACTTTTCCGTATTTATCTTTTCGCCCTACAAGTGCACATATTTTGGTGCTTCCTATATCCAGACCTACTATTATTTTTTCCCGTTGCATAGATTTTTATTCACAAATAATTTGATCATTGTATTTTACACTGACTTTTTTATAAGCCTGCCACCCTTTGATAGGTAGGATTTCGTGGTAAAACAGCTTAATTTTTTTTAGTTTATCATTGATATTACGGCACTTTCCAAACTCTATTACTTGATTTCCTACTTGCACATACATCAGTACTTCTCCTTTTGGGTTGATGTGTAGATGTGTAATCTGTGCCTTCAAAAACGCATCTTTGTAGATTTGTTTGATGAGTATCAGCAATAATTTGTCTTTCCTGCCAAAATCGGGCAAAGATTGATTTTGCTCACGTGTTACGAGCAATGTCCTTGCACTGAACTTATCAGAGATGGGCATAATTTTGCCCAAGCTATCCACATAAAAATCAGGCTTACCTGCACGAATAAAACGTGCAATAGGCCTTGATAGATGTATATCTACAAACAAATCTCCTTTTAAATTTCGGGCGATTTCACAGTTTTCCACAAATAAATTGGCTTTAATCTTTGTCTCAATGGCTTTGATAGATAACTCACGATAAGTTATTTTTTCGAGCCCTCCTTCTTTGCCATTGCTTAGGAGTCTTTTGACACCTGTGCTATCCAAAAAGTAGTTATCTGCTTGGTTAGAGATATTTACGTGCAAATCTCCAACCGATTGATTTCTGTACTTTGCCTCCACAAACACAATGACTATAAACAGTAAGCCAATTCCCAATGCTATTTTTACGCTGTTTTTAAGTCGCATTTCCGATGAAATCTTTATTTTGTTAAGTTTAATTTTCTATAATTTGAGCGATTTCTTGGGTCATTTGCCCAATGTCACCTGCTCCTATACTTAGTACAACTTGGAGGTCTTTTTTCCTTTTTTTCAGCTCATCTAAAAGTTGTTCCTTTGAGCAGACCATTTTATCCTTTGTGGTGATATTGTCCAGAATCAGTTTTGAGCTAACCCCCTCCATGGGCAGCTCACGTGCTGGGTAAATCTCCAATAAAATCACCTCATCTGCTAGGCTTAGGCTTTGTGCAAATTCTGCGGCAAAGTCTTTTGTACGGCTAAACAGATGTGGCTGGAATATGGCAGTGATTTTTTGATGAGGATACATCGCCCTGACCGAGTAAAGCAGTGCTTCAACTTCTTTGGGATGATGTGCATAATCATCAATAAATGTCATTTTTGCTGTTTTTGATACATATTCAAACCTACGCTTGACCCCTTTAAAACTAGCAAGCGCCTTCCTTACAGTGCTTTCCGAGATATTCAGACTTCTGGCTACGGCGATGGCTGCAGTGGCATTTTCTACATTGTGGTAGCCTGGGATGCCCAAACTTAGATTTTTTATATTTTCACCAAGTCCACACCAGTCAAAGATAAAAGTACCCTCTTGGAGACGTATATTATTTGAATAACAATCAGCAGCCTTATCTATTTCATAATCAGCAAAATAAATATCTGAATCTACTGAATTTTTCTCTAAAGCTAAACCTTTTTTGGCAAAAAGCCTACCTTTTGCTTTAATTTTTTTGGCAAAGCTTACAAAAGTATCTTCTAGGTGATTTTTATCTCCATAAATCTCTAAATGGTCTGCATCTATTGCTGTAACTACCGCTATATCAGGGCTTAAGTGTAAGAAGGATTTATCGTATTCATCTGCCTCTGCGAGCATAATGCTTTCTTTATCAGGTGATTGGCGTGTGAGGAGGTTTTGTTCGTATCCTTGCATGATTCCACCTAAGAATGCTGTGAAAGGAATATTAGAATTATACAATATATGAGCTATCAGTGCGCTGGTGGTGGTCTTACCGTGTGTCCCTGCTATTGCGATGGTAAAGTAATCTTGGGTCAGCATTCCGAGTACCTCTGCACGTTTTTTGGTAAGGTAGTTATGTGCTCTAAAAAAGTTTAGTTCTTGGTGTGTCTGTGGTACGGCAGGTGTATAGACGACCAGCACTTCATGCTTGTTTGGTGCCGTGAATGCTTGGGGGATTTCTTCTATAGCATCTCTAAAGTGCAAGTGCATGCCTTCATTTTGAAGAGCCTCTGTAAGGGCGCTAGGGCTGCGGTCATAGCCTGCTACTTGGCATTGATTCATCTGAAACCACCTTGCCAAGGCACTCATACCGATGCCCCCGATGCCAATAAAATAGACCTTTTTAAACTGTTTTAACATCTGCGTTTTGCGAAATTTTAAGCGAAGTTAAAGATAATTTAGCAAAAAATAGAAGTAAGCACTTGAATAGTTTTGATGCAGAGAAACTTACCTTCAGAGAATGCCTTTTTTGGTGAATTTGGCAAGGATAGATTGAGTATCAATGACTTGAGAAAAGCAACTGTGGTAAGTAAAAAACTTTGCCAAAGTCAGGTTTTGGCTCAACTTTGGCAAAGTAGGGTACATTTAGAAAGGCAAATCAGGGTCTTGCCCACTTGCCATAAAATCATCAGGGAAAGGGTCTTCTGCTTGTGCAGGGGTGTCTTTGCCGCTGTTGCTTTCTGCGCTGTTTCGCTCTATGCGCCAGGCTTTGATATCTGTGTACCAGCGCTCTTGATATTCTCTCGATTCTACATCAAAAGACACTTTTAACTCATCATTTATACCAAAACTATTGAGAATTTCTATGCGGTCTCCCCACACATTGAAGCATACCTTTTTGGGGTATTGGTCTAAGGTCTCGACCACAAACTCTTGTTTGCGCCAAGCATTTCCCGACTTGCTTTGTCCACTTACTTCTGGAAGTATTTTGACTAATTTACCAACGATTTCTAAACTCATTATTTATGATTGCTTATAGAGTGATTAAAATACCAAACTACGAAAAAACTCACGGTTACCCAAAAAAAAATTAAATTCTTGCTTTATTATCAGGTTTTTATGTTTGATGATTTAAAAAACTTAGGAAAATTTACAACTGTTTAGGCTTGAAACCATCTCAAAGATTTTACGCCTGCGGTGTTGCAAGAAATGCCCTCTTAAAAGAGTAAGAAAATTCTCACAAATACTCCCAAGCTGTCAAGTACTTGGACGAGTTTGTTTAACTTTTTTTACAAGGCTTTAAGTTTGAGAATACTTGTTGTTTTTATCAGGAAAACGCCCCAATACTTTGAGAACATTTTTTTAGATGCTTTTTTTATCACAAAGTAAGAGTTTTTTGAAATATTAATTTTAATGACTTTTCCCCTGCTATTTCTTGCTTGAATCTTGCAAGTCCTGGGTTTAGCTTTCCATGTTCTGTAGCTATTCCGAGGTCTAATATGCTGTAGCCGTGGCTTTGTGCATACTGGTAAATCCCTTCATTGAGCATGACTGTAGGGCTGTATTGGGTAAAGTCTGCACTGTCGGCAGGGTAAAAGTGATACAATATCTGGCTATTGACCCGGATAACTACTCCCCAAGCAGCAGAAATTTCTTGGGCATTGGCTACATTAAAAAATAGAAAGTTTTCAGAAAAACGTTCAACAAGTTGTTCAAACACTGTTTTTGAGAGGCTGATGGGGTGTTCTCTTCTAAGCCTAGCTTGGTAGATAAAATCGTATAGGTGCGCTGCCTGAGGTTTAAAAATTTGTTTAAAAATAAACCCTTCTTTTTGGCATTTTTTTAAGATTCTTTTTTTGGAAAGATGTACTCTTTCTGCAAAGGGCTGCGGAGTGATATGGATGTGAAAATTGAGTTCACTGCTTTCTATTTGGTATCCTAGCTGAGAAAATACATACCTCGCCAAACTACTAGCCTCTGTATGATAGGATTCAGGATACATTTTAATGGAGATACTGAGGATTCCTTGCCTATGTAGATAAGTATGAATATTTTCTAAGAAAGCAATGAATAACTCTGGGGGTGTCATTGAGTTACATTGAAGTCCACCAAAAGGAGCTCGATAAGGGCTAGAGGCTACATTATTTTCTAAAAAAAAACTTAACTTAGCATTTATAGAGTTTTGTTTGTGACTGATGAGATAAAACCGAACAGGAAGTACATTGTTTTGTTGAAATAAATGTATATCACTGTTAAACAAGTATTCTTCAAAACAAAAAGATGCTTCGGGAGTGTCTTGATGTGTGAAGGCATATATGCCATAATCTAAGTAAGTATTTAAAAGTATCATGGGTTTAGATGATTTGTAAATCAAATATTAAAAGCACTGGGGTGTAAAGATAATACGTAAATGTGCTAATTTGTTGATTTGCTAATATGCTAATTATCAGCATGTTGTGCGAAAAATAATACAAATTAATTTTGAATAGACACATATTCGAAAATAGTTAAATGAAGTGAAAATAAAGAAATCAGTGATGTGAAATTACTATTCAAACTATGCACTATCTTAGAAAAGAGTTGTATGAGTTAATTAAGGAGAATGAGTTTGTATTTGATTTTATTCAAGAGCACTCCTTAGACGGGCTTTGGTACCTGGATACAGAACATATCAAAGAAGGCTGGGTGAATCCTAAATTTTGGATTACACTAGGCTACAGCCCCACAGAGGCATCACTTACCTTGTTAGATGTCATCCATCCAGAAGATGTCAAAATAATAGAAGAATATGCTCAAATAGCCCACAAAACCGAAGCCAAGAGACAGGAGCAGGTCATTAGATGTAAACACAAAAAAGGCTCAACTGTATGGCTAAAATGTCAGATTGAAGTGGTAAAATCTGGCAAACCACAAGCTGCAAGGCTGCTCATCACGCAGCAAGACATCAGCCAAGAAATCCTTAGCCAAAAAGAACTGTACAGAGGGGCTAATTTTTATGAAGAAATCCTCAATAACCAAACCGCCTATATCGTCAGAATAGACCAAAACGGCAACTACATATACATCAATCAGGCGTATTGTGAGTGCTTTGGTGTCTCCGAGCTAGAAGTTATAGGGATGCCAGCCGTGCAACATGTCGTACTAGAAGACTTCCCTGTTTGTATTGAGATGGCGGCAAAATGCTTTTCAGAACCTGAAACTACGCACGAATTTATCATCAGAAAAAGAACCAAAGACAATGTCATCAAAATCACTAAATGGGATGCAAAAGCACTCTTAGATGAAGCAGGGCAGGCACAAGAAATACTAGGAATCGGGATAGATATTACTGAAAAAACAGCTACAAAGCTTGCCTTACAAAGACAAATAGAACAATTCAAATTCATTACAGAAAATACTTCCGACGGCATTCTTATCTTTGACTACAAAGAAGTTAGCTATGTATCTCCTGTGTATCAAAAAATACTGGGCTACTCCATAGAAGAAGAAATCAAGAGAAATCACACAGATATATACAGCCTGATCCACCCCGAGGATAGACAAAAAGTAAAGGACTTTGTTACCCAATCACTGACAGCAAAAAAAACTACGCTTCAATACCAATACCGATGCCTACACAAAAAAGGACACTATATCTGGAGAAGCGATACTGCCAATATTGTCTATAACTCACAAGGGCAGCCCCAAAGGTCTGTGTTGGTGATGAGAGACATCAGCGAGCAAAAAAAGGCTGAAATAGCACTCATCAAAAGTGAAAATGAACTCAAGCAAGCCCAAAAAATAGCCAAAATAGGAAGCTGGGAATGGGATAGCCGCACAAAAACACTCACATGGAGTGATGAGCATTACCACATATTCGGAGCAGAAAAAACCTTAGGACAAGATTTGTATCAAATCTTTCAACAGCGTGTACATAAAGAAGATACAGATAAAATAAAAAAATGTATTGCACAAGTATATGAAAAACCTCAAAAACTCAGGATTGAATACAGGATATGCTTAGATGACGGACAGCTAAAATGGATTCTAGCCAAAGGAGAGCATATCACAAAAGAAGATGGAACGATTATCGGAATTAGAGGAACAGTACAAGACATCACCGAAAATAAATACATTTACCAAAAACTACTAGAGGAAAGAAGATTATTAAGAACCATCATAGACAATATCCCTGTTCATATCTATGTAAAAGACAAACAAAGAAAACGCACACTCACCAACCAAAGAGAATGGAAATACCTCGGATTAGAAAGTGAAAAAGAGACACTCGGCAAAACAGATGAGGAGCTATATACTGCCCATCCATCGGTATCAAGCCGTATCAAGCAGGAAGATTTGTACGTATTGAATGGGCATACATTTTATGAAGAAGACCACGAGTCTATCTCTCCTCAGGGCAGGCAAGGCTGGCACATCATCTCTAAAATCCCTCTGAAAGCAGAAGATGGAGAAATCACAGGAATCGTAGGGATTTCTGTAGATATCTCTATAAGAAAAAGGATAGAAAATATCCTCGTAAAATCTAGGTCAAAACTACAAATCTCTGAAGAGAAGTACAGAGTATTGATAGAAAACTCCACAGATCTCATCTGGCAGAATGATGCAAAAGGCTATTTTACCTATGTCTCTTCTTCTTGGACTGCTATCACAGGGCATCGTATCGAAGACTTTATAGGTGCGAATGTGTACGACTTTGTGCATCCCGAAGATGCCACTTTTATCCGACAAAAAGCAAAGGAAGGCTTACTACATATAGTACACCAAGAAAAAATAAACTACCGTCTAAGACACCATAACGGCAAATATTACTGGCACAGTGGCAGTGGCAAGCCTGTGTATGATTCGGAAAATAAATTCATAGGTTTTATAGGAAATGCCAGATGCATTCAGCGGGAGGTAGAGGCTAGAGAAGCACAGCAAAAAAGTGCTGAACTTATCCAAAAAGTATCTGAGCAAATCCCTGGAGCTATTTATCAATTTCAAAGATTGCCCTCAGGAGAGATAAGCATCCCGTTTATGAGTGCGGGCATAGAAGACATTATCGGGCTTACTGCCCAAGAGGTCATCAAAGATGCCATGGCACTTTTTGGTCTGATACATCCAGATGATGCCAAGCAAGTCAATGAGGGCATCTACGAATCCCACCAAAAGCTCAGCCCTTGGCAGCAAAGAGCCAGGTTTATACATGCCAAAACAAAAGAGATAGTATGGTTTAAGGGGGCTTCACAGCCACAGAGGCAGCCCGACGGGAGTACGCTTTGGTATGGCTTCTTAGAAGACATTACACGCCAAAAACAAGCAGAGGAAGAATTTCAAAAAAATAGAGAACTCCTAGAGCAAGCAGGAAAGGTCGGGCGTTTTGGAGGATGGAGCTGGAACATACTACAAGACAGCATTTACTGGAGTGAGACTACCTACGAAATCCACGAGGTAAGCCAAGATTTTGAGCTAAGTCTAGAAAATGTAATTTCTTTTTATTCGGAAAAAGACCAAAGCAGGATAGAAAAAGTAATCGAGGATGCCCTCTCTCTCGGTATTCCGTATGACATCGAGCTGCAAATCAATACCCCAAAAGGAAATCAATATTGGATCAGATCTTTAGGGCAGCCTGTCATCGAGAATGGCATCTGCACAAGACTCTATGGGGCATTTATGGACATAGACCTCGTCAAAAGAACTGAAATCGCACTGCAAGGAAAAACTCAAGAATATGATGATTTGGTTTCTACCATCTCCATCGGAATCTACAAAATCAGAGAAGATGGCTCTTTTGCCTATGTGAGCCCTATCTTCTGTAAAATGCTCGAAACTACGGCTGCAAAGATTAAAGCCGATGCCACAAATGCCATAAAACTTATACATCCAGAGGATGTGCAGGGCTTTATCCAAAAAAATGAAGAAGCCTTCCGAACCAAAGGAGATTTTAGTGCGGAGGTGAGGTTCATCATAGAGGGCAAAATAAGATGGATGAAGATAAGCTCCCAGCCACAGCAAGATGAAAATGGGCGATGGTTTTGGTATGGGACACAAAAAGACATCACCGAGCAGAAAATCACTGAGCAAGCACTTGAGAAAAATACCAAACTGCTAGACAACATCAACCAAGTACAGCAAAGCTTCATAGCCAACAGCGATGGTGTACAGGCTTTTGAGATTTTGCTAGAAAATCTCTTAGAGGCTACCGAGTCTGAATACGGCTTTATAGGTGAGGTCTTGCACGATACAGAAGGAGCACCTTATTTAAAGACATTTGCCATCACAGACATTGCTTGGGATGAAAGCACCCGAGAGTTTTATAAAAATAATATTGACACTGGTTTAGAATTTCACAACCTCAAGACACTCTTCGGGACTGTGCTACTAGAAGGCAAAGTAATGATTGCCAATCAGCCTAGCACACATCCCAAACGAGGAGGACTTCCCGAAGAACATCCTGCTTTGAATGCTTTTATGGGGATTCCATTCTTTGCCAATGGTAAACTCATAGGGATGGCAGGCATTGCCAATAGACCAGAGGGATACGAAGAAGCCCTCATCAAAGATTTTCAACCACTGCTATACACCATCGGGCAGCTCGTGGAGGCACGCATACAAGCCCAAAATCAACTGAGTATATTAGAAGAGCTTCGCCAAGCCAAAGAACTGGCAGAGGCGGCAAATCAAGCAAAATCTGAGTTTTTGGCCAATATGAGCCACGAAATCCGAACACCCCTAAACGGAATCATAGGGTTTTCAGACCTGCTACTACATACCAAACTATCACCAGCCCAAAAACAATACGTGCAGACTGTCTATAAATCAGGAAATGGACTCCTTGACATCATCAATGATGTGCTAGACTTCTCTAAAATAGAGGCAGGCAAGCTAGAGCTAGTCCATGAAAATACAGACCTTTATGACCTTTGTGGGCAAGTAACAGACATTATCCAATACCAAGCACAGGCAAAAAACATCACAATACACACACACATAGCCCACGAAGTGCCTCAGTTTGTATGGGCTGACCACGTCAGGCTCAGGCAAATACTCATCAATCTGATGAGCAATGCAGTTAAATTTACACAAAAAGGCTCGGTGAGTCTGTTGCTCACTTGCACGCACCAGCATGACCAGCAAGCAAACATACACTTTGCCGTACAAGATACAGGAAAAGGAATCGCCCCTGAGCATCAGCAAAAAATATTTGAAGCCTTCTCGCAAGAGGATGCCTCCACCACCCGAAAATTTGGAGGGACAGGCTTGGGCTTGTCTATCTCTAACAAGCTACTGGCAATGATGGGAAGCAGCTTGCAGCTAAATAGCCGACTAGGAGAGGGAAGCACGTTTTGTTTTGAGATAGACCTTCAGATAAGCTCAGAAGAACCCAAGACCAAAGACAAGAATGATTCAGAAATACCCTCTCAAGAGCAGATACTTGCCTCAGAGGCTTCTGCCAAATTACAAAATCAAAAGATTAAAATCTTGGTAGCAGAAGACAACAGCGTCAATATGCTCCTCATCAATAGCATCTTAAAATCTATCTCTCCCAAAATAGAAGTGATAGAAGCCAACAACGGAGCAGAGTGTTTGGAGATATTACAAGAAATACCCGTAGATATTATACTAATGGATATACAAATGCCCGAGATGAATGGCTATGAGGCTTCTAAAAAAATCCGAATACTAGAAAAACAAAATCAGTACAAATACACACCCATCATCGCACTCACCGCAGGCACCATCAAAGGAGAAAGGGAGAGGTGCATACAAGCAGGAATGGATGACTATATCACCAAGCCTGTCATCAAAAATACCATAGAAAACATACTCAAGCAATGGGTTTTGGGTGAAAAACCAAACGACACAAGTACAAAACTCACAGAAGAAGCACAAACCGCAAACGATGAAAGGATGCAAGAGGAAATGTTACATTTTGACAAAGAAGCACTCAGAAAAAAAATATACCATGATGAAGAACTCTACCAGATGATTCTCCAAGAAGCAAGGACATTGCTTCATAGCCTTGTACCTCAAATGAAAGAGGCACTTGCCCAAAAAGAACTTGATAGGCTCTCAGCCCTTGCCCACAAACTCAAAGGCGCTGCACTTGCAGCTTTTTTCTATCATCTTGCAGCACTCTGCAAAGAAGTAGAGCATGATACCTCGCAAAATATCGAACAGCTCGAAAAAATCCTCGAGGCAATAGACCAAGAAACACAATACCTTTTAAAAATCTTATAAATCAAGCAAGGCAAAGCATAGGTAGAGTACTGAATTATTTTTTGTTATGGCTTTTTGAAGGTAGTTTTGCACATATTAAAATTATACAAAATCTAAAAAAAGCCTTTAATTCAATGAAAAAATCTGATATTAATATAGAAGTACACCTAGACGAACAGAATATTCCCGAAAAAATCGCTTGGAGTGCCACCGATATTACATCACAGGGAAAGCAAGAAGTAAAAGCCATGACCCTTGCCTTCTGGGATGGCAGCGAGCAGGGTACGCTCAAAATGGACCTCTGGAACAAAGAAATGGAGGTACACGAAATGAAGCGATTCGCCATTGAAGTAATCTCAGGGCTTGCCAGTGTCATTAGAAATGCTACCTCAGACGAAATCATGGCAATGGATATGGAAAATATGTGTGATGGACTCGCCAAACGCTTAGAGCAAGAAATGAAATCAGGACAGTAAATGTCCGTTTCTCTCTGACTCGTGTCGTTATTTCTCATCTCAGTGCTTCGTGTCTCACGAACCACACGAAGCACCATTTTTTCAGTTCGTGGCGACACAAGCCAACATCGAAGTCGAAAATAAATAATTTAGTATGGAAAAAATAATAGGAATCATCCCCGCACGCTACGATTCTCAAAGGCTCAAAGGAAAAGTACTTATGAAAATAGGAGGAATTTCTATGCTGCAGAGAGTCTATGAGCAGGTCAAAAAAGCCAAGAAGCTAGATGATGTCATTGTAGCTACAGACCATCCCCAAATATTTGAGCACGTCAAAAGTTTTGGCGGAGAGGTCATCATGACAGCCAATACACATCAAACAGGCACAGACCGTTGTGCAGAAGTAGCCAAAAAGCTAGGTGAGGCATACAAAACCGTCATCAACATACAAGGAGATGAGCCTTTTATCAACCCTGAGCAAATAGACCTTCTTGCAGGGCTTTTTGATGAGCCTGATACACAAATCGGGACGCTTGCCAAAAAAATAAAAAGCTATGAAGAACTCATAGACGTAACCAAGGCGAAAGTAGCCTTAAATGACCGCTCCGAAGCTGTATTTATGAGCCGAAGCCCCATACCTCACCTCAGAGGCGTGCCACAGACAGAGTGGGTCAACCATTTTGACTACTACAAGCACATCGGTATTTATGGATTTAGGGCAGAAATTCTCGCAAAAATCCCGTATTTGCCTTCCTCTGCCATTGAGCGGGCAGAAAGCCTTGAGCAGCTCAGATGGCTTAGCCATTACCGAATCAAAGTAGGAATCACCACACTAGAAACCATCTCTGTAGATACAGAGGCTGATCTTATCCTTGCCGAAAAACACCTTAAAAGTGGGGGAGAGGGCTGAGTACAAATAGTGTAAGAAGAATCACTTGACGAACATAAACAATCACTTAAAATGGAGTTACATAATTGTTCTTATGTAAGTGATAGACAGTCAAGAGATTTCATAATTTTCAGCTTGAAATTGTCCGTAAATTGATTGATTCACCCATGGCAGCATTGCAAAGTAATTTAGATAAAAATGGAAGAAAATTACGAAGATAAATACGAGCTAGTGATAGGGCTTGAGATTCACGCCCAGCTCAGCACACAAAGCAAGATATTCGCACCCGAAGCCAACCAGTTTGGGAAGCAGCCCAATACCCAAATCAGTGCCATAGGCTTGGCACACCCTGGCACACTGCCCCGCCTCAATGCAGAGGTAGTGGCTTATGCCATTAAAATGGGGCTTGCCTGTGGCTGTGAGATAGCTTCCTATTCTGTATTTGACCGCAAAAACTATTTTTACCCTGACTTGCCCAAGGGCTACCAAATTAGCCAAGACAAATACCCCATTTGCAAGGGAGGCACTATCAAAATAAAAGGTACAGGGGCACAAGCAAGAGAAATCAAGCTGCATCATATTCATTTAGAAGAAGATGCTGGGAAATCTATCCACGTAGAAGGAGAGGACTATACACAGTTGGATTTTAACAGGGCAGGCACGCCACTCATAGAAATCGTTACGGAGCCTGATATGCACCATGCCGAAGAGGCAACACAGCTATTCCAAGAAATCAGACGAATGGTGCGTTACTTAGAAATCTGTGATGGCAATATGGAAGAAGGCTCTCTCCGCTGCGATGCCAATATCTCAGTAAGGCGGCACGGAGCTGAGCAGCTAGGCACTCGAGTAGAAGTCAAAAACATGAACTCCGTCCGTAATCTCAAAAAAGCCATTGAATATGAGTTTCAGAGGCAATGTGCACTCGTGGAAGCAGGGCAGACATTTACACAAGAAACACGCTCTTTTGAACCCGAAACAGGCAAAACTTTCTCCCTCAGAAGCAAAGAAACCCTCAATGACTACAGGTATTTTCCTGACCCTGATTTGCCTCCTGTATGGGTTACAGATAAATGGAGAGAGGAGATAAAAGCCAAAATGCCTTTGCTCCCAGAAGATTGGCGAAAAAAACTGATGCAGCAATACGGCTTATCTGACTACAATGCCGAGCTGCTTACAGAAGAAAAAGAAACGGTGCTTCTCTTCGAGGCTGTCGCACAGCACACTTCAGCATACAAAGACATCGCCAACTGGCTCAACGGAGAAGTAAAAGCTTGGCAAAATGAAACAAACCAGCATATCAAAAACCTGCCTGTCTCTGCCCAAAAATTGGCAGAACTGATTAATCTAATTGCTCAAAACAAAATCAGCCGAGGTCTGGCAAGTACACAAATATTTCCGCTACTGCTAGACGATGTAGCAAAAAGTATTTCGGACATCATCCAAGAAAAAGGACTCAGCAAAGAAGATGATTCTCAAAAACTCAAAGACATCATCCAAGAGGTCTTAGAAGCCATGCCCGACAAGGTGAAAGCCTTTAAGACAGGCAAAAAAGGTCTGCAAGCTTTGTTTATGGGGCAGATTATGAAGAAAACCGCAGGAAAAGCAGACCCAAAAATCACTGCCAAACTACTGCAAGAGGCACTAGAAGAAGTCAGGTATTAAAAAAAACGGACTTAAGGCTTTACTTCCATTTAAAACTTTTGCGGTGCCAAGGGCTATCTCCAAACTCCCGTAAGGCACTGCGGTGTGCTTTGGTGGGGTAGCCCATGTTTTTTTGCCATTGGTATTGAGGGTGTTCTGTGGCCAGTTTAGACATAAGTACATCCCTATATACCTTTGCGATGACAGAGGCGGCCGCAATGGCATAAAACTTACCATCTCCTTTGATGATACATTCATAAGGAATAAACCCATAAGGCGTAAATCGGTTTCCGTCTATGAGCAGTAGCTCAGGGCGAAGCGTAAGTTTGTCTAGAGCCCTGTGCATGGCGAGCATGCTTGCCTGTGCGATATTGATTTGGTCTATTTCTTGGGGTGAAGCCTCTGCAATAGCCCAATCAAGGGCTTTTTCTTTGATTTCTGAATCTAATAGAAGGCGTTTTTTTGCAGTGAGTTTTTTAGAATCTGTTAGAATCTCGTGCTGAAAATCAGGGGGCAATATGACAACTGCTGCCACTACAGGCCCTGCTAGGCAGCCCCTGCCTACTTCGTCTAGTCCTGCTTCTATGTATTGGTTTGTAAAAGAGGATTTAAGCATACTCATGAGATAAGTGATGGATGGTAAAGGCTGTTTTGGATAAGGAAGTCATGGGCAATCAATTATTTACAGTAAATTTGAAACATACACTGATTTTGAGGGGTGCTTGAGCAGATTTAGCCATTGTTTTTATGTAGAATATATTGACAATTAATACATTCGCATACTGGATGCATGGGCAAATTTACTTACGGCCCTCAAAGAGTTTAATAATATACACTAACTTTACAAAGGTAAAAATTTTAAGGTTTATATGAAAAATTATAAAAATCCTTGGGTCATTCTGGATACACACTCCATTTATGAAAATGCTTGGATAAGCATCAAAGAAGACCAAGTACTTAACCCCACTGGCAAGCCTGGCATCTATGGCGTAGTTCATTTTAAAAACAAAGCACTCGGAATCATTCCTCTAGATGAGCAGGGCAATACTTGGCTGGTAGGGCAATACAGGTATCCTCTGGATGAGTACTCTTGGGAAATCCCTATGGGTGGTGGGGTGATAGGTGTGGATATTCTGGACTCTGCCAAGCGAGAGCTAAAAGAAGAAACAGGGCTCAGTGCCAAAAAATGGACAAACATCGCTCGCATCCATACCTCTAACTCCGTGACGGATGAGGAGGGTTTTGTCTTTTTGGCAGAAGACCTGACAGAGGGTGAGACTGAGTTTGAAGAGACAGAAGATTTACAAATACGTAAATTAGCCCTTTCAGAAGCCCTGAGTATGGTCATGAATGGTGAGATTACAGACTCACTCAGTGTAGCAGGGATATTAAAAGTGGCAAGGCTTCGTGGTTTGTGAGTTTTTTGTTATCTTGAGCCTGGTAGAATTTAAAATCAACTTATGTCATTTTGGAATAAAAAAATAACTCGAAACCGCGCTTACCTCAAACTCATACAGAGGCTAAGAGAAAGAAAGATGCACCGCAATTCCGTGCCTATCTTGAAGGTCATTCAGGTACTTTACCAAAAGTTGAGTGAGACCAATGTGCATCAGCAGGCGAGTTCGGTGGCTTTTAGCTTCATGTTGTCTCTTTTTCCAGCAATTTTATTTTTATTTTCTGTCATTCCTTTTGTGGCACTTAATTTTGGGTTACCTGATTTATCTACACAAGTTCTCTCACTGGTACAGCAGTGGGTGCCCCCTGAGATTTACGGTTTTGTAGCTCCTACAGTAGAAGATATTTTAGAAAACCCTCGCAGTGGGCTTGTCTCTTTTGGTTTTTTGTTTGCACTCTATGCAGCCACAAGCGGTGTAGTGGATTTGATGCATACCTTTAACAGCAATTACCAGTTTTCAGAAAAAAGAGGTTTTATCAAAAAGCGATTCATAGCCGTAGGTTTGGTGTTTTTATTTGCCTTTTTGCTTGTATTTGCGGTCATGGTGATACCCGTGGCAGAGTTGGTATTTCACATTTTGAAGAGTTATGACTTGCTAAATGACGATGTGCTCTATCTTCTTTTTGGTGCATTGAGGTATGCTTTGGCGTTTTTTGTATTTTATATAGGGATTTCTTTGGTGTATTATCTTGCTCCAGCTGTGAGCAGGGAGTGGCATTTTTTCTCTCTTGGCTCTACCCTTGCGGCAGTGTTGGTTATCATTAGCACTAAAGGCTTTTCTTATTATCTCAGTCATTTTGCTACATATAACAAGTTGTATGGCTCTATCGGTACACTCATTGCGCTCATGATATGGTTTTATTTGCTTGCTTGGGTGCTTTTGCTTGGCTTTGCCCTGAATGCAAGCATCAAAGAAGCCAAAGTAGCACATCAAAGTGAATTAGAAAAACGTATTGACTTATTAGACGAACTCTAAACTAAAATATGGAAGGTGTATTTAAACCCCTTGGGACTTAGTCTAAACGAACTTCTGTTCTTTAGTGATAAGATTTTAACGAACCATAAGTTATGAAAAAATAACTACCAAACACAATTACCTACTTTATGAAAAAATGGATTTCTTTAGATGTTTCTCTTGAGCTGGCAAAGTCCTCTTTTTTGCGTTTTCCTTTGGTTTTGCTAAGCTCTGCCCTTGCCACATTTCTATCTATCTACCTGATAGATAATGAGCAAGATGCCGAATGGGCAGGGCAAATCATACAAACTGCTTTGCTTGGTTTGCCTTTATTTTTGGCACTTAGTTTATACTTGGAGCGTGCCACAATGTCCAAATCTAAGGAATGGGGTATTTTGGGAGCAGTCTTGGGTTTATTACTGGTGTATTATTATACCTTGTCTTACCCCCCGACTATCTACGAATACATACGCTTTACGCTTTGGAACATCGGTTTTCACTTGTGTGTGTCTTTTATGCCTTATCTCTGGAAGCGAGAAATAAATGGTTTTTGGCAATTTAACCAAGCCTTATTTTTACGCATTCTGACTGCCGTTTTGTATTCAATGGTGCTTTACATAGGCATTACGATTGCTTTGGTAGCTGTAGATCAGCTTTTTGGGGTGAATATTGAATATACGATTTACTTAAAACTCTGGATTTTGATTGTTGGGATTTTCAACACTTGGTTTTTTTTAAGTGGAATCCCAAAAGATTTTGATGCACTAGAGCGAGATGAGTTTTACCCTTCGGGGCTCAGGGTATTCACACAATTTGTACTGCTTCCTTTGGTGAGTATTTATTTTTTGATATTGTATGTGTATGGGGCTAAGATTTTATTTACCTGGAACCTGCCTCAGGGCTGGGTTACGTATTTGGTGCTGGCATTCTCTATAGCAGGTATTTTTTCATTGCTTTTGGTTCATCCCATACAGCACTTAGAGGGCTACCGCTGGATTCGGGTATATGTTCGTGTGTTTTATCTTGCCTTGTTTCCCCTTCTTATCCTGCTTTTTGTGTCTATCGGTAGGCGTATTTATGATTATGGAGTTACAGAGCCTCGCTACTTGGTGGTGGTGCTGGCATTGTGGCTGACAGGTTTTTCAATTTATTTTTTATTGAGCAAGGTCAAGAATATACAGTACATTCCGCTTTCGCTGGCTGCAGTGCTGTTGTTGTCTTCTTTTGGTCCTTGGGGTGCTTTTTCGGTATCAGAGAGAAGTCAGCTTGGGCGTTTGGAGTCGATTCTATCCCAAAATAAACTCCTCAAACAAGGAAAAATCAACACCCAGAGCAAAGAAAAAATGCGTATCCCAGAAAAAGACTGGAATGAAATCACCTCCATTATTGATTTCTTAGGCGAACGCAACCAGCTTCATAGCCTACAGCCGTACCTTAGTATCAGGCTAGATACCTTACTTAATCCTGGGCTAGAAACCTATGAAAAAACAGAAAAGATGATTGCTTTTTTCAATGATACATTTGAGAATACTGGCTGGCAAGAGTCAGAAACCAATTTCACGTATGTACTAGAAAACATCCAGACCAGTGTCTTGGATGTAAAAGCTTATGACTATGTGATTGGTTTTCAGATGTATAATGAGGAAAAGATTGATTTTAAACTTGACAAACAAGGATACATCATTGAGAATAACCTCCAAAAAAATATTCTCTCTCTCAAAACAGCTACTTCTTCGGAGAGTATCGTGAGTTTTGACCTCAATCAGTCCATAAATAACCTCATCAAAGCACATGGAAAAGGCTATTCTCAGGTATCACAAGCAGAAATGAGCTTGATAGAGCAGAGCCAAAATTACCTTGCCAAGCTAGAAATTCAGGAGCTAGACATAGTCCAAAAAGGAGGTGGTAAAAGGCAGTGTAATAGAGTTGTAGGAAAACTTTTTATCAAACTTGAATAATTTTTTTGGAAATTACTTGTAAATAAGTTTCGAATGATAGATATTTGCACTCCCAAACACGAAGAGGTGTGGCAGAGTGGTCGAATGCATCGGTCTTGAAAACCGACGTACTGCAAGGTACCGGGGGTTCGAATCCCTCCACCTCTGCGAAATGTGAAGTGAAGACAAAAAAAGAGCTAAAATAAAATTTAGCTCTTTTTTTGTGCCTTTTTTGCTTGTAAAGCTCTAAAAAGTACTTGCTCAGCTACTTACCCAAACTCTTAACTGCTTATATCGCTTTTTATGCCTCTACTCAGTAATAAAAGATTACTACTTGCACCTATTTAGTGTATATTACTCTTTATCTAAGTGCTGATAATTAGCATATTAGCACATTTACTTATACTATTAGAAAAATTATAAATGCTTTATGATGTAAGGCTTTTTACACAAAATATTAATGTAACGAACCAGAGAAAATTACTTCGTGCTTGGTCTTATCTTTCAACTTCCTGTTGAAGAGACCAAGTGCTTGAAGCATAGAATACTCATATCTTTGCTCTATAGTTCAAAAGTACAATTTTTAGTATATTTGAACGAGCTTAAAATAGTTGGATAGCTTCTTGACATTCCCCCAGATTTCCATACAATTACTTGGTGTCAAGAGGGCTCAATGGAAGATAAACAAGTGGCAAATCTCGGTCTTGCTTGGGGCTGCTCGTAGGAGCCGTTTCCGAAAAATACAATTTTTTATTATGCCATAAGACCTAGCAAAAAATTAAGTATGAAATTTTTTTAGCACTAAATTCTTTGCTCAAAGGATTTTATGCAATATTTCTATAACTTTGCCATTGATGATTTTTTCATCTTAAAAAGGTTGGTTTTTGGTTTAGTCACCACAAAATTCAACCTTTTTTATTACTTCTCAAAAAATCATCGGGGTAGAGTAATCTAATTGTATATTGTTTAAAAAAATTATACCTAACAGAATTATGAAAAAGATTTTTGAAAACGCCTATGCAGAGTTGTATGACATCAGCGAAGAAGTGCCTCATACCATGTTCGGATATTGGAGAGGTTTTTGGGAATTGCAGGATGAAGAAGCGATGGCCGCCCTCTTGTTTCCCTTAAACTACATAAAAGAACATGGGATAAAGATTATGCTGACCGACTACAAGGACTTGGATGTAGTATCCGAAGAAACAGATCAGTGGCTGGCCGAGTATTGGTTTCCTACAGTTGTAAAAAACGGACTGAAAGCTGAGATTATTCTGGATGCCGAAGAGATGATTGGGCAAATCTCAGTGGATTTTATGTACGAAAACGTAGATGCAAACACGGGTCTTTATACTCGAAAAGCAGATACCCTGGAGCACGCCAAAGAATTGGCAATGGCTGTATTGCAAGGGATTGAAGAAAATAAACTACCTGATAAATAAAGTGCTCATTACCGAATAGTCATTCCTATCTTATTTTCAGAGGTGGCAATTTTTGAGGAATTGCCACCTCCTGTCTTTTGCTAAATTCCTTCAACTGACCGCATTGGTCGAGGCATATCAAGGCAGTTTGCTATTGTGGGTAAAAAGTGCTAGTAAAACTTCTCCAAAAGCAGTTTGCCTACACGCTCATTGTGTTTGCGGTGTTCTTTCTCAGCTCTTTGCTCATCTCCTGGTATTTCGGCGTCATAGCTAAAGCCTTCTTGGTAAGTATCTAAGACTTCTACTTCTCCGCTGTGCGTGATTCGGAGGTGTGCCGAGCCCATCCGATGGCTACTGTAAGTATCTAAGTAAGCATCTCCCTTTTCATCTTTGCCAAATGCGTATTTGATATTATCCGCACCAAGCTCTACTGTGCCTCTTTGCTCATTCTCATCAGGAAAGGGCAGCTGTGGGTAAAGTTCTTTGAATTTATTTTTGATGTTTTGCATATGTTTATGATTCTTGCATGTAAATACGTTTCATAAGACCAGTACCAAATTTCTCTGTTTTTATGTGTGTTATCTTAAATGAATCACCAGGCATGTATAATACTTCTTGTTCGCTTGGGAGATCAGATACTGTAGAAATATCCCTACCTTTTGTGCTTGTAATCTCCATAAGTACTTTAACTCCTTTTTTTCCATCCATAAAGCTGATAGCTTGTTCTTTGTCCTTAGAAGTACTTGTAAGATTAGAGTATTTAACAGTTTTTCCTGCTTGATAGTTTTTATCGAAATCTGCTTGTGAAATATCCATTCCTCTATAAACTGTTCCTTTAAAGATAGGTAATTTTTTAACTCCTCTCATTGCCATTTTCATGTGTCTTTTGCCCTCTTCCTTGTGGGTTTTCATAATTGCCTCTTTCTCTTTTTTGGTATGTGTAGGCTTTATTTTTTTTAATTCAATCAGAGACTCCTCAAGCCAACTATCTATGCCCTCGAAAGCAGGCTTCATGTATTTATATGAACCTCCAGCTTCTGTAAATTTAATCATGGCTGTTAGCTCTCCCTGCCTCAAATTAGATGCCTTTTTAGTGTCAAACCGGGTTTGCATATCTTTACCAAATTTTCCATCTTCGGAAAGCATCTTATGTGTATTAAATTTTGCTTCGGAATCGAATGTTGAACCTATGGTACTTAACTTATTGGCTTTAACATCTTCGGTATATTGCTCATCTTCCAAGTTCTCGAGTTCATTTTGTGCATCAGCCATCACATCTCGCATAAAAGCTATTCTTTGCTTTTCTTCGTCTGTATTTTTTCTGTGTTTACTTGAGACCCATTCTTGGGCATTGCTCAGTATAATTTCAATCAATTTCAATTGCAAGGGTTTATTTTCTTTTACTACAGCAAGATCATATTGGGGAATTGCCTCGAGCAATGTATTCAAAGAAGAGTTCTTTGAATACTTAGAAGGTTTAAATCCTTTAGCTTTTAAGTCTTTTGCCCTGTGTGTAAATGCACCCTGCACCACAGGCATCGCAATAGGAGAAAGGGTTGTTTTCTGCTGTATAGTTGGGTGGACATTGTTGGCTACTTTTTCGCCCATTTGGTCTGCTTCTGCTTCCAGAGAGGAGTCATCGTTTACATGGAGGTCTTTCATCTGGGTGGTAGGCTGTACTTTTCCTTGGCTTTGCTGAACCACGTGGGTGAGTTCATGACCCAAGAGGCTCAGTCCTTGTGGGCTTTTGTCATCATATTCTCCTTTGGCAAAGTGTATATCTGTGCCTTGTGTGAATGCATGGGCGTTTAGCTCGTTTGCTTTGTCAGAATTTTTATGAATATTGACTTGCTTAAAATCTACCCCAAAGGAATCGGACATTTTAGACTCCGTATCGGCAGACATCTTGGAGGCAAAAGTGTGTGTATTGGCTGTGTCTTCTTTCTTCTGGGTGGGTGTGAAAGGGTTGGCTGACTTAACATCTGGCGATAGAAAGGGATTGACAGAGGCTTGCCCTTCGGTAAAGAAAGGATTATTAGAAAGACTTTCCGCAGACAAAGAGGATTTTTTTGATTTATCTTCTGTTTCTTGTGTATTCTCTCTTTTTTGAACAGTTCTTTGATTATCGGTTTTTATCTGACTTTCTTTCATAGATTGTAATTTCGAGGCAAGATAGCAGTTTTTTTTGAGCATTAAGGTTGATAAAAGCCACTTGTTTTTTAGGAATGAGATAAGTTCTTTTAATATTAATTTTTAGTTTTATTTATCATAGAATCATAGAGAAATATTACAAATTTTATACGAAAAAATTGATATTTATTGTGATTTATACAAGAAAAAAACAACTTTTTCAAAGGTTAAGTTACTAATAACCAATGATTTACAATATTTCTGAAAAATGACTATCTAATTACTATCCCAAAATAGATTTCAAAGGGCTAAAGTTCAGTTCAGCAAAGTAAAAAAGAAAACCCCACTACCTTAGAAAAGTAGTGGGGTTTGAACTATAATCACTCAGATTAAATGGAACAATTAGTTATTTAGCCAAGAGTTGCTACCACTGGCTGTATTAACGCCATCAGCATTGCTTACACCTCCAAAAGTATAGAAGGGAAGTTGCAGTACGGCTAATACATTGGCAGGAACTGGGAAGTGTAGAATAGTACCTATTTGAAGGGCATCTCTACGACGCATGTCCTTGAAGTGGATACCATAATCTGTCCAGAGAAGCTCAAGGTCTCTTTCAGCAAAAATAGTTTCAAGTACTTGAGCTTGACTTGTTCCTAAAGCGATAGGAGAAAGTTCACCTACAGTTACTCTTCTTGCTGTATTCAAGATATTGATTGCACCATCCACATTATTTGTTCTCGCCAATGCTTCGGCACGTAATAGCTTATTTGCTTCGGCATACATAAAAGGGCAAGGACCTAATGAATTGTTATTAAACAAATCATCATATCTTTTCACACGATAATGACTTCTTAACTGAGCTCCCCTGCTTGTATTAAAGAAATTTAATCCAGTTTCGTATTTAAAATACAAATCCAGACGTTCATCGTCGGATACAGCTGCAGGAATACTATTGACGGCTACGTCTGTTGTAAAACGCTTAGGATAAGCTGGGTCCATCAAACGAATAATCCTGTGATCTACACGCCAGTACCAATCTAAGCCAGCTCCACCAATAAGTCCGTGATCCCAATTCACACCATCCAACACAATGACATAATCTTCTGTCATACCATTGGTGGTGTAATTAAGCACACGAGTCCAGTTAGTTGCTGTATTTTCGGCTGCAGTTCGTGCATTTTGAACCAAGAAATTAGCAGCAAATGTACTGGCTAACTTAGACATCTGAGTGCTTGTGTAAGGAGCAGGTGTATTGATGAATGATGGATCTAATGTAAATGTGTTGGCATTGGATATTTCAATCACTCTATCTAAACTTTTTAGAGATTCGTCGATTACTGTTTGGTATCCGACTAACTGAGGAGGGTTTGCAGTTAGGTCTTGCCCTGGCTCTACTATGGCAGCTTCCACGAAGAGATTTGCCAAATAACCATAAGCCATTCCTCGAGCAAAATGTGCTGCTGCAAGTACCATTTGTGTTTCGCTTCCGTCAGTTCCGATTTCAACACCCTCATTTTCTATTTTATTGATTACATCATTGGCATTGGCTACAGCAGCAAACCAGACACGGTAAGGCTCACCATACAAGTCTATATCTCCAAAGGAAAGTGTATTATTCAGTGCAGGCCTTGGTTCTACTTTAAACTGAGACCAAAAAGCACGGAAGTTATTTGTCATCGTTACGTGGTCTGCAGTCCATTCTAGATGCACATTTGCGTAGAACCCGTCTGCTGTATTCCAGCCAATAAAGGCACGATAAAGACTACTGAATGACCCAGCTACCAGTCCTTTAAGGTCATCTGGTGTTGATAGCACTCGGTCAGTATCTGGGGCATTTTCATTGACTACATCTAATTCAGCACAGCTGAATAGTAGTGTACTCATCGTAAAAAATATAATGATTAATTTTTTCATTTTGTATAACATTTAAAATCTTAATTGTAATGCTGCTGTGAAAGTACGGAAAATAGGGTATGCAAACTGATCTACTCTAAAACTAGCAGAGTTGTTTGCCAAGGCAACCTCAGGATTATAACCAGTATAATTTGTGAAAGTAAACAAGTTACGACCGATTATAGAAAATCTTGCATCATGAAAAACTTTAGATAAACCTATTTTTTCGAAGAAACTAGGAGCAAAGTTGTAAGAAATATTGATTTCTCTCAATATCAAGAAAGCACCACTTTCTACAAAATGCTGTGCAGGGTCATTTCCATTGTATAAACTTGTAGCAGATGTGTAATAACTCTGAGATTTGCGCTGCCCCTCGGGTCTATCAGACTGGTCTAGGTCAGCATGTCTTGTGTTAAAATATAACAACTGGCGAGTCGAGTTGTAGATATCTCCTCCAATTTGTGCATCTAACAATACATATAATGACAAGGCCTTGTATGAGAAAGTATTGGCAAAACCTAGTACAAAATCAGGGTTAGAGTCACCTATTTTAGTGGTTAGTTTTTGTCCAGTTTCATCTGCTATTATAAAAGCACGCTCATTAGGTGTAAACTCTGTTCCATCCAATATTACATATCCTTCTGAGTTCACAGTAAATTCGTTAATATTTCTACCATTTACACCAAATAAATTGGTTACAATACCATTTTCATTTGTCTGTAATTGATTCAAAGAAGTAGCGTGTACATTTCCAAACATAACACCTAAGGGCTGTCCTTCTTGAATACGGAACATTCCATTGGCTACACCTCCACCAGCTGCAAAGCCAATGTTACCATCTGTAGCATAAGGAGGTACATTTAACTTGGTAATCTCGGTGCGAGTACGGCTACCTATCAAGTTTGCATTCCAGTTAAAGTCACCTTTAGTAATCAGGTCTCCACCTATGCTAAACTCAATGGTATTAGACTCAAGTGTACCTGCATTTTGCCATTGGAAACCAAAACCAAACCAAGGCGCCAAAGGAACGAGTAGTATCTGGTCATCTGCTACGGTTTTGGCATAGTTAAATTCAAAGTTGAATTTCTTTAAAAATCCGATGTTTACCCCTGTTTCTAGTTCACCAATTCTAGCAGTTTTTAAATCTGCATTGCCTAATATATTTCTCACTAACACTCCACCAGCAGATGCGTAAGTTTCATATTGTGCATCGAATACGGGAGGTCTTTGTCCAGAAGTACCATAAGATACTCTCAATTTAAACTCGTCAATACCAGGTATTTTTACATCTTCTGATAATCGGTAAGCACCTGATAATCGGTAAAATGTTTGAATTCTTTCATTTTCACCCAATGTTGATGTGCCATCTTGACGGATTAGACCTTCAAAGATTAACTTATCCTTGTAATCCAACCTTAGGTTTGCAAATACGTTTTCAGAGCGGATTTCTGAAGCACTTGACCCTACCTGTACGGTACTACGATCTAAAAAAGCTGCACTTCTGACTCCAGAGGCTGAGAATTGGCTTCCAGATAACGAAGTAGCTCTTACATTATATTGCTCGTATTGGTATCTAAGTATCAAAGAAACATCTAATGTATTGTCAAATAGTGCCTTATTGAAGTAAGCATTAAGTGTGGCTATTTGTGCAGTATTGGAGAAATTACTTGTAAATAAAGACCCACCATATCCAGTTGGGAAGTTTCTGGTGATATATCCTTTGTCTTGGTATCTCTCTACATCTTGGATACTTCTATCAAAAGAGTACTGCCCTTGTATTCTTAGCCAATCAGTAACTTTGTAGGATAGGGCTGCGTTTCCTAAGAACCTGTTTCTGTCAAGCGTCCACTTATCATTTGCTGCCACGTACAGAGGGTTTGTAGCATTATTAAAGATATTGGGTGAAACGTTGTCAAAAGGAGTACCATCAGGGTTATTCGCACGAAGATCTAAAAACGGCTCATTGAGAAGTGTAGAATAAAAGACTCCAGCTTGCCCTCTTTCAGAAGCCTGTGGCCCTGTAGAGTTTGTATATAGGCCTGTAAGTGTTAGTTGGATTTTATCTGTGATTTTGTGATCAAGATTGATTCTTGCATTTTTACGGTCAAATGCAGGCAATCCTTCTACCACTCCGTTGGTTACCAATTGTTCTGCTGAGGCAAAAATATTGGTCTTCTCAGTACTGTTGGCTATGGATATATAATTGGTATAAAAAGCTCTTGATCCAAACACTTCTTCTTGTTGATTTCTAAAATTTGGATAGGGGTTATCCATAATGTCATCTGGCTCTGAGATTCTTGTCGCTGGATTATTAGGATTACTCAAGGCAAAAGACCCATTGGGGTTTAGCTGCCAGCGGTGAGAGTTAGAAAGAGGATATTCTCTTTGTAAATCCGTAAAACCTACTTCCGAACGGTATGTTACACGTGTAACGCCTTTTTTCTCTGCACCTCTTCTAGTGATGATTTGCACTACTCCATTACCTGCTTGTGAGCCATACAATGATGCACCTGCAGCGCCTTTTACTACTTCAATAGACTCTACATCATTCATGTTGATGTCAGCCAATGTAGTGCCTGGTGCTGTAATAATTCCATCAATAATAATGAGTGGGTTTGAGCCACCTTGTATGTTGGTAGAACCTCTCAAGCGGATATTAGGGGCTGTACCTGGGATACCTGTGCCTTGTACAATCTGCACACCTGATACTTTTCCTCTTAGAGCATTTGCAGCATCCAAAGCAGGTACTTCTTTGAGTGTTTGCTCGTTGATTTTGCCAATGGCAAAGCCAAGTTTCTTGGAAGATGTACCTTCAGAAACACCCGTAACCACTACCTCACCTAATTGGCGGGTGTCTATAGCCATGCGTACATCAATGGTAGATTGCCCTGTTACAGCAACTTCTTGATTTGTAAGACCTACGCCTTGAAATACAAGTACATCCCCTTGGCTTGCACTAATTTGATACTTGCCATTGATGTCAGTTACGGCACCATTGGTAGTTCCTTTGATGATTACATTCACACCAGGAAGGGCTTCGCCCGTCTCTGAGTCTGTAACTGTTCCTGTGATGGTTCTTTGCTGGGCAAAGGCACTCATACAGAAAAGTAATCCTAGGAGTAAACTCCAGAGTAGTTTTTGTTTCATAAGATTGATTTTGTTAATTAATATTTTGTTAAATATTTGTAAACCTAGTGGTTTTTTATAGAAAATCGTAATTTTTTATGTAAAAAATAAAAAAAAATGTGTGATGTGATTTTTGTGAAAAAGAAGCGTGATTTTTTAATGTAAGAGAAGCAAGCATTGGGGTCTATTTTCCTGTCCAGTGGGGTTTTCTTTTTTTGGCAAAGGCTTTGAGTCCTTCTTGTGCATTTTGGGTATTGATGGTTCGTTCAAGCATTTTCTGAGGAAAATTTACTTCTCAACGTCTGTAATATATCTCTTTGCATGCGTTTAATCCTATCCGAATGGCAGGGGGAGAGTTTTCAAAAAGCTGCTTGGTGAGTCTATCTGTGGCTTGGTCTAGCTCAGCCTAGTTCGCCTAGCTTCAGCCACGACTCACACGAAACCATTTTATCTTTTCCCATTGTGCCTGGTGGAATTTTAAGATTAAGCCAGCCTCTGAGGCGGTATGTTTGCAAGGGTTAAGAGAAGATTTTTAGATTTGGTGAGGCTGATTCTCTCTTGATGCTAAATAATCACATGGGTGATCAGCTATGTTGATTAGTGGAACTTACTCCTAGTTGTTAGTAGTCTGAGTGCAGGAGGGCCTACTAGAAATACATAAAAGCGTCCGCTTCTCACCGAAGGTATGGTTGTTAGGTTGTTTGAGGGATATGTAAGTTTAGGGAGATTTCGTTTTATTTGGTTGGTATTTCACAAACTCAGAGTCTTTCGCCTACGGCGGAAAGCGGACGCTTTCGGAAATTGGCGGCTCAAGCATAAACTTGTTCAAATATACTAAAAATTGTACTTTTGAACTATGAAGCAAAAATATGAGCGAGGCGATGCTTGCGTCAGGAGATGTTTGTTTGTTTCTTGGTTTAAATCTTCCTAAGGCATGTATCAATCAATTTTTCCTTTTCCCATTCACCCAGTTGCCTAAATTCTTCAAATGTCAAATGTGCATAGTTACCGCGTCCTGTTTTGTCATCCGTATCTATGGATCTAACTTTTGAGCAACATTGAGGGCAGTAAATATCTTGGGTAAAATAGATTTCTGTATTTTGCCTGTCAGCGACAAACCCCACGGTTTTTTGAATCATTACACCTATTTCTTCCCTGTTTTTCTTGCCAAAATACCTACTCACTGTCTGATCAATAAAATCCCAAATCTCACAATCTAAACTACAATAATACCTTACCTCTTTGCCATCAATAGTGCCATACAGAAACTCGCCATAGCTAAAGTCCGAAAGTAGTGGAGCATCAAAATCGTGTCTGCACTCAGTATTTTTACATTTTGCTTTGAATGTTGCTATTTCCATTTTTTGTTAATCGGTTATTGTGAGGGATGTCTTTTGCAATTTTTGTATTGATGCCTTGTAAATCAAAAGGCGATTCGGAATAAACAATGTTCGGATTTGGGCTTACAGGATTTTCATTGTTTGAATCACAAGCAAATACAAACAAGAGAAGGATTAAATAACTGTGTTTTGGTGTATTTTCATATTGTTGTATTTTTTTCTGAATTGATTACGCAGGTTTTATATTTTGTGTTTTGTTTATTGGAAGGTATTTTAAAAATAGCAATTCACTTTAATCTTTGTGTACCCTTAATCAATCCACTTCTATACCAACCAATCAAGTCCTGAGCCTTTCATCACAAATATAAAAGGATTGGATAAATTCATCCATATAGTGCGTCAAAAAATCATAGCTACTCTAGTGCTTGGTCTCCCCTATGACAGGCGAAGGATAAGATCAACTATGGAATAAGGTGTCTCAAATTTTGATTAACTTCTAAGCCCTATTTTATCTAAAATAAAAGGAGAGCCCTAGGCTATAAGATAATCCATTGATGGCTATATCACGTGGGCGGAGCGTGCGAGCATTGATGAGAATATCTTGCTTTGTGAATCGGTCTATGATACCTTCTCTACCTTCGGAAGGGGAGAGCTGCAAATTACCTCCTACTCCGTGGGCATATATCCAGCTTTGCCTATATCCTACCGAAAAATCAATGCTAAAAGGACTTGTTTTCTTTTGATTAAAGTAAAAACCTGTTCTCAGAAAAGGAATCACGGCCACATGTCCTCCATAGCCGACAATATCTGCTACTTCACCAAAGGCACTACCTTCGGCAAAGTCTGTGGGGCTGACGAGCACCGTGCCTAGGTTGTGATAGTATAACCCTAAGGGGGCAATGTGTATCCCAGTTTCGAAGTAATAGCGCTTTGAGAAATTATAGCGCACTCCAAAATCAGCCCCCAGCTCCACAAAAATCACTGTTCCTAAATCTTGTGCTCGGTTGGCAGGCAATACTATCGCATTGATATACATCATCCAAAAGGCATAAGAATTATTACGAAGGTAGGCATTTTGTTTTGAGTTAGGTGGGAAAAGTACATCATTAAAGATTGCCCCAAAGGGGCTAATGCTCAGGCTGTGTGCTACGGGCTGTGGGTGGTAGTCTGTCTCAAAAACAAATGCTTCGCCATTGGCATCGGTGAGTCGCACGCCTACTTTTCCCTGTGTGAGGTTAGCTTGTTGCCGTGCATAGTGCATTGTCATAAAGGGCGAGCCATCTAATCTATCTATGTATTCTTTTTGGCGGGCTTCTGCTTGTTCTTGTCTTCTTGTCAGGATGCTTTGGGTGTGTTCTAGTGTTTGTCGGTTTTCTTCATATTCTGGGCTTTCTTGCAGTCCTGCACGAAGATAGATGCTGTCTAATTCTTGGGCTATCTCTAGTGCAGCATCTAGTGATTGGCTCTGCAAGTAGAGGGCTAATATTTCCTGACAAACTGCTATATACTCAGGGTTTGCCTCGCCTAGTCTTTCTTTTTGAGCATTTTTCCATTCTTTGAGTATCGTCAGCTGCCTATGTTGTGGTACTTGTTTTGGGTCTTTCCTGATGATTTTGAGCAATTCGCTGAGTGCGACGATATTCTCGGGGTGTGTAGTTTCTAGTGTCTGTTTGCTCAGATTATGCGCCTCTAAGAACAAATCGAGGGCCTTTGTTTGGTTGCTCATGCGCATATTGACTAGCCCTAGGTTATTGAGAGAGCGGATATATGCCTCACTATCTACTCCTTGTGTTGCTTCTGCTTGGGTTTTTGCTTGTTCCCAGAATGCACGGGCCATGCGCCAGTTGCCTTGCTCAAAGGCTGCTACACCGCTTTGGTCTAGCTCTTCCCAAGTTTGGGCTTGCAAGGTATATGCCATTGAGAGTAAATGATGAAGCAAGAGATAGAGAATGAGTGTAGAGATGGATTTCATAGAGAGGAGGGGGTAGGTTTTGATAAAAGAGACTGTTTTTTATCATAATTAAACGAGATACCATAGACATAAAGTTACAGGGTTTTAAGTAGTTTTGTGCTTTAGGTTTTTCTTCCGTTTTTCAATTTTTTCCTTCCAGAATTGTCTGCCGTGAACGATAAATTTCTCTGTTTTTCCGTCAAGAGTCGTAATTGTAAGTCCATTAGGGATAAGTCTGAATACATTATAAAAACTTACTTCTTTAATTTGCTTTATGTGTATTATTTGTCGGTGGTTTTGAATGTTAAAACCGTGAGATTGCAAGTGAAGCCCGTCTGCCCCCCGTTGTGTGTAGTCTTAACGAAGTGAGACTACGCACTATTTTTTATACAAATCTCTGATTTGTATTGGATTAAAGCAAAACTATCAACTTATTCACACATCACAAAACACAAAAACCCACTGTTTTTTTACAAAAAGCAGGCAAATCCGAAGATTTGCATCATAGCAAGTCCGTAGTTTGAGCGTAGCGGAAACTTCCAAGAACCACTTTTGTAAACGCTTGATAATCAATAATTTAAGCAACCTGCTTTTGCAACACGTAGGGTTTTTATTCTTCCAAACGAAGTCAAACTATTGAAAACAATAGCTTGCTATCAATTATGAATACAAGCATCTCTCCTGACTAGGCTACGCAACGAACTTAGAAAAAAGTATCAATGTTTGTTCAGTCTGTGAACAAAAATTACTGACTAGACAAATATAATTAATTAGATACTTTTTTAAAATACGAATTTACGAATTATTTGGGGACCCCTTGGTTCTTTCTTAAGAAGCAATTTTGCGAGTTGTTGGGGGCTACGCAGAACTGGGGCATTCAAGTTGTGTTATTATGGATTTCACATCCAAAAATAGACTTAATGTATTATTTGTCAAATACTTACAGTCTCATACTTTTTGATACACTACCCTTTAGTTTTCTCCGATGGTCAATATTTTATGAATTAACTCACTTCTTGATTTAGCATTTAATTTCACAAAGATATTTTTTAGATGTGTTTTGACGGTATTCATACTAATAAAAAGCTTATCGGCAATTTCCATATTTGATTTTCCTTTGCATATTTCTACTACCAAGGCATATTCTCTTTCAGAGAGTTTATAGATACAGTTTTTGTTGAGTTTGCCAAAAGAAGGAATACTGGCTGAGGAAATCCGTTGATGAATATCCATTCCGATTTTTATCTGCACATCAATATCTTGAGGCCTGAAAGGCTTGATGAGGTATCCAACGGGTTGTGTATTTTTAGCCTTTTCGAGGGTTTGCGAATCATAAAAAGAAGTAATATATACAAAGGGAATAAAATACTCTTCACAAAGCAGTTTGCCGATTACTAAGCCGTCATCTTGCTTCCCCAATCTAATATCTAAAAGGACAAAATCTACTTTTTTATGATTGAGAAAATAAATGGCTTCTTCTTGTGCATAAGCAATGCCCGTAATAGGGTATCCTTTTTCGGCACAAAATTCTTCAATGTCTGCCGCTATCAGTGGCTCGTCTTCTACAATCAATAAAGAAGGTAAATAGGTCATGAGATAGGTATATTTAGCTGAACTTTTGTGCCAGCGTCATTCAAAATCAACAATTCTGTTTTGAGTTTATCACAGAATATTTTTACTAACTTCATTCCCAGGGAGTTTCCTATGTTGGCTTGCCAGTCGTCTGAGATACCTTTGCCGTTGTCAGCCACTTCTAAGATGAGATAATTGGGTACTTCTTGAAACAGCCGAATGTATATTTTGCCAGTGGCATTTTCTTCAAAAGCATGTTTCATAGCATTGGAGAGCAATTCATTGACAACCAACCCAATCGGGATGAGCTTGTCTATATCCACAGATACTTTCTCGAGTTGTGTTTCTAATGAAATATGGGCTTGGTCTAGTTGGTAATTTTCAAACAACTGGAGAGATAAATTTGCCAAATATTCATCAAGAGAAACCGACTTCAAGTCTGCATGAGGGTATAAGTTTTTATGAATCAACGACATTGCCAAAAGCCGCTCGGAGCCTTCTTCTAAGATTTTTTTGGAGCTTGGGTCTTTCACCTTTCTGACGTGCATATTGAGCAAACTAGAAACTATCTGTAGGTTATTCTTAACTCTATGATGAATCTCTCGTAAGAGTGCATCTTTCTCTACTAGGGAGATTTCTAAATGACTTTTTGCAATTCTCAAAGAGCGATAGACCCAAAACAGCATCGTAATAAGTCCCAATACCAAGGCAAGCACTGATATTAACCAAAAGATGCTGTTATTTTTTTGTTTGATGAGTTTTTCTTGAAGTTTAATTTGATTTTCTTTAAGCAGGGTATTGAATCGGGTTTCTGACTTTGCAAATTCTGCTTGTTTTGTATCATTGAACACAGTGTCTTTCAGTGCGATTAGTTTTTCTAGATAAAGCAATGCACTATCTTTTAGGTTGAGTTTTTTATAGCAATTGGCAGTTAGTTCGTAGTTGTTCAGTCTCATTTTGGGGTGCTTGTGTATGAAGGTGAGCTGTGTGCTGGCACTGACAGACTCGATGGCTTTAGAGTATTGCTTGGTTTCATAGCGTGAAAAGGCAATGTTTTGCAAAAGAATGGCATAAATGTATTTGTTATTGAGGGTATCTATGCGCGACATAGCCAATTGATAAAGTGCCAATGCTTCTTCATATTTTTTATTTTCATGCTTAATTCGTCCTCTGCTCATATTGCTGTAGCCCGCCTCTGCGATTTTACCACTTTGCAGATATTTTTTTTCTAGCAAAAGATACAGACTATCTGCGGTCTTCCATTTTTTAGATTTCAAGTTTACATTGGCAAGGTTATAAGTAGCATTCAGTTCCCAAAAATCATCTTTAGCTTTCCTGAATGAAAAAAGTGCCAGTGTAAAATATTCTGCTGCTTTTGTGAGGTTATTGAGTTCTATATGACAAGCTCCTATATTGTTGAGTACTTTGCCCATATAGAGTGTATTGTTCCATTTTTTTGCCCATTGATAGGCTTTTGTGTAATGGTTGAGTGCTTTGCCATAGTCTGCTATGCTATAATAATAGACACCTCTTGTATTGATTGACCTTGCGTATAGCTCAGGTTCATTTGCACTTGCAGCCAATTCTTCTAGCTTTTCAAGCATAATCTTGGCAGAGTCTGTGTCTGTCCAGGTCAGTTTAGCTGTTTTTTTTTCTATAATTGTGAAGGTATCATCTTGTGCTTTGATGCAGAAAGGAAACAAGATCAAAAAAAAGAAAAGTATGCGTTTTAGCTTCATTATGTGTCTTTTTATTCAATTAAGTACAAGTAAAGCATTTTTTAGGGACGTGTGTACCTTTTAGCATTGAAAATAAGTTTAGCACACATGAACCTGTTTTCTATACTCTTTTTTTAGATTTAAGCTAACTAACAGCTAATCATTAATAATTACTCACTAAGTACTTGAGCAAAAATAGTTTGTATTATTCTTTATCTAATGTGCTGATAATTAGCATATTACCAAGTTAATAAATTAGTACATTTACTTACAGCTTAAAACAACTGATATCCAAACGTAATCTGAAAGGTATCGATGCGGTCATCTGTTCGGATGCCACTACTCGGGAGACTTCTACCAATTTTAGTAAAATTACCGATGTACCGAAAATCAATCCTAGTATGTCTGACATCAACCCCAATGCCTGCCTGATAGGTAATCGCAAAACTTCTAAGACTGTTGGCATATTCATTATTGTCATCTAGCTTGTTTTGTCTGCCGCCAGAGGGAAAACTAAACGAAGGCCCTGCTTTTAGACGGATAACTCGGAGTAGCCTTATGCCAGCCAACACAGGAATATCCACCATACTGATAGAGCGTCGCAAATCTTCAAAACGTTCTATGCCATCTTCGCCGATGACTGGTGCACGCAATTTTCCTCCTTTTTGAGAAAGTAGCAACTCAGGCTGAATAAAAAAATCTTCAAAATTGATTTGAGCAAATACCCCTGTGGCTATTCCCATACGCCTATTTCTTGATTCCCAGGTGTCTTCTGCAGGAGCTAAAAGATTAAAATTGAAACCAGCTTTTAACCCAAATTCTATAAATTGAGGCTCAACATCATATTCCCGAGAGTATCGCGAGTATCGCTGTGCTTGTAAACAGTGTATGGCACTGATGAATATAAATGATAGTAGGACTGTTTTTTTTAGCATAATGTATAACTTTTAGTGAGAGATACTTCTAAAAACTATAAAATCTTAAATAAGTTGCTAAAATCACTGCCCATGTTTCAATTTGGGAAATATTTTTTAAGCATTTTACTCATCTTCTAGTGTGTAAACATAAGCAGAAGGCACACTCAAAGAGGCAGAAGATTTATCAAATTCATTTTTGGGTTTGATGCCTATAAGTTGGTTTCCTTGAGTATTAAAGCATGCATTACTCATACCCTCTTGGCTTAGGTTAATTTTTTTGCCTGTTTTCAAATCATAGATTTGTACTTGCTTGGTGTCTGCCATCTCGATAGGGTTTCGGACTGCCACATTTTTATTGGTATTGACATTACTCACAATGATTTTTTCGGTTTTTATCAAATCAAAGCTTTTCAAATTAAAGAAAAAAGTCTGATAAGAACAGCCCACAATGAGTTGATTGTTCCATTCACTAAAAAACATTGGCTCATCTTTGAGCGGGATTTTTTTGAGTAATTTGCCTGATGCAGTGTCATAAACTTCAAAACCACCTTCACTATTTTTTCCTGTGCCATAGCCCACGTATGCCTGCCCTGTCTGTGCCGAAAAGTCTAGCGAAAGGGGCATAATGAGTCCCTTGCCTTTCATAAGGTGGTGTAGTATTTTATTTTGAGAAATACTGTACACTGCCGAAACCATTTCTGTGTCTCCATCTATGCCAATCAATGCCATGAGGTCAGCATCTGTAGGGTGAAAAACTGCCCTGTTGCTTTGGTGTATTTTATCAGCCATGAGAGAGTAAAGGCTATCTTTTTCTAGGTCATAAAAATGTAAAACGGTTTGGTAGAGGTCTGCTGCTCCTTTTGCATAATAGGTCTTTCCTACGATACAAAGCCTCTTTTTATCAGGGCTAATGCTGCACGTTCCCAACATTCCGTTAAGGTATGCTGTGCCATTGTGTGTAACATTTCTGAGTGGCGTACAATCAATATTTTTGATAACTTCACCTGTTTTTGCGTCCCAGATGATGATATTTCTGCCTAAAATTCTTTTGCCTTCATGCTGAGTCCAGTTGCTGCCATAGCCTATTATTTTAGACTCATCAGCATTGTAAGAGATAAACTGCATTTGTCGCTCAAATCCAAACAGTTGAATCTGTGCTTTCAGGTAAAAAGATTGGCATAAAAAAAGGAATACAAAGAGGTAATTTTTCATTTCGTTGGTATTTTGTTTTTTGAATAATAAGCCAATTAAGTAAGAGATAAGTTATCAAGTTATCAGATTGTAATTTATTGATAATGAATATCTTACAAAAAATAAAAGATTGTTTTATTTATTTTTTTATTGAGTACACTGTTTCAAAAGTTTTCAATAGATACTTATTGCTGAGGAACAGTAGCCTGAAACTTCATTTTCGGGTTTACGTTCGGGTAAAGCTACACTGCACAAGCCAGAGGCGCATGCTACAGTATCAATAAATTTATGAAACACTGTACTAAGCTATCTCTTTATAAAAAGCTTTCACAAGTTTTCTGTGGCTGTTTGGTATGCGCATAATAAAATGAGAATACAAAATATCCCCCTTGTTTTTGTAAGAAATAGAACCTCCAAAAAAATTAGAGACGACCTTCAGCTTTGCCAGACTTGCTATTTCTACTCTTTTGATGGCATCCCATTTGGCTTTCATTTCCACCAAGAAGCTATCCAGGCCTTCTAAGTTCATCTCTGGGTCTTGAAGGATTTCAGGCATGATTTCGTGTAGTTTTTTATCACCTATCGAAAAACGTTCTAACCTTATACTCTTACTAAGCCCATCTATAAAAAAATCTTTTAGGCTCGTAGATTTTACGGCACTTTCGTGAGGAATGAGATATAAATAGGTTTTTGTACCTATAAAAGCCCCTTTAATAAAATACTGCCCTTGTAGTTCTATATCTACTGTAGGTGCATAGACGTAATCATTATTCTCTATCATAATTATAGTTGTATATGTTCATTATTTATTTTTTGAATAACAATCCACTCACTTTGTAAGGTGTATCAGTGCCATTAAAATCTATCACCACATCATATTTATTGACACTTTTGATGCTTACTTCTTGTAGCTTACCGCTTTGAAGTTTTACCAGTGCTTTATCACCTACTTCTGGTGAGAAGGGGATTACTTTGCGTACTTTTCCCTTAGAGTTATCTATCAAGTACTGCACATCAAAATAATAACTGGCATAAGATTTATAAAAAGCAGGATACCAAAGCCCGTCAGATTCATAATAAGCCAATACTAGGCTGTTGGGTTTTAGCTTGGCTACGCCTTCCCTTTCGCCACGCTCTATGGCACTGAGGCTGGTTTTAGTACAAGGCATTGAAGTCAAGATTTTGGCTTTTTCAGGATTACTAATAATATGAATCGTTATTCCGCCTAATTTCCATTTTCCATTTTCAGTACCTATCGAGAGGCGCGCATAGCTATTTTTATCTTTGTTCCAGTAGTCTATGTAGCCTGTGCCTGTTTCTTTTATCTCAGGCATAGGGCAAAATTGGTCTTTGTATAAAAAATCACCTGTGGCTACTTTACCTATCACAGAAGGAATCAGTTCACTGCCATCTCTTGAAGGTACTTTAAAATCAGGCTTTCGGAAGTAGCTAGAAGCCAGCATGTTATACAGCAGTGATTCAGTTTTGGGGGCATCACCTTCCATAAAGATTTGATGCACAAACTCCATCACAGCATACATATCTTTAAATTCAGGAATGTTTAGCTGAGGTAAACTAGCCCATTTTTTATCAGATTCTTCTCTGTCTAATATCATCTGAAAGGTTTCTAGGTTGTCTAGTTCTGAGGCACTGTATTTTTTCTTGGACAATACTGTCTTACCTGTGCTTGCTTTGCTTGCATTCATTTTCTCCCAGTTCCCACCGTCTTTCCCATAAAGACGCACTTCGTAGGCTTGTTTTACGGTTTCTGCTTCTCCTGTATTGCCAATCAGTATCTCATAAGTACTTTCTATATTAAAGGATACATTATCGAAACTATCCCAAATGTAAGTAGTATTGCTAGGCAATTCTATAGTACTTGGCTTGCCTACTATTTCATTTCTGCTTGTTCTGAATACTTGAAGGATATTTTTATTCAAGAAAGCCAACACTTCTTGTTTGTTGGGGTTAGGCATGCCAGTGATTTCTTGAGTGCTAAGGCTAAACTGCTTAAAGACAAAGCCGCCACCACTTTGTGTGTAAGTAACTCCACCATACCAGACCATTTTGGCATTGGGAAATTTAGGATTTTGAGAAGGAAAAGTAAGTTTTGCAGCCCTGCTATGAATGGTTTGATAAGCATTGTTTTCAAATACCCTCTTCGTAACCCCTGCGCCTGTGATGTCTATGGCAATGGCACTTGCATGTTTTTGTTTTAAATCACTTTTGATGACTGCTTCTGAGGGTTGTGCAAGGCTCAATGAAGTAGCGACGAGGCTCACAAGGCATAAAAAAAGAAAAGGAATTGTTATTTTTTTCATCGTCTGTCTTATTTAGTTTACACAAATTTATAAAAATCTATTACCTATTTATTCACCCTTTAGGGTGATTTTTAGCGTTTTATATTGTTTTTTATTTCCTTGTCTTTTTCGTGTGTATGGATGTCTTACTAGTTTAAAATTTATTTTTTTAAAGATTCCCCTTACATATACACAACAGTAACTGGTTTCAAAACAGCTTGCTGTTGTGGGTCAAGACGCTCTAATCAGAAATGGGGCAGGGGAGGGCTTTGCACTTAATCATAATTAAAATATCAAAACCTTTGTGTTTTGTGTCTTTTACTCCTTGTTTTGTGTCTTCACAAAACTACCTCAGGCACTGAGCAAAATAGGTCTTTGTATAGAAAATTGCCTGTGCCTACTATGTCTATTCTCCCACAAAAATTTGTAAGTAGAAAAAGATTTGTTAATTTAAGGCTTAGAAATCAGAACGGAAATATATAAAAAAAATGGACTTAATACAACTGAAACCAAAAAAAGCCCTCAACAAGGCATTTTTAAAGCTAAAACCCAGCAGAATTGAAATAGAACTCTTCAAAACCAACCTCATTACCTTACTTCACAGAAGCAATGACACAGAAAGTGAAGAATTTCACAAAAACTTGGTTTCGGACTTTCTCAAAGATACCTATTACAAAAAAAATCATTTCATCAATACCAAAGGGCGGAATGACCTCGTCATCCATAACGGACAAAACGCACATAGCTCGGTGGGGCTGATTCTGGAAGCAAAAAAACCAACCAACAAAGCCGAAATGATGAGTACCAAACAGCTCAATACCAAGGCATTTCAGGAATTGGTCTTGTATTATCTTCGGGAAAGAATCACACATAAAAATCTGGAAATAAAACACTTGGTAGCCACCAATATCAGCGAGTGGTTCATCTTTGATGCTACTGTATTTGATAGACTTTTTGCCCAAAATAAAAACCTTGTCAAACAATTCAATGATTTTGAGGGTGGACGCTTGGCAGATACCAAAACCGACTTTTTTTACAAACAAATCGCAGAGCCTTTCATAAACCAAAATTTAGCTCCCATCCCTTCGGGAGGAGATGGGCGTGGGCTTGAGTTTACCTACTTCAATTTTAATGATTATTATGACTCAAAACTCAAATCATGGATTGTAGATGACAATGCACTCATTGCTTTGTTCAAACTCTTATCGCCTGAGCATCTCCTAAAACTGCCCTTCATTAATGACAGCAACAGCCTTGACAAGAGCTTTTACAGCGAATTGCTGCACATTATCGGGCTGACTGAAACCAAAGAAGGAAACAAAAAACTCATCCAACGAAACAAAAAAGAGGAAAGACACTCAGGCACTGTCCTCGAAGATGCCATCATTCAGCTCGATAGCTTAGACAAACTCAGCCGACTAGACAAACCCAGCCAATACGGCAATACACAGCAAGAAAAACTTTTTACGGTGGCACTCGAGCTCAGCATCACTTGGATAAATCGAATTTTGTTTTTGAAGCTATTAGAAGCCCAACTCATCACTTACCACAAAGGCGACAAATCATACTCGTTTCTTAGCCTTGACAAAATCAAAAACTATGACGACCTGAATGGCTTGTTTTTTCAGGTATTGGCACGCAAATATGAGGAGCGAAACGAAGATGTGCAGCAACTATTTGAAAAAGTACCTTACCTTAACTCTTCGCTTTTTGAACCTACTGAACTCGAGCAGCTTACGCTTTTTGTGAGTAATCTGAAAGATGACAAAACAATCCCCATTATTTCATCTACTGTGCTCAAAGACCAGCAAGGCAAAAAACAAACAGGAAAACTACGCACACTAGAGTATTTGCTCAAGTTTTTGGATGCCTATGATTTTGGCGCAGAAGGCGGCGAAGAAATCCAAGAAGACAACAAAACACTCATCAATGCCTCGGTGCTTGGGTTGATTTTTGAGAAAATTAATGGCTATAAAGACGGTTCGTTTTTTACACCAGGTTTTATCACGATGTATATGTGTCGTGAAACGATTCGCAAAGCTGTGGTGCAGAAGTTTAAACAGAATTTTCAGAATTTTAGGATTGACAAGATTGAGGATATTTATGAATTGATTCCCGACAAAATAAGTAGAAAACAAGCCAACGAAATCGTCAATTCTCTCAAAATCTGCGACCCCGCCGTGGGTTCGGGGCATTTTCTGGTTTCGGCATTGAATGAAATGATTGGCATAAAAAATGATTTGAAGATTCTGGAAGATAAAAATGGAAAATCACTGCACCGCTACGAAATACAGGTAGTCAATGATGAATTGATTATCACAGACCAAGACGGCGAACTTTTTGAATACAATCCTAAAAACAAAGAGGCACAGCGTGTACAAGAAACACTTTTCCACGAAAAACAAACCATTATTGAAAACTGCCTTTTTGGGGTGGACATCAACCCCAATTCGGTGAAAATCTGCCGTTTGCGTCTCTGGATTGAATTGCTGAAAAATGCCTATTATAATCCCCCCCTAACCCTCAAGGACAGCCCCCTGGCCCCCGAAGGGGGAATTTCTAGAACTCCCCCTTCGGGGGCTAGGGGGCTGCTTGAAACCCTCCCCAACATAGACATCAATATCAAATGTGGCAACTCACTGGTGAGCCGCTATGCCCTAGATGTGGACCTCAAACAGATTCTCAAAAAAAGCAAATGGACTATAGAAACTTACAGAGATGCCGTAGCCACCTACCGAAATGCTGAAAGTAAGGAAGAAAAACGGGCAATGAATGATTTGATTCTTAAAATAAAGCAGAGTTTTACCTCTAACATTCGTAAAAATGACCCACTAAAAACCCGATTAGACAAACTTGCCTATGAATTGTATAACCGCTTTACGGGTAACTTTCTCTTTGAGCCAGACAGCTCGTATGGAAAAAAACCTAAAGATACGGAGAAAAAACGTGTAGCAGAACAAAAAAAACTGGAAAATGAGATTGAAAAACTGAATGAAAAGATAGACGAAATTGAAAGTAATAAAATCTACGAAAATGCCTTCGAATGGCGTTTTGAGTTTCCCGAAGTACTCAATGATGACGGTGATTTTGTGGGCTTTGATGTGGTGATTGGGAATCCGCCTTATATCAGACAGGAAGAGTTAGGATATTTTAAAAACCATCTTGAAAATAATTTTAAGGTTTTTATATCAGGAGGCGATATTTTCTCATACTTTTATGAATTAAGTCATAGCATAATGCGAGAGAAAGGCTATTTTTCATTCATCAATAACACTTTTGACAAAACTACAGCAGGAAAAATACTCAGAGAATTTATTGAGAATAATTTCAGATTTGAAAAATACATTGACTTTACAGAGGTAATTGTATTTGAAGAAGCAACCACTTATCCAATCATTCTGGTGGCTCAAAAAGTAAAAGAAAAAAGTGATTTTAAATATTTCAAGTACACAAAAGATAATTTCTACGATAAAGAATTATTGAATGATGAATCCTTATTCACAGATGTAATACAAGATAAATTAAATTCATCTTCATGGAATTTTATAAATCCATTTGAGCAGAGTATTTTAGATAAGATTCAAAAACAGAAAACGTTAAAAAAACTTTTCGATAAATGTTACTATGGAATTAAAACGGGATTAAACGAAGCATTCATAATTAAAAATAATTTGGGTAGTTACACTGTTTTGAAAGATGTCTATGATGGCAAAGATTTAAAGAAATGGAAAACACCCCCGCCCTTTAAAAAAATGATTGTCTTTGAAAGCAAATCGACATCTAAGGATTTTGGAAAACTAAGTGAAGATATGGCTTTTGAAAAAATGAAAGAAACTTACTCTGAAATCTTCAATCATCTCAAACTCTTCAAAGAAAAAGCAATAAAGCGTTACGATAAAGGAGAATTTTGGTGGGAATTGAGAAACTGTGCTTACTACGATTTATTTGAAAAACCAAAAATCATTTTTCCTAACCTTCAAAATACCAATAAGTTTGCTTATGATGATACGGGCGTTTATTTGAATGCTCCAGCAGTTTTTTTGCCTTCAAATGATAAAGCATTACTTGCCATTCTTAACTCAAAAGTTGTTTGGCATTTCCTGAAAAGTATTTGTGTAATTAGAAGTGGAGGATATATAGAAGTGAAACCACAATATTTTGAACAAATTCCGATTCCAAGTATTGAAGATGAAATTAAATTAATTTTGATTGAATTGGTTGACCAAATTTTAGAACTCAAAACCCAAAACCCTTCCGCCGACACCACCGACCTAGAAACCCAAATAGACCAATTGGTCTATCAGCTTTACGGTTTGACGGAAGAAGAAATAAAAACCATAGAAGGAATCTAAACTATGATTTATATGATTTTGGGATGGGTATGATTAATAAAATCCTGCACCTCCTTTAATCCTAAAAATCAAGGCTCAGACAGAAGAAAAAGAAACTATAAAAAACGTATAAATACACGGACAACAAACAAAACAAAAATGAAACTAAACCACAAAAAATACGGCACACAAGGGCAAAATCTAGTCATTTTGCATGGGCTTTTTGGCTCATCAGACAACTGGATGTCAGTCGCCAAAAAGTTAGAAGAGGAGTATCAAATACACACCCTAGACCTCCGCAACCATGGGCAGTCCCCTTGGAGTGATGATTGGGATTATGAAGTGATGAGTGAAGACATTCAGGAATTTATTGCCGAGCAGCAAATCAAAGATTTTGTATTGCTTGGGCATTCGCTTGGGGGTAAAGTAGCCATGCACTATGCCTGCAAATATGGCATAGAAGATACTTTGCAGAAGCTCCTCATCGTAGATATATCTCCGAGAGCTTACCCCATCCACCATGCCCAGATTCTGGAAGCACTCACAGCCCTAGACTTGAGCCAAATCACGGGCAGAAAAGAAGCCGATGATGCCCTCAAACCAGCCTTGCCAGAGCTAGGCGTGAGGCAGTTTTTACTCAAAAACCTAGAACGAAAAGAAGACAAAGGCTTTGTTTGGCAGCTCAATTTAGAGGTGATTCATCAAAAAATAGCCAATGTAGGGATAGCATTGCCCTCGGGTTATGTCTTTGAGAAGCCGACATTATTCATCAAAGGAGAAAACTCAAATTACATCCATTCGGATGAGTTGGGAGACTTGCAAGCCCATTTTCCAAAGGCACATCTACAGAGCATTGCCAAGGCAGGGCATTGGGTGCACGCCGAAAGACAAGAAGCCTTTTTAGAAGTAATTCAAGATTTCTTAGCCTCTTAATGAACAAGGGAGGGCTATTTCAGAGGTTTTTTTTATATCCGCCAGCGGGACAGCGAAGCCCTGCTCAAAATCCAGAAAGCCACCCAAAAATACAAGCCCCAAGCACTCACCATGCCCATCTCGGCAAACTCAGGATACCAGTTTTGCCATGCCTGAGCACCTGTGCCTGTGCTGCTAGGTATCTCGGAGAGCAGCCGAAGCACTGGCACAGAAAACAAAGCCGCCAAGGCATAGCGTAGCCAAGAATCCTCCTCACTCAGAATGAGCAAGATGAGTGTCATCACAAAGGGAAAGCCCAAAAACACAATTCTGGTCATATCTCGTCCTGCCAACAAGCCAAAGGCCAGAAACAAAGCCGAGTAGAGCAGCAGCAATCGCATCCAAGATTCTTTAAAAAAACGAGGCTCAAACCTCACCAATGCCAAGCAAGCCCAGCCCCCGTATGCCGTAAAAAAAGCTACTCCAAGCCGCACAATGTCTAAGGGCTGCTTTAGGGTTTCCCTCACAAAAAACAAAATGGTAATCACAGAGCTTTTGCCCGTGCCTTCTTGAGCAGGAAAATAAATATCTGTCCACGTCTTCGTAAAGACTGCCAACACCAGCGCAAGCCCCGCCCAGAGAGAGATGGCAGATTTGTTTTGATAATATTCATAGCATTGCCACACACAAAAAAGCCCCAAAAGCGGTATAAAAGATTCTTTCTGCAAAGTAGCCACCACAGCCAGAGGCAAGAGCAAAGCATACCATTTTTTGAGGATAAAAATCAGCAATAAAGTCTGAAAAAAATACAAGGGAACATCCACCGTAATCCAATCAAGCTGATTATAACGCACAATCCCGACCCAGTGAAAAAGAAGCCAAGAAAAACCAATGAATTGCAAAGGAACAGAAATGCCCAAAACTCCCCAGAGGTAAAGCAAAGCATTGACTGCCAGCAGTGTAAAAAGCAAATTAAAGTACCAAAAGCCTTCGGCAAGGTCTTCACCACTCCAAAAACTCAAACACCAAGGCACAAACACACGGCTATGAAAAGGAAAAGTAACATTGTAGGTGGGCGTTTGCCCCGAAAAATAAGCATAACTTTTATAATACGCTTTGCCATCACATTGGCTGCAAGCATCATACTGCAGTGGGGTCTGCTGGGCTGCTATTAGGATAGAAAATAATAGAAAAGCCCCATTCATAAAAAAATACATCCAAACCTGCTTCATTTTTAATTGCGGTGTTTTTTGTAAAATAAAAAGAAAACCTTTCCCGTGCTTTGTGTCTCACTTCCCCCTGCTTTGTGTCTCACAAAGCACTCAACTTCGCTGCCGTTGTCGCCTGTGGGGACACAGGCAACGGCGATTTTTCACAAATCACCCAACTTTTTGTTTCTTAAAGACATAAAATAAGGAATTGAGATAAAATCTTGACAAAACAGCTTTTGTAGTCTAACTTAGACATCCGAGCGTAAATCTAAATAAACAAAAAACCATGAGCATCAAAAAAGAATTTTTCTTCTTGCTATTTTTTATTTTTTCTTTTCATCCAACTGTTTATTCACAAAAGCAACTCAGCCTAGAAGGAAGAAGGGGCGTAACGGTCATCACACACGGATTTAGTCCAGGCGGAAAAATCTCCGAAGAATGGATAAACTTTGCAAAAGCCGTGCGTACCCGTGCAGGCAAAGGAAGTATCTTTATCAATGATGCCCACACAGGGCTATGGAAAGCCCTTGATGAGCAAAACACAAATCAGGCATCAGATGAAATTATCTTTATCTATGATTGGGCTTGGGCATCTGACAACCTGAGCAGTGGTTACTTAGAAGCCTGTGCCGACCACCTATTTGCGGCTTTGCTCAACCCACCCAAAGCACTGCAGCTCAACAAACCCACAGCTCTTTTAGAAAAACCCTTGCACCTCATAGGGCATAGCCGAGGGGCGGTATTGCTCAGCACCCTGACACACAAGATAGGTTGGTTTTTTGAGGGAAGCCCCGAAATTAGTGTAGCACATTTCACCCTTTTAGATGCACACCCTGCCGCACCCATGGGAGATTGTGCCTTGCCAGGCATTTTAGGGCTTTGCCCTCCGCCCAAAGTGTACAAAAGTCAAGACATTGCTATGCAGCTGCCTCACTGTGTCATCAGGGCAGATAATTATTATAGGCAAGACGGAGTCTATGAAGACATCATCACTGACAAAATAGTAGGCCCTTATGACGGAATCCGTGTGGAAGGACTTGGAAGATTTAACTGTGAGCTCAATAACCAAACACTTACCTACGGGAGCAGCACCATGGGAGGGGCACATGCTTCTATTGCTACCCGCTGGTACTATGGCACGATTGATTTTGACAATCTATACAAGCACCCCATTATCAACTCTTGGTATGTAGAAGATGAAAAATATCCTGCAATGGGGCCTAGAGAGACTACAGGTTATTTTTTTAGCCGATTAGGTGGAGGGCAACTTCCAGAGCCCATCCCTGAGCCACAAAAAATAGCAGCAAGCCCCCCTAAAAAAATTTTATTCAATGGTGATTTTAGCATAGAGCGTGTACTCTGGAAAGGCAAAATACCGGGCTGGGAGGAGAATGGTGCAGCAGGAGATGCAAAACTCAGCCCACAACAATACGAAGGTGAATTTGCCATCAGGCTAGAACGTCCTAAATTTAATTTTTTAAACAAAGACATCCACATGAGGCAGCACAGTCTGGGCTATTTTCCACTCAATCTTAAGGGGAAACCCTCCCGTATTGAGCTAGTTTACAAAGTACTTAACCAGCCCAAAGGCAAGAATACACTGAAAATCTCTTACATACTGGCAGACAGCCAAACGGAAGTAATATTACAAGAAATAAATATCTCCGAAACCAAAACAGCCTTCCAGACTGTTAGTATCAAAGCAAACCCACAAATACTAGGCAAGGTAGGTGCTATCAGAATGAGCCTTGAGGGAGATAACAACAACAAAATAGTGGACATCAAAAAAATAGACATTGTCCAGTAAACTATACATCACATTAGAGCATCAAAGCAAATGAAAGCTTCTTTTTTTGAAAAAATATACTTGGCACACCAAAGCCCCAAAACATTGCCAGGGGTAGAAGAAATAGATACTTTTATCGTCAGTCTGATGCAATTTCTTTTCCCCGAACTGAATGCCTACCGTGTCCGTAATGAATTAGAAATCCGCACAAAATACCAATTACTTCAAGTAAATTTTCAGAACCTTCTTTCCAAAACGGAGGCATGCCATCACAACAAGCTCCGCAGTATTTGTGAGTGTTTTTTTGAGGGTTTAGAGGGTGTCTATGATGCTTGCCTAGAAGATAGCCAAGCCATCTTGGCAGGAGACCCCGCAGCCATTGATGCCAAAGAGGTCATCAGAAGCTATCCAGGCTTTTATGCCATTGCTGTATATAGGCTTGCACACCTGATGCTTGAGCTAGGCGTGCCTTATCTGCCACGTATTTTTACGGAATATGCCCACTCCAAAACAGGCATAGACATACATCCAGGGGCAATCATTGGTCGGAGATTTTGTATAGACCACGGCACAGGCATTGTGATAGGGGAGACCACACACATCGGAGATGAGGTCAAAATATATCAAGGTGTTACGTTGGGGGCATTGAGTGTGAGTAAAAATATGGCACAGCAAAAAAGACACCCGACCATAGAAAACAAAGTCATTATCTATTCGGGGGCTACCATTCTAGGCGGGGATACCGTCATAGGGCAGGGCAGCATCATAGGCGGAAATGTCTGGATTACGGAAAGTGTCAAACCTTTGTCAAGGGTCTATTATTCTTCTGAAGGAAAGCAATTTGTCAAGTAATGAACCAAGGGGATTTCTCCCCCCAAAAAATAAATGCAATGCAAAAAGTAAATAACATTGGTGCACTGATAGGCAATACGCCTCTTGTACGTATCCAACTTCCCGAAATTCCTGATTTTGTCGAGGTCTATGGCAAGATGGAAGGGCATAACCCTGGCGGAAGTGTCAAAGACCGTCCCGCTTTTAATATGATTCAGCAGGCATTGGAGCGAGGCGACATCCAGCAAAACTCCCAACTCGTGGAGGCAACAAGCGGCAATACAGGAATAGCTCTAGCCATGGTAGCGGCTTCCTTTGGTTTAGACATTACGCTCATCATGCCCGAAAACTCCACCCAAGAACGCATAGACACCATGAGGGCTTTTGGGGCAAAAGTCATCTTGACGGAGGCAGCCAAGACCATAGAATACTCTCGAACACTTGCCGAAGACATGGCAAAGCATCAGGGCTACTTTATGCTCAATCAGTTCTCAAACCCTGACAACTACAAAGCACATTACAAAAGCACAGCCCCCGAAATATGGGAAGCTACTGCAGGAAAAGTTACACATTTTGTGGCAAGCATGGGCACTACAGGAACGATTATGGGCAATTCTCGATTTCTCAAAGAGCAAAACCCTGACATCCAGATTATAGGTGTGCAGCCAGAAGAGGGGGCAAGTATTCCAGGCATCAGAAAATGGTCGCCTGAGTTTTTGCCCGAAATATACGAAAACCACAGAGTAGATAAGATATTGTATGTCAGTGAGTTGCAAGCCATACAAGCCACACGGCGTATGGCAAAAGAGTGTGGTATTTTTGCAGGCATGAGCAGCGGCGGTGTCTTACAGGCTACACTTGACTTGGCAAAAGACCTTACCGAGCCTGCCCTGATTGTGTGCATCGTCTGCGACCGTGGCGACCGTTATTTGAGTTCGGGTTTATTCACAGACTGAGCAGCAGAAGGGGCTATGTTCCAGCAAAAGGACATGCCCTCTAAGATTTATTCACCACAAAATCTACAAGTCTTGCAGCTAAATTGGCAGTAAGCTGATTTTGGTCGAATACAGGATTTAGCTCAGCAATATCCAATGAGATGACTTTCTTGCTTTCTAATAAAAATTCTAATGCCTTAAATACAAACTGAGGACTAAAACCCAAAGGAGAAGGGGCACTTACTCCACTCACATAGGCAGAGGAAAAACCATCCAAATCTATGGTGATATACAAATAATCTTGTGCTGCTATGAATGACTCTAATTTACTTTTGAGAGAATCGTCAAAGGACTCACATTCCTCTTGCATAATGTATTTCACGTCGTATTGCTGGGCTATTTCAAATAACTCTTGAGTGTTAGATTGCCCTTGAATGCCTATTGCAAGATAATCTACTGCTCTGCTATCGGCTTTTGCTTCGGATAAAATTTGGTAAAAAGGTGTGCCTGAATTGGGTTTTTCCTCTACGGGTCTGAGGTCAAAATGTGCATCAAAATTAATGATGCCGATTTTGTTTTGTGATTTTTCTTTGAGAAAATCCTTGATTCCCTTAAAATGTGCGTAGGCAATATCGTGCCCCCCACCAATGCCTATCGGGAAGGTATTTTGCTCTAATAAGTATGTAATATGCGCTGCAAAAAGTGCTTGGCTATCTTCCATATTTTCTTCCATACAGATGACATCCCCTGCATCTATCACCCGTTTTTCTTGGAAATGCAAGGGAATTTTAGCAAGCTTTTCTCGCAGGGCTTGCGGCCCCTCAAAAGCCCCGACTCTGCCAAAATTTCGCCTGACTCCTTCATCGCAGGCATAGCCTAGCAAGGCAAAACTAGGAATTTCTTTTGTTTTTTTAAGTGCTTGAATATCAGTTATTTCTATGATTTGGTGCCAATATTGAGGAGGCAGTGACGGGTTTGAGTTGCGTCCTTGCCAGTTGTTTTGTTGGGCAGGTTTGTAGGTTTTTTTTTGCATAGGTACATTGTTCTGTGGTTGTATTGTTTTATCACAAAGTATTTAATCTAGGGGCTAGGGGGCTATTTTTCCCTTAATATAAACTTTCTCTATTTGATTTTCTCCAAAAGAATAAGGTATAAAGGCATAAGAACTGATGGCTTTGGTCAGTATAAGATTGGCTTTTTTGCCAATGGTGATAGAGCCAAGTTCTTTCTCCAAACCCATGGCATAAGCTCCATTGAGCGTAGCGGCATTGATGGCTTCTTCGGGAGTCATTTTCATTTTGATGCAAGCTGTAGCCACCACAAAATTCATATTGCCCGAAGGGGCAGAGCCAGGATTGTAATCTGTAGCTAAAGCCAAGGGCAGTCCAGCCTCTATCAACCGCCTTGCTGGAGTATAAGGAATCCCCAAAAAAAAGGAACAAGATGGAAGGGCTACAGGCATAGTGCTAGAACCTTTAAGTGCCTCAATATCAGCATCTTCTAATTCTTTTAAATGATCTACGGACAAGGCTTGGTGTTTTATGGCTGTAGCTACGCCTCCCATCACTGTAAATTGATTGACATGGATTTTAGGAATTAAGCCGTGTTGCTTTCCTGCTGCCAAAATCAGTTCGGTATCTTCTATCGAAAAATAACCTTTCTCACAAAAAATATCTACATACTCAGCCAGTTTTTCTTGGGCAATGCGTGGCATGGCTTCCTCAATGAGCATTTTCAAATAGCCCGATTTATCGTCTTTGTAAGTTGCTGGAATGGCATGAGCTCCCAAAAAAGTAGCTTTCACTTCAATAGGATAGCTTTCTTTGAGTTTTTTGATGACCCTGAGCATTTTGAGTTCTCCCTCTAAAGTCAAGCCATAGCCCGATTTTATCTCAATCGCTCCTGTGCCTAGCTGCATGACTTCCTCTAAACGCTTGGCACTTTGTTCAAAAAGTGATTCTTCAGAGGTTTGGTTAAGCTTTTGGGCAGAATTGAGAATCCCTCCGCCTTTGTTGGCGATTTCTTCATAAGACAAGCCCTTGATTCTATCTACAAATTCGCCTTCACGGTTGCCCGCAAAAACAAGGTGTGTATGTGAGTCGCACCAAGCTGGCAATATCATTTTGCCTGTGGCATCTATGATTTCATCAAATGACTTTTGAGGGCAATCTGCCATTTTTCCAAAATCAGTAATCAAGTCATCTTCTATGCACAAAAAAGCATTTTGAATGCTCGGCAAGGTTTTCATGGCTTCTCCAGCTACCCAAGTGATAGGCTCGCTACGGACTTGGAGAAGTTCTTTGATATTTTTAAAAAGTAGTTTCATTTTTTTAAAGTGAGGACTTAATTCCTCGTTTCTTATCTTCACGAAACGAAAGGTTTGGTGCTTTGTGAAGACACAAAGCACGGAGAAAGACTAATCTTCAAAAACCTCCCCTAAACTAATCTGCAACTCAGGGAAAATATGAGACTTAAAAACCTCATCTTCTGTGAAAGTTTCTTTGAGTTGGTACTTGCCTTCTTGGTTTAAAATAAACTGCTGCAAGACATGCTCAGAGGGATAGACTACCCAATATTCTAGTACGCCACTTTCTTCATACAGTGCATATTTGATTTTCATTTCTGTTTTAGAATTACCTGGTGAAAGGATTTCTACAATCAAATCAGGGGCACCTATTCCTCCTTTCTCGTCAATTTTAGTTTTATCACAAATCACACAAATATCTGGCTGCACGACTGTGTAAACATCTTGATTGGCTTTGCTAGATTTTTTCTTGTCTATCAGACGTACATCAAAGGGAGCAGAGAAAAGCTTACAAGGCTTATTTCTTAGGTTTATAAATAAAATACCTTGCAACTGAGTAGAAATAGTTTGGTGTTTCGAACTCGGTGCAGGCGACATTTTAAAGACTTTGCCCTTAATCAACTCTACACGCTGCTCAAAACGCCATGTGAGGTAATCTGCATAGGTATAAATCTTGTCGGGGTCAAGCTCAGAAATATCAGTAATAAAAGTATCCATTTTAAAACAATTAGGTTCTTTACAAAAATACAAAATTTAGGGGAACTTTGTCAGAGTTGGTAAGTAGATTACAAATCTTTTGCTCTGTAGTCGTGATTGCAAATCACGACTAGCGGGGTAACCCACATTAGCAAACTGGTCAGATGCGTCTCGCTCTGACCAAAGGTTTTTGCATCATGCAGTCGTGGTTTTGAGTTTATTTCAGCATTTTATTTTATATTTGAGTTTAAGTGATTCGTGAAGGTTTGCTCTGAGCGAGATGCTCAAAGCAGTTTGCTATTGTGGGTCAAGACGCTGCGACCAGAGGGGTTGATGCGCCGTTTCTAAAATACTGACAATGGAGCAGAATAGAGGGTGGGGGTATTGCAATTTTCAATATAAAGTCTTACTTTTGAAACTAAAGACAATCTTATCTATAACTACTCAGGTCATATATAAGGTAATTTGATAACTATTCAAATAATTTATAAATTTATATCATTAAACTTGGGCTTAGATAATTTATTAATCAAAAATATATTCTCAAATTTCAATATTAATAAATATTTTCATAAGAAAAGTACAAAAAAATTGTTTTTAATTATATTATTTTAATATAAATTAACCTAAGTATTTATCTTTATGAATAAAATAGTATTAATCACAATACTTTTTTATATATAAAAATAAAGTATCATATCTTACAAAAATGGATGAAAAAATCATACAAAAAACATTAAATAACCTAATTGATGAAAACAATCTTGTGGATTTTTTTCAAGAGATAAATATACTTAAAGATAGGCAAGATATATCAATACAAAATTTACATTTACTTAATAATTTAAAATTAGATTATATACATGGTAATGTATCTGCAAACTTTTATGATAGGTTAAGAACCTGGGTTGATGATAGCATTATCTCAAACTCATATAAAAAAAATAACCCAAGGTCATCCATAACAGATGATATAAGAAAATTAATAATTGAAGGCGACGTAGGAGTCGCTATCGAAGAAATGCTTAAGCTTACTCACAACTCAAATATGATTAATAATGTAAGTGTTTTGAGCTTCCGATATAATAACTTGCAAGAAGATATAGATTTGGGCTTAATAAATGAATCAGAAAAGAGAATGCAACTTGCTATAATTACTAATTCATTGTTAAACACACTAACAAAGCTTGAAAAAACCTCAAATAGATAGAATCCTCAAAACCACACAAAATACAAAAACATGTTACTAATTATTTCATCATTAGTTTTTTTTGTAAGCTACTTCTTTACAGACAGAGTTGTGATAAAAAAGATTAAAAACACAACATTTAAGAAGAAAAAATTTCCAGAACTTGTAAAGTTTACTTGGCTTACGATATTCTCTTATCTTAGAACCATTGCATTAATAGGCGGATTTACTTACCTAGTAATATGGATATTATTTGGGTTATTGTTCTTGATATCTTTAGTTACGGGACATAATGAAACAGTAGTTAATGTTGTAGTATCTTTATTTATATCACTTGAAAATTTATTGCAAGTTATAGGCAGTGGAAAGTCTATTATCATTATTATGACTTTGTCTGTGATAATTAGTATTTACAGCATATACAAAGCAAGAAAAGTAATTAAGATGATTTATAAAGATTTACAGAAAAAGCAAGAAGAAGGGAGTTTGGAATCGCAAGCACCCACAGAAGATATGCTTAAAATTAATCAAATTTTACAAGAGGTTAATCACGACAAAACCTTACTATCACAAATAGATACTGAGAGTATGGATTTTAGCGAAAAAGTGCAGGTCGAGTATAAGTTAGCGGTACTTAAAACCATAATACCCCAACTACAAACAACACTCAAGGATATAGATGTTCGTAGAAGAATTTTTGATGAGTTAGATAATAGGTATCCAAGCAAATCAAAATTTAACAAATTTATCTCTTTCTTCATTAGTAAAGGATTCATTAGCAGTATAAGCAGGGCTAACGGCTTTATAGGCAGATTAAGTATTATAATGCTTTTACTGTCATTCTTAGTCATCAATAGCCCTGTTATCACAAAATCCACAAAGAATTACTCTTCTAAATTAGTTTTAGCCTCCTTAGATAATAAATCCAAAAAACAGGAGAAAATATGGAAAGAGCTTAAATCACAAGAGCAGGTAGAAAAGAAAGAAAAGTTAACAATAGAAGATGATGACTTAATTAACCGAATTGCACGAAACTATGAAATACAGCAAGCAAAAATAATATCTAGCAGTGTCAAAGCGAAATATTCGTTTGATTATACAAACATCCTAAAACAACAAATTCTCAAAATTTATGCTTATGACTCGAGAGGTAGGCTGAGACCAGGATTTACTATTGAGACAATTCATAAAGGACTTAATTCAAATACTGACGCAAAAAAAATAGCAGCTTTTTTTGAGGATGTAGACAAGTATAGCCACAGTAATCAACCTACTACCAAACAGGATAAAGATTTTAGTAACAAGCTAAGGAAAGAAGCTAGTGAAAACCCTGACCTTCTGAAGAAAATAAGAAAAGAAGGAAAGTCTTTTATCAAATCTTTTCAACAAACAGCAAGTATTGATGATGTTATAGGGCTTTTCGTAGGAGAATCAATCAACAATAACTTTGAAAATGTAACAGGAGATGTAAGCAAAAATATCATAATACCATTTGTAAAAAAATATTCAGACTACGCTTATAGAAGATTCACAAATGAGATACTTACAGAAGATATAAATACTGCATTTAAAAATATAATAAGTACTCAAACTGAATCAGAAAGGTTCTTAAAATTGGACATGCTAACTTTACACGGACATCAAGTTAAGAAATAATCCTTAACTTAGTAAACTATGAGTACAACAAGAAAACATTACGGCAAAGAGTTTAAAGAACAAGCGATTAAACTCATCCAAGAGGGGCGTAAAGTACCTCAATTAGCCAAAGAGCTAGGAGTAACCTCAGCTAGTCTCTACCGTTGGCAACGAGAGTATGAGAGCTATGGTAAGAATAGCTTTCCAGGCAATGGTCAGCCAAAACTGACTGAGCAAGAAAACCGTATCCGAGAATTAGAAAAAGCCTTAGCAGATGCACAATTAGAACGGGATATCTTAAAAAAAGCAGTGCACATCTTCTCCAAGAACGAACCGAAATCTATAAATTCATAAAGGCTCACCGTAGAGAGTTTCCGGTTAAGAAGATGTGCCAAGTATTGAAGGTGAGTCGTAGTAGGTATTATGAGTGGCTGAAAGGGAAGGTCAGTGCAAGAAGCAAGTGGCAAGATGAGCTTCGAGACAAGATTTCAGACACCTATTTTGCTTGTAAACAGCGTTATGGCAGCCCTCGTTTGACCATTGAGTTAGAAAAGCAAGGCATTCAAGTAAGTCGTCCCACAGTAGCAAAGCTGATGCGAAAAATGGGCCTGAGAAGCAAAATAAGCAAGAAGTATGTGCCTAGTACCACAGATTCTAAACACGATAAGCCAATATCACCTAATTTACTGAGTCGTAATTTTAAGGTAGACCAAGCTGCTCGTGTATGGGTTTCAGATATTAGTTACTTGGTAGTAGAAGAAGGCTTTCTGTATTTGACTGTCATTTTAGATCTCTATCAAAGAAAGGTAGTAGCTTGGTCACTCAGTGAAACGCTTCGTACAGAGGATACTGTATTACCAGCTTGGTATCAAGCTTTG
>JAABSX010000020.1 GCA_011390205.1 Microscillaceae bacterium | reverse complement strand
TGCCTATGAAGAGGAATTTATGCAGCGTGAAAAGGAAATCACCTTTACGCCTACACTCCGAGAACGCATCGGAAGGCATATCTATGGCGAAAAATGGGCTCAAAATATCAAAAAGTCCCTCCTCAATGCACAACTCTTAGAAAGACCCATACACATCATCAGTGCTAACTTGCACAGCGTCATGAATAGCCTCTACGCTCCTGCAGCACTCAAAAATGCTTTTAAAGAACCTAAATCCATCTCCGAAATCGCCCTAGAGCTAAGCAAAGCTGACAATGAACAACTCAACCAAAAAGTAAAAAAATATGCCCTCAGCCACGGAATGATTTCTATCTCAGATGAATCAGGTACAAACCTTGCCGTCCAGATTTTTGATACAGCACAAATAGACCTAGATGATATCTCTGACGAAATACACATTCAGAAAGAATACCTCCAGCAGCAAAAACCCGTCATTGTAGTAATGGATTATGCCTTTGGTGAGCAAGCCTATGAAACTATGGACGAGCTGCTCAAACCCCTCAAAACCGAAAAAAAACACCACCACATGCCCATCGCATCCATCTCTATCATGGGCAAGGCAGGCATCTTAGAAGGGCAAAAGGGGGACATTATGATTCCGACTGCACACGTATTTGAGGGCACGGCAGACAATTACCCCTTCGAGAATGATTTTAAGAAAGAAGATTTTAAAGACCAAGGCATTGCAGTCTATGAAGGGCCAATGATTTCTGTGTTGGGCACTTCTCTCCAAAATAGAGATGTCTTGGATTATTTCAAAAGCTCCTCATGGCAAGCAATCGGGCTAGAGATGGAAGGCGCTCACTACCAAAAAGCCATCCAAGCCGAAGTAAAAATTCGTAAAAATATTCAGGAAGATGTCATACTGAGGTATGCCTATTATGCCTCTGATAATCCACTGGTTACGGGAAGTACACTTGCTTCGGGCAGCTTGGGCTTGGTAGGGGTCAAGCCTACTTACCTCATCACAGTGCAGATTCTGAGCAAAATATTAAACCCAAAAAACTACCACCCCCAAAAAAAAACCGCAAAAGCCTAAAAAAACATCCCTCTATGCTGTCAGGGCATAGCATAGAGGGAAAAAACTTATATACTACTATACAAAATAAAAACCCACATAGAATCATAAGATACATAGTGCGATTTTTGTGGCAGTTTAGGAATCACTTGTATAGAAATCAGACAAATTACAAATCTTGTTCATCCTGAAATCCTGTCTGATAAGATGTGAGTCTTTTGTATAGTAGTATGGAAAATTTATTTACTCTCTTCCTTCTATTTTCAACAACTCTACTTCAAATAGAAGTGTAGCATAGCCAGGAATACTTCCCTTGCCATTTGCACCATAAGCTAGATTGTAAGGAATGAACAAACGCCAAATCGAGCCCACAGGCATCATCTTAAGGGCTTCAGTCCAGCCTGCTATTACTTGTGTAACCCCAAAAGTGGCTGGCTCACCTCTTTCTATCGAGCTATCAAATACTTCTCCATCCATAAAATATCCCTTGTAATGCACCGTAACCCTGTCGGTGCTGCTCGGCACCTCACCTGTGCCTGGCTCTAATACTTCATACTGTAAGCCACTTTCTAAGGTGATGATGTTGTCTTTTTGGGCATTGTTTGCTAAAAACTCCGCTCCCTCAGTCTTCACTGCCTCAGCTTTCGCCTCCCCTAGCCTAGCGAGCTCAGTCTGAATAAAAGCGTTTGCCTCTTGGACGCTTATGTCTGCCTTGCCTTCTTTTACATCTATCAAACCTTGCTCAAATGCAGGGGTCTTGATTTCATCTACCTGCTTTACGATGCTATTGGCTATGCTAATGCCCATACAATAGCTTAACTTATCGGCTGGATCTTCAAGATTGACCTTGTTGGCAGCTTCTAAAGCCTGAATTTGTGCTTTCAGATCCTCTACTTCTTTGAGAAGTTGTTTTTTATTTTGTGCTTGTGAAAATGTGCAGGCACTTGCTAAAAGTAGCAAAAAGATACTCGTAATTTTATACATTTTGTTGATTTTAAGTAAAATATACACTTGCTTCTAAGAAAGTCCGAAATTAGTAATTTTAGACCTAAAAAGCCAATTTATCAAAATATCTCACTCCAAAAACTAAGCACGCAGCACGGAGAGTCCTAGACTAGCCCCATACTTAGTACTCCCAAGACCATAATCCACTTACAGAGATTGCTCAAAAATGCAAACTCTTTGCGTGTATCTGCCCGAAATAACCGAACTGAGAAAAGTAACAAGGGAGGCAAAACAACAAGATACAGGTAAAAAGCAAATTTTCGGGGAAAACTCAGGTAAGTAGAAAGCAAAATAACAATAAAAATCCCCAAAAAAACATAAATCACATTCTTTGTGCGGCGGATTCCCCAGACTATTGGCAAAGTCTGGCAGCCAAAATGCGCATCTCCTTGCACATCTTCCATGTCTTTAACCAGCTCCCTCACAAGGGTGATGAAAAATGCAAAAATCGCAAAAATCACCAGTAAATCTTGATTTTGAGGGTAATACACAGCCATCACCAAGACGGAGAGGGCCGTCAATAATGCGATCATTGCATTGCCCACCAGCGGAAGCCTTTTGAGCTGATTAGAATACCACCAGAGCAAAAAACCTGAAATAAAAGTAACTAAAAACACCCCAATACTTAGCATCCAGGCCAAAGAAAGTGCCAAAAGATTCAGCCCAAAATTAATGGCAAGTGCTGCACGTCTTCTAAGGTATTTGCTAATGACTATCCGCCCTGGCTTGTTGATGGTGTCTATCTTGATGTCATAGTAATCATTGATGATGTAACCCGCCGCAGCTATCAAAATGGTAGAACTGACTAGCATAAAAAGGTGTATGTCCGTAAAGTTAGCCCACAATCTGTTGGGCTCGTCTATCAGGCAGATTTTAATCATATACTGCGTAAGCCCAATAATCAGAAGATTATTAAAGCGAATCAGCCGCATAAAAGCATTGATACGGTGTTTAAGTGTAACCCTTTGAATGAAAGCCTCCATTTTTATACCCTTAAAGAACTACAAAAAAACAAAAATTAATTAGTTTTATATTGCTTTTCAGACAAGTTTTTAACCCTTCGGATAGGCTGAAAGTTGGCTAGTCAGGATTTAAAACCCCGACTAGCAGTGCATCCTATTTATATTTATGTTCTATCTCACAAATGCAGCATTACACCAACATACGGATAGGCGACTCCATCAATGACTTAAACGTAGCCAAGAACTGTGCGCCTGTAGCGCCATCTACTACTCTGTGATCGCAGGAGAGCGTTACTTTCATTAGGTTGCCAGGCACGACTTCACCGTTTTTGACGATGGGCTTAGATACAATCGCCCCGATGGCCATAATACAAGCATCTGGCGGATTAATGATTGCCGTAAATTCTTCTATGCCAAACATCCCTAAGTTAGAGACAGAAAAAGTACTTCCCTCCCACTCACTTGGCTGTAGTTTTTTGTCTTTGGCTTTTTGAGCAAGTTCTTTAGTCTCTGAAGATATTTGAGAAAGTGATTTAGCATCAGCAAAACGAATCACAGGCACGAGCAAACCTTCCTCTACAGCCACGGCTATGCCCACATTCACATGGTGATTATAGCGAACAGTTTCTCCTTGCCAAGAAGCATTGACGGCAGGGTGTTGGCGAAGTGCTACGGCGGCGGCCTTCACAATCATATCATTGAATGAAATCTTGACAGGGGAGATTTCATTGAGTTTTTTGCGGGTTTCCATGGCTTCTTCCATGTCTATCTCTATGGTAAGGTAGAAATGAGGTGCTGTAAATTTACTCTCACTCAATCGGCGAGCAATGGTCTTACGCATTTGTGAGGTCTTTTTCTCTTCAAAAGACTCTTGACCAATGCCTTGCACGCCACTAGAAGGGGCTGGTGCAGTGGCACTTGCTTTAGACTCCGTTTTTTCTTTGGCTGGCTCACTCTTAGAAGGTTGAAAAGATTCTATGTCTTTTTTTACGATGCGTCCGCCTTCTCCCGAACCCGAGATTTGGTCTATATCAAAACCTTTGTCTTCGGCTAGTTTGCGTGCAAGAGGAGAAATTTTAATGCGTCCGTTCTCGGTAGTTTGAGATTTCCCGTTGCTTTTGGCATCTGTTGTGCTGCTGCTTTCTTCCTTAGCTTCTGGGCTTGGGGTGCTTTCTTCTTCTTCTTCACTCTCATCTGACTGTCCACTTTTAAACTGGCGGATAAGAGCCTCATAGTCTGCTCCTTTTTCACCTATAACGCAGAGTAAGTCATTGACAGGGATGGCATCTCCTTTTTCGGCAGCGATGTATAGCAAAACACCTTCATCATAAGCCTCATGCTCCATGGTGGCTTTGTCGGTTTCTATCTCTACAAGCACATCCCCCATAGAGACGGTATCACCCACTTTTTTATGCCAATCAGCAATGACGCCTTCTTCCATCGTATCGCTTAGTTTGGGCATCTGCACGATGACTGCATTGCTTACTTTGGTTTCTTTTTTGGTGGCTGTAGCGGTTTCTGCTCCGTTGGCATTGCTGCCTTTGGAAGCTTCCTCTTTTTCTTCTTTTTTATCGGGGGCAGGGCTTTCTTTTTTGGCTTCTCCACCAGTACTGAGGAGTCCACTGATGTCTTCCCCTTCTTTGCCTATAATCGCAATGAGTTCATCTACCGTTACGGTGCTTCCCTCTTCTACAAGGTAGAGGATTGTCCCCTCTTCGTAAGCCTCGTGTTCCATGGTGGCTTTGTCGGTTTCTATCTCAGCGAGCACATCACCAGTGCTTACTTTGTCGCCTACTTTTACTTGCCAAGAGGCAATGACTCCCTCTTCCATGGTGTCGCTTAGTTTGGGCATTAATATTTTCTCTGCCATATTGTTTTATGAATTATGTGTTTGATATAATTTATTGCTCTGATTTATTATGAAGGTCAAAAATAAGTGTATTATTAAGATATTCAAAAAAACATTCCTTACAAAATTGGAGACTTAAAAAATCCCCCCTAAAACTCCGTAGGAATATCCTATTTATAGAAATAAACCCAAACCCCTGCCTCTCTATCTGTAAGAGTGAAATATCCGTGAAAATTTCTACAGGGTTGAGATTTGAGTATATTGGGCTTTTCTAGATACATGAAACCAATCTGGAGTATAAAATGCTTATTGAAAGCGTTTATTTTTTAAAAAAAATTAGAAAACAAAACTTTTCTTGAGTCTCCAATTACAAAACTACTTTAAAATTAAGTAAATGAAAATTAGTAATTTTGCAAAATTGAAAATAAACCCTAAAAAAAAGATTAAATACCCTTAAAAGCAAGAAAATATGACCTTAAAAGACACCCCTACTCTGGCACGCATTGCCCCTTCTATTTTGGCAAGTGATTTTGCAAACCTGCAAAGTGAGGTAGAGATGCTCAATGAAAGTGAGGCAGATTGGGTGCATATAGACATTATGGATGGTGTCTTTGTACCCAATATTTCCTTTGGAATCCCTGTCTGTGAAGCCATTGCAAAGCATGCCCGAAAGCCACTGGATGTGCACTTGATGATTGTACAGCCCGAAAAATACCTTGAAGCATTCAAAAATGCAGGTGCAGCAGTGATTTCGGTGCATTATGAAGCCTGCCCACACTTGCACCGTACTTTACAACAAATCAGAGATTTGGGCTGCCAAGCGGGAGTCGCACTTAACCCACACACGCCTGTATCTGTGCTAGAAGAAGTTCTTGAGCTGGCTGACTTGGTCTGTATGATGTCTGTAAACCCCGGCTTTGGAGGGCAGAAATTTATCCCTCGTACTTTTGATAAAGTCAGACAATTAAGGCGAATGATTGAAACACAAGGCACACAGACACTCATAGAGATAGATGGAGGTGTAAGCCTAGACAATGCCTCTGAACTCATGAAAGCAGGGGCTGATGTCCTTGTAGCAGGCAATACAGTCTTCAAAGCACAAAATCCAAAGCAAATGATTGGTGATTTGAAAAAAAGTAGCAAATAAATTCTAAAATATGACTATAGTCATTTATAGTTATGAAATTTATTTATTTATTGCATTCGAATTATAAAAACACCCAAAAAATAGAATTAAACTAATATGGATGCAAATCAAAAAAGAGTAGCTCTTGTAACTGGTGCAACAGGTGGATTAGGAACTGCCATGTGCCAAAAACTGTATGAAGATGGTTTTAGAGTAGTAGCCAATTACAGAAATGCCGAAAAAGCAGAAAAATGGAAAGAAGAACAAAAAGTATTGGGTTTTGAGATAGACATGGTAGAAGGAGATGTCTGTAACTTTGAATCCTGCCAAAAAATGATTGCCGAAATCAAAGAAAAAATTGGTGTTATAGATATTTTGGTCAATAATGCGGGCATCACCCGTGACAAACCCTTCCATAAAATGAGCAAAGAAGACTGGGATGCAGTCATTAGCACCAACCTAGACAGTGTCTTTAACTGCACTCGCCACGTGATAGAAGATATGCGTGAGCAGAGCTTTGGGCGTGTCATCAATATTTCTTCTGTCAATGGACAAAGAGGACAATATGGACAAGCCAACTACTCGGCAGCCAAGGCAGGGATGCACGGATTTACCAAAACCCTCGCCATGGAAGTGGCACAAAAAGGCGTTACGGTCAATACGATTTCTCCAGGTTACATTGCCACTGACATGGTTATGGCTGTGCGTGAAGACATCCGCCAGAAGATTATTCAGCAAATCCCTCTAGGCCGCCTAGGAGGCACTGAGGAGATAGCTTACCTTGTGTCTTTCTTGGCATCCGAAAAAGCCAGTTTTATCACAGGGGCAAACTATGCCATCAATGGAGGGCAGCACGTAAGTTAAGACTTCCGTAAGTTGCGCAAATCAGTGAGTGATTGGGTGCTTTGCTGCACGCAGTTACTCACTTCCATTAATTGCCTGGTTCGGCAGCGGCTTCTTGTTTCTCAGGTTTTTCTGCATTCCAGAGCAAAAAATAAGCAGGGCTGCTCCATCGCCCAAACCCATATTTGGCAAAATACCTCTGCTGCGGATATTGCAAAGGTGTGTTGTATTTAGATAAAATTTGGTTGATTTCTGTTTGCCATTTTTTGATTTGAGTCTGGATTTCCTCCTTTAATACCTGCTCAATGATGGCATCATATTTTTCTACAAAGCCCTCCGCCTTGATAAGAATCTGCACCTCTTTTTGTTGTAACTCTTCCCAAGTCTGCATAAATACAGATGCATCAGCTTGTTTTTGTGCAAAAAGCTTTGCCTTCTGTGATTGCTGTGCTTCAAACTGCTTTGCAAGTGCATAAATAGATGCCTTGTCTTCTTTTTCTAAAAATTGATTAAGTTTGTTGCGTTGCTGCTCAAATACGGTATTCAGATTTTTTTGATGATATGCCGTAACTTCATTCTTTAGTGCTACATAGCTGTTGACTGCTTTGCTCTGAGCAAAAGATAAATTGAAAGTCAAAATCAAAAGTATAAACGGAAAAAGCGACAGAGTTTTCATAGGTAAAGTTGGTTTATGGGTCTAAACGAAGCGTTTTATGTTTGTAAAAATTCTGAGAAGTGAGTGCAAAGCTGATACTCCTAATGAGTGTTCGTAAGCGTTTTCTCAGGTCTTCAATTTTATAATACACTTAAAATTACTGTTTTTTTTCTAAAAAAAACTAAATTGCCACAAAGTAAGTACTCAAACATATTTATTTTATACTATCTCACTTGTAATATACTGATAATTAGCACATTAGCAACTCAATAAATTGGCACATTTATTTAATCATTCATCTACTTAGATAAATCTTATGCGGCGTATTTTTATACTATTGTCAATCATCGGGCTTGGATACTTGGCTTATACTTTTTTATTCAAAAACAAAGGCACACAAGATATATTTGAGCGCCTTGAGCAAAACTACAGCAGCCAAGTAGAGACGGTTTGTGCAGAATTAAAGCTGCCCTCAGAGTATTTTAAGGCATTGATTATTTTAGAATCTTCTGCCAAACTGCCCGCTCCTACACGCTATGAGCCCCATGTCTATAATCGCCTAAAAAGCGTAAAAGAAGGAGAAACAGAACGCTACGGCTCATTTACTACCCCACAAATGTCGCTTTATGATGATCAAACCTTGAAAAAATTGGCTACCTCTTGGGGGCCTCTTCAGATTATGGGCTATCACTGCATTCCGCTTGGGCTTGATTTTGAGCAGCTACAAGGCGAATTTGCCATCAAACATGCCATAGAATGGGCTGACAAAAGCTACGGAAAATACCTGAGAAGAGGAGATTTTACCAATGCCTTTCATATCCACAATACGGGGCGGCCTGTGCCTGCTTCGGGGCAAAGCAAAACCCATGACCCTGATTATATCCGCAAAGGAATGAATCTCATCAAGCATTTTAGAACCCAGCAAAACACAGCAAATCTTTAATAAATGCAATTTTTTATGAGAATCATATCCAATAAAATACATATCCCTCATTGACTTGCTAGGATAATAGGATAAGCCAAGATTTTTATTTTAACTTTGCAGTATGAAAATCTTAAGAATTATATACACAGCATGGGGGAGTTTTGTTTTTGTAGTATTGATGCTAGTGCTACTTCCATTTTTTCACCTTTTTTCTTTAAGAGAAGAATGGCATGTCTATGCTGCCTCTTTGAACAATATTTGGGCAAAGGGCTTTTTCTTTTTTTCGCTCATGCCCTATAAGGTAGAATACAATTATCGCCCAGAGCCTAACCAACCTTATGTCTATTGTGCCAACCATACTTCTTGGTTAGATATCATCGTATTGGGCCTAATCGTGAGAGGAGACCATATGTTTATGGGCAAAGAATCACTTTCTAAAGCCCCATTTTTCGGGCCTATGTTCTCAAAACTCCACATCTTGGTCAATCGTGAGAGCCGCACAAGTTCGTTTAGGGCACTCATTTTGTCTATGCAAGCCATTGACAAAGGGCGTAGCATGGTGATTTTTCCAGAGGGAGGCATCCGCACAAGCAATCCGCCGCTGATGGCAGAGTTTAAAGATGGGCCTTTTAGAGTGGCAATAGAGCGGCAAGTACCGATTTTGCCTGTGGTGATGCCTCATAACTGGTACATTCTGCCCAATGATGGCTCTTTTTTGGCAAATTGGCGTATGGGAAAAGCCATCGTGCTGCCCCCTATCTCTACAGAAGGAATGACTGTGGCAGACTTGGACAGCCTAAAAAATCAAGCTTTTGACCTAATGCAAGAAGAAATCTACAAATACTATCCGCAGATTCAAGCAATATGAAAATCAACAAAGAAACACTTCAAAAAACGGCACACCTCGCAAGGCTCACACTCAATGCCGAAGAGGAAGCACAAATGCAAAAAGACCTAGAGCAAATCTTGGCTTGGATGGACTTGCTCAATGCCGTAGATACTGAGGGAGTGATGCCGCTTATGCACATGAGCGAAGCAGGCAGGCAGCTCAGAGAAGATAGCCCAAAACATAGCCTAGAAACGGAAAAAGCCCTTAGCCAAGCACCCACACAAGACGGGCAGTATTTTACTGTGCCTAAGGTAATAGCCTAAAGAATTAAAAAAACACTCCACTTGAGCAAAAAATTTAGTACAGATACTTCAATAAAATACAAAAATTAATTTCATTCACCCTATCTTAAATTATGAACAAAGGATTTTTTTGGAAGAACTGGGAGACGAGCTACCGCATACCCTTCCTTCTCTTATTGGGTTTGTTTCTTGTCAATATTTTTTTGTATCTAGGTCTGTACTTTACAGGGATAGATTATTTTTTTAGCTGGCAGCGCATTGCAGATTTAGAAGGCACTAATTTTAAAATAGAAGACATCCATGTGGGTGCATTTGAGATTCCGCTAGAGACTCCTTTATTTGTGATAGAAGAATATTTTAAAGTAGGAGATTTGAATTTTTCACCCCTGACATATTATCTGTTTGGAGGCATTTTATTATTTGCTTTTAGTCTTTGGCTAAGTATCTTGGTAGAGGTCAAAAACTGGTTTTATGGCGTAGGAATGGCGATTTTCGCTTTCTTCTTGGCTAGTTTAAATTTTGAAATCATAGGGCTAGACTTAGGCCTTAGCAATGGTTTTTTGATTGTCTCTTTGGCCTTATTTTTTGTGAGCAGCTATGTGATGCAAAGTTTCTTTTTAAAAATGCACTTTTGGATTCGCTGGGCTATCTTTTTGGGCATTATGCTAGGGCTAGGCACTTGGGCTAGCTATGCTGCTGCCGTACAGTATCCTTTTGTGTTTTTGGTAAATTTTGGGGTGATTGTGCCAGTGCTTTTGTCTATTGTTTTTATTTTTATGAATGCCCACGAAGTCTTGCGTGCATTCTGGTACATTCTAGTATCATACAACGAGCGAGGCGGGATTCAAAACATACAGCACTTCAGCGTAATTTCGGTCATTTATCTAGCAAATATTCTATTGCTTTTGGGTGAATATCAAGGCTGGTGGCGCATAGACATTTACAAACTAGACTTATTTCTGCTCTTGGTTCTTTCTGCCCTGCTAGGGCTTTGGGGCATTCAGATACGCAACGAGCAATCTAGCATCAGCAAAATCCTTCCTTTTGCACCCGTAGGTGCCTATTTATTTTTGATTTTGGGGCTTATTTGCTTTAGTACCCTGAGTTTTTTCATTGCCACTGCCAATGATTCTATGCTGAGTATGTTTAGGACAGTCATTTTGTACAGTCACTTTACGATGAACTTGGCGTTTTTTATGTACGTACTTGCCAATTTTATCCCGCTTGCACGTGAGTTTACCTCCTTAGATACAATCATCTACAAGGGCAAAATCATCACAGTATCTATGATGTATTATTTTGGAATAGGGGTCAGCATGAGCCTTTTTGTAGGGGCTAAAAATCTGCCATGGTTTCTGGCACAAGGAGGCTACTATATCGGTCTAGGGGATAGCTACTTGGTGGAGAAAGACTACCAGATGGCAAGCATCAACTACAAAGTAGCACATGACAGAAATGATTTTATAGGGCACCGTATCAATTATATGCTTGCAAGCATCACCGAGCAAACAGATGAAAGTGCCTTCAAACTAGAATACCTTCGTGATGCCTTGCTCAGAAACCCAAGCCCTTATGTCTATGTGCAACTCTCTAATGCACTCAAAGAAGAAGGCAGGATGCTAGATGCCATGTTTGTGCTCAGAGATGCCCTCAAAAGATTTCCACACAATCTACAAATCAATAACAACCTAGCATTGCTTTATGAGAAAAACCAAGTAACCGACTCTGCTTTTTACTACCTAGAGCAAGCCGAATGGTATGGAGGAGGGCAAAACATAGCCCAGAATAACCTCTGGATGATGCTCGCCAAAATCCCTACTAAAGGTGAAAAACTAGAGAACCTCCCTGCCATCAAAAATCTTAAAACCAATGTCATCGGCTGGGCAAATAAAACCGCATTGTTTACCAATTATGGGCAGGGCATCACACTTGAGGGTTTTCAGACTGATTCTACACAAATCAAGACAGCCAATGACGCTACCTTTGCATTTACTTATAATTATGCCCTCAACCAAGCAAAAAAACCTGGCTCCAAAGCACTCAGTCTGCTCAATGCCTTTATGGCACAAGACACCGCACGCATCTATGGCTACAACCCTCACTTTGCAAGGGCGGTCAATCTCTACTACAGTGGGCAAGTCCAAGATGGTATCAGAGCCCTCACCTCCTTACCTACATTGCCCGAAGACTCTTACTTGAATGTGGTGGCAGGGCTTTGGCTCTTAGAGCAGCAAGCCTATGGACCAGCGGTCTCTTACCTCAGCACTGCCAAAAACTTAGGAAATACAGAAGCCGTTTTTTACCAAGCCATCGCCCTGAGCGAAATGAGAGATTTTGCACAAGCCATTCCTCTCTGGATAGAAATCAGCCAATCTAAAGGCAAACATGCCCAAGAGGCCAATCAAATCTTGAACGTATTGAAAGATGAAGCCGAACTAAACAATGATTTAGATAAATTTAATTTTATCCACTACCAGTCTAGGCTCACAAGTCTTGAAAATCTCTTCACAGTGTATGTAAGTATTCAAAAACCTGAATACAAAGCACGTGCAGCCGCTACACTGATGCTGGAGTACATCCAATCTCAAAAAGCAGACAAGGCAGAAGAAATCTTTAAAAACCTTGGCACTCAGGCAAGCATCTCTGCCTATGCACAATCATTGCTTCATTTTGCTTATTGCAAAATGCGCTTGGCACAGCAGCAACATGCACAGCTTTTGGCAGAGATAGACAAACTCAAATTTGTGAGGATTCACCAAAACTACAAGCCTTACTTCAAAGCCCTTGCCCTTGCAAAAACAGGCAGTCCACAAGATTTAGAAGCCAATTATCTCAAAGCACGCCGTGCCACTCCTTTTGATGAAGAAATCATTTTAGCCCTTGCTGATTATTATTTTAATGCTCAAAGAAATACTGAGAAGGCCTACCTCACAGTGGTAGATGGTGTCCGTACCAATCCTTTTTCTGTTGATTTACAAAAAAATTATGCCCTGCTTGCCTTAGAAATGGGCTTGGATTTTTATGCCGAAGAAGCCCTCATAGAAATACAATCTCTGAGCACTGCCGAAGATATCGAAGCCTTCAAAATCATCTATAATGAGCGTAAAAAAACATTGGCAGACAGAAAGCAAGCCATCCTTAATGGAGAACAGCCCTAATCAGTACCCGACTTAAATTAACTTATAAAAATATTTTCAAAAGATTGATAGCGTATGTAGTCTAAATCAAATGAATTATTGGCTTCTATCAAGCATCCCTATAAATATGTCATTGTTCAAAAGCCAATTATCATACGGCACTGCTTCCAATTTGTCTAAAAATAAACTACCTTTGTATGCCAAAATGGCAGCATTGTGCATTTGGCAAAAAAATTGAAATTGAACATGTAGTCAAAAAAAATATAGATAAAAATGCAGGAAAACGAAGAAACTAAGAAACAAGAAGCGGAAATAAACACTGAAAATCAGCAAGAAACACAAGATGCTGCACCCACAGAAACAATCTCAGAAGATTCAGGTTTAGATACCGAACAAAATACAGACAGTGGGCAAAATACACAAAAAGAGCTGCAAGAAAGCAAGGAAAAATACCTAAGACTGTATGCCGAATTTGATAACTACAGAAGACGCACCACCAAAGAGCGGGCAGAACTCATCAAAAGTGCTGCCGAAGGACTGCTGAAAGATTTATTGCCTGTGGTAGATGATTTTGAGAGAGCTCAAAAATCTATGGAGGAAATCCTCAAAATAGACATGGAAGGAAAAGAAGGTCTCTTCAAAGAAGTAGAAATCATGAAGCAGGGCGTTCAGTTAATCTACAATAACTTGCTCAAAGTATTGAAGCAAAAAGGGCTCACTGCCATGGAGTCATCCATAGGAAAACCCTTTGATGTGGAGCTACACGAGTCTATCACGCAGATACCTGCACCGAGCGAAGAACTCAAAGGAAAAATTGTAGATGAAATAGAAAAAGGATACTGCCTCAACGACAAAGTAATACGCTTTGCGAAGGTAGTATTAGGAAGCTAAAAAAATATAAACTATGGCCAAAAGGGATTATTACGAAGTATTAGGAGTAGGGCGCGATGCTGGAAATGATGAGATAAAGAAAGCCTACAGAAAAATGGCTATCAAATATCACCCAGATAAAAATCAAGGAGATGCCGCCGCCGAAGAGAAATTTAAGGAAGCCGCCGAAGCCTATGAAGTGCTCAGCAATGCCGACAAGCGCCGAAACTATGACAGGTTCGGGCATCAAGGCGTAAACAGCAGCTTTGGAGGTGGAGGTGCAAGTGCAGAAGACATCTTCTCTTCTTTTGGAGACATCTTCGGAGATGGTAGCCCATTCGGTGATTTCTTTGGCGGAGGGGGAGGCGGAAGAGGCAGAAGCAGAGGCGGACAAAGAATGAGAAAAGGCTCTAACCTCAGAATCAAACTTAAACTTACCTTAGAAGAAATAGCCGAAGGTGTAGAGAAAAAAATCAAAGTCAAAAGGCACGTAACCTGCAGCCCTTGTCAGGGAAGCGGTGCAAAAGATGGAAACTCTCTGCGAACTTGCCCTACCTGTAGTGGCTCAGGGCAAGTCAAAAAGGTAATGAATACCATGCTCGGACAAATGATCTCGGCAAGCACATGCCCCTCTTGTGATGGTGCAGGGCAAATTATAGATGCCAAATGTGAAACCTGCCGTGGAGAAGGCCGAAACCTAGAAGAAGAAACCATCTCTGTAAAAATACCCCCTGGAGTGGCAGAAGGAATGCAACTCTCTATGAATGGAAAAGGAAATGTACCTCCAAGAGGTGGTATTCCTGGAGATTTGCTCATCTTGATAGAAGAAACTCCGCACGAATCTCTACAACGTGACAATAAAAATGTCATCTATGACCTTTATATTAGCTTCGCAGACGTAGCACTCGGCACAGAGGTAGAAGTACCTACACTCACAGGCACTTCTAAAATCAAAGTAGAAGCAGGCACACAGAGTGGGAAAGTACTCAGAATGAGGGGGAAAGGAATTCCTGAAATAGATGGCTACGATAAAGGAGACCAGCTCGTCCATGTCAATGTCTGGACTCCACAAGCCCTCAGCAAACAAGAACGTGAAGTTTTGGAAAAACTCCGTGAATCTAAAAACTTTAGCCCCAACCCTGGCAAAAAAGAAAAAGGATTCTTTGAGAGAATGAGAGAGTATTTTCAGTAATCACCCGAAGTACTTTTAAAGACTTATTTTAAAAACGGATAGACTCATATGAGCCTACCCGTTTTTTTATTGATAAAAGCTACTTAATTTTACGCTTCCAAAAAAAGGAATCAAAATACTATGCAAAATCGCTCTTTTATTTTCTTCTGCTGTCTGTTTCTTGGCTGGATATGCCACACACCTAAAGTAAGCGCACAAAGCGTACAACTGGCTAGAAGTGCACACATCAGCCTCATTACTGGCAGACCAGGGCAAGATGTATATAACCTCTTTGGGCACAGTGGGCTTAGGGTCTATGACCCTAGCATCGGGCTAGACATTATGTATAGCTATGGTACTTTTGATTTTGAAGACCCTGATTTTTTACTAAAATTTACTCAGGGCAAGCTAAAATACTTTCTGTCAGTATCTCATTATCAGCCCTTTATCGATTCTTACAAAAGAGAAGGACGTACCGTCTATGAGCAGATACTCAATCTCAATGATACACAGAAACAAGCACTTTTTAGTTTCTTACAGACCAACTTTAAGCCCGAAAATAGGTATTATTTGTATGATTTCTTTTATGACAACTGCTCCACTCGCATCAGAGATGCCCTCAAAACTACCCTAAAAGATGATTTAAAATATGTTATGGAAGGATTCCCAAAAGACAAGAGTTTTAGAGCCTGTGTAGATCCATATATCACCAAGCCCTGGATTCGTTTCGGAATTTACCTTCTTTTAGGCTCACCTGCCGATAAGATTGCCAGCCCTTTTGACTTTATGTTTTTGCCTGATAATCTCATGGAGGGGTTAAAAAAATCACAAATCAAGCAAGGGAATGTTTTTGTAAGCCTTGCCCCTGAAGCCAATATTGTATCACAAAGTCTTATTTCTGCACCTCCTTACCCTTGGTTTAATCCTTATTCACTGATGTGGGGGCTGAGTGGGCTGCTGCTTGTCATTACAGTATTGGGCTACCTTAAGAAAAAAGTAGCCTACGGGCTAGACTTCGCTATTTTCTTTTTGATGGGTTTGGTCGGGCTTCTTTTTCTTTTTATGTGGTTGGGCACCAATCACCAGACTTGTGCTTGGAATTACAACCTTGTGTGGGCACTGCCTACACATGCCGTGGCAGCTTGGGGTTTGCTCTTTGCAAAAAACAAAAAATGGGTGAAGCTTTATTTCAAAATTACAATGTTCGTGCAGCTTCTTTTAATTTCTTGTTGGGTTCTTTTGCCCCAAGAAATGCATGGGGCATTGATACCCTGGATGATGATACTGGCACTCAGAGCAAGCCGAATATAAGCCAACACACGGTCACTAATTTATATTTGTCTGCCTTGCATAAGTGCTCGAGCGTCTGGCTTGGGGGTGATCTTCATTCTGAAAATAATTGACAGCAGACTGAATGTCTAAGAAAAAATGAGCCTCCCCTATCTTTTGGGTTAGCCCCACTTTGTGCAATACATCACGCAGAGGACCTATCATCCCAACGATATACAGTTTGATGTCTTGTGAAGTCAAGTCTTGATGAAAATCCGAAAGCATTTCTAAGGCGGTAGAGTCTAGAGTATTCATGCTTTCGCAACTAAGTATCAGAAGCTCTAGAGATTCTCCTTTTAGCCTCATCAGTCTGGAGATTGTTCCTTTAAAATGGCTTAAATTGGCAAAATACAAAGAGGCATCATAGCGTACTATCAAAATTTCTTTCTGCCGAATCACCTCAGGAAACCTGTCCAAATTACGGTACTCCTCTGTCTCAGGCAGCCTGCCCAGCACGGCATAATGTGGCCGAGTAGTCTGATAAATCACCAAGGCAATAGAAAGCAACATACCTATCAAAATCCCCTCAAGAATGCCAAGCGTCAATGTCAGCACAAAAGTCAGCAGAAACATCCAAAATTCTTCTCTGTGGTTTTGAAAAAGCCCTTTAGCATATTTTACATCTATTAGCCCCACGACTGCCACTATGATGATAGAGGCAAGTACTGCTTGAGGCAAATAATAAAACAAAGGCGTAAAAAACAACAGTGTGCATATCATCAGTGAAGCACTCACCAAAGCTGAAACGCCTGTTTTTGCCCCTGCTTGGTCATTGACTGCCGAGCGAGATAGCCCTGCTGTGGTAGAGTATGACTGAAAAAAAGCTCCTCCTATATTTGACAAACCCAACGCTATCAGTTCTTGATTGGGGTCTATTGCATAATCTTTGTGCTTTGCCTCCATGACTTTGCCCACAGAAATGGCTTCCATATAAGCAATCAGCGAAATAGTAAATGCCACAGGAAACAACACAGCCCATTTATCAAAATGAAAATCTTCTATGCCCACACTTGGCAAGCCCGAAGGAATAGAGCGGATGATGTTTACACCATAGCCATCAAGACTAAAAATCAATACTGCCGAAATCCCAAAGATGACCATCACCAGAGAGCCTGGTAGCCTGATTTTATATTTTTTATTTACTGCCTTGATGACATACATCAGCAATATACCCACAAAACCCAAGGTAAAGGTAAGTAAATGTGTGTCTTGAATTTTATAATAAACATCTACTAAGACAATTTGTATTTGATTACTATTGGTAAGTGAAATACCCAGAAGATGCTTTAACTGGCTAAAGCCTATCATAAATGCAGCCGCAAAAGTAAAACCACTAATGACAGGGCGGGACAAAAAATTTACTAAAAACCCAAGCTGCATCACTCCAAAGCCCAGCTGTATCAAGCCCACCATGAGGGCAAGCACAATCGCAAGGGCGATGTATTCTGCTGAGCCAGCCTCTGCCAAAACAGCCAAGCCCGATGCAACAATCAATGAGTCTAATGCCACAGGCCCGATGGCAAGCTGCCTTGATGTACCAAAAATGGCGTAAATAAACTGTGGAATAATCCCTGCATACAAACCATAAACAGGGGGCAAGCCTGCGATATAAGCATAAGCCATGCCCTGAGGAATGAGCATCACACCTGTGGTCAGTCCAGCAGAAATATCTCCTTGAAGGTTACTTTTTTTGTATTGAGGAAGCCATGTGAGTATAGGGAGCCATTGATGAAGACGCATATTTTGGGGCTATTCTTTATGAAAACAGGTGAAGAAGTGGGTATAAATAAAATAGATTCTGCACGTATCTGAGAAAAATGTATTTTTTATATACATCTATTCACAAAAGTACGCACAGAATCATCTACAAAAAAATAAGGTCTGCTATTTTTCAAGAGTGCTAGGGCATACATAATTGGTTTTAGGGATGTCAGCTTCTTTAATTGCTTTGTATCCTCCTATAACCTCTGTGATATGCTCAAAACCCCTGCTTTTTAGAATAGATGCCGTAATCATAGAGCGGTAGCCTCCTGCACAATGAATGTGGTAAGCCTTGTCAGCATCAAGTTCTGCCATATTTTGATTGATATAATCTAAGGGGAAATTAATGGCTGCCTCTGCATGCTCTGCTTCGTATTCTCCTGACCGGCGAGCATCTAGTAGGTTTTCTACTTCTCCGTTTTTGAGGGATAGGGCCAGCTCGTCTGCAGAGATAGAGGTAATCGTATCTATTTCTTTGCCTGCGGCTTTCCACGCCTCAAAACCACCTTTAAGGTAGCCCAAGGCATTGTCATAGCCTACCCTTGCCAAGCGAGTTACTACTTCTTCTGCACGGCCTTCTTCGGCCACAATCAGAATAGGCTGCTTAAGGTCAGGCACGAGTGCCCCTACCCATGGTGCAAAATCACCATCAATGCCTATAAAAATAGCATTGGGGATAAAGCCCTTATTAAATACCTGCTGATTGCGTGTATCTAAAATCAAAGCACGCTCCATATTGGCAACATCCTCAAAATCAGCTACTTCTAATGGCACTACTCCACGCTTCATGACATCATCTATGCTGTCATAGCCATTTTTATTCATAGCTACATTCTGTGCAAAATACTGCGGAGGAGGCAAAATACCATCTGTTACTTTTTGGATAAACTCTTCTCTAGTTTTGGCACGCAGTGCATAATTCGTAAGTTTTTGATTGCCAAGCGTATCAAAAGTTTCTTTACTCATGTTTTTGCCACAAGCTGAACCTGCCCCATGTGCGGGATACACGATGACATCATCTGCAAGCGGCATGATTTTATTGTGCAAAGAATCATAGAGTTTTCCTGCAAGATCTTCAGTGGTTATATCTGATTTTTGTGCCAAATCAGGGCGGCCTACATCACCTATAAACAAGGTATCACCCGAAAAAATAGCAATATCTTTGCCGTTGGCATCTGTAAGCAAATAAGTAGTACTTTCTAAGGTATGCCCTGGTGTGTGTAAGGCTTTGATGCTTACTTCACCTAATTTGAATAGCTCATCATCTTTTGCCTCATAGCTCTCAAACTGTGTAATGGCACTTGGCCCATAGACTATCTTTGCCCCTGTTTTCTTTGCCAAATCTACATGACCCGACACAAAATCTGCGTGAAAATGGGTCTCAAAAATATATTTGATAGCGTGTCCGTTACTCTCTGCTTTATCAATGTAGGGCTGCACCTCACGGAGTGGGTCTATAATGGCTACCTCCCCTTTACTTTCAATGTAATAAGCCCCTTGTGCAAGACATCCTGTATAAATCTGTTCTATTTTCATGTTTTTTATGATTTGTAATTGGTTAAATTAATATATTTTAATTTGTTTATATAACTTACCCAGAATACTATAAAGTTCCTTATTTTTTTTCTAAATTGCAAACTTACGCTGCGTTCATTCATAAATTAAGAAAAAGAGATTTTCACCCATTCCTTATTTCGTAAACAGTCTAGTCAATATAAAATTAATTTTACTCCAATCTTTTGAGTGCATTTTCTTGATTTCTGATGCTTGGTGCTACCCTTCCTTATCTATAAAGTAAGTACTTAACTTAAGAGTAAAACTAGGAATAGCGTAGAAAATACGGATATTTTCTATTTATAAAGCTTCATTATGATTGTAAGTAAACATTTACGAACATATCAAATAATCTTACATGAGGCAGCGTTTTGCGGTATCATTTATCAAAATTACGTAATTTTGCACCTTCATATTATCAGGAAATCAAGCCCAATGAAAACAGAGAGTAACCAAATACCTTATACGGATTCGGAAAGAATAGCCGCCCTTAAAGAGTATAAAATCATGGACTCCTCACCAGAGGAAGAATTTGATAATATCACAAAACTTGCCTCTTATATATGCCAAGCTCCTATCTCTCTGATTACACTCTTAGATGAAGAGCGGCAGTGGTTTAAATCAAAAATAGGAGTAGCAATAAGTGAAACTCCTCGTGAACACGCGTTTTGTAACCATACTATTCAGCAAAATGACCTCATGATCATAGAAGATGCCCAAAAAGATGAGCGTTTTAAGGACAATCCTTTGGTACTCGAAGACCCCAACATCCGTTTTTATGCAGGTATGTCGCTGACCTCTCCAAAAGGTTATAACCTTGGCTCACTCTGTGTGATTGATAGAGTACCTCGTAAGCTAGATGAGCAGCAGATATTTGCACTTCGCACCCTTGCAAGGCAGGTTATCAACCAAATGGAACTCAGAAAACAGAATTTCGAGCTGATTAAGGTCTTGGACGAGGTCTATGAGCAAAATCAAAATCTCAAAAATCTCAATGATTTTAACCGAAAGTTACAGTCTATTGTCAGCCATGACCTCAGAAACCCTATCAATGCCACGAGGCATTTTCTTAACTTTATCTCTTCAGGTGAGCTTAACAGTGAAGAAATCATGACTTGGTCTTACTCCATTGGCAAAAGCCTGGAGCTTTCGGAGCGTCTGCTTAATAACATGATAGACCTAGGAGTCAGTAGCTTTAAGAATGATGAGCAGCACAAAGAAGAGATTGAACTACACGAATATACCCAAAATATCGTTGATGAAATTTTGCCACAGGCACAGCTTAAAAGGAATCAAATCTTAAACTATACAGAGAAGATTACTTTTAGAGGAAATCCTCATTTGCTTGACTTTATACTGCGAAACCTACTACAAAATGCCAATAAATTTACCCATATAGGGACAATTATCATCTCCTCAGAAAGCACAGAAGATACACTTATACTCAGAATCAAAGACAATGGCAAAGGGATGCGCCAAGATGAACTGGAAGGCCTATTTCAGTTTGAGATAAATCACTCTAACTTAGGCACTGACGGAGAAAAAGGAAGCGGACTAGGGCTCAACATCTGCCACGACTTTGTGCTGCGAATGAAAGGAAGAATATGGGCAGAAAGTGAAGAAGGCAAAGGCAGTATTTTCAACATAGAACTGCCTTTGTAGAGTTGCTTAATTATCGAGTAAATGCACCGACTTGTAGGCAGAATGAGTACACTTACTTGTACAGAACAATCTAAGCTAAATTTAGGCAAGCACTTATGAAAATTTCCTTTCTACCAATTCCATGAAACTCCTTGTGTCTTCTTGCTCAAAATCCCAGCCATATCGGTGTCCGTATTCGTACTGAAGCAAATGCTTTACTTCTTCATAAGATTGGGTTTGCTCTAATTTATCCAATGCATCACTAAAGGCGAGGCTATCTCCACCAAAAAGCTGTTTGGTGTACTGGAATTTTTGATTGAGTGTAATCGCTGAGCGAATGTTCTGAACCTTGGCTTTTTGAAATCTCTCTGCGAGATTGGCATTTTGTTTTTGTGTCTTAAAAGCTGCATTGAGCGTGCCTGCCTGCTCAGAATCTTCCCTAGGCTCATCTTGAATAAGTTTGGGTCTAGAGATTTCGAAGCTGTTTCTCTCTGCCTCACTGATTGGGTGCGGAGGCAAAGTAGCTGCGTCCTCTATCAGAATGGTTTTTTCAGTAGCAATGCTCGGTAGTTGGTTTTGTTTCTCTTCTTGCCCTAGCAGTTTGGCAATGTCCAAATGCATAATGTCCGAAAAGCTTTGTAAGACCCACTGCATGGGCTCTACCCCGGTGCGGTATTCATCCATCACCTCGTCTAAGATTTGGTTTGCTTGCTCTTTATTTAGCGCTGAAACGCCCTGCACTCTGCTTAGAAAAGCTGCCCATATTTTTTTGTTGATGCTGATATACTTAGAAATTTCTTTGTATTTTTTCTCACTAGGAGGCTGATAGATTACCTTATTAATCTCATGCCTAAAAAAGCTAAGGGGCTCTACCACAAGGAGCAAAGCCTCTCGGATAGACTCCGATAAGATGGGGTGAAAATCATCTCTCATCACTCTGATATGCTGAGAAAGTGTGTTCATAAACTGCTGCAGGGCTTGTTTTACGGCAGGATTGTTAAAATCAAAGTAAGGGCTTTCTAATTTGGCAGTCTCACCCTGCCATTTCTCAAAGAGATTTTTTACCAAAAAAAGATTAACCTGTTTGATGTCACAAAATTTAAGGATGTCTTTGCCCTCTATAAAACTATGGTCTATAAAATAATAGTCCGCCATTCTGTTGGCAAGTGTGCGGCTATATTGATGTAATTCGTTTTGATTGATGTGAATTTCGTGTTCGCTCATGGTGTTAGTTAAGCCTATTTCGTACAAGGATAAGCACAAATATCGTAAAAATTAGTTTAGCTTGCTAGGTGTACTGCTATTTATTTAATCGAGTCAGGCAGGGCTACAAGTTGGTCAGATTCGCAAAAGGGTCAGTATTTTTAGTCTTGGTTTTTGACTGTCCTCCTGTGTTACCTTGAATCAGGTAGCCAAAGACTCCCCCACAAACACCCCCTATGATGTGGGCAAACTGTGAGATTTGGTCTGAAGAGCTAAGTGCTTGGTATATTTCTTGCCCTAGATAAAGAAATGCCACCAAGATAAAGGTAATGGGGATATGTCCTTTTTGTACGTTGGCGAAAGACACCAGCAATATCATCATAAAAACAATTCCGCTTGCTCCTAAAAGGGCATTATTGAAGAAAATGGCATTGAGGATTCCAGTAGTAAGTGCCGTAAAAAATATCAAGGAAAGAAGCATCTTTGATCCGTATTTTTCCTCTAAAATAGGGCCAATCAAGAGAATAAAACTAAAATTACTAATCATGTGCATCCAGCCTGCATGCCCCATTGCGTGAGAAAAAAGTCTAAAATAAGCCAATGGATTGTCTAGGTGCATGTAAGGTGAGCCAAAAGGGTAGACCATAAATAAATAGCTAGATACCCCCCCCACGGCTGCTGCTCCATTAGAGGATGTACCCATAAATAAAGTCGTGTCTAAGGCAGTAATCACCACGCAAATCAGTGTGTAGGTAAGTATGACAGGGGCATTGTAAGTGAATTTCATAACTATATTTTTTTTAGGTTTTTGGGGGTTTTTGGGGTTTTGGATGTTCTTCAGTAACGCAAGGATAAACCATAAACGCTTTCTTAAATTTAAAGATACAAAAACTTTTTAATTGGCTCAAAAAAACCTTTATTTCTTATTTTATTCAGCATTTCATTTCACTTACAATGCCTTGTTTTACCACTCATATTTGATGTATGTATCCAAATCTTTGTCTCCTCGCCCTGAGAGATTCACCACGATTACATCCGATGGCTTGAAGGTCATCTTGGGCAATAAAGCAAAGGCATGCGCCGTCTCAATGGCTGGAATAATGCCTTCCATGCGGCTCAAAAGCAAGCCTGCACGCATTGCCTCGTCATCTGTTACACTCAAAAACTGGGCTCTTTTACTGGCAAAAAGATGTGCATGGGCTGGCCCAATACCAGGGTAATCTAAACCTGCCGAGATAGAATACGGCTCTACTACTTGCCCATCATCGGTTTGCATCAGTAGGGTCTTGCTGCCGTGCAATATACCCGAACGCCCAAGCTGTGTAGTAGCGGCAGATTTGCCCGAGCTAATGCCCAAACCCTCTGCTTCTGCGCCAATTAGTTGCACCTCAGGATTGTCTAAAAAGTGATAAAAAGCCCCCATGGCATTGCTTCCGCCTCCCACACAAGCAAACACATAGTCAGGGTAATCTCGCCCTGTTTTCTCTAAAAGCTGTACTTTCATCTCTTCACTGATGATTGCATGAAAGCGTGCTACCATATCAGGGTAAGGATGTGGCCCCACCACAGAGCCAATGATGTAATGCGTGTCTTGTGGATGGTTAATCCAGTGCCGCATGGCTTCATTGGTAGCGTCTTTAAGTGTTTTGCTGCCTGAAGTAGCAGGCACTACAGTAGCCCCCAGCATTTTCATGCGTTCTACATTGGGTTTTTGGCGGTGAATGTCATGCTCTCCCATATAAATAATACATTCTATGCCCATCAGAGCACAGACTGTGGCAGTAGCTACACCGTGCTGCCCTGCCCCTGTCTCAGCGATGATTTTTTGCTTTCCAAGTTTTTTGGCGAGTAAAATTTGTCCTACAGTATTGTTGATTTTGTGAGCACCTGTGTGGCATAGGTCTTCACGCTTTAGATAAATCTGTGTATTGTGAAGCTCAGAAAGGCGGCTTGCAAAATACAACGGCGTAGGGCGGCCTACATAATCTCGGAGAAGATGCTTCATCTCAGCCTGAAAATCAGGTGCATAGATAATCTCTAAATAGCGAGTACGAAGCTCCTCAATATTGGGGTGAAGCATCTCAGGAATAAAAGCCCCTCCAAACTCCCCATAATAACCTTGTTCGTTTACTTGAAAATTCATAAAATATATTTTTTTGAAAATGGTACATCAACAGATAAAGAAATATAAGTACTTTTTGAGACACTTATTTGTTTTTAGAAGTGCAAATTTAAGATTTTTTTTAAAGTATGATGGCGATTGTTAAAGTATAGAAGATTTGATAAATGAATGAGTAGATGAATCATAGCATCCCTAGTAAAAAATAAGAAATCTCCCATCACAACTCTTCACGAGTAAAACATTTATTCTTAACCCCTGACACTCAATTAGATTTATTTTGCCTTCACATTTTGATTTAGCACAAGTATTTTCTATTTTTAACATTCACTTTAAAACTAAAAAACATGAAAATACACGGCAAAGTTACTCACCAGGCATTAGGGCCAGGCTTTTGGGGCATAGAAAGCACAGATGGACAGCAGTGGCGACCTGCGGAGCTTCCTGAAAAATACCAAAAAGAAGGAATGAATGTAGAGATAGAGGCAGAAGAACTGGAAGGGCAAATGTCCGTATTTATGTGGGGAAAAGCCATTAAAATTAAATCTATCAAAGCACTCTAAAAAACAAAAAGTATATGATAACTAAAATGCTCATAGAAATCTTTCAGGCACTCATTCAAGACCCTACCGTCAAGAAGCTACTCAATAGCTATGACTTTACAAAAAAGAGTGATTTAGACCTTGAGACACTCATGGATGACCTAGACCTTAGCCCCGATGAAAGGGCAAAATTTAAGGCAGCTTACAGCGAGTATCAGGAAGACCCTTATGCAAGCTATGAAAGCTACACTTATAAATATGAACCCAAATCTGACAGCCCTTTTGATAAATTTGATGCCTATTTTCAAAAATTTGAAGACAAAGCCAAAGCTACCGAAGAAAAATACGGAGCAGGCACAGGGGATTACAGGCATAGAAAATATCAAAAATACAGAAACAGTACACATTCTGGCACTTATTCTGACCCTACTTCTCCATTTTCAGATGAAGAAAAAGGGCATTATACCACACTAGGACTGCCCATAGGTGCTACCTTCGAAGAAATCAAAGCAGCCTACAGAGATGCCATGAAAAAATACCACCCTGATAGGTTTCAAGAAGCAAGTCAGAAAAAAAATGCCGAAGAACGCTCCATTAAAATCAATGTAGCATATGATTTTTTTAAGAAAAAATTTAAACAACAAGGAAATTAAAAACCTCATTCTTTGGTTTTAAGAGCAGTGTTGGCTATATTCATGAGTTACTTTATAATCTATAATCCTATGTTAGAATACATCTATCCTTACCTCGTCATTGGTTTATCTCTTTCTATCCTTTGGTTTTTTTATAGAATCTACCAAGATAAGAGTACTTTGCTACCCAATATTAGTTTTTGGGGTGCATCTATCTTTTATGCCATCACTGTGTTCTTGACAGATTTTAGTTTTTATCATAAACTTTTGTTGATGCTCCCCCGAGATCTCATGGTGTTTGTAATGATTTTCTTACTTGCCAATAACCTCAAAAGTACTCGTGGCTTTTTTTTGGCTGCCATAGGAGTCGGGTTTGCGGGTTATTTGGTTTACTCTAGCTTTATCCCTGATACTGTAGAGCAATATTGGAACACACAGCTTCAGCAAAGCACACAAAGCAATACAACGGAACTTGCCCGTGATGGAGAAATCCTTTTAGACTTTAAAGAAGGGCAGCAATTATCTACCCTACGTGAGGTCTTGGCTCCTTATGGGGTTACTTTTAAAAAGGCCTTTCCTGATATAGCACACCCTGAATGGACAAATCTGGATGAATATTATGTCTTAGACATCCCCGAAAAGCACCTCGGCCAGTTAGATGTCATCATCGATTTACTCTACCAAAATAACCTTGCTGACTGGATAGAACACAACGAAATCATCAAAACTAGCCCTTTAGAGCTTTCTCCCTCTAAGCCTAGCCCAAAACCTATAGACTATGGCATCAATGACCCAAGCCTCGAGCAAATGTGGGGCTTTGAAAAAATGCAAGTAGCCGCCTATTTTGATTACCTCAGAAAAGAAAAAATCACTCCAAAAAGGCGTGCAAAAATTGCCATCCTTGATACAGGTGTAGAAGGTAAACACGAAGATTTAAAAGGCAATTACATTTCTACACGTAGCAGCTATGACAGTGACAAACAAACACACGGCACACACTGTGCAGGCATCGCAGCAGCAGTCTCTAACAATGGTGTAGGAGTGGCTTCACTCTCACTGAATAGTAAATTCGTGCAAGTTACGAGTATCAAAGTATTAAGTGACTATGGCTGGGGCACACAGCGAGACATCATCAACGGAATGTTAGAAGCATCAGACAAAGGTGCAGATGTTATCTCTATGTCTTTAGGAGGGCCATCTAGCGACCCAGCCCAAAAGGCCTATGAAGAAGCCATTAGATACGCCCAAAAGTCAAAGGCCATTGTGGTGGTGGCAGCAGGCAATGACAATAAAAATGCAACAAATTTTGTTCCAGCAAGCTGCAAAGGCGTAATCGTGGTATCTGCTCTCAATAATGAAATGAAAAAAGCAAGTTTCTCTAATTTTATCACAGATATGGAAATGGGCATTGCCGCCCCTGGTCAAGATATTCTCTCTACTGTGCCAGGCAATAAGTATGCAGCCTACAGCGGCACATCTATGGCTACACCTTATGTAGCTGGGCTTCTGGGTGTGCTCAAATCTCTCAAGCCTGAGCTAAACACCTATGATGCCTACCAAATCTTAAGAGGTACAGGTATTAAAACACAAGACGATGCACTCACTGGCAAGCTCATCAATCCTCTAGGTGCTGTCAAGGCCATTCAAAAATAAACAGACTGTAAAACAGTATCTCCCACAAAAAAATCCATTGAGGAAGTAGCCTTCCTCAATGGATTTTTTATTTATTTTACTCAAACAAAACAGTTAGAATCTACCTCCTCCCACAAAATACTTTGCATAGTAAGTTTCAGACAAATTGCTGATAACCACTCCCTTTGAACTAGAAGCATGGGCAAAGTAGCCATCTTGTAGATACACGCCTACATGCCCTACTTTGGGCGTATTGATTTTAAAGAATACCATATCTCCTTCTTTCAGACCCGTCTTTGAGACGGCTTGGCTTTGTGCTTCCATCCCGTCGGCGGTACGGGCAGTAGGTTTCTCATAAATTTTAAGATACACTTGCTGCACAAAGCCAGAGCAATCAGCCCCCAAAATAGTGTTGCCTGCATAAAGGTAAGGAGTGCCAAGCCAATCCTTGACCATGGCGAGCAATGCGGGGTTTGCCTTGCTATTTACGGGGTAGCCAAAGGCCTGAGTATATTTTGCCATTTCTGAACTACTCAATCCTGAGCTAGATCCAGCACTGCCGCCCGATGTATCTTTGGTGGTTTTTAGGGGGAAAAGAGAGGCACAACCCGCCAAAAACAGAGATAGAAAGAAAATATAAATCTTGACAGTAAAATGAGAATTTTGCATATTATAGGTGTTTTTGGTGCTGAATAATCGTATGATTAACTCACAGCAAATCCAAAAAATTGCTTTTGGATGAAATAAATATACACTTGAATTGCACTAAAAAAGAATGTAAATTCATTTTAGTAGCTTACTGAATCCAAAAAACTCAGTGAGCAATGCTGAGCAGACCTTGAAAGTGTTAAAAATAAAAGACAAGCTACTAAACAGAAACACTTTCCAAGCGTTGGCACTTGGAAAGTGTGAAGAGCATCAATGCTAGATTTTGTATAAAATGATGCTATTATTTCCTCATCATCTCGGCAAAGTACTGATGAAAGAGCGTAATCGTCTCTATACCTTTATAAAAATTCATCAATCCATAATGCTCATTGGGCGAGTGAATGTTGTCAGAATCTAAGCCGAAGCCCATCAATACGCTTTTCAGACCCAGTTCTTTTTCAAAAAGAGCTACAATCGGAATACTGCCCCCTTCACGCTTAGGAATTGGTTTTTTGCCCCAAGCAGTCTCAAAAGCACGGCTTGCTGCCTGAAAAGCAACAGAATCTATGGGCGTAACGGCAGGCTCGCCTCCGTGGTGAGGGCGTACTTCTACTTTGACACTTTTGGGTGCGATAGACTCAAAATATTTTTTGAAAAGTTCTGTGATTTTTTTAGAAGATTGGTTCGGTACAAGACGCATACTAATCTTGGCAAAAGCCTTAGAAGGCAGCACTGTCTTTGCACCCTCGCCTGTGTAGCCTCCCCAGATTCCGTTTACATCTAAAGTAGGGCGGATAGAAACACGCTCTAAGGTAGTATATCCTTTTTCACCTTTGAGACCTTCTACACCCAGTTTTTGCATATAATGAATCTCATCAAAAGGGATTTTTGCCATTTCTGTACGCTCTTCGGGGGTCAGTTCTTGCACATCGTCATAAAACCCTGGCACAGTGATTCGGTTATTTTCATCCAAAAGAGAGTGAATCATATCACACAATACATTGATAGGGTTGCCTACTCCGCCTCCATATACGCCTGAGTGCAAATCACGGTCAGGCCCTGTAACCTCCACCTCAAGGTAACTCAATCCACGCAAACCTGTAGTGATAGAAGGCACTTCATTGGAAAAAATACTGGTATCTGAGATAAGAATTACATCTGCTGCCAAGCGATCTCTGTATTTTTTGACAAAATATTCTAAATTGTCAGAGCCTACTTCCTCCTCCCCTTCTATCATCATTTTGATATTGCAAGGCACAGTGCCAGAAGAAACAAGTGTTTCTAGGGCTTTGACGTGCATATACATTTGCCCTTTGTCATCACAAGCCCCACGTGCATAGATTTTACCATCTTTTACTACAGGTTCAAAGGGAGGTGAGTGCCATAAGTCTAGCGGGTCAGGAGGCTGTACATCATAATGCCCATAGACCAGCACTGTAGGAAGGCTAGGGTCAATCATTTTCTCGGCATAGACTATGGGGTATCCCTCCGTCTCTATAATCTCTGCAAAATCAGCACCTGCTTTTTCTAGCTCTTTTTTGACAAATAAAGCTGCTCGACGCACATCATTGGCACATTTAGGGTCTGCACTGACCGAAGGAATTCTAAGAAGTTCAGATAATTCTGATAAAAATCGGTCTTTGTGTGTTTGAATGTATTGGTTCATAAGTAATGGAGTAAAGGGTTTGGCTTTAGACGCTGTGAAGCCAGTATTTAGGTATAAAATTTAGCTTTAAATAGCATTTTGTTACAAAAGTACATAATAAACTAAAATCAGCACCTGAAATGATGAAATTATTTTCTTCGTAGATTGTATTGGGATAATGCTATTCAAGCAAATCAAAAATAAGAAAGAAGTAGGTTCAGTAAATGAATAGTTTGAGGTTAAGAACCGATAAACAAATCATCACCAACTTACATTAAAGCAATAATGTAAGTCGGTAATCACTTGGTTATTCTTTAAGATGATTTTTTTTTGAAGCGAATATTGGCTCGGCTTTCTTCTCCTTGAATGAGTTTGACTATGTTTTTTTGATGTGTAAGCACTACTATGGTAAACATCAGAAAACCAAAAACAATCACTACTGGATCTTCTGGATGGAATTTTGGGATAAACAGAAGCAAAGGAAAAGACAAAGTAGCTATCAAAGAACCTAATGACACATATCTAGATAGTAAAAGCACAATGACAAAAATACCTACACTTATCAATGTAATTTGTGCATCTACTGCGAGCATCATGCCTAAGAGAGTAGCTACGCCTTTTCCACCTTTAAAATTGGCATAGATGGGAAAAATATGCCCTAGCACGGCAAGTGAGCCGAAGATAAGCTTATAAAAAACAATTTTATAGAGTATAAATTCGTCATAAGATACGATGTCAAAACTGACCAACACTACAGCCAGAGAGGTAGCAAGCCAGCCCTTGAAGATATCTATTGCCATCACGAATATGCCAGCCTTCTTGCCCAAAACCCTGAAAGTGTTGGTTGCACCAGAGTTGCCACTTCCGTGTTTTCGGATGTCTATCCCATAGTGATATTTCCCTACCCATATTGCAGTAGGGATAGACCCAAGAAGATAAGCAAAAAGCCCAGCAGTAAGGATAAAGTATAAATCAGTATTGACGTGTTCTAAAAATGAAGCAAGCATAATTATTCATTGGTTTACATACAAAAGTAAGCAGGTTTTTAGGATAATTCAAATATATAACGTAGAAAAAAGAAGAATAAGTCCATTGGTAGGTACTGTATCCTTCTTTCATGATTTTTTTGTAACTGCCTAGAGGTATTGATTCGTGTAGTTTGTGAGACACAAACTACGGAGATAGATGAATACTTCGCAATTACTTAGAATCCATCATCCTTCTTTTCTTTTTCTTCGGGTTCTTGTTCTTCGGGGTTTTCTTCTACTTTTTTCTTGGGCAGTTCTGCTGCTCCATAGATTGCCCTGAATTTATTAACAAAAGCTTCCTTCTTATCTATTCCTGCCAGCTCTGCTTTTTTCCCTGTTGCCATATCATTGAAGGCATCATCCGAAGAGAGTGTAGAGAATATACCTGTATTACTGGTTTCAAAATAATACCATATATCAGGGTCAGGCTGTAGATAGACTGTCAGAATATCACCGTCTGAACTTTTACGAATCTCAATAAAGCCTGTTACATCTTGGTCAATGACTTTCTCAAAGATACTCAGAAGCTTAAGGGGACCTTCACTATAATATGTTTTGTATTCATCTGACCAATTAAGATTTACTTTTGAGAACACAAAAGGCACTTTAAGGTCTTTGGAAATCTCTGGAATAGGGATAGGCCTGATACCGAGGCTTTCCTCAAATTTCCTAAAATCTTTGTCCCCAGTGATTTCGGCTATTTTAGTAACGAGAGGGTCTCCTTTTACAAGCGTAACAGGGTTTTCGGGTTTTTCGCCTATCATAGCCGCCTGTATCAGTGATACAGCCTTATACTCGATGGGCAAATTAAGTGGCATCATTAAGTCAAACTTATACGTTTTGTCTTTGATGCTAATTCGCCCTGAGCCAGAAGTCTTGACGATGGAGGAAAGTGCTACATCCACCAAGTTAAATCTGCCTTCCACAAAAATAGATGCTTGAGAATCATCAAAAATGAGTTGGTTTCCTGTGTAGCTTTTGCCATCTCTTCGGGCCTGCGGAGAAACCTTAAACTCGTTAATGCTTGGGTTATAATCTAGCACACCACTGGCAAGGAATATATCTTGGTCAGTCTCGGATTGTTTGGGTGATAAGAAGGTCGTATATAAATCTACTGCTCCAGAGGCATAGTGAAGCCCTGAAGCGATGGTTTGCTCACCAACCTTCCGTTTTTCATCTAGCTCTAAGAATACTTCATCCCCTTTATCACTTTTGTAAGGTATCCATTCATTAAAATCAGACCTAGTAGTCAAGTCAAGTTTGATAAAGCCATCCAACGATAGTTCTCTTCGGTTGGCATACATTTTAATGCCTCCTTTGTAAAGTACCCTAGAGGTGATGTAAAAGTTATCTGCTTCATCAACTGTACCCTGTGCAAAGGTAAACTTAGGTACAGTTCCTTTTCTTCTTTCGGCTTTGGACACATTTTCGGGTTCTATGAGTTCAAATTTATCAAACTTTACATTAAAGGTATCATTCTGGACATTGACAAACTGATAGGTGGCATCTCCCTCAAATTCAAACCTAGATTTGATTCGGATGTGTCCGTCAAAAAGTCTGTGATATCTGTTGAGGGTATCAATCAAGACGATAGACTCATTGAGTTCTTGCATTTCGGCATCTTTTAAGATAATTACTTCGCCATCTTTAGGCACAATACTGGCATCTGCAGAGTTGATAAAAGGCACACCTTCTACTTTCATACTCAGGCTAGGGATGTCATAAAACGCTGATGAGGCATTAAATATGAGGTTTTCTTCATTATAATCTTCACTGCCAAAGATAGTAGAAGTAAAGAAGGAGGTAGAATCACCTGTCATGGAGATGTTCTTTTTGTTCAAATCCCAGATGGCTTCCTTGATAGAAGTACGGTACTCTGCATAGGGCAATGCAAGTGAGGCAAAATCTCCAAACTCTGTGTCAGGGCGTATATTGGCTCTTCCCTTAGAGAGGCTAAACTCAAAGTCCACAAAGTTACCTAGCAAAAGTGCTTTGTTTTCATTGTAAAAATAGCCTTTGTCATATTCGTATGGGTCTCTATCTTTAGAATTGATTCTAAACTCTACATTGCTTCCCGAAAAATCACTCACACCAAACTCAAAAGGTTCTTCACTTACTGAGAGGATAGAAAAGTCTTTTCGGGTAAGGTTTCCCTCTCCTTTCAGACCAGCACTTGTGATATAAAGGTTTCCGTTTAGTGTGGTAGGCTCTGTATTTTTGTAAAGGGTGAATAGTTTGTCTTTGTATCTCTGCTCAAAAGCACCTGCTGCAAGTGTGCTTTTGGCATCTTCTAGCCTGACGATTTCTTGCCTGTTGGTAATCTCCATGTTGTCATCATTGATATACCATTCTAGCTGGGCTGTAGTGCCTACTGCCTCTGCAAACTCACCCTTTCCTTTTTTACCAGGCTTCACTACAAAATCAATGTTATCTGAGGTAACCGAATCGGGCATAAAGAAATATTCGGGGGCATTGAGTGTGGTGGTGAGGTAGTTAATCTCACCACCTGAGAAAAGCCCATCACGGTTCATAATGACAGACCTATTGAATTTAATGTGTGCCCCTTTGACATCACTGCTTGTCGGATACATATCATAACCTGCGGCAGGAGGGATATGTGTGAAACCCATGGTGAGGTCTGGTGGTCTTCTGGGTACGAGTTTTTCTTGAAATTCGGGAAAAATATTAGATACAAAAGTACCAGGGAATACAGGTATTTTTGTATTCAAACTATCCATGTCTATTTCGTCTATTTTAAAGTAAACCCTTGTGCTGTCATAAGAGAAATCTTGGCGATAGTCTGTGGCAAAGTACATTTCGCCTCCCATCGGGATATTGAGTTTGGGGAAAGACTCATAGTAATCATCTGCATCTCTGATTTTTCCTTTTTTCCGTCCAGATTTATTAAGGTAGTCATTGATTTGCATATTGCCTGCACCGAAGCTAATTTCTGAGCCATATTCATTCCATTGTCCACTGGCGTCTTCGGTCGTGTCTTGTATGGCGAATAGGATTTTATCTATTTCGGGCATTTCTAGTGTAAAGCCTTCATAAAGTAAAAAGAAGTTTTTACCAATAAACCTAAAATTACCCACAGTAATTTCTCCTTTTTCCATGTAGAGGTTACGTCCTCCATAGACTTTGACACGCTTGAGGGTAGGGTCAGGGATGATATTTACATTAAGGGCTTCACTCATCGGGAAGCTCTCAATGCCACGGATAAGGAGTTCGTTGTCTTGCCGAGTAAGGCTGGCATTGGGCTGACCAGCCACAAATGACTGTATTAAGAAGTTGTCGTGGTCAGAAACATCGTAAATGGTAGAGTCCGTTCGGCGTGCCACTTTAGCATTGGTACGGTTCACTGCATCTATGAATAAATTGGCGGCATCTGCCTGTAGAATACGTGGACCCAATACGATAAGCCCCGTATTGGCATTGTAAGAGAGATATCCCTTTGCTTGCAAATCATTGGCAACCACCCGTATGGTGTTTTCGTCTCTTCGGAAATCTTTGGACATATCTTGAGCCATAAAAGTAGTAGCGCCCACACTCTCAGCATATTTTGTGAATAACTTAATCGGGTGAAAATCATATAGTCCTACCATTTGGTTGAAGCGCTGCTCATTGTAAAAATCAAAAGACTCAAACACGGCAGGGCGTAAGTCTTGAGCTCCATTAAGCATAAATATATCAAGACTGTCTTTCTCCAAATCATACCTGATTACATCGGCATCTATATAAAACTGGTGGTAGCTATTGATGAAGGGCGTATTGGCTGCGGAGCTGTTTCTATCTCTAACCATCTGAATCACACGGTCTTTTCGGAATAATTTAAACTGCAGATTAGAGTGATAAAGTGAATCTTGCTCCCCTCCTAAATACATCGATATTTTGATATTGTTAGAAGTTACGAGGGAGTCCGTAATGGCAAATTTAGGAGAATAAACCCTAAATGCCGTGCCTAGTTCGCTTTCTCCCTGAATCATAGAGAGTGTGCTGGGGTTGGTAGAATTACTGTATATATTGACACCCTCTAGGCAAAAGCCTCCTTGGTAGCTGAGGTCTTTTCCGAATTGGTTAATAAGTACATCAGACTCATAGGATATAAAACGAGGGTACTCTGCAAACTTATTTCCTTTGCGGGCTTTGCTCACAAACTCAAAATCTCCTAGCAAGGTCTTACTGAGCATAATGGTATAATTTAGCCTTGCATTTTTGACCTTAAGCACGGCCTTGTTTACATCAAAGGCATAAGAATAAAACTTACAAAACACGGCACTGGGATCTATCTCTACACTTTGCCAATCAAAAGTACCACCTTTGCCCACAAACTGATGGCTGCTGCTCACAAAAATACCCTCTGTTTTGTGAATCCCTGTGGAGTCAAAAGGAGTTGCAAAAACGATTTCTGTATTTCGGAAACGAATCACCGCACCCTCTATTTTGGGCAAATCTTCATTGCTGACCTCTCCTTCTGTAGATACTGTAAACTCACTCTGTGCGGCTTCAGAATCTTTGATAAACTCAAAACTAAAATCACCGAGGGCGTAAAGGCTGTTAAATTTGGAGGTATGCAATGCTTTGTTGAGTAAAAATGCACGGCTTGACTCAAAGAATTTCTTAATATTGATGGCTACTTTGGTCTCTATCAGCTCTTCGGTTACACCCAGAAAACTGTCTAGCTGTGTGCTGCTTATCTTTGTTTCTTGAAGCCCGTTAAAGATTGCCCTAAAAAAATCGTGGTATTCTGCCGCAATGGTCGCACGAGTACCAGCAAGTGACTTGCATATTTTGATGATTCTGTCTTTTTGGGAAGCACTTATTTTGCTGCCTTCCCAAAGAGATTTGAATGCCTCGGAAGTTTCTTTTACATCTGGCTTTCCTGCCTTTTGAAGCTGCTCGTCTACATAGTTGATAAACTCTGTAGGGCTGTCAGGAAAGCTGTACCGCTGTGCTTTTGCTTGATGAATGCCCCAAGACAAAAGGACTATAATGAGAATGGTTATTTTTTTTATCATAAGAAATCTTATTTGATAGAGATTAAATATTCAATCTGAATTGGTTTACATGATTTTTAGACGTAAGATATTGATAATCAAAGTTTTACAAAACATATAAGCCCTCACTACTTGTCAGTTTGTTTACTGGGTGCTTGTTACTTTTTGAAATTTTGCAGCTACCCAGTTATTTTGTGTTTTGTGGCTTTTAAACTCCATTTGATGAAGTTTTGCCTTTGCTTTGATGTCTTCTAAATCTAATTCATAAAATCCGCTTAATAAAAGTTCTCCATTCTGCTCGAGGTATTGAGCATATTGAGGAATTTCTTCTAGTAACGTATTTTTATTAATATTCGCTAAAATCACTCCATAAGTTTTGTTTTTAGGTAATTTTTCAATCGTTATTTGTGCTATTTCAATGTGCTTGCATTCATTGGTGTCTATGTTTTCTATGCCATTTAAGACTGCCCATTCTTCTATGTCAAAGGCATTGACATAAACTGCTCCCCTTTTCTCTGCCATGATTGCCAAGATGCCTGTGCCGCAGCCCGCATCTATTACATTTTTACCTTTGACTTCTGTCTCTAAGAGATAATCCAGCATAAGGCTGGTCGTCTCGTGGTGTCCCGTCCCGAACGACATTTTAGGATTGATGATGATTTCGTAGGGATATTTTTTATCTATTTTATGAAAAGTGCTTTTGACAATACACTGGTCTCTAATGATAACAGGCTGATAATCAGACTCCCAGACGGCATTCCAGTTTTGGGCGGGGATATTTTTTTGAGTATATTTTATCTCAAACAAATCCTTGTATTGGGTCTGAAGTGCTGCTAACTCTTGCAACTGAAAAAGAGGGGCTGGAATGTATGCTTGAAGGATGCCTTCGTTTTCTACAAAGGAGTCAAAGCCTATTTGCCCTAGCTCGGCAATTAAGATTTCGCTATACTCCTCTCCTATTTCGATGCTCAATTCTAAATAATCCATGATTTGATATTCTTAAAAGTATTTTGATGATAATTCAAAAAGCGAGCCGCTGCCTAGCCTATGCAGCGGCTCATTGTCTTGACCGGACTCGAACCAGTAATTCCTAATGAAAAGAAGATTATCATTCTTCCGTGTTTACCATTTCCACCACAAGACAAATCATCTTTTGAGATGATGCATCTATCTTAGGTTTAGACAAGTTGATAAACTGAAACCCTTGCTCTGCCACTGAGCTACATTCCGTTTTTTGAGGATAATGTCTTGCCGGAATGGAGAGAATCGAACCCTCGCACTAGGCTTTGGCTTGCCAAAACATAATATAAATGATTTTAAGCTAAAGCTAAGAAGCGAAAGACTTACACTAAACTACTCTTTATTCAGGCTTATAAGCCTACAAAGAAGTAGGGTCATTAATCTAAATCTAAGGCTAAGACTAGCTTCTGAGCATAAAATTAAACAAAAAAGTTAAATCTTCATAGGCATATCCTAAAAGTATTTCACCTTAAAACAATCACAGAGCATAATTGCTTTTGATGGGTAAAGGCACTCTATGTGTTATTTTGGCTATCAAATATTCTCAAAAATATGAAATTTTCATTCTTAAGTATCATAGGTCTTGTTTTTTTGGTTTTCACACAGTGCCAAGCACAGACCTCACAGCAAGAAAATAACCGAACAGACTCAGCAGAAGTCTATCAAATGCGGTCTCCTAGCCGTGATGGAATAGGCAAATACTACATGGGGCGTGAAATCTCTCAGGTCATGGGGCATCAGGGTGCAAGCTGGCTTGAGAGAGATGAACGTGAAAGTGAAGAGAAAGTCAGCCTTGCGATTCGTAATTTGCCCATTGGGTCTGGCTCAGTGGTGGCTGATATCGGTGCTGGCTCTGGCTACTATACTTTCAGAATCGCCCAAAAAGTAAAGGAAGGAAAAATATTTGCCGTGGACATTCAGCCCGAAATGCTGGTGCTTATTCAAGAAAAAATCAGTAAGAAAAAGATAGGAAATGTAATCCCTGTCAAGGGAGATGAGATGACTCCTAATTTGCCCAAAGATAGCATTGACATGGTTTTGTTTGTAGATGTTTATCATGAGCTAGCATATCCCCGTGAAATGATGACTGCAATCTACCAATCTCTCAAAAAGAGAGGTAAAGTCGTCTTGCTAGAATACAGAGCAGAAGACCCTAGTGTGCCTATCAAGCCCCTTCACAAGATGTCTGAGGCTCAGGTCAAAAAAGAAATGGAGTTCATAGGGTTCCACTTTGTGGAGAATAAAACGATGCTCCCTTGGCAACACTTGTTGATATTTGAAAAGTAATTTCACAAAAGGATGCAAGTCAAATTTCGCTTTTTAGCCATAAGGAAGTCCATTTGACTTGCACTTTCACAAAAAAACCTTTGCAAAAAGCCTTGCAAAGGTTTCTTTATCTTTAAAATTCAGGTATGCTCAGACATACTTTTTCTCTATCAAATCTATGGTTTCTTGGATTCTAAACGCCTTCACAGGGTCTCCGATGGTCTGGAAGTCCCAGTTATTTTTGGTTCTGACGAGTTTGCCCATAATCATTGAGACATTTCCCTTAAAAGTAGCATCTCCTGCAAGGTTAAAAGTAGCGAAGACCTCATTCACTTGTGTGGGTGTACCTTCATAGATTCGGACTTTGATATAAGGAATATCTCCAAAATCTTGCCCTTTGTAAGAGTTTAGGTAAAAAATGATTTGCTCTACATTCGGGTCTATTTTTTTGAGGTCTATGGTCATGACCTCATTGTCAAGGTCATCATCTGCATCATCTCCTTCTCTATCATCTCCGCTATGCTTGATGGCTCGGTCTGGAGAGATAAGATTTTGGTAATAGACCGTATAGATTTTCTTCTTGTCTTTAGAAAAAGTAGTCAGGCTTCCATCCAAATCTACGGGTTCGGTTTGTTTGATGAGCCCAAAGAGGGCTTTCTTCTTAATAGAACCCCAGTTAAGCCCTATGCAGACTTTTTCGAGTAGTTTTTCATCTTTTACCAAAGAGATAGAACTTCCTTTGGAAAGGTTAATGCCTGTTTTTTTATTTAGTGATATGCTCATAATATTGCTGCACTTGCTGGTCTGTAAAAGTTTTTTTGTAAAATAATCTTTGTGTCAGCTTCATTGCCTTTTTTCATAGCTTATGTAGCCGCTTTGTAGAGGTTCTCAGACTCTTGTCTGTATTGTTTGAGGGTTTGGATGATATTCTTCTGATTTTCTAAGGTTTTGTCTAGAGATTGTTGATTTTTAAGGGCTGCCTCGTTGATTTCGTTGATTGTGAGGTCTATCAAGTTTTTAGAATCTGTGGTATTTTTGAGAGAGAATATACTAGGCAATTTATTTTTGAGTTTGTTCCACATTGTGATGATAGGTGCTTTTGTGAGTACTTATATTTTGATAATGTATTTTGTGTGATTAATCACTTTAACGCACAAACTAAACCGATGGTTTTATATTTTGGTATGCGTCCTGAGAGTGTGGCAGGGTAAACACAAAACTACTGCCTTTGTCTTTTTGGCTTTCTACTGTGAGTGTACCTCTGTGTTTTTCTACAAATTCTTTACAAAGAAGCAAGCCCAAGCCCGTGCCTTTTTCTTCGGAGGTTCCTGTTTTGGAGATATGCTCTGCTGTAAACAATTTTTGTATTTCCTCTTGTGTCATGCCTACCCCCTCATCTTGTAGCGTAATTTGCAGGTATGCATTGTGGGTTTCTTGTGTCTTGATATTTATTTTTTTATGCTGTGCTGTAAATTTGATGGCGTTGTTGACAAGGTTCAGCAAGATGGTCTGCAGCATATTTCTGTCGGCATACACGGGTGTGTTGGCTGTGATTTCTGATACAAAATGGATTTGTTTTTTTTGAATTTGGTGAGAGATAAGTGGGATAATGGCCTGTAGATTTTCATTCAAATCTAGCATTTCGGGTTTAAACTGTATAATGTCAAGCTCTGCTTTGGACCAGTTAAGCATATTTTCTGTAAGTAAAATATTGGCTTGCACCTGTCTTTCTAGTTGCACAAATATTTCTTTTTGCTGCTCAGGCGAGAAAGTATTGGTGTCATCTCCTATCATTCTAATCAGACTAATGAGTGAGTTTAGTGGGGCTCTGAGGTCATGAGAGATGATAGACAAGAATTTATCCTTTACTTTGTTTGATTTCTTTAGTTGTTGCTCAGATTCTTTGAGTTTTTGGTTGAGTGAAGATATTTCTTGGTTGATGCTGGTGAGTCTTTGGTTGGTTCGGAATTTTACCTTGTTTCGGTTGTAGAGCAAAGCTATAAATGCAATGGCAACGATGATGCCCATGACGAGTATGCCCGTCAGTATATTTCGTTGCTTGATGATGAGGTAGTTGATTCTATTTTCTTTTTTGAGCAGCTCAAGTTCTTTGTGTCTTTTTTCATACTCATATTTTTGTTTGAGAGATTCTATGTTAAGGTCTTTGAGCTCATAATTTTTAGATAATTTTACCAAGCTGTCATATTTTTTGTAGTATTTGAGTAGGTTGGGGGCATCCTCCATTTTAGCAAATAGCTGGTAGAGTAGCTCATAGTTTTTCTTAGTGATGTGATTAAATTTGAGTTTTTCTGCATCTCTCACCGCCTTTTCTAAATACGGGATGGCTTGTGTATATTCTTTTTTCTGAATCAATACCTTGGCAATGTCCGTACTAATCTGAATCAATGCTTCCTTGTTTTGGAGTGCTTGCTCCATGATTTCTGCTTTTTTAAAATAAGTCATGGCACTGTCTAAGCTTCCTTCTACAAAAAACACAAATCCGATATTTCGGATAGAAATGGCTATTTCTTTTTTAATATTTAGCTCTTCTTTGAGTTTGAGTGCCCTGTGGTGGTATTGCTTTGAGGCTTTTATTTCGTGTATGAAGGCATAACATAGCCCTATATTATCAAGAGAAATGGCCTGCCCTCTTTTACTATGAATTTGCTCACTGATTTTGAGTGCCTCACGGTAGTTTTTGAGTGCCTCGCGGTAGTTTTGTTGCTCCCGATAAAAATCTCCAATGGAGTTATATGATTTTGCAATTTCATTCTTATCTCCGAGTTCTTCTCTCAGTTTCAATGTTTTAAAATGATAATCAAGTGCTTTCTCATACACTCCTTGCTTAGCATAGGTATAGCTGATAAGGCTCAATGCCTGTGCCTCAAATGCTTTATTTTTATTGGTTTTTAGTACTTTTAGTGCTTCAAACTGATACACCAAGCAAGCCTTGTAATCAGTCTGTAGATAGTGTACTACTCCTATTTTGTTGAGGGCATTCCCCTCCAACTCTTTGATGTTATTTTGCTTGGCTATCTTGAGTGTCAGGTCAAAGTAAGACAATGCTTTTTGATAGGCACCAATGTCCAGATAATACTCGCCCATATTGCTGTATGCAGAAGCTATTTCGTACACATCTTTATACTTTTGGGCAAGCCTCAGTGCTTCTTGGGCATATTCAAATGCACTGGAGGGAGAGATAATTTTATACGCCTCTGAAAGTTGATTAAATACACGTGCTTGGCTGGCAGTACCGTCCACAGTTTTTAGTACCTTCGTAAGGCTGTCTATTTTAGGGCTGGTCTTTAAGTCTTGTGCTGTGCCATGCCTTGTTATATTTACAAAAAAAGCAAGTAAGCACAGCGTTCCGAACGTCATAAACCGCCATAAGAATATCTTCGTAAACGTTTGTCTTGTTTTCAATGAGTTGAATTTGTCTGTAAAAAAGTGTTGTTTAACCACAAATTTAACATCTTTTTCAGAATAATAACTTTTACAAAAATTTTAACGAGTGTTTTCTTAAATTAATCGTTTTATTCACACATTTTTTATCCTACTTACTAAAAAAATAAAAATTGTCCACGCTCATTCGTAAGATTATACACATAGACATGGATGCTTTCTTTGCTTCAGTAGAGCAGCGTGATTATCCAGAATTACGAGGCAAGCCCTTGGCTGTGGGTGGAGATGGCAAACGGGGTGTGGTGGCGGCAGCAAGCTATGAAGCACGCAAATATGGCGTTTATTCGGCAATGTCTTCTAAAATCGCCTTGCAAAAGTGTCCTCAGCTCATCTTCGTTCGCCCTCGCTTTGAGGTATATAGGGAGGTTTCTTGGCAAATTAGGGAGATTTTTGCAGAATATACAGACTTGATAGAGCCTCTCTCGCTAGATGAAGCCTATTTAGATGTAACACATAACAAAAAAGGGCTTCCTTCGGCTACTTTGCTGGCACGTGAAATTAAGCAAAAAATCAAATCTAAGACCCAACTGACGGCCTCCGCAGGAGTTTCTTTCAATAAATTCTTGGCAAAGATTGCTTCTAACTTTCAAAAACCTGACGGCTTGTTTACCATCACACCCACACAAGCAGAGGCCTTTATCAAAAAATTACCTATCCAGAAATTTCACGGGATAGGCAAAGTAACTGCCAAGAAAATGTACGGACTAGGCATTTATACTGGAGATGACCTTCGAAGATTTTCTAAGCAAGATTTGATTAAAAATTTTGGGAAAGCGGGCGGTTTTTATTACCAAATAGCCCAAGGGCTAGATACTCGCCCTGTGAACCCGCACCGTATTCGGAAGTCTTTCGGAGCAGAACGGACTTTCGCAGAAGATTTATATGAAGAGGAGGAAATGAAAGCCGCACTTCAAAAAATCACTGAAAAACTTTCTCCCCAACTTTTAGACAAAAATATACAAGGCAAAACGCTGACCCTGAAAATAAAATATGCTGATTTTAAGCAAATCACTCGAAGCCACACCAGCACACAAAAACTACAAACCCAAGAAGATTTAGAAAAAATATACCTGCCACTCCTCAAAGGAATCTTCCCCCTGCAGCAGGGTGTACGTCTGCTTGGCTTACAGATTTCTAACTTGTCTGATGAAAATGATGCATCCCAAAAAGGCAAACAGCCAGGTGTTCAGCTACAACTGCCTTTTTGAAATACACACACAGGGTTACACGACTTTCATGTTTTTAATCACGCTGTCAAACATACGAGGAGACACACGCTTCAAAATGAGGGCAAATTTTTCTTTAAATCCACCTATAAATACATTTTTTCGGCGCTGATAAATCGCCTTGAGTGCTTTCTGAGCGAACACATCGGAGGGCATGCCTGCCGCATTCTGATTGTCAGGATTGTATGAATTACTGACGGCATTCTTGACGATGTTCGTCGCAATGAAGCCTGGCATAATATTGCAAATATGCACCTGCCCCTCAAGCTCAAGCCTAAGTGATTCAAAATAACCTACTACGCCATGTTTGGCAGCAGCATAGCTTGTGCGGTACTTGGTGTTGATTTTGCCCATCACGCTGCTAATCACCACGATTTGTGCATCTTTTTGTGTCATCAAATGAGGCAAGATTGCCTTGCTAAGGGCAATCGTACCGATTAAATCTATCTCAATGATGCGCAAATCATCTTCAAAATCGGTTTCTATCGCCAAAGAACGCTGGCTAATGCCCGCATTGTTGATGAGGATGTCTATCTTGCCAAAGGCTTCTAAGGCTTTGGCGGCTATGCTGGGCATTTGTCTATATTGCTGAATGTCTAAGGGCAATATCACAGAAGAAATGTTTGGTTCTTTAAACGAAGCCTGCACACGCTTCAGGGCTTCGGTATTTCTTGCAGAGAGTATCAGCCTTGCCCCTTGTGCATTAAAGGCCTTCGCCATCGCCTCTCCTATTCCTGAAGATGCCCCCGTAATCCAGACTACTTTGTCAGTGAAATTCATGGTGTTTTTTATCTATTTTCCTGTAAACTGAGGGCTTCTTTTTTGGATAAACGCCATGACCCCTTCTTGGTGGTCTTTAGTCTTCCCTGCGATGTCTTGGTAAGTGGCTTCCATCTCCATGACCTGCATCAGGTCTGAATGATAGGCTTGGTTGAGCATTTTTTTAATCATCCCGATAGATTTGGTCGGTGCTTTGGCGTAGTAGTCAGTCTGTGCTTTGACGGCAGCATCTAGCGCTTCTAATGGCACAGCTTCATGAACGATGCCCAGCTCCTTGGCTTCACTTGCCTTGATTCTTGTGCCTTTGCTCATCATCTCAAATGCTTTGCTGCGGCCCACGAGTTGTGTCAAAAAATACGTAGAACCTGCATCAGGAACTAGCCCAATATTGACAAATATCTGGATTAGTTCAGCGTTTTCTTGTGCTATAATCATATCACAGGCAAGTGCCAACGAACAGCCTGCCCCTGCTGCTACTCCATTGAGGCGACAAATGATGGGCTTGGGCATCAGGCGCATCTTGGGGATTATGGGAAAATAATTTCTGTAAATGGCCTTGGAAGCGGGGTTTCCTGGTGCATTTTCAGGGGCTTTCAGGTCATGCCCTGTGCAAAATGCCTTGCCCGTACCTGTCAGCACGATTACCCGTACTTCCTCCTCATTTTCAGCAGTGTGCAGCGCCAGCAGAAGTTCATCGGCAAGGGCATTGTTTACTGCATTATATACTTCGGGGCGGTTGAGGGTGATGGTGCATACCCCTTCTTCTAGGGTGTATGTCAAGGTTTTGTATGCTGTCATATTTTTATTCATTCATTAAGTTGGGGCTGAATTTAGGTGATTTTTATGGTTTTAAAAAGATTTTTTAAAATTATCGGACAAAAACCTTTTTAAAAAAGGCATAAAAAAAGGGAAAGGTCTAAGAACCCGTCCCTTTTATTGAATTTAAACTACTTGTTGATTATTTTTTCTTTTTAGAAGACCATTCTTTGATAGAGGCTTCATTCATACGTACATAGTCATCATTGTTGGCAGTCTTGGCAAGGTCAAGAGACTGCTGTGCAGCCTTGATTGCCTCTTCTTTTTTGCCTAAATCAGCCAAAATAAGGGCTTTACGGCGCACTTGCCAATACTTAGGGCTGTCTCCTTCTGTGGCTTTATTGACATACTCTAGAGCTTTGTTGAGGTCTTTGCTACTCTCGTGCATATATGTTGCTGCTGCAAAATAATCATCAGCACTAGGGCCAGCCATTACCTTTTCTATGTTGTCCATTACTTTCTTATCTACCTCTACTGAGATAGGCAAGTGTACTGCAGTTTTTTCCCAAGAAAACACAAGGTGTGCATTGTCCATTTCTATGTTATTGACATCAATGGTGAATGTCTCTACAGCACTTCCTAGGGCTGTTACTCCAGCTTCCACCACAAGCACAGGCGTTTCTTTTACATAAGAAGGCCAGCTTGCACTCTGGTAAGGATAAAAATGAATTGCCCATTTATCAGCGTTGGGGATAGAAAGCACAGAGTAAGCACCTTTTTTGAGCTCTTTTCCATCTACTTTCACATCATCACTGAATGTGATTTTGGTAGCTGCGTTTGCTCCAGTACGCCATACTTTACCAAATGGAACAAGCCCATCAGCTGCAAAAATAGTACGTCCTTTGGCAGAGGGGCGAGCATACTCGATGCTGATGTCGGTAAGACCTACGGTTACACTCGTTTTAGCTCCTACGCTAGAAGCTGGTGTGCGAATCTGGGCTTTTGCACCACTCACTAAAAATAAAAGAAGGCTGAGGCTAAGAAGTTTTACAGTTAACTGTCTCATATTTGATGTAATAAAATTAATATACAGTATAAAATTTAATGAATGTACAAATTTAACCCTAAAAAAAAGTGAAGCCATGCATTCGCACTACTTTCACATTTCGATAACTTAAATTACATTCCGTATCGGTAGTGGCTGGGCTTGGTGTTTTTTTTTGATGTATCTTTGAGGTCTAAAATGTATGCTATTCAAATGAAAAACAAACTAGACTACCTCATCATCGGGCAGGGCATCGCAGGCTCAGTGCTTTCTTATGTGCTACAGCAGCGTGGCAAACGCATTTTAGTCATAGACAATGCCTCTCCCTACAATGCTTCTAAGGCGGCATCAGGGATGTGTAACCCCATCACAGGCAGGCGGCTTGTCAAGACTTGGAAGGCCGAGGAGATGTTCCCTTATTTGCATACTTTTTACAAAGATTTACAGGAAAATATAGGAGGTGATTTTTGGAAAAAAATGGAGGTTTTTCGTACTTTTGAGAGCATCAAACAGCAAAATGACTGGTTTAGTGAACTCGATAAAAAAGGTTTTGAGGATTTTGTAAATCCAAACACTCATACGCAACCTTACAAAGCATTCATTGATTTGCCCTTTGGAGGCTGGGAGACCCAGCAGGCACTCTACATCAATACAGCCCAACTTCTGGCACAATACCGTAATTTTTTAGAAAAAAATGGGCTTTACCACAAAACACAATTTGACTATGCAGACCTGAGCATCCACACAGATAAAATCCTTTGGAAAGACATAGAAGCCCAAAAAATTATCTTTTGTGAAGGCGCTAGAGTTTTGCGAAATCCTTATTTTAATTACCTGCCCTTCCGCCCCGACAAAGGGGAATGGCTCAAAGTCAAAATCAAAGACAAAGAACTTCCACACGCACTCAAAAAAAATCTTTTTATTATCCCGCTTGGCAATCAGGAGTTTCTTATCTCTGGCACTTACAATGCCCGTGAACTGCACTACCTCAGCACCGAAGAAGCCCGAAAACAACTCACCGAGAAGCTAGATAAAATCCTGAAATTGCCCTATCAGATTTTAGAACAAAAAGCAGGCATCAGAGGCTCTACGGCACATCGCCGCCCCCTCATAGGTTTGCACCCAAAGCACGAAGCACTCGCACTGTTCAATGGTTTTGGCACAAAAGGACTCAGTTTAAGCCCTTACCTTGCCCCAAAAATGGCAGATTATTTGGAAACAGGAGCAGCCCTAGAGGCAGAGATAGATTTGAGAAATTCAAAGGCAAATTATCTATAAAAGAAAAAAGTGGGCTATTTTAATGCTGCAAAAAAATTAGTGTACGCAAATACTTCCAGTTTTTCGCTGTAGTGCTGAATGGGCTGCAGGCCATCTCTGACGACCCTGTAGAGGTGGTAGTTTTCATTCAGAATATTCCAGAAATCTCTAAAATAAGCACGAGAATCTATACTAGAGCCCCCAAACTCAAACTGTAAAGAGGCTATTTTTTTGTCTTTCAATAGCTGTTTAGCACCTTTGAGTACAGCGAGTTCGTGCCCTTCTACATCCAGTTTTAAGAAATCTATGTGGCTGATTTTCTGTGTGTTACAAAAATTATCCAATGTCTGAATACTTACCTCTTCGCTTTGGTTCATCACCTCTTGGTGCTGTGCTAGGTCTCTCTGATAGACAGAGGCAAAACCTGACAAGTCTTTGTTAGAATAAAGCATAAGCTGGGCATTTTCTTCGCCCATGCCCGTATGAAAGCATCGGATTTGGGGGTTCTGCTCAAATCGTCTGTGCAGTGCCTGAAAGGTCAGGTGTGAAGGCTCAAAACAATAGATTGTTGCTTTATTTCCGAAACTCTCTAGTAAGTTAGCGGCATAGTTTCCTACATTTGCACCCACATCAAATAAAAGCATGTCCGTTTTTGTGCTGCTTTGCTTTCGTAAATATTGGATGAGATGAAGTTCTCCATTGGTTTCAAATTCGGCATTGTTATAGTTCATCCCTAGTAACCCCAAGTAATGAATTTTTTCAAACAACGTCTGAAATCTTTTTTTGCCTATCAAGGGCTTGAGCAGTGAGCGAATAAATGAGGACATATGATGTGTTTAGTTGGGGCAAAACTAGCTAAAAATCAGTCCAAAATCAAAAATAAGACACAAAAGGGCCAGACCTTCACAGAGATTTGCTGCAAAAAATACTGATGAAGCTCTATATTTTTTATATTTTTGACGGCTATTTGTGTTATTTTAAATTATTTGCATACTTTCTGTTTACTTTTTTTTATGAAAAATATCAAACTAAATAAGATCATCACCATAGAGGCAGGCAAAAGACAAAGAAAACCTTGTATCAGGGGGATGCGTATCGCCGTAGAGGATGTCATCAACTGGTTAAGAACGGGCATGACTCCTGACCAAATCATCAGACATTTTCCTGAACTTAACAAAAGAGACATTGCGGCTTGTTCTCAGTTTGCACAAGATGAAGAACAAAGAAATACTTATTTAGAAATATGAAAATATTGCTTGACCAAAATATATCCTACCTTGCCATTAAAAAACTAGACAATCTCTTCGAAGAGATTGCCCAAATAGGAAGGCTCGGCATGGCACAAACAGACGATGCGATGATATGGCAATATGCCCGCACACACGGCTATACAGTCGTAACATTTGATGCCTATTTTAAAGAGAGAAATATCTTATCAGAGCATCCCATCAAAATAATATGGCTCCGATGCCAAGATACCTCGCCTGATTACATCATCAAAATACTGAAAAATAACATAGAGGTCATCCGAGCGTTTTTTGAAAATACACACTGGTCTTGCCTCGAAATATCTGATAAAAACACCAGCCCCAGCTAAAATGCCAAAATGACTGATTGTTTACAGAAGTAGCGAAGAAAAAACTGCCATTTCTTCATAATTATAGTTTTTTAATGATTGGTTTAAGCTTTGATATAAATTAAATAATTATATTATCAAGATGAAAACTCAAACCTAAATATATGAACTTTAACAACTATACCATCAAGGCTCAAGAGGCCATTCAGCTTGCCTCGCAGATAGCTGACAGCCTGACACACCAAGCAATCGAAACGGCACACGTATTACAAGCAATCTTGCAAGGTGATGAAAATCTCGCCTCTTTCATCATCAAAAAACTCAATATCAACCGACCTGTCTTAGAGCAAAAAATAGAAGAAGTCCTGCAATCCTACCCCAAAGTAAGTGGGCAAAGCTATGTCAGCAATGACCTCTACCAAGCCTTCCAGCAAGCCGAAAAATATGCCAAAGAATACAAAGATGAGTTTATAGCCATAGAGCATATCTTGCTTGGGCTTTTGAACGGAAAAGACAAAATTGCTAGATTCATGAAAGACCTAGGCTTCAACGAAAAACACCTCAAAGCTGCCATAGAAGAGCTAAGAGGCGGAAGCCGTGTTACTGACCAAAATGCCGAAGCAAAATATAAATCCTTAGAAAGATACTCCAAAAACCTCAATGACCTCGCCAAACGTGGAAAACTTGACCCTGTCATAGGGCGTGATGATGAAATCAGAAGGCTGCTGCAGATTCTGAGCCGCCGCACCAAGAATAACCCCATCTTGCTGGGAGAGCCTGGAGTAGGCAAAACTGCCATCGTAGAGGGGCTGGCACAGAGAATCGTGGAGGGTGATGTGCCCGAAAATCTTAAATCAAAAATACTTGTATCACTTGATATGGGGCTGCTCGTGGCTGGTGCAAAATACAAAGGAGAGTTCGAAGAACGCCTCAAAGCAGTCATCAAAGAAGTGGTGGATGCCGAAGGAGAAATCATTTTATTCATAGACGAAATACACACACTCATAGGGGCAGGAGCTGGCAATGACAGTGCCATGGATGCTGCTAACCTCCTCAAACCGGCCCTCGCAAGAGGTGAACTCCACGCCATAGGAGCTACTACCCTCAAAGAATACCAAAAATACATAGAAAAAGACAAGGCCTTGGAGCGTAGGTTTCAATCCATTATGGTCAATGAACCCAATGTAGCCGATGCCATCTCTATCCTTAGAGGACTCAAAGAACGCTACGAACTGCACCACGGTGTACGCATCACCGATGATGCCACCATCGCCGCAGTAGAGCTGTCAAATAGATACATCCCCGAAAGGTTTTTGCCTGACAAAGCCATTGACCTCATAGATGAATCTGCTGCCAAGCTACGCATAGAAATAGACTCTATGCCCGAAGAACTTGATGAGCTAGAGCGTAAGATTATGCAGCTAGAAATAGAAAGAGAAGCCATCAGAAGAGAACAAAATATAGAAAAAGAAAGCCTCCTTTCTAAAGAAATCTCAGACCTCAGCGAAGAAAGAGATGCACTTAGAGCAAAATGGAAAGCTGAAAAAGACCTCATACAAGGCATTCAGAGCAATAAAGAAGCCATTGATAGGTTTAAAACAGAAGCAGAACAAGCAGAAAGACAGGGAGACTACGGAAGAGTGGCAGAGCTGAGATACGGCAAAATCACCGAAGCCGAAAAACTGCTCGATGGCCTGCAAAAACAGCTTCAAGAAAATATGGGGAAGGCCATGCTCAAAGAAGAAGTTACCAGTGAAGACGTGGCAGAAGTAGTAGCAAAATGGACGGGAATCCCTGTAACAAGGCTTCTACAAAGCGAAAAAGAAAAACTGCTCGACTTAGAACAAGAGCTTTCCAAACGCATCGCAGGGCAAGCACAGGCAATCCAAGCCGTCTCCGATGCCGTTCGTAGAAGCCGTGCAGGCCTACAAGACCCCAAAAAACCCATTGGCTCGTTTTTATTTTTGGGAAGCACAGGCGTAGGCAAAACCGAACTTGCCAAAACGCTTGCTGATTTCTTATTCAATGATGAGAATGCCATGGTCAGAATAGATATGTCAGAATACCAAGAGGCACATGCCGTAAGCAGACTCATAGGCGCGCCTCCTGGCTATGTAGGCTATGACGAAGGCGGGCAGCTTACGGAGGCCGTCCGTAGAAGACCCTACGCTGTCATCCTTTTAGACGAAATAGAAAAAGCGCACCCCGATGCCTTTAATATCTTGCTGCAGGTGCTAGACGAGGGCAGATTGACAGACAACAAGGGCAGAACAGCCAATTTTAGAAATACCATCATCATCATGACCTCTAATGTGGGCTCAGAAATCATCCAAAATAACCTAAAAGATGTCAGACCCGAAGCCCTCTTTGATGCCATAGAAGATACCAAAGAACAAGTCGTTGATGTCTTAAAACGCATAGTCAGACCCGAATTTATCAATAGAATAGATGAAATTGTGATGTTCAGACCACTTGCCAAAAGTGATATGCGTAAAATTGTGGACATCCAACTGACCCAAATACAAGAAATGCTGAAAACAAACGGAATCGCATTGGAGGCCGATGAACGTGTAAGAAGCACCCTCGCCGACATAGGCTATGACCCTCAGTTCGGTGCAAGACCGCTCAAAAGAGTGCTTCAAAAGCGTATCCTAAATGCCCTCTCCAAAGAAATCTTGGCAGGAAATATCCAAAAAGACGCTGTCATCGCCGTAGAAATGGATGAATTTGACAGGATTCAGTTCAACAACATAGAAGCGCTGCCCTTAGAATAGACAGGCACTACAATACAGCAAATACAAAATATTCGGCAAGGGAAAATAAACCTTTGCTGATATTTTTTGCGTTAAGCAATATGATTTACCAAAAAAAAATTGATTTGATATGAAAAGACCGCTGTACTCCTACGCCAAAAATATACATTGGATGCTTTTATTATTTCTTATCACAAGCACCTCAACAGCATCTCAAGCCCAAAATAGCAGCAGTACTTACACACTTGTAATAGACCCAGGGCATGGCGGAACAGACCCAGGAAAACCACGAGGTGCTGCCAAAATGATGCACGAAAAAGACATTAACCTTGCCATCTCGCTCAAAATAGGGGCATATATCCAAGAAAACCTCCCCAACATCAAAGTCTTATACACACGCAGCAAAGATGAATATGTCTCTCTCAAAGAAAGGACAACCTTTGCCAATAAAAACCAAGCTGACTTCTTTATCAGTATTCACGCCAACTCAAGCAGCAGGTCTTCTATCAGTGGAACAGAAACACATATCTACCACCACCAGCAGGCTGCCAGCAAACGCCTAGCTGCACTCATTCAGACAGAATTTAAAGAAAAAGCCGCCCGAAAAAGCAGAGGAATCATAGATGCTGCACAGCGAGGGCATAACCTCTATGTAACACAATACACAAACATGCCAAGCGTACTGGTAGAAGTCGGCTACCTCAGCAACCCAGAAGAAGAAGCTTACCTCAACAGCGCACAAGGGCAAGCCATCGTCGCCTCGGCAGTATTCAGGGCTTTCCGTACTTTCATACAATCAAGCATCCCTGCCGAAGACCGAGAAAACTACTACCGAGTGCAAATCATGGCATCCAAAGAACCCATAGACCTAGAAAAAGCCTCTTTCTCTAAACTAGACGAAACCGTTACTGAATACGAACACCCAGAAGCCACTCCCTACAAATACAAATACCTCATAGGAAGAGAGTACGATATGCAGCGTGCAAAAGCACTCCAAAAGAGAATTGCAGGGCTTGGATTCAAAGATGCCTTCATTACTAAGTTTACAGATTAAAAAAATTAAAAAAAAATTATAAATCCTTTGTCTTTTTGAAAGAAAAACTTATTTTTGCAATCCGTTTCTGAGACAAACAAACGGTCCGTTCGTCTAGGGGTTAGGACGCCAGGTTTTCATCCTGGTAACACGGGTTCGATTCCCGTACGGACTACTACACAAGCTCAAAAGTGTGCCTGTGTCAAAAAATTCTGAAGAATAATTCATTGCATCAAGGTCCGTTCGTCTAGGGGTTAGGACGCCAGGTTTTCATCCTGGTAACACGGGTTCGATTCCCGTACGGACTACTACACAAGCTCAAATTGCGCCTGTGTCAAAAAATTCTGAAGAATAATTCATTGCATCAAGGTCCGTTCGTCTAGGGGTTAGGACGCCAGGTTTTCATCCTGGTAACACGGGTTCGATTCCCGTACGGACTACTACACAGGCAGCCATGCCCTCACAAAATCCACTAAATCTTTTTAGTGGATTTTTTTGTGTCAAAATGCCACCCAATATACAAAATACCTATGCCAGCGTACAACCCTCACCAAAGCACAAGCGTAAAAAAATATACAACCCACAACAAACCCAAAAAAGAATGGCATTAAGCTGGAACGAAATAAAAGACCGAGCCTTGAAATTCTCCAAAGAATGGGCAAATACTTCAAAGGAAGAGGCTGACGCAAAACCCTTCTTAATAGAGTTTTTTAAAGTCTTTGGCATCACGAGCAGGCGAGTCTCTACTTTTGAACACAGAGTAAAAAAACTAGACGACAAAGACGGCTACATAGACCTACTCTGGAAAGGAACGATTCTGATAGAAATGAAAAGCCGAGGCAAAAACCTTGACAAAGCCTACGCACAAGCCACCGAATATACCCACGGACTAAAAGAACACGAACTGCCAAAATATGTGCTCATTTCTGACTTTGAGAATTTTAGACTTTATGACCTTGAAAACCCCGAACAGGAAACTTACATATCGTTTGCAATTAATGAGCTTGTAAACAATGTGCAGCACTTTGGCCACTTGCTCGGCTACCAAAAAAAGGTTTACAAAGAGCAAGACCCCGCCAACATCAAAGCTGCCGAACTTATGGGCAAACTCCACGACAGACTCAAAGAAATAGGCTATACAGGGCACCCGCTAGAAGTGTATTTGGTGCGCATCTTGTTTCTACTCTTTGCCGAAGATACCACTATTTTTAACAAACAACAGTTTCAAGAATACATAGAGCAACGTACTAGCACAGACGGAAGCGACCTCGCGCCCAAACTACAAGAGCTTTTTCAGGTGCTGAACACGCCCAAAGACAAGCGCTTCAAAAACCTTGATGAGCAGCTTGCCGAGTTTCCGTATGTAAACGGAAAACTGTTTGAAGAAATCTTGCCTACTGCCAGTTTTGATAGCAAAATGCGCCAAGCACTCCTAGAATGTGCCTACCTAGACTGGAGCAAAATCTCCCCTGCCATCTTTGGCTCTATGTTTCAAAGCGTGATGAACCCCAAAGAACGCCGAAACCTAGGCGCACACTACACCAGTGAAACCAACATCTTGAAACTCATCAAACCGCTTTTCTTAGATGAACTTTGGGCTGAGTTTGAAAGCATCAAGGGCAACAGAAACAAGCTGCCCGAATTTCATAAAAAACTCAGCAGCCTCAAATTTCTGGACCCTGCCTGTGGCTGCGGCAACTTCCTCGTGATTACTTACCGTGAATTGCGTTTGCTTGAGTTTGAAGTGCTGAAGGCACTCAATAAATCAGGGCAAGGTGTGCTAGACGTGGGCCAAATCCTTGGCATCAACGTGGACCAGTTCGGCGGCATAGAATACGAAGAGTTCCCAGCACGCATCGCCGAAGTAGCCATGTGGCTCATAGACCATCAAATGAATATGCTCGTGAGTGCTGCCTTTGGGCAATATTTTGTGCGCCTGCCCCTCAAAAAAGCCGCCAAAATTGTGCACAGCAATGCACTACAGACTGACTGGGAAAATGTGATACCCAAAAATGAGCTTTCTTATATCATCGGAAATCCGCCTTTTCTTGGTAAGTCAAACCAAAACACTGAGCAAAAAGCAGACATGGAAAAGGTGTTCTTTGGGGTAAAAGGAGCTGGTGTGTTAGATTATGTTACAGCTTGGTATTTGAAAGCAGCGCAATACATTCAACACACCAAAATCAAAGTCGCTTTTGTTTCTACCAATTCTATTGTGCAGGGTGAGCAAGTTGGAATTTTATGGAATTTGTTATTCAAGCAATTTAAAATCAAAATTCATTTTGCCCACCGAACTTTTAGCTGGCGAAACGAGGCAAGAGGAAATGCAGCCGTTCATGTGATTGTAGTAGGCTTCGCAAACTTTGATATTCCAAATAAAAGTATCTTTGAGTATGAAGACATCAGAGGTGAAGCTCAGGAAATAAAAGTGAAAAATATCAATCCTTATTTGATTGAAGGCAGGGACAATTTTGTATTAAAAAGAAGAATACCAATTTGTAAAGTTCCTGAAATGATAAAGGGAAGTATGCCAAACGATGGAGGCTATTACTTATTCACAAAAGAAGAAAAAGACGTATTTTTATATGGAGAGCCGAACTCAAAAAAGTTTTTTAGAAGATTTATAGGAGGGTACGAGTTCCTAAATAATGTTGAGCGATGGTGCTTGTGGCTGGCTGACTCTAACCCTTCCGAAGTTAAAAACTTACCATTAATAATGGAAAGGATAGAAAAAGTAAAAAGAAATAGATTAGCAAGTAATAGACCAACCACCAGAAAAGACGCAACAATTCCAATGCTATTTAGCGAAATAAGGCAAACAAATTTTGATTATTTAGCATTACCAGAAGTCTCATCTGAAAACAGAATTTATATTCCAGTAGGCTATGTATCCAAAATAACTATTGCAAGTAATAAAATCTACATGATTCCAAACGCATCATTATTTTCCTTTGGTATTTTAAGCTCTGTAATGCACAACTCTTGGCTTAGACAAATCTCAGGAAGAATGAAAAGTGACATTTCATACTCTTCTGGTATCGTTTACAACAACTACCCTTGGCCCGAAAACCCTACCGAGAAGCAAGTAAAAGCTATAGAAGCCGCAGCGCAGAAGGTGCTAGATGTACGCTTGCAGTTTCCTGACAGTTCTTTGGCTGACCTTTACGACCCTCTGACAATGCCCGCAGACTTAGTGAAAGCCCACAATGCCCTTGACAAGGCAGTGGATTTGGCGTATAGGCCGCAGCCTTTCACGAGTGAGGCAAACAGAATGGTCTTTTTGTTTGAGCTTTATGAACGCTATACGGCAGACCTTTTCACCAAAGAAAAAACCAAAAAACCTAGGAAGAAAGCCTGACGAGACACACTTTTTTGAAAAATACCACTTCTGAGGCTTATCTTTGTCATTCAAAGAAAAGAAATAGCCTATGTTTGATTTTAAGAATCCTTATTTTAAGAAATGGTTTTTGTATGCCCCCATTGGGTTTAGTTTGTTTGCTTTTGGGCTTTGCTTTGCGATAGAGATTGCCCATTTAAAACACACAGGAGCAAGTTTTTGGCAATGGTTCAGCCTAGGCACATTGGCACTCATCATCACCAATGCAGGGCTTGCCTTCGTGGCAGATGCCATCAAAAACAGGATGTTTTATGAGCTAGAAAAAAAGAAAGAAAGCAGCGACAAGTAAATATGCCCATTGTCAGTACACTCCCAAAGGGAGGGCAGCAGCCAAAGCCCTCACTGTCAGGTAGTTAAAAAATAGCAGAGCAGTGTAGCGCACAATGCCCTAATTTGACAGAAGAATAAATATTACGCAAGCGCACAAACGCCTTTTTCTGAGAATAGACGCTCCACTTTTTGAAAAAGTGGAACGTCTGACTACCAACAAAAACCTTAAGCTGACAGCATTGAGCGTAGCACATCTGATTATTTTTTGCAAAAAAACCTGACAGTGTTGTAATCATTGGGTCATAAAAGCTACTATTATCACAAGAACCTAAAAAATACACTTGGAAGAGCCATTTTTAGAAATCGTAAAAGAGCATCAGGGCATCATGCACAAGGTCTGTGCAATGTATGTAGATGAGGCGGAAGACAGGCAAGACTTGTTTCAAGAAATCTTGATTCAACTCTGGAAAGCTTACCCACGCTTTAGAGGTGATTCTAAAATCAGCACTTGGATGTATAGAGTGGCGCTAAATACGGCGATTTCACACTTCCGAAAAGAAAAACGAAAACCTATCAAAGCAAGCCTAGAAAACAGTAACCTTCAACTTGCCGATATACCTTATGACTACGAATACGAAGAAAAACTCAAAATACTCAAAAATGCCATACAGCACCTCAGCAAAGTAGAGCGTGCCATTATGATGCTTTACTTAGAAGACAAAGACTATGAAGAAATAGCCGATACCGTAGGAATCACACAAAACTATGTGCGTGTAAAAATGAACAGAATCAGAAATAAACTCAAAAAGATACTTACCAAGCAATAATATGGAACTAGAAAACCTAAAATCTATCTGGAACGACATCAACGCTGCCCCAAACAAAAACGCCCATATTGATAAAAAGGACATCAGTGCTTTGCTCAAGGGAAAAACCCAAAATGCCTTTAGTAAAATAAAAAGAAGCTTGTTTTTTGAAATCGGCTCTCTTCTTGTCGCCACGATTGTCTTCATAGGACTTATACTTTACGAAGATGACTCCTTAAAAAATTCATTGGTCATTGCCATTCTTGGACTATTCTTCTTGTCTGCCGTCTATTACATTGCCAAATATTACCAGCTACAGCACATCAATCTACAAGGCAATAACCTCAAAGACGGACTCGAAACGCTTGTCTCTACCTTAGAAAAATACCTGCGTTTGTATTTTATAGGGACAATCCTCCTGACTCCTATCAGTACATTGTCGGGCTTCTTTTATGGCTATACACTCCAAGAAGAATCTGAACGCCCTCTCTCAGAATTACCCATTGAAATATGGGTGGCTGCCTGTATCACGGCAATTCTCCTGACTCTCTTGATGTTTCCTTTTATGCGTTGGTATCTGCACAAACTCTATGGAAGCTATCTCCAAAAACTTAAGCATTGTCTGTCAGAACTTGAAGAAGAGTAGAACAGTCTGAAGGCTGTTTTGAAAAAAAACCGTACATCTTTCCAAACTCGAGCATCTTATCGCCATTTTCCTATCTCAAAGGATTTACTCCCCCCTGCTTTAGGCATTTCTCCAAAAAAATCACCCCTACTTATTTACCTTTAATCTTGTTCCTTTTCTCTAACTTTTATAGCTTGCAAGGTCTTTTTTTTGAATAAGACCATTGCCCATTGTCTAACACCAAAATAATCATTGCAAATGCAAAAATTTTACACCCTTTTATTATTCCTTTTAATGGTCCCTGCCCTCTCGTGGGCACAGCAAGAAGAGCCTGCCGAAGCAGTCACCCAAACTGATAGCATTGTATCTCCTTGGAAATACGCAGGAGCTGCTACCATGAGTTTCTCTAATGTAGGCCTGAGCAACTGGGCTGGCGGAGGCAACAACTCCATCTCTATTGGAAGTCTTTTGGATGGAAAAATGACACGAGAAACAGATAAAAGCACTTGGGAAACCTTCTTAAACGCAGCCCTTGGTGTAGCAAGGGTAGGCGGAAAAGAAAGTATTTTCAAGAAAACAGATGACCAAATCTTGCTAGGCACTCAATACGGACTAAAATTCTCTAAAAAATGGAGTCTCGCCAGTTCGCTTGACCTCCGCACACAGTTCGCACCAGGCTACACCTACACCATCAATGCCGACGGGCAAGAGGTAGAAGATATGCTCATTTCAAAGTTTTTTGCCCCTGGCTACCTCAATGCCAACCTAGGCATACAGTATAGCAACAAAGTATTTTCAATCACCTTCTCCCCTCTCACAGGCAAAACCACCTTTGTATTTGAGGATTCACTCTCCAATGCAGGGGCATTCGGTGTGAAGCCTGGCGAAAAGGTAAGATTTGAATTTGGAAACAACATCAACGCAAAACTAGAACTCAATGTGGCAGAAAACGTAACTTTCAAGACTGGGTTGAATCTATTCACCAACTATGAAACACTCGGAAACACAGACGTAAACTGGGAAACTCTTCTCGTTTTTAAGGTCAATAAATTTATCAATGCCAGTTTCGGCACACAGCTCATCTATGATGATGACATCTTGATAGAGCAGACAGACGGGAATTTTGAGAAAAAAATACAGTTTAAACACGTTTTGAATCTTAATTTTGGCTACAAATTCAGTAAATAATGCCCAAGCAAAAGAAGCCTGCCGAAGACCTCTCTTTTTTAGTCCTTTTTCAAAAATAATGTGTTTAAATCTGCCACAGTTTTTATATTTTGGCAATAAAATTAAAAAATTCATACTTTCACACCAAAAAACAATACAATGAGAAAAATATACAGAAATGACATATGCTTAAAAATAGGTTTGTTCTTCCTATTTTTGGGGATAAGCCAGTCAGGATTTACCCAAAAAAACAAAACCAGCAGCACAGCCATTGCTTATGACACAAGCTACTTTAACTCCTTAGAGTGGCGCAACATAGGCCCATTCAGAGGAGGACGTGCTGCCGCCGTAACAGGTGTGCCAGGGCAGCCCAATTTGTACTACTTCGGCGCTACAGGCGGGGGTGTCTGGAAAACCACAGATGCAGGAGCAAGCTGGCAAAATATCTCCGATGGCTATTTTGGTGGCTCTATCGGGGCTGTAGCCGTCAGTGCGTCTGACCCCAACGTCATCTACGTGGGCGGTGGCGAAAAAACCGTCAGAGGAAATGTATCACACGGGCTAGGCATGTGGAAATCAGTCAATGCAGGCAAAACTTGGGAACACATCGGCCTGAAAGACTCCAGACACATCACCCGCATCAGGATTGACCCCAAAAACCCTGATTTGGTCTATGCTGCAGCCCTTGGGCATCTCTTTGGCCCCAACCAAGAAAGAGGCGTGTTTCGCTCTAAAGATGGAGGCAAAACTTGGGAAAAAATCTTATTTTCCAATGAAAATGCAGGTGCATTTGAGCTCATCATTGACCCACTCAATCCACGCATTTTATTCGCAAGCACTTGGCGAGTACGCCGCACCCCTTACTCCCTAGAAAGCGGAGGCGAAGGCTCAGCCCTCTGGAAAAGCACCGACGGCGGCGACACTTGGACCAACCTCAGCAAAGAAAGTGAAGGATTGCCCAAAGGCACACTGGGCATCATCGGCATCACGGTTTCTCCTGTCAATAATGAGCGGGTATGGGCCATCATAGAAGCCAACGAAGGAGGTGTGTTTCGCTCTGACAATGGAGGAAAAACCTTCCGAAAAGTAAGCGAAGACCGCAACCTCCGCCAAAGGGCTTGGTACTATACCCGAATCTACGCAGATACCCAAAACGAAGACCTCGTCTATGTACTCAATGTGCAGTTTCACCGCTCCAAAGATGGAGGCAAAACCTATGAATCTATCTCTACTCCACACAGCGACCACCACGATTTGTGGATATCGCCTACCAACCCTCAGCACATGATTATTGCAGATGACGGCGGGGCTCAAGTATCTCTCAATGGAGGCGAAAGCTGGAGTACTTACGAAAACCAACCCACTTCGCAGCTTTACCGAATCTCTACTGATAATCACTTCCCGTACAGAATCTACAGTGGGCAGCAAGACAACTCTGCCCTCCGAATAGCCAGCCGCTCCAACGACAGAAGCATCACCGAAAGGGATTGGCAAGAAACCGCAGGCGGCGAAAGTGGACACATCGCCCCACACCCCACAAACCCAGACATCGTCTATGGTGGCTCTTATGGGGGATTTTTGACGCGATTTAACCACCAAACCAATGAAATCCGTGCCGTAGATGTCTATCCTGACAACCACATGGGCTGGGCTGCCAAAGATTTGAAATACCGTTTTCAATGGAATTTCCCTATTTTATTCTCTCCCCATGACCCTAACATCTTGTATTGTGCCGCCAATGTACTCTTCAAAACCACCAATGAAGGGCAATCTTGGGAGGCCATCAGCCCCGACCTCACACGCAATGACACCACACGCATGGAAGCCTCTGGAGGCCCCCTCACCAAAGACAATACAAGCGTAGAATATTACGGAACAATCTTCGCCGTAGCAGAAGCCCAAAATGAGGCAGGAGTCATCTGGACAGGCTCTGATGATGGGCTTATCCACGTAACAAGAGACGGAGGCAAAACTTGGACAAATGTAAGCCCCAAAGGAATGCCCGAATGGATGATGATTAACAGTATAGACCCACATCCATTCATCAAAGGAGGCTGCTATGTGGCTGGCACACGCTACAAATCGGATGACTTCGCTCCGTATCTCTACAAAACCACTGACTACGGCAAGACTTGGACAAAAATCACCAACGGAATCCCAAATGAGCATTTCACTAGGGTACTACGAGCTGACCCCACCAAACAAGGGCTACTCTATGCTGGCACAGAACTGGGCGTATATGTCTCTTTTGATGATGGTGCAAACTGGCAATCACTGCAGCTTAACCTGCCCCAAGTGCCTATCACAGACCTTGCCATCAAAGAAAATGACCTCATCGCTGCCACGCAGGGCAGAAGCTACTGGATTATGGACAATATCAGTATGCTGCATCAGCTTAACCCTGCCATTAAGACGAGCAATTCTAAACTCTTCAAGCCCGAAGCTACCTACAACAATATGGGTGGGCAAAGCAGAGATAGCAAATTTGCAGGTAAAAATCCAATCTCAGGCGTAGGAATCCACTATTATCTTGCCCAAAAGCCCGATACAAGCCGTGTGGTAAGCCTAGAAATCTTAGACCCACAAGGAAAACGCATCAAAAAATACAGCAGCAAGCTCACCGACGAAGAGAAAAAAGAAGGCAAAGTAGGCAATCTGAGTCCTAAAAAAGGGGCAAATCTTTTTGTGTGGAATATGCGCTACCCTGAAGCAGCTACTTTTGAAGGCTTGATTCTTTGGTTTGGAGGTACACAAGGCCCAGAAGCCGTACCAGGTACTTATCAGGCAAAACTTACTGTAGGCGAAGAAACACAAACCCAGACGTTTGAAATCCTGAAAGACCCAAGGCTCTCCGCAAGCCAAAGCGACTTACAGGCGCAGTTTAATTTGCTGATGGAAATTCGAGACAAACTGACCGAGACACACGAAAGCATCAAAAAAATTCGTGAAGCCCGCTCACTTATCAAGGCTTACACCGCCCGAATCAGTGACAAACCTGAATACAAAGAGATTTCAGACCTCAGCAATAAAATCAATACTGCTATCTCAGACATAGAAAAAACGCTCTACCAAGTCAAAAACAGAAGCGGACAAGATCCACTCAATTACCCTGTAAGGCTTAATAACCGATTGAGTGCCCTAGGTACGATGGCTGGCTACGGCTACAACAAACCCACTTCTCAGATGTATGCCGTTCAAAAAGACATCACTTCTAAAATAGATGCCGAACTCAGCAAACTAAAAGAGGTGATGGAAAAAGACCTGCCTCGCCTGAATGAACTCATTTATCAAATGAAAATCCCTGCGATTGTGCTAGAAGACTAAAAAAAAGGGCTTGAAGTGTAATGCTTCAAGCCCTTTTTTAATTTTATGTGAAGTCAAAAATAGCATGTCTTTCCTGTTTAGTTCTATTTCTTCTTAAATTCAAGATATTTTTCTTCACAATCCGAAAAGATTGTAAAATTTTGCTCAGCATTGCCGTAATTCTGTATCGTGATACTTTTATCTTTAAATATTGCTTCTACTGACTTTGGAGGATTGTTTTCAATAGGTCCATCAAAAGTAAGCCTGTATGAGTCCTCTTCTTTGCTAAATAGTATCTTTCCTGACATGTCTATAATTCCACCCATTCCTACGAAAGCATACTCAAGGCCATTTTTCTCTTTTTTGATGGTAAGCACCAAATCACAACCATCCGATGGCAAAGTATATTTACCTTCCAATTCGGGTAAGTCATATACGGCTTCATTGTTGTTCACTTCTTCTTCTTGCTGTTGTTGTTGGGTATTTTCTGTATTGCTACAAGTTGTACCCAAGACGCACATGGCAGCCATGATGCTTACTAAGATTAATTTTTGATTCACTTTTTTAGATTTAAAATTAAAAAATAAAAACCCATTGGTGGTATATCCAATGGGTATCAAAGTTAGTGAAGTTAAGAAAAAACCAACCTTAAGTTGGGCAAAATAATTTTTATCAGCGTCTGACATAAGCAAGGCACTGCTTGTGTAGGAAAGGGTTGTCTCGTTGAAGCTGCCTTAGCTTCCAAACTTTTCTTGTTTTAATTGCGCAAAACGCTCATTGGGGACAAAGCCTGCTTCATCTTCTGAGTATTCGGGCTTGATGCGAAGCACAAAGTAGGTTTGCACCTCGCCAATATTTTTTGCATACACAAGTTCTGCCTTTTTCTCACATTCAAAAAAATCTTTTACCAGCTCGTAGGTTATTTCTGAGATATGTACCCTACCTACTTCGCCTGTGCTTTCCATACGTGCGGCAAGATTGACCGAATCACCCCAGACATCATAAGCAAATTTTACTTTGCCAACAATCCCCGCTACGAGGTCGCCCGTATGAATGCCCAGACGCACTCGCCAAATATCTTCCCCTTCCTCGAGTTGTTGGGTGCGTTCTTCCATATATTTTTGCATTTCTAGCCCTGCCAATACCAACTCTACTGCATGGTTATTGGTTTCGGTGGGAATGCCCGCCACAGCCA